>NZ_JANOQD010000033.1:0-91364 GCF_031422135.1 Flavobacterium sp. | reverse complement strand
ATGAATCTACTGCTATAAAATCTCCAGATTCTCTGGAAGATGAAGATTTGTTGCTTTTACTAGCTTTTCTTAATTCATTCTGTGCCTTAACATTTGCAATTTTAAATTGTGGTATTTTGCTTGCATCTTTTAAAGTATAATTCTTTAACGTAATGCTTTGTTTTGGGACTGTGTTGTGATCCTCAAAATCGTCTTGGCAACCATACAGTAATAGTACTGTAATGATAGCTAAAAGTAATTGTCTCATTTTTTGTTTCATTCGGTTTTAGTTTGTTTTTCAACTCATTTTGCATAGTGCAGGGTTGAATCGGTTTTCCCTTTTCTATTTTTATCATTTGTTTTAAAAAAAAATACTAGTTTTGGGCGAAGACCAAAACTAGTATTGCTTATCAATAATAAAAACCATCATCATAAGAAGCACTAATAACCCATTTATCGTTTACTTTTCTCATTAATGCAGTATAATGATTTAAAGATCCAAAACCAGATTTGCTCAAACCAATATTAAAACTGATTAAAGCATTATTCTCATCAATAATTAATGGTTTAGTGAGATATAAAATTAGTTTTTCAGGTAAATTTATATATTCACCAGAGTTTATAATATTTCTTAAAGTTTTATTTTTCATTAATGATACTTTATAATTTTTAAAGTCAGTAATTTTCCAACAATAAACAGATTCATTCTCTAATTCAGATTTTACTTTCCTTAATTGAATGGAATCTAAAATCCACTCATTACTAAATTTACCCCAAGAATCTTTATAATTAAAATTTAATTCATATGCTTCAATTGATTGGGATTTTTTTAGCGATTCTTCTATCACAACAATTTCTAAATTTCTATAGTTTTTATATCTTTCAGTTGCTAATTCAGCATTTAAAAAATCGCTCACGATGTTAGTTTCTGATTGTGATAGTTGAGGAGAAATATTTTTAATTATTTGGTTAGATTTATCAATCTTTTTTGTTGAACAAGAAAGAATGAAGAAAAGACCAAAGAAAAATATAATTATTTTTTTCATGATTATACTAATTACAAGGTTGTCCAATTGGATTTTGTTGATTTGGAGTTCCTTGTCCAATAGGTGTCCCATTCTGTTCACAAGCAGCACGATTTAATATTCTCACTCTATCGGTATTGCCAATTGGAAAGGTAGTATCAAAAATAGGAGTTCCATTTAATCCACCCCATGCTAAATCATTATAAATTTGATCTGGATTTATTCCAGTAGGTACTGGTGTTCCAGTTTGATATTCTTGCAAAGCCCTTCCAAGTGCACCAACATAACTTTGTGCCATTTGTTGGTGTTGAATATCTACAGCACTTGTTGATGCTGGATATTTTTTTAAGACATATAAATCAAATAGAAATGGAAAATCATCATACGAACCTGCATTTGAAGGATTTGCATTATGATAATCATCAAACAAGCTCAAAAAATACGCATGAATAACTTCATGAAACATTAACGATGCAATAAAAAGTTTTGTTTTGCCTGCATAGTCAGGCGAAATGTAAATAGTATAATTATATGGAGAATTCCATTTAGTTGTTGCAGGACTAGTATTACCGTTTGGCAATGTTTCGGTTTTCATCATAGTATTATAGACACTCCCATTTGCATCTAATTTTGCTAAAACTTTTGCTATATCAGAAACAGTTGTACTTTTTATAGCGGTTAAAACATTTTTTTGACACGGAGTTAAAGCTGAATCGTCAATTTGTTTTTCAATCAAGAATGGTTTTAGACTTGTGAATAAGGTAGGGTTTTGCATTACACGAGTGATTACTTCCAATGCAAAATCTTCAACTTCTTGTGATATATAATCTCCATCATCATTCAGATTTATACTTGCCGTTACATAACTTTTGATTTCTTTGTAAATTAGATTATTTGATGTTAAAAAATCTTTTTCGTTTTGTTGTAATGGATCGTAAAACTCATACTTGAAAATATCCGCTTTTAGTTCCTCTGGAGTTTTTGGTACCACAGGAACTGTCACTGGATTTAAAGTTGTTATGTTGTTAGAACCGCTTCCTGTGCCGCTTCCGCCGTGTCCGTTTCCAGTATCATAATTTGATGCAACATTGCAACTGCTTCTTACTGGCATATTTAAATCACATACTCTTTTTAAATAGCTATGTTGGCAGTCTTGTGTGGAACGATGTTCTAGCCCAACACCGCCACCATTTCGACCATTGCACATCATCACCCAAATACAGTTTAATACGCCTCCACTTCCTGAAGGATCAGGATCTACATCGTTACCATTACCAGTATACAATGTGGTTATACCATATGCTTTATTTGTTTCTATATTTGCAACAATAGTATAAGATTTGCTTGATTCATCATAAATAGGAGCTTGTGTTGGAGTGTATTTTACAGTAAACACTTCTGTTACAACTTCATCCTTAACGTGAATGACCAAGTTTTCAAAATAGTTTTGGGAATCTTCTTCTTTTTCAATAAGCATTGTGTAGGAGGTGAAATCATCAAACGAAATTTCAGAAACCGTTGATGAATCTACTGCTATAAAATCTCCAGATTCTCTGGAAGATGAAGATTTGTTGCTTTTACTAGCTTTTCTTAATTCATTCTGTGCCTTAACATTTGCAATTTTAAATTGTGGTATTTTGTTTGCTTCTTTTAAAGTATAATTCTTTAACGTAATGCTTTGTTTTGGGACTGTGTTGTGATCCTCAAAATCGTCTTGGCAACCATACAGTAATAGTACTGTAATGATGGCTAAAAGTAATTGTCTCATTTTTTGTTTCATTCGGTTTTAGTTTGTTTTTCAATTCCTTTTGCATAGTGCAGGGTTGAATCGGTTTTCCCTTTTTTTTATTTGAATTAGAACTGTAAATTTATCAGGCGCAAAATTAAATCGTTTTAATCCATTTTAGGATACGGGAAAACCGTACATTTTTTGTTAAAATTTAGCCAATATCAGCACTTTATAAGAAAAATAGTTGTAAAATTATTTTGCTGTAAATTGAAATCATCGTAAATCGAGTTTAAAGTTTGTTCCGTTTTTCTCATTCAATTTGGTTTTACTTTGGGTTGTTTTATATATAGAGGATGAAAATAGAGAAAAGGTTGGGAAGGGTTTGAATTATTTTTGCAAATATAAGTTATTTTATTAAAAATGACAAATAAGTCATTACAATTGTTTTATGCTATTTTGATATTGCAACTATGCAAAAGCAATATGAAAACGATAAAATAGTGCAGGAAGTAATTGATTGTATAAAAGCAATTAGAAAATCTAAAAATATTACTTTAGAAGCTTTTTATTTTGACACAGGAATTCATATTGCAAGGATAGAACAAGGAAAAACAAATATCACAGTAAAAACACTTTCAACAATATGTGATTATTTAGAAATTTCGTTAGTAGATTTTTTTAAAAAAGCGGAGGAAATAAAAGCTGATAAATTAAATAATCAAAATTAACCAAAGCTACAATACTGAAGAAATAGCTTCGCAAAAATTGAAATTTATCCTTAACTATCTTGGCATTTTTACAATTGCTATAATCATAATAACAAACAATAAAATTAATAGCCCCCAAAACAATTTTAGCGATGGTTTTGCCATTTCAGTAATTTTCTCATTTATTTTGTAGGCAATAATAGCTGGATAATCCAGATTTGGTTGTGAGAAATCGACATCGTCCATGTTTATTTTTTTGAAACCGTATTGCAATACTTTTTTATTAATCGAATTTATATTTGAATCAAAACGCATTTCACCAAGTAACTTCATTTTTAAAGCTGAAGCATTGGTTACTGAACTCAACCAATTGGGTTGTTTTTTAGAAATGTTTGCAATATAAGTCTCTAATTTTGGGGCAATAAACGCTTGCATTTTTTCTTTCCAAACCAGAGATAAAGTAGTATGAATAGCATATTTATTAGCGTACAAAACCGAAAATAATAGCATTGCAATACTAGAAACAAATAATAGTAAAGTCCAAAATTCGTGACGTAAAGCGTTTGTAATTACTTCAAAACCAGAAACGCCTTCGTAGTTTTGATACAAGAAAAAACTGGTAATTAAACAAACTAAGGAAGTAAAAACTCCAATTCCTACGACTAGAAACCAAGAAAATCCAGCTTTTAAGGCTATTTTTTTTAGCAATGATAAATTTTCTTTCATTTATTATTTTTAGTTTATTAATATTGAATGTGGTTTAACATTATTCATTGAACTCGTCAAAACGTTCTGGTACTTGTGGATCATAAAGTGGGCATTTGAATTCTTCCATGATGTCAACTAGTTTGTCCATTGTTTTTCCTTCGGTGCCATAGCAATCGATTTTTATGGATTGTGTTGTTGTTCTGATATGAAAAGCACCATTTCCTGATGGGTTTTTCCAGCTGGAATTGTCTACTTTTTCCCAAATGGCAAATACTTTTGTAATTCTGTTTAGGATAACTTCTATTGGTAATTCTTCCAATCCTTCAACAAGTTCGCCATCAGCAATGGCTTCGTAAACCAAGTGATGGTTAAGGTATATTCCTTCTTGGTAATTCCAAAATAGTAGTTCGTACATAAAAGTTTTTTTTTGAAACATTAAGAAATTAAGTAAATTATGGTTTTCATTAAGTATCCAAAACTTAATCTCAAAACGATTAAATTTAATATTCAAAAATGCCGTATTGGCTTGTTATTGTTAGTTTTTTATTCTCGCTTGCTTCTACTCTACCCACAATTTGTGATTCGACTCCAAAGGATTTTGATAGTTCAATAATATCGTTTGCAATTTCTGTAGGTACATATATTTCCATTCGGTGGCCGCAGTTGAAAACCTGGTACATTTCTTTCCAATCGGTTTTGGATTGTTCTTGTATGAGTTTGAAAAGTGGCGGAACTGGAAATAAATTATCTTTTATGATGTGCAAATTGTCTATAAAATGGAGAATTTTAGTTTGTGCGCCTCCACTACAATGCACCATTCCGTGAATATCGTTTGGCGTAAATTTTTCTAGTATTTTTTTAATAATTGGAGCGTAGGTTCTGGTTGGCGAAAGCACTAATTTCCCTGCATCAAGAGGAGAATTCTCCACTTTATCAGTCAGTTTTACGTTGCCTGAATAGACCAAATCCGAAGGCACTTTGTCATCGTAACTTTCTGGATATTTTTGGGCTAAATAATTGTCAAAAACATCGTGACGGGCTGATGTAAGTCCGTTGCTTCCCATTCCACCATTATATTGGGTTTCGTAGTTGGCTTGACCGAAAGAGGCCAATCCTATAATAACATCGCCTGCTTTAATATTGGCATTGTCAATCACATTGGCACGTTTCATTCGTGCTGTTACGGTCGAATCGACTATTAAAGTTCGAACTAAATCACCCACATCGGCAGTTTCACCTCCTGTGGAATGTATGGTTACTCCAAAGGTTTTAAGTTCAGTGATGAGTTCTTCGGTTCCATTGATTATAGCAGAAATGACTTCGCCTGGAATCAGATTTTTATTGCGACCAATAGTTGACGATAACATAATATTATCAGTTGCTCCAACGCATAATAAATCGTCAATATTCATAATTAACGCATCTTGTGCAATGCCTTTCCATACAGATAAATCGCCTGTTTCTTTCCAATACATATAGGCCAGAGATGATTTTGTTCCTGCTCCATCAGCGTGCATTATTAAGCAATAATCAGCATCATTAGTCAAATAATCAGGTACAATTTTGCAAAATGCTTTAGGAAATAATCCTTTATCAATGTTTTTGATGGCGTTATGCACATCTTCTTTGCCTGCGGAAACGCCTCGAAGTGCATATCGTTTTGAAGTGTCTGAACTCATTTTTTGTGTTGTAGTTGTTGAGCAAAGATAACCATTTGAATTACGAATTACGAATTAGGAATTAGGATTTTTGAACTAATTATCAACTATTTCAATTTCTACACGGCGGTTGGCTTGTCGTTCTGCTTCGGTTTGTTCAGGTACTGGAAATAAGGGAAGTGTACTTCCAAAACCTTGGTAAGACATTCTGGTTTTGTCAATGTTGTTTATTTCAAGAAATTTATAGATTGCTTTGCCACGTTGTGTCGAAAGATCTTTTTTATCCACCTTAATACAGCACAAATGTCCTTGAATATTAATTTTTAGATTTGGATTTTGTTGCATTACCAGTAATAATTCGTAGAGTTTTCCTCTGGATTCATTAGTTATTGCAAAAGTATTGAGTACAAAATTCAGGTTGCTAAGCATTAGTTTTTCCCCTTTTTGAGCTTTATCGAGATTTTTCATAAAATTGACATCCAACTTGTACTCGGAAGAAGTTCCATTTGGATTTTGGACAATTATAGTTTCAGGAAATACAATTTCTTTTTTAGGTATAACAACATCTTTAGGTTTTAATCCTAATATTTCGGCTTCACGAGGAATGTCGATTTCTTTGAGAAAAAAAAGTGTTACTTTTCGGTTTTTGGCTTTTGCACCAGACTGTTGATGAAGTTCACCAAAGGTTCTGGTTTTGCAATCGTCTCTGGTTTTCACTCTTTTGTTAATGATTTGAAAAATACGATTCACTCTTTTTGAAGCTAGCGTGTCATTATATTTTGTAGAACCGTCTTCATCACAAAACCCATATACACCAACAATTTTGCTGGTTTTATTTTGGGTTATCCAGTTTTGAAATGATTGTAATTCGGTAGGTGTTGGCTCATATTTGTTGCTATCAAAATAAACCGAAAACTGTTCTTGAGCATAGGTTGCATTGAAGAAAATAAAAATTAATAATAGCAAAACACCTTTATTCATAATTGTACTTTATATTGAAACGAGTTTCAGTAGTATGTAGTACAAATAAAGGTGTTTTTTTGAATTAATACTACTTTTATTTCCAATCTGGCATTGTTGCATTGGTATATAATGTACTTCTGGAAGTTGAAACGGAAATACCTGATTTTTGAATGTATCGAGTAGAAACCCCGTCATTTGAGGTATTTACAAAAAATATTTCAGCTTCGTTTGGAGAGAAACGTACATCTAAATCGTTCGTTCCTGCCAATTTTCCAACATTTAATTGTGTTGTCGTGTTTAAAACTAAATTATGGAGAAATATATTACTATCTAACATTCTGTAATCCGAAGACTGAAAACCTGTGATATCACGTGTAAATAGTAATTTTTCATTATTGACCGAAAAATGCAATCCACTTATTGCTCCATTCACACCATTAATAACGGTTTTTACGAACATTCCCGATGCATTTATAACTATAATTTCTGCGTTATACCCATTTACATCATTAAGTTTCAGTGCAATTAGTGATCCATCAATACTCCAATCGCATTCTGAAATAAACTTTCCTCCAACAGTTTGATAGATTTGGGATAATCCACTTCCATCGGCATTGATTTTGTAAAGTTTATCAAAGTATGGGTATATAATTTGGCTCCCATTTCCAGACCAAGAAAAATTGATGTAATCCAGATTAAATCCTGTAATTGGCACTGAGTTTGTGACTTTAAAAACATTGGAACCATCAGGATTCATTGTGTAAATGTGTTCTTGTGCTCCATCGGATTTTATAAAAGCAATTTTATTAGCTTGATTGTTTTTTCTGGGTCTGTAACTATTGGCAGATAATGGAGAAATTGCTAATTCATTTCCAGTATCATTTGCAACAAAAATAACATTGTTTGAATTTATCTTTCGGGTGAATAAGAATCGTGCGTTGGGAAAAATAGCCGTTCTAAAACTTCTCACTTCACTCAACACTTTGGGATTTATTCCGTCAGAAACAGAAACTTGCCAATAATATTTTGTGGCATAATTCAAATTTTGTAATACATAGTTTGGGTTTAAAATATCTGCGAAGACTTGTACATTGTCATTCGCATCACTTCTCAAAATGACTTCATATTTGAGCGTATCATCATCAGGATCAGTAGCTGTCCATTTGAGAGCAACTTTTAAAGGTTCATCTATAGCATTATCTGCTGGAGCAACTTGAATAGGTATTGTAGGCGAACTATTTTCAGATACTTGAGGTTTTAGTTCAAAAATAATTTCAATAGCCGCATTTATTAAAACCGAGCCAGATTCAAATTTTGCTACATATCCTTCTTTTTGAGCTTGAATTGAATAGGTTGCTGCTGGAATATTTGACAATACAAAATTTCCATCTTCATCAGTAATTACAGAGCTTGTTGCAGGATTGGTTGAGATTTTTGCATTTGATAACGGTTCAAAAGTTAATTCTTTTACCACTCTTCCTTTTATGATCCCAAAGCCAGTATCAGTTATCACTTCCTTACTACACGAAAATAATACAATGGTAAGAAGAAATCCAAAATTGTAGATTCGATTTTTCATACTATTATTTGTTAGTGTTAATTAGTTCTTGATAATTAGTTTCTATCGCTTCTATTTTTTGTTTTGGTTTTCGTTTCCCAAAATAATAGCTAAGCCCTAAACCAAATCTTAAAAAAGAATCTTTTTTAGCTCCTTTAATTAAATAATCAAGATTGTCATTATTCGTGATGTTACTTTCACCAAAAGCTTTAATTCCTATATTATCAGCAATCATATACTCGATGCCGGCACCAAATTGAGCTTTCATAAATTTGTTTTCGAATGCACTATTGGAGTTGTATCCCAATCCAGCAAAAACATAAGGTGAGTATTTGTCAAATGGTAATAATAAAGCTTCGACATTCAAATCCCAAGAAGCATAACCAACTTCCAACTTGTTTGTATTTCCAAACCAAAAAGCATTTGTAGAAGCACTTAAATTAAAAGTAGGTGATATGAAATACTTAATAGCGCCACGAATCATAGGTCTCATACTCGGATTGGCATAATCATCGTTGATTAATGAGCCGCCGCCTGATAATTCTAAACCAAATTTTCCTCTTTTTTGATATAAATGACGCCCATAGAGTTGTGTTTCGTCAGCAATAGCTTTTTCTTTATCGTATTGATTTATCAATTCTGTAATTTTTAAAATTGGTGCATTTACTTGCCATATATTATCTCTAATTCCTTCTATAATAAGTGATTCCACTCCTTTTTCGATGGCTTCAGTAACGGCTAAATGAATGGGTTCATTTTTAGTATATCCCGTTTCGACTTCTAACAGTCTTTTGAATTTTACATAACGAAACAAACTAGCGTCTATGGCTTGAGATAAGATTGTTTTTGAAACATAAACTGTTTTTAGAATTTTACCGTTGGAAGTAGAAACCAATCTTAAATAGACTGAAATCCTATCTTGGCGATACCGCGTAGAAATTCCTGCTCCAAAATATCTGGCTCCAAAACCACCTGTTAATATATTAGAATCGTAGGAAATAATACCTCCTTCGACTAAAACTCCTGCAAAAAGTAATGGTGTGAGTTGTGTTTCTGTTGCTTCAGTATTCTTAGAGTATTCTTGCCGAGTTGATCTTATTATGTTTCGTTCGTTGAGCAAATTGCCTAAGTTTTCACGCTCGATTGGGGTAAACCATTTTGAATCTTCTAATGCTTTGATAAGTATTGTTGTAGCACCTTGAGTAACCGCAGTACTAAAAGTACTTCCGTTATCAGCTGCTTTATATTGTCCTGTTTGATCTCTAAACTTGTAAACACCAACTACAATAGGCTCTAGGGGTTTAGGCAAGTTTTTTAATGTTATGGTCGATACCGTACTTTCTCCAAGTGTTGCTTTTTGAATTCCCAAAGGTTGGTTAAAATACGAACCGCAACTTACAATCATAGCCGAACTGGCTAGACATAATAGAATTGTATATTTCTTCATATTAATTTTTTGGAATGATTACTTGTGTTTGTTCGCCAGTTTCTGTGTCTAAAATATCGACTACTAATCCTCCCCCTGATGGGTATACTTCGACTGAAAGACTTCCAAAGGTATATGTGCCTTCGGTTATGCCGTCTGTTCCAAATTGTTGTTGAAAAAGTGATCTTGTTATTTGACTTAATAGTTGGCTATTCAAATTTTCTGTAAATCGTTCCAATTCTGTTTTGTTAACTTTAGGTTCTTGTGGCTCCTTGTATAGATTTTGAGCTTCGGCAGAACTTAAAAGCCATTGATAATTGAACGTATCGCCACCAAAAGCAGGATTTTTGGGTTTGTAAACCAAATCTTGACTGTATAATGCATTTGAAATGATACCTAAAATTATGTATAACAGAATTTTCATACTTAAAAATATTAGTATTGTGAAATGAATTTATTTTGTTTTTCTAAATTTTTAAGATAATTGTATATTTTTGCTACCGAATCTTCCGCCATTTCTTGAAGAAACTCTTCGTCAGGTTTTGTAACAAATTCATTCAAAATAGTTTCATCAATTTTTACTTTTATAATTGTAGTTCTTGAATTTGACAATTCTTCTTCTACCACTACCATTTTTGATGAATTAAGCTTTAGTCTGTTGTATTGATTGTAAAAAACATCGTAGAAATCTTTCCCCATCTTGGTTTTAGTTTCGTCTGATACTATTCCAGTAATTTCAATTCCGTCTTTTGGTTTTATTGAATTTACTTTTTCAATTTTTTTTTCACCTAAAACGATTCTATCCTTTCCTATTAGGTTTTGATCTTCATCATAAATCAATAATAATATAACAACTTGAGTATCCTTAATTAAATTAATCTGGGTTTTGGATAGCGATTTTATTTGATTGGCTTCTATAGTAAAACGACCACTTTGTGAACTGTTTGAGGCATTCTTTTGAGTGTCCGTTTTGATAACAGTGAGTTTATAAAACAAACTTTTGTATCCATCTGTCAAGTTTTCTGCAAATCCTGTGATTGTAATGTAATCTGTATTATCTTCCATTTCAATTTTAGCCTTAATCTCTTTATTGGTAGTCTGACTTATACCTGATACTGGTAAAACTAAAATCAAGACGATTAAGAGGTGTTTTAAAATTTTCATTACTTATTAATTATAATTACGCTTCTTTGATTTCCTATTTGCAAAACACTCATTGTTGCTGATATTGAATTAGAACCAAAATTGTACAAACTCAAATTATCACCTAACTGTGTGAACTTGTTTAAAATAGTCGTGTTTGTATATATTGATTGGTCTTGAATAAAATTATTATTCCCTTTTTGAATTACTGATTGGGAAATTTTATTTGCCGATTTGTCAATATTTATATAATTATTTGTTCCTGTTTGATTCAAACTTAAGGTCACATCATTTGAAGTCGTATTTATATTAGAAAAATTAAAATCTCCAATTTGAATTAAATTCACACTGCTTCCTTCCTGAAATAGTTGTTGATTTATTTCCAGTTGTTGTAGACTTTGCTCATTTTGATTTTCTAAAAAAGGAGTTTCTGTAACACCAATTACTTTTAAATCTCTATTTTTTTGAGCTGGTGTTTTTATCTCTTGACAGAACAATTCAGCAAATGAAAATAAAAGTACAATCGAAATATAAGGAAATAGTTTTTTCATTTTAAATTGTATTTTAAAACAAAGGGTAAGAAAAAAATTTAAATCTTCTTACCCTTTACTTCAAGTTAATTTAGTCGTTTTGTAATACCGTAATATAATTGGAATTACCCACTTGAACATTCACACTATTATGACCCGTCCCCATTTGAGTCGCTTTTGTATAATTGTCATTACCTATTTGTAGGCTATTTACAGTCAAATCTTTACCCCATTGTACAGATATTGCATCATTGTCGTTACCGTATTGATAGTGGTTAGATTCATTAGCTGTTGCAGCAGTTATGCTAGCACTACCATTTTGATATTGTCTAGAGTAGTTTCGTTTTCCTCCTTGACTTACATAAGCAATACCGTAATCGTCATCTTGGTGTTGGTAAGCATCATTGTCACCATGAGGAGAAACTGGCACTGGAACTGCATTACTAAATGCTACTGCAGCTGCAGAAAACACTGGAGTTGATGGTAATGGATTGTTTCCTGAAGTACCTTGGTCAACGGTAGCTTTGTTGTTGTCTCCATGTTGTTGTTGGTCTGCAAAATCGTAACCAGTACTTACATTTGGCACTAATTGATCTTGCCAAATTGTGGCTTGGTTATCGCTTCCAATTTGTTCTTGGTATGCATCATTAAACAAGTTACTTTGCGAGGTAAAGGCATTGTTTCTTGCACCATCTTGATCAATTTCGGAATAATTGTTGTTTGAAGCCGCGCTTTGACCTGGTAAAACACCTTGTCTAATTTTTGCAACGTTCAATAAACCGTCTTGGTCTACATCAGCCCATTGGCTAGTTCCAATTTGGAACACATCACTTGAATTTGATTGAGCGAAAGCTCCCATTGAACAAAGCATCACTGAGATGCTAAAAATCACTTTTTTCATAATAAAAATATTTAATTGGTTATAATTACATATTATTATGAAATGCCAGTTCTCAAATTGGGATTAATTTTAAATACTTAAAAATCAGTATTATATATTTGGAAAATTTTATAGTGGTATTACATTTCAAAGATATATAAATTGTAATACGAGAATATTTGCTTGTTGTTAATTTATTAAATATTTATCTTTTTTTCTATATAATAATTAAAAAATACGACGAAATACACTTTATTATAAATTAATGCTAATTTTTTGTAGAAAAAACTTATACTTGATATAATTAAAAATAGGGTTGGAAATAACCTATATTAGTTAGGATTATAAATTTTAATTTGATTTACAAAAAAATAACCTAGATAAAAATCGTCAAGAAAAGTAAATTCCAAAAAAAAAGCTTCAAAATTTGAAGCTTTTTTTAAGTAATTATATTGAATTTTTAATGGCTAATCTAAATCCTTCACCGTGAATGTTTAGTATTTCTACTGTATCATCTGGTTTAAGATATTTTCGAAGTTTGGCAATGTACACATCCATACTTCTAGAAGTGAAATAGTTGTCGTCTCTCCATATTTTAGTAAGAGCTAATTCTCTTGGCATTAAATCATTTTCATAAACAGCAAGCATTTTAAGAAGTTCGTTCTCCTTTGGAGATAATTTGATAGCTTCTTGTCCTGGAAAATTTAAGAATCTCAATTTAGAGTTCAAATCAAATCTACCAATTTTAAATTCAAATTTAGCTACATCTGTTTTTAACTCTGAACTTTTTCGTTGAATTATAGCTCTAATTTTCATTAATAAAACTTCGGAATCAAATGGTTTATTCAAATAATCGTCTGCTCCTACCTTGTATCCTTTTAGTACGTCTTCTTTCATAGATTTCGCAGTCAAGAATATAATAGGCACATCCTTATTTTTTTCTCTTATTTCTTTAGCTAGCGTATATCCGTCTTTGTACGGCATCATTACATCAAGTATGCACAAATCATAGTTGTCTTTCTTGAATTTTTCAAAACCTTCCATTCCATTTTTAGCTAATACAACCTCAAAATCATTCATATTGAGGTAGTCGCGTAATATAGATCCAAAATTTGGATCATCTTCTACTAGTAGTATTTTTTTGTTTGCTTCCATATTTAATATATTAATGGTAATTTTATTATAAACGAACTGCCTTTTCCTTTTTCACTTTCTACCATAACTTCTCCATTATGGTCATCGACTATTCGTTTTACGTAAGACAAACCTAGTCCATGTCCTTTTACGTTATGAATATCTCCTGTATGCTCTCGATAAAATTTATCGAATATTTTTTTCTGTGCTACTTTACTAATTCCTAATCCTTTATCTTTTATTCTAATGATTATAAAATTTTTAATATTTTCGGTTTCAACAGTTATAATTGGGTTATCCGTAGAATATTTTACTGCATTTTCTAGTATGTTTACTAGTACGTTTGTAAAATGAACGTCATTTAACAAAGCCGTTGTTTTTGAAGCTTTTAAGTTTTTATTTAAAATTCCTTGTCGATCTTCTAGAATCAAACTTACATGATCTATTGCTTCTTCGATAATTTCGTGAACATCGTTTGCCTCTTTTTTAATGTCTAATTCTCTTTTTTCTAATTTTGAGATTCTCAATACATTTTCAACTTGCGCATGCATTCTTTTATTTTCATCTTTAATCATTTGAAGGTAACGAAAAACTTTTTCTTTATCATCAATGATTTTTGGGTTTTTTATGGCATCTAAGGCTAAATTTATGGTAGCAATAGGCGTTTTAAACTCATGTGTCATATTGTTTATGAAATCTGTTTTGATTTCAGAAATGTGACGTTGTTTATTTAATTGATTCAATGCACTATAATAAGCAACAATAATTATGGCTGTAAATAGAAATGATAATAAAGCTATTCCGATTAAATCTGATATTAAAAAAGCTTTTTTATCTGGAAAACTTACTAGCAATTGGTATTTACTAACTCCATCATTATCTGTGAAAACAGGAATATCGTATGTGTTTTTTTTATCAAACTTAAAATCTTCTGATTTTACTTTTGTAGCTAATCCATTACTGTAAATTCCATAATCAAATGGTGTTTTAATACCATATCCACTAAGTTCTATTGCTAAAATATCTTGCAATTGCTTGTTTGAGACTCTTTGCGTTATGGATCGTGTGGCTGCGATATCTTTAAAGTAAATTTCAAATTGAACTTTATCCAGTATTTCCATCCTACCATATTTCTCCACTTTTTCTGAGGGAGAAATTGTGTTTTGAATATCTGAATTGTCAATCGATTTATCATTAAAGACTTCTGTAACACGTTTAGAAACAAAGTTTTTAAGTTGTGTTGAATCATTATTTTTATCAAAGAACGTAGAAGATATTGTGTAATCTTCAGGTATTATACTATTTGAATATATTATTGTTTCTTTAGTTATTGCATTTTTTTCAACATAAAAAAATTTTAATAATTCACTTTGTTGTGGAGTTTGTCCTATACTATCTTTTAGTTTATTGTAGGTACTTAAAAAAGTATAGGTTTCTTGTTCTTGCAATTTTTTAGAAACATTTCCTATGACTTGTTTTACTTGATATTTGAACTGTTCCTCTTTATTTTTAAAAGAAGCATTTATCAAATAACCTTGCACAACAATAATTCCTAGCAAAGAAATAGACATTAAGAAAACAACAAAACGAAACAATGCTTTATTCATTGAAACAAAATTAACATTTTAACATTTGAATACTAAATAAATTAACCAAACATTAACAAAATGGTTTTTTAATGTAGATTTTTTATTTTTTTAAGAATTGCTTTTACTTGAGATTTAGCAATCTCAAAATCATCATTCACTATTATATAATCGCTTTTTTCTGCTTTTTGAGCATCAGTCCATTGGTTTTTAATGCGATCTAAAATATGTTCTCGAGAACAATTATCTCTTTTCATTACACGAGTTATTCGCGTTTCTTCGTCTGCAATTACCGTTATCACGACATCACAATATTTATAACTTCCGCTTTCAAATAATATTGCAGCTTCTTTGATTACAAATGCAGCTTTTTGATGTTCTTGCACCCACATATCAAAATGTTTTTTTACTAACGGGTGTATAATTGAATTAAGTATTTTTAGCTTTTCTGGTGAATTAAAAACAATTTTTGAAAGTAATTTAGGGTCAATTTTATTATTAATTATAATATTTTTACCAAACTCTTCAACTATTAAACTGATTGTTTCAGGCAATTGCATTATTTTTTTAGCTTCGTCGTCAGCAATATACACAGGAATATTACTAGATTCAAAAAGTCTAGCAATAGTAGTTTTACCACTTCCTATTCCACCTGTCAAACCAATTATTTTTGTCATTTATACTTTAAAAAAAAGTTCGGGAAATGCTTCTTGAGGTTTTTGTTTGAGAATATTAATTTTGAAAAATGATTTCATAAAGCCTAATCCGTACCCGAAAAATTGTTTCCACATCGCAATTATAGATAAATAGCCAACATAAACACTTCTGTTTTGAATTGTCGAAACTATGAAAACTAAAAATGTATATGCAAAATATAGCTTCAATATCCAATCAAAAGTAAATACTAATGAGAAAACCCCAATAATGAATCCTATAACAAATAATGTAGGTAGAAAAAAAGTAGGTTTTGCATATTCTGGATACCAATAATTCAATATAGGTCTAGCTTTACCAAATTTATTTACCTGTGTATAAAATTTTTCCCAATCTATTCTTCTTTTGTGGTATACAAAGGCTGAAGAAATCAATTTGGTTTCAAAACCCAATTTCCACAAACGAATACTTAAATCTGGATCTTCTCCAGGATGTATGTTTGAGAATCCTTTTGAGGCTTCAAAAGCCTTTTTCGAAATTCCCATATTGAAACTTCGAGGCTGAAATTTTTCTACTCTCTCAGATGCTCCACGGATTCCTCCTGTAGTAATTACGGATGTCATTGTGAAGTTTATGGCTTTTTGAACCGAAGTAAAACTAGGCAACATAGCATCTGGGCCACCAAAACAGTCTACATAGTTTGTGGTTAAACTTTTATCAACTTCGATTAAATAATTTTCGGGAAGTATACAATCTGAATCTAAAATTATAAAATAATCTCCTTTTGATTGACTCATTCCAAAATTGCGAGAATCACCAGGTCCAGAATTGTATTTTAAATAATAGGTGATAGAAAGTTTATCCTTATATTTATCTACAATATGCTCACACGGAATTGTAGATCCATCTTCTACTATTATAATGTCAAATGGTATAGTATAAATTTGTTTCGCAAGGCTTTGTAAAAGTTCTTCAATTTCATCAGGTCGATTGTAAACTGGAATTATAAATGAAAAATTCATCTGTTAAAAAAATTTTTACAAAGTTACATTTTTTTATAAAAAAAAGGTCATTCACAATTGCGAATGACCTTTTTAATTTTGAATAAATAATTATTCTTTAACCACCTTTATAGTTTTAGTTAAACCATCAACAGTAACTTTAACTAAATAAGTTCCATTAGATAAGTTTGACATATCCACTTTAGCTTCTGAAGCATTAATTGTTTTAGCTAACACTTCTTGTCCTAACAAGTTGAAAATAGAAACACTTGATATATTAGTTCTATAAGAAATGTTTAAAACATCTTGAACAGGGTTAGGATATGAAGTGAAATTAGCTTTATCAAAACTATTGGTTGCTAATGTTGTATCAGTCATATTTATTTTAAAAGTTCCTTGCTCAGCGGCATTACTCCATACTTGAACAAAATAAGTGTCCCCAGCAATTAAACCAGTCAATGCTTCTGAGGTAGCCCCAGTCAAATCAGCATTACATGTGCCAGCGACAGCTACTAGAGTACCACAAGCACCAGAATATATATTAAAGTTTGCTGAACTCATTGTTGTAGGAGTCACTAAACAAGTAACTTCACCAGAAGTTGGCGCTACAAACGAGAACCAAACGTCTTGAATTACTCCAAACGTATCACAAGAAGGTTGCACTGCTGATACATCACCAAAAGAGTTGTCAGAATTTGTATCTGAACCATCCACAGTAACTGCTAAAGCTAATGCACACGTTTGATTGGCAACTGCTGGCGGATTAACCGCTACACAACTAACCGCCATAGTGTAGGCGCCAAAATTCCCAGCATTCCAACCTTCAACAGCAATGTAATAGGTAGTTGCTCCAACAGCATTAAAGCTAACCCTAGAACGAGTTTCAAAACCTAAACCACATGTAGCATCATCATCATTACCAGCCACAGCAGTTAGAGCACCAGTTGTTCCAGTCAAAACTAAAACAGAAGAATCATAAGAAGAACCACAAAGGTTTAAGGTAACCGACTGATCTCCACCAACATTCACATACTTATACCAAACATTTCTAGAGTCTAAATCTACACCAAACTGAGTTGTTGGTGTTATCGTTTCATCAATAGAAGCATTTGTAGTATTCCCATTATATGTTGTACCACATAAAATTGCTTCTGCATTTGCAAAATTATCATTTGCTGGAGGTGAAGCTGTAGTTACTGTAAGTATATTTGTACCCGTTGTTACATTATAATAAAAATCGTAAGGACCTGCACCACAACGCAAGTACTCATAAGCTTTGACATAATAGGTGGTAGAAGCATTCAATCCAGTTACTGTTACTCCTGTTCCTGTACCGTCATAAACAATTTGCTGACCTGTACCTGCATAAACTGCATTAGCTACTAAAGCTGGACCATTTCCATCTACAGGATCAGTAAAAGTAGCCGAATCACTAAAATAAACCACACGTCTACCACCATTACCCGCAATAAAAGTTAATGGTGCTGTAACCAAAGTTGGAACAGAAGCTAAAGTTGAAACCTGTGTAGCTGGTGAAGCTGGTGGTGTTATTGTAGAAACACTTGAGTAGGCAGTCATCCCAGAGCCAGTACATGTAATTCTCATTCTATAATAAATAGTTGTTCCCCCAAAAACAGGCGGAGTATACGTTGTCGTTGTTGCTCCTGTGCCACCAACAGCATCTACTGGTGCAGTAGCAAAGTTGTCAGTTGATTGTTCCCATTGATACGTTAATCCAGAAAAACCTGTTGTAAATCCTGAAACAATAAGTGGTGCTACAGCTGCTGTAGGACATACTGCTAACAATGCAGGTGCAACTGTACCTCCAACTGGCATTCCAGTACAAGGATTTGGTGGTGTAAAAATAAATGTTAAACCACTAACAGGCAAAACTGTTGCGCTGAAAGTTACCGTCGCAGCATTAGTAGCCCCTACAGTTGTTGCGCCCCAGTTTGTAGTTGTTGCACGTGTTAGAAAATTTGTATTTACAGACCCTCTAAGTCCAACTTGTATAGTTGAAGCCGATGCTGAACCAAATGAAGCACCATAGACTAAGTCAACAATATTGCTTGTTTCATTCAAAACAATTTGATAATCAATTGTTCTTAAAGTTGCATTATAAGGCCTCATTTTAGAGAATTGTATTACTAGTTTTTGATTCGGGGTAGTTCCAGTCACAACATAACTAATTTTTCCAGATCCAACGTTAAAACTTCTTCCTGCTCCACCTGAAGTACAATTTGCAGAAATTGTAACAGTGGTAGTGGTAGTTGAAACAACTGTAGCACCACCTGGAATACCTGTCCCTATAATTGGAGACCCTACCGTATATGGAGTTGTTGAACCTGCAGTGATTGTAATTGTTGGAGAACCATTAACATTGGTTCCAGTTGCGGCATAACCTCCATTACAATCAAATCCAAAGGCAGCAATCGCTCCATCATAAACATTAGTACTGGCAATAGGGCTATAAGTATCAACAGCTGGAGCTGCTACACCAAAGGCAACAAATCCGTTTGTATTTACATAAATATTAGCCCCTGAAGCGTAAGCAACTCCTGAAAAGGTAAATCCAAAAGGCAATGCTACTGTATAATTGTTATCATCTAATGCCCCTGCAGAAACACCATTAGCTACTGTTTGTGTTCCTAAAACAGTTTCTCCAACTAATGAAGTATAAGTGCCATTACTTTGGCTAAAGCTGTACTCACTTGCTTGCGCATAGCTTCCCGTGATTGCCGCCAAAAAGAAAGCTACTAAAAATGTAATTTTTTTCATAATGTTTTTTATTATTTAAGTTTGACTCGCAATGTATAAATTATATTAACAAAACGTTAATTTAATATACTATAGTCGATTAAATGCATAAAAAAACCTGTAATAAGATTACAGGTTCGTATTTTATTTGTTAAAAAATTATGATATACTTGGAATACCTACCATTTCATTGACCTCCGTATTATAATCTACACCTTGAAATCCAAACCCAAAAAGATTGTGAAAATCACTTCTATATCCTTGTAAATCTCCAATTTCTGATAAATTTTCAGTTGTTGCTTGCGCCCAAAGTTTTGAAATTTTTGCTTGCAATGTTTCGTTTAGCTCCCAATCGTCAATTCGGATTCGTCCTTTGTCATCAACAGGAACATTGTCTCCAGCATACAATCGTTGTGCATACAATCGCTGAATTTGTTCGATACAACCTTCATGAGTTCCTTCTTCTTTCATTAATTTATATAATAAAGAAATATACAGCGGTATCACTGGTATGGCAGAACTGGCTTGAGTAACTAGCGCTTTGTTTACTGATACATAAGCTTTTCCATTCAAATCAGATAAAGAATCAGTAATAGTAAATGCTGTGGCTTCCATATCGTCTTTAGCACGACCAATAGTTCCTTTTCTATATACAGCTTCTGTTAATGAAGAACCTATATAGGAATAAGAAACTGTTGTAAAACCTTGAGCTAAAACCCCAGCATTTTTCATTGCATCTATCCACATTTTCCAATCTTCTCCACCCATTACAATAACGGTGTTTTCGATATCATCTCCTTCACAAGGTGCGATAGAAATATCTGTTACTTTTCCAGAATGAAAATCGACTGTTTTGTTGGTATAAGTCGCCCCAATAGGTTTCAAAACCGATCGGTGGGTAACTCCAGTAGTTGGATGTGTTCTAACAGGCGATGCCAAACTGTATATTACCAAATCGATTTGACCTAAATCCTGTTTGATTAAATCGATTGTTTGTTGTTTTATTTCGTTAGAAAAAGCATCTCCATTGATACTTTTAGCATACAATCCAGCTTTGCTTGCTTCGTTTTCAAAAGCTGCAGAGTTGTACCAGCCTGGAGAAGCTGTTTTTCCTTCACTTGGTGGTTTTTCAAAAAAAACACCAATAGTAGAAGCATCCGATCCAAAAGCACTTGTTATTCTTGAAGCCAATCCAAATCCTGTAGACGATCCAATAACTAATACTCGCTTAGCGCCTTCAATTTTTCCTTTTGATTTGATGTATTCGATTTGATTTTTTACATTTTGAGCACAACCTACTGGATGGGCTGTGGTGCAAATAAATCCTCTCATTCTTGGTTCTATAATCATTTTTATTTATTTATTTGTTGATGTGTTTATTTGTAAAATCAAAAATACTAAAAATTAAAGAAATCTAATACTCTAATTTAATAATGCTTTTGCATGGTTTAATGCCGAATCTGAAATGTCTTTTCCTGATAGCATTTCTGCAATTTCAACAACTCGTTCTTCTTTTGATAATAATTTAAGTTCAGAAATAGTACTCTCGCCTTGAACAAATTTGAATACTTTATAATGTTGATCTCCTTTTGCGGCTATTTGCGGTAAATGTGTGATAGCAAAAACTTGCATTTTGTTACTCATACTTTTCATAATATCGCCCATTTTATGAGCTATTTCTCCCGAAACACCAGTGTCTATTTCATCAAATATAATGGTTGGTAGTTTGGAATAGTTGGCTAAAATAGCTTTGACAGCAAGCATTATTCTGGACATTTCGCCACCTGAGGCAATCTTTTTGAGCAATCCAAAATCGGTTCCTTTGTTTGCTGAAAATAGTAATTGCACTTCGTCTTTCCCAGTTGGATAATAATTTTCAGTAGTGTTAATTTCAAACTGAAAACGTGTATTTGGCATTCCTAATGGAACTAAAATATCAATTATTTGTTGTATTAAAATTGGTGACGCTTTTTTTCTATTCTCCGAAATTTCGCTTGCTAAATCATCTATAATTTTTACATCCTCTAACAATTGTAATTCTAATTTTTTTATTTTATTTTCTAAATCATCAACCAGGACTATTTTATTATCCAAATCATTTTGAATGACTAATAATTGTTCGATTGTCTCGACCTGATGCTTTTTTTGAAGGGAATATAATAATTGTAATTTCTGATTTATGAGTTCTAATTTTTCAGGATCGTTGACCAATTTTTCAGATTGGAGTCCTAACTCATTAGCAATATCTTCAAATTCAATTAAAATACTATTCGTTCTTTCAAATAATTGATTAAAATCTGTGGAAACATTAGCGGTTTTTTGAAGTACTGTTTTTATTTCTTTAAGATTTTGAATAATCCCTATTTGCTCTTCGTTTGCTAATGCCAAAGTTTTATCTAACGATTCTTTTATAAACTCTACATTGTTAAGCATTTCAAAATCAGTTTCTAATTGGGATTGTTCATCCGATTTTAAATTTGCTGACAGCAATTCTTCTAATAAAAACGTGTTGTAATCTTGCTCCTTTGATAAGGCTTCTTTTTCAGATTGCACTTTTTTTAATTCGCTCCTTGTTGCTTTATATTTTGATAAATTGAGTTTGTAATTTTGAATTAAATGAGAATTACTAGCTATAGCATCAAGTATGAGTATTTGATAGGCTTCATTGGACAGTTCTTGAGTTTGATGTTGCGAATGTATATCTAACAAAAAATCACTCAATTCTTGCAATTCCGCAAGATTTACAGGACTATCATTTATAAAAGCACGTGATTTTCCTGAAGGTAGAATTTCTCTACGAATTATGGTAGAATCTTCATAATCCAAATCATTAGTTGCAAAAAAATCTTTGAGATTGTATTTCGAAATTTCAAATTGTGCTTCAATAACACATTTTTGTTCTTTGTCTTTAAGCGATGTTAAATCAGCACGTTTACCTAAAACTAAACCCAGCGCACCAAGCAATATTGATTTTCCTGCCCCAGTTTCTCCAGTAATAATTGAAAATTTATTCGAAAAATCGATGTCTAATTGTTCAATTAACGCAAAGTTTTTAATAGATAATGTAGTAAGCATAGTTAGAAATTAATATCTAATTTGTCCCCACTTGCTAGAGTTCGTTGGAGACAGTCGGTTTAAATCATCAATCACATCAGTAATATCCATTTTAGGTCCATCTGTAAAAATACTTAAAATTTCATCGGACTTTGCATCAAAAAAAACTCTTGTCAAATAAGCATTTGGTCTCACTTTTGCCATTTCAGACAATGTTTTAACGGCTGTTTTTACATTTGACTTTGCATTTGACACATCATCACTCATCAAATCTAAAGCATTAAAATGATACTCGTACATTGCTTTTCTAAAAGAAGTATACGCAGGTGATAACATATCGTTTATCAAAAAATACCTGTTTTGAGTTCCTTCTGTTTGATTCCAGCCTTTTGATTGGCTTTGTTGTGCTATGGACACTATGTTTTGTGCTATTTCTAGAGATTTCGAACCTCCATTCAACGAAAAAGTGTCGGCATCAATCCCAACAATGATATTAGAATAAAAAGCAAGTATCGAAATTAAATTGGAATCAAATGAATTTGGATCGTAATTCAAATTTTGAAATTCAGTATAAGTAAAGGCAATATCTTTGTCGTTGACATTCAAAATTGGAGAGGAATATGTCGAATTAAAAATAGGTCTTGAGGCTTGTACTTGAAGTGTTCCTGTAAACTGATCTACGCTATAGGTGTTTATCGTAAAAAAAAAGGAACATTGAATTTTCTCTACCCCTTTGTATGGTTTTGACGACCATTTTGTATTGTTTACAAACTCTGTTAATGATTTTTGAAGCGTTTTAAAAATTTGCTGATTGGTCGCTCCTACTCTATCTATATTAAAATCTACTGAGCAATTTAGTTCTTGAGCTTGCAAAAACCCAAAAAACAACAGTGAGAAACTAATCATTAATTTACGCATAGTGAGAAATAATTTTATTAATAATATCAAGAGCTACCGCTTCTTTAGATTTTAATTTTTGCGGTTCAATTTTGAAATTTTTGTCAATAAATGTAACTTTATTTGTTGACTTTCCAAAACCAGCTCCTTCATCATTTAATGAATTAAGAACAATCAAATCTAGGTTTTTTTTCTGGATTTTCAATTTTGCATTTTCAATTTCATTTTCGGTTTCTAAAGCAAAACCTATTAAAAACTGATTTTTTTTGATGTCTCCTAATGATGATAATATGTCTTTGGTTTTTTCTAGTTCAATATTTAACGTAGTTTCGCTCTTTTTTATTTTCTGTTGTGCAATATTTATAGGTCTATAATCCGCTACAGCAGCAGCTGCAATTGCTACATCAACATTTTCAAAATGATTATGACAAGCATTGTACATTTCGAGTGCAGAAACCACACGTACTATATGAATATTTGAATTTTTGACCTCTAAATGTGTAGGACCGGTAATCAATGTAACTTGCGCTCCAAGCTTTTCAGCTGCAAGAGCAATATCGAATCCCATTTTTCCAGAAGAATGATTTCCTATAAAACGAACGGGGTCAATTGCCTCGTAAGTTGGTCCTGCGGTAATGAGTATTTTTTTTCCTTTTAAGGGTAGTTTACTAGCGATATCTTTTTCAAGAAAAGCAACAATATTTTCGGGTTCTGCCATACGTCCTTCTCCCGAAAGTCCACTAGCTAATTCGCCATCTTCGGCAGGAATTATGGTGTTTCCAAATTTAGAAAAAGCCTGAAAATTAGTAGTCGTTGATGGGTGCTTGTACATATCCAAGTCCATTGCTGGAGCAATATATACTGGGCATTTTGCAGATAAATAGGTAGCAATAAGAAGATTATCACAATTACCATTCACCATTTTTGACATTGTGTTTGCGGTTGCGGGAGCAATAACAATATAATCAGCCCAAAGCGCTAAATCAACGTGATTGTTCCAAACCGCATTCTCGTCTTCTTCATTAAAAAAGGTAGAAAATACTGGATTTTTGGATAATGTAGAAAGGGTTAATGGCGTTACAAAATCCTTAGAAGCAGGAGTCATTATCACTTGGACATGTGCTCCTGCTTTTATAAATAGCCTTACTAGAAATGCCGTTTTATATGCGGCAATTCCACCAGAAACTCCTAGTATTATTTTTTTACCGCTTAAAACAGACATTGCTATTTTATTTTGATGATTTGTAATAAATTTTACCATCCATCCATTCTTCTACGGCTAGTGCGTGAGATTTTGGAAGTTTTTCATAAAATTTAGACACTTCAATTTGCTCTTTGTTTTCAAAAACCTCTTCTAAACTATCATTGTAAGTAGCAAACTCTTCTAATTTTTCAATTAATTCTTTTTTAATTTCAGCATTAATTTGGTTTGCTCTTTTAGCCATTATGGTAATCGCTTCATACACATTTCCTGTTGGCTCTTCAATTACATTTTTGTTGTAAGTGACTGTGTTTACTGGAGCTGTTGTCTTTTTTAAATCCATGACTTTTATTTAATTTGAAATTGTTGTAAATCGGTATCTATTCGAACTAACATTTTGTCAGCCGTATCTTTAAATTCTGTATTTGGGCTAAATTTGATTAGTGATTCATAAGCAGTTTTAGCTGAATTTAATCTTTCTTCTTTTTTAGTTTGAATACTATTAATCGCTAATTGATAGCTAGCATTTAATTTGTAAAACAATGCTTTTTCTTTATATGGTGTTCCAGGGTAATCTGATATGAAATTATCTAGCGCTTTTATGGCTGGTTTAAAATCAGAGATTGTATTGTATTGTTTTGCTGTTTCGAAAGCTTTTTTTTCTAATTTTTCTCTTAATTCTTTAACCAATATATTCGCTTCAGGCAAAAATTCCGATTTTGGGTAAGTGTTTATAAAACTTTGTAATTTAGTAATTGCTTTATCAGTATCTACTTGATCTAGTGAATATACAGGAGATAATTTTGAATAGGATTTTGCCGCTAGAAAAGCTGCTTCTTGCGCTTTTTCACTTTTAGGATACAAGGCATTAAAACTATCAAACTGATATCCTGCTAAATAAAATTGATTTGATTTATATAATGATTGAGAATACAAATAAAACATTTTTTCGGCTTGAGGTTTTCCTCTAAATACTGGAGTTAACTGTTCAAAAAGACGAATTGCTTTTTCATATTTACCTTTTTCATATAGTTTTTCACCTACACTAAACTTGGTGGCGATGTCTTCTGTTTTTAATGCACTTTGAAATTCACTACAAGAAGAGAAAATTAAAATGACAAAGAATGCGTATAGTATTTTGTTCATAATTTTATAAAAAACTTCGATTTTATTGCTTTTTTTAGCTTTCAAAACGAAATGCAAATTTAGTTAATAATTCGTATATTCAAAACTTTATTTTTAATCTTAATTTAAGAAAGATTTTTTGTAAATGAATTCAGTCTTTTTGCCAAGTCATCATTCACATTAACCAATGGCAAACGTACTGTATTTTCAGATAAATTTAATGTTTTAAATATTTCTTTAACACCAGCTGGATTTCCTTGCTCAAAAATCATATCAATACTGTCCATTAATTTATAATGTAAAGCATAGGCTTCATCTACTTTTTTATTTAAGCCAAGTCGTACCATTTGAGAAAATTCTTTAGGATAACCTTCACCTATAACTGATATTACTCCTGATCCACCAGCCAAAACCATTGGAAGTGTAATCATATCATCACCTGAAATAACAAGGAAATCTTTTGGTTTGTGTTGAATTAATTTCATTGCTTGAACAATATCTCCAGCTGCTTCTTTAATTCCTATTACGTTTTTAAAATCATTTGCCAACCTCATTACGGTCTCAGGAGTCATATTACTTGCTGTTCTGCCTGGCACATTATATAAAATTACTGGAATGGGTGATGCCTCGGAAACCGCTTTAAAATGCTGATAAATACCTTCTTGTGTAGGTTTGTTATAATAAGGAGAAACGGATAAAATCGCTGTGAATTGTGAAAAATTTCTCGTTTTTAGTTCTTGCACTACCTTTTGAGTATTGTTTCCACCAACTCCAAGCACAAGAGGTAATCTTCCTTTATTGGCTTCGATAACAGTTGTAATTACTAGTTCTTTTTCATCTTGACTCAAGGTGGCCGATTCGCCTGTTGTTCCTAAAACTACTAAATATTCTACACCACCATCTGTGACATAATTTACAATTTTTTTTAGTGCTTCAGTGTCAACAGAAAAATCTTTTTTAAATGGTGTCACTAGTGCAACTCCTGTCCCAATAAATGCTTGCATTGTTATATTTTTTTTAAAATTTTTAAATATTTAAATAGCTCTTGTGTAAATACGACATAGTTTTCGGCAACTGTATTTATCATTAAATGATTTAATCGTTTGTCAACATTATACATTCCAACTTTAAATATCGCTTTTGAATTGTGAGTTACAAGTAACAATGGTGTTTTTTCCACATCATAGTAACTTATTAACATATCAAAAGGGGTTTTTATGAATTCATTAACAAAATCAGCATCAAAATTTCCATTCCATTGCATGTTTTTATAACTAAATGTTGGATTATTTACAACATCTGTTTTCTTTATTTTGTCCTTATAAATTATGATTTTTATACTATTCCTTTGAATGCCTTTATTCACAATTTCTTGTGTAAACTGCTCAATATCTTTGAAATAACTCTCGTCAATTAGTATACCTACTGACTGAATTGGACTAGCTGATATGGTTGGTTTTACGTTATGAATGCTTCTTTTTAATATTTTTTTTACAGATATTTCTTTTATATACTTTATAAACATATTACTTTTACATATTAATCTTTAAAAACAAATTTAATCAATAAAGATTCAATTGCCATGGTAAATGTAAAAAAGTATAACCTTGTTTTAAAATATTTTGTTTTAATTTTAACTTTATTAGTGTCTGGAATTAATTGTTCCGCTCAGTTTAGTGTTACACAAATTGAAGGAAAACAGATAAATGTAAATGAAAAAGCAAATTCTCTTGCTGAATATAATGTCTATATTGCTCCGTATAGAAATAGAATTAATGATGATTTAGATAATGTATTGGCTATTTGCCCAGAAACTTTAGATAAAAGTAAGGGGAAATGGCAAACTACAATTGGCGATTTACTTGCTGATATTACCCTGTTGAAAGCCAATCCCGTTTTTAAGAAACGTGAAAATCTTGATATCGATATATGCATTTTAAATCACGGCGGTATTCGATCTATTCTCCCTGTAGGAAATGTAACAACAAGAACCGCTTTTGAAATAATGCCTTTTGAAAACACAACGATTGTTGTAGCGCTCAAGGGAGAACAAATAGCAGAATTTGCTACTTATTTTGTAGCTGGAAAAAAACCGCACCCAATAGCTGGTATAACATTTACTATTGACAATCAAAATAAAGTTAAGGATATAAAGGTTAATAATTCTCCTTTAGATTTAGGTAAAACGTATCACGTAATCACATCCGATTATTTATCAAACGGTGGAGATAATATGGAGTTTTTTAAAAAAGGATTAAAATTATATGATTTAAACTATAAACTTCGAAACATATTGATTGATTATTTTAAGGATGTTGATATCATACCTGTGTCAAAAATTGTTAAAGTAACCACTGAAGAGAGTGCTGAAAAATAATTTTTAAAAGTAAATAAAAAATAAAAAAACAACTGCCTATTCCAATAGCAGTAAAAAAATATAAAGATGAAAAGAAGAGATTTTATTCAAAAAACAGCAGCAACTACAACGGCATTAACACTTGGCGGATTGTCATTGAGCAGTTTTGAAACTAATAAAGTAAAAAAAATCACCATTCTGCATACCAATGATGTTCACAGTCATATAGATCCTTTTCCAGCAACTGATCCAAGAAATCCAAATCAAGGAGGAGTAGCACGTCGTGCAGCGATAATCAATAAAATTCGTTCCGAAGAAGAAAACGTTTTGCTTTTAGACGCTGGAGATATTTTTCAAGGAACTCCTTATTTTAACTATTATGGAGGAGAATTAGAATTCAAGTTAATGAGTATGATGCAATACGATTTAGCAACAATTGGCAATCATGATTTTGATAATGGAGTTGAAGGATTATTAGCCCAAATGCCACATGCCAATTTTGAATTTGTATCTGCTAACTATGATTTTAAAAATACAGTTCTAGACACTTTTGTAAAACCATATAAAATTATAAAAAAAGGAGGTCTGAAAATTGGAGTTTTTGGTCTGGGAATAGAGCTTAAAGGACTTGTAGACGCAAAATTATATAAAGAAACCAAACACAAAAACCCTGTAGAAGTGGCTCAAGATATGTCACGTATCTTAAAAGAAGAAATGAAATGTGATCTAGTAATATGTTTATCTCATATAGGATTTGAATATAAAAATAATCCTGAAAGAGACAGTGATATTACGTTAGCAAGGAAAACTAAAAATATAGATTTGATAATAGGTGGACATACCCATACCTTTCTTGACAAGCCCGTTGTTGAAAAAAATAGTGAAGGAATAGAAGTTTTGATTAATCAAGTGGGGTGTTATGGAATTAATTTAGGAAGAATTGATTTTTATTTAGATTCTAATAAAGACATAAAATCAAGCGGTAGAAAAATTACTATCTAATTCTTCTGATAATATTATAAATTTATAGAGTGAATATTGCGCAAAACCATAAAGTAGCATAGCTATTGGTTGGAAAATAAATATGGACAAATAATATATTTTAAGCACTAAAATAAATTGTATCATAGAAAACAACAGACAACTAACTAACAGCCAGTAATTTCGCTTTTTGTCATCCACCATATAATTAGCCAGTGCAAAACCACTTAGGAATATTATTAAAATTACTTGTACAAAATACATATACAAAACATCTCCAAGCTCGTTAAAAGTTAAACTTGTAATGTAACCAAAAATTATTGCAAATGGAATGCATCCTAAAAAAATAGGAAAATAATTTTTAATATTCACAGTCCTCACAACTAGATAAATTATTAAAACTCTATATACTGCATAGAAAAATGAACCGAGCATTATGGAGTTAAAATCTTTAGAGATGAATAAAATATTGGCTAAAAACGCAAAAAAAAGTGAGGTTATAAAATAGGAATTTTTGACTTTAGATGATTTAAAATATATAATCACTAAAACTGGAATCAACAACGGTTTTAATAAATAGATAAAAAAATTATATCTAAAAAATTCAGCCATCACTTCCGAAAAAGAAACTATAAAAAATAATATCGTTAAAAATCGAATTTCATTTTCATTATATATTTTACATTTTGTGCTTTTCATTGATTTCTTAATTGGATAAAACTTGTAGCAAAATATGTTTAAAGGTTACTAAAGGTGATTTTAATTATCATTTTTCATTTTAAATCAATATTTAAAATGCTTTTTTTTATAAAATAAAAAGTATTTGACTAAAAAATACAAAGAAATAACATTACTCAAAATACTTGTATATCTAAAAAAAATAAAATCATAATAGTAATAATATAGGATATAAAATAAATCGCAAACAATAAAACAAAAAGTTGTAAGAATCGAGTAAAAATTACCTTTATTATTTAACATCAAATATTTAACTGTATTTACAATTGCTAATAAACCTAAAATTACAGCGTAAATGATAACCAAAATATACAATTCAAAACTAGATCCAAATACCAAAAAAACAGCAACATAAATCAAACTACTTATAAAAAGTGTCATTATAAAAATAAATACAATACTAATTCTATCTATCAAGTTAAATTTTATTTCCAGTAAACTTCTAACGCTAAAACTTAATAGCATAGTATAAGCCAGCATATTAATTAAAATAATATAAAATAGAACAAATTCGTCTTCAAAAATATTTAAAATTCCAGTAATCAATAATAAAATAATAACCACTGAGAACCATACATTGGTTTTAGCACGGGCTTCTTGCCAATAGTAAAACAACATCGACGAAGCAATCATAGGTTTAAAAAACAATGCCATATTTTCACTTTCAAAAAAGATAGATAACAAGTATAAAAAACTTGCTACAAAATAAAGTGATATGGCTGGGGAACTTTGCTTCATTTTATAAATTTATGAAAATTTATTTTCTTCTTTTTGAATAATAAATAAATAGAACAGAAAAAAACCTGAAAAATGCAAAACTCTTTCTAATAAATTTAGATAAAAATCATCTAATAAGTAGAAATTTACAGCCGAAATCACATCTGAAAAAAAAATACAAAAAACACCAAAAAAATAGTAAACCGTTTTTCTATTAAATATTTCTTGAAGTAAAATGAAGGCTGTAACAACTAAGAAAATAGCGGAAAGTGCATTCAAAACTATTATGGTATTTAAATAAAAATCTATTTCAGAATCAAAAATTATTTTTAAAATAAAAACCAATAAAACGGTAAGTAATAAAAAAATAAAAAAAGAGTACAACTTTATTTCCTTAATCAAATTGACAAATTTTATATATGGGTAGGCGAGATTAATAAGAGATAAATAACTAAAAAAGTAAAACAAAAGTCCAAATTTATACATAATAGGTGACTGTTCCATAAATAAGATTCCAATTTCTCCTGCATAAAAAAAGAAAACAAAAATTAAATAATGAGAGTTTAACCGTTCTTTAAAAGCACAAAAAGCATAACAAATGAAGGCCGGAATTATAACTGGTTTTATATAGACAACGTATTTTGTATCATACAAAATGGAAGCGCTAAAGTAAATTAGCACAAATAATATTGAAATTCCTAAAAATACGTTTTTAAGCATTCGTTACTTTTATGAGTTGTTGAAATTCAACTTCAGAGATTATAGAAATATTTAATTGGCTCGCTTTTTCTAGCTTTGCTGGCCCCATATTCTCACCAGCTACAACATAATCTGTTTTAGCAGAAATCGAACTCCCTACTTTCCCCCCATTGTCTTCAATGGCTTTTTTTAACTCCTCTCGGGAATAAATCGAAAAAACTCCAGATACAACAAATGTTTTCCCAACTAATTTATCCGTAGCATTAGGATTTATTGTTTCTAGAATTTCAAACTGAATTCCAAACGATTTCAACCTTTCAATGGCATTTTTGTTTTCTTGATTTTCAAAAAATTCCACAACACTTTTTGCAATTCGCTCCCCAATTTCATCAACCAGAATTAATTCGTCCACATTTGCAACACTTAATGCATCAATGTTTTTGTAATGTTTGGCTAGTTTTTTAGCTACCGTTTCACCCACAAAACGAATTCCTAGCGCAAAAAGTACATTTTCAAAAGGGATTTTTTTAGATTCTAAAACACCGTTTACTAAATTTTCAGCCGATTTTTGTGCCATTCTTTCCAATGGCAAAATTTGCTCTACTGTTAACTCATACAAATCGGCATAGTTATGAACCAATCCGTTATGGAAAAGCAACGCAACAGTTTCTCCACCCAAACCTTCAATATCCATAGCCTTTCTAGAAATATAATGCTGAATCCGTCCTATAATTTGTGGCGGACAACCATAAAAATTTGGGCAATAATGATTGGCTTCGCCTTCTGTTCTTACTAATGCTGTTTGGCATTCTGGACAATGCGTTATATATTCCGTTGGTTGTGTAGCTTCAGGTCGTTTGCTTAAATCAACAGCAATAATCTTGGGAATTATTTCTCCTCCTTTTTCTACAAAAACTTCATCGTTAATACGAATATCCAGTTTTTCAATTTGATCTGCATTGTGCAAAGAGGCTCTTTTTACAATAGTTCCAGCCAGTTGCACTGGTTCAAGATTGGCCACTGGCGTGATTGCTCCAGTTCGTCCTACTTGATACGAAATCGAATTTAATCGAGTCGAAACTTGTTCCGATTTAAACTTGTAAGCAATTGCCCAACGAGGTGATTTCGATGTATAACCAAGTTCATCTTGATATTGAAAACTATTAACTTTAACGACAACACCATCGGTTTCATAAGGCAAATTATGTCTATGCGTATCCCAATAATTGATAAATTCAAAAACCTCGTCTAAATTTCTAGTTAATTTGGTTTGAGTTGGTGCTTTAAAACCCCAATTCCTAGCAGTCTCTAGTCCTTCGATTTGTGACTTAAAGGGTAAATTATCTCCAATTAAGAAATACAACAAACAATCCAAAGGACGTTTGGCAACTTCACAACTATCTTGCAATTTCAAGCTTCCTGAAGCGGTATTTCTTGGGTTAGAATAAGGTGTTTCGCCAATTTCAATTAAATCTTGGTTCATTTTCTCGAAACCTGCAAAAGGTAAAATAATTTCACCTCGAATATCAAATTTGTCAGGAAAATTCCCTTTTAATTGCAACGGAATCGATTTTATGGTTTTTATGTTATTCGTAACATCATCTCCTTGAAAACCATCGCCACGAGTTATTGCCTGTTTCAGTTTCCCGTTTTCGTATGTTATTGAAATCGAGGCTCCATCGTATTTTAGCTCACAGGTGTATTCTAATGAAACATTTCCTAATACTTTTTGAATACGGTTTTCCCAATCTAACAAATCCTCTTTGGAATAAGAGTTATCCAACGAATACATTCGGTATTTGTGTTTTACCGTTTTAAAATTTTTAGTAATACTCCCTCCTACTCGTTGTGAAGGTGAATTCTCGTCAAAATATTCAGGATATTTAGCTTCTAACTCTTGAAGTTGCTTTAATTTTTGATCAAACTCATAATCAGAAATTGTGGCATTATCGAGTACATAATAGTTGTGATTGTGCTGGTTTAATTCGTCACGGAGAGATTTTATAAGTTGACTTTCGTCCATATTCCAAAAAAATATAATTATTGAATTAAAATCTAAAATTACAATTTTTTATTTAGAAATGCTCTTAAAAAATTTGTATGAATTTTACAAATTAATTATATCATTTATTTGATTAAATAATTTGCCATCACTCAAGATTGAGCCTTGCTGAATCAATTCGAAGATAGAAAAATTTCGCTCTTCTGTAAATTCTTTTTTACCAACCTTCATTTCAATAGTTGAAGTAAACATATTATCACTCAACCATTGTAATCCTTCTTTAGAAAGAAAATTAGTTTCAGGAACCAAAGACTTCAATACAATTGATTGAATATAGGTTGGAAAACATTGAAACAAAAAAATATGATTTTTAGAAAAGTGCTCTAAATACTGTGCTCTTGACAAAACACCTTCCCAAATTAAATCTGAAAAAACGTCCAATTCTTGTTCTGCCACTTCAGGCGTTTCTAGTTTAATCTTGTCCCATTCCGCTTTATCGATGGATTGAGTTGCTAAAAAATTGATGAATTCTGGATGCAATTCTTCAAACTGTTCTTTAGTTAATCTGTCGTATTTCATTTTAAATATTAGATTTTAGATATTTGATTTTAGATTTAAAAATGATGTAAAAAAAAGCCTTCTTTATTAAAGAAGGCTAATTTAGATTTTTTCAATTGTATTAGAAAATATAACGTACTCCAAATTGTGCTTGCCATCTTGAAGCTAAACTTGCATCATAAGAGAAAGTTTTATTTTGAGTACCATTGAAAGTATATGTTGGAGTGGCTCCAACAACGGAAACACCAATTGGCTGTACACTTGTAGGAACTTGAACTAATCCCCATTTTGAATTTAGTAAGTTTCCAAAATTTAATACATCTATACTTAATTGAATCGTATTCTTTTTGTCAGATCCAGAAGAAACCTTAAAGTTATAATCTTGCATTACTTTAATATCCCATTTTCCTCTTATAGGTGATAATGCACCATATCTTGAAGCATATTGACCTCTATTAGCACTTAAGTATTCGTCTTGATCTATATATTGGTTAAACGCTACACCTTGACCAGGTCCAGAAAAACTCATTACACTAACTTCTTCCGTAGTAGGAATGTATATCAAATCGTTCACTCCAGAGCCATCATTATTTATATCTCCAGCATAGGTATAACTAAAACGACCACCACGAGCATATTCACCAAATGTTGATAAGGTTGTAGCCCATTTATCATTACCATATTTGAATTTTTTTGATAAAACAACAATCAATCTATTAGTATCACCATATTTTGAATTGGACAATACCGCTTGATTTACATTTCCTAAAGCTGGATTAAATGCAAATGCATCTCCTGTAATTTCTGCTTCGATTGAATTTACGTCTTGTGCAGCAAGAAAATTATAAGCTACACTTGCAAAAAGTCCATTTTCGAATGATTTTTGCAATTTAATAGTGGAGTTGAAAGCATTTCCTTTATTAGAATTTGTCATTACATAAGCACTTTTGGTACCTTTATCCGAAGCATTGTAGATTAATCTATTATCAATTCCTGATAATGTCCCAGTTGGCGCTTTTAAACCCCAGTTTTGAACGTGAACTCCATTAATATCTTGATTGTAAGACAAATCTGCAGTTAACACTATATTATTTTCAAATTTATGATCAAATCCTAAACTTGTTCTCCAAACTTGTGGCCATTTAAAATTTTTATCCATAATTTGTAAAAACCCATCATCAGCACCACTTACTTGGTTACCTAACCATACAAATGGTAGCTTCCCTGTAAAAATTCCAGTTCCACCACGAAGTTGAATCGATTTATCACCCAAAGCATCCCAATTGAATCCTAGCCTTGGTGACCATAATAATTTATCAGTTGGCAAAGTTGTAGAAATTAGCTTTTCTGCTTGACCTGTTTGAGGGTTAAAATAGTCAACAGTTTCATCTCTTGTAGTGTGATTGTTAACAAATTTTTTAATTAAATCACTTGTGTTAAAATACAAAGGTTTGTCTGCTCTAACTCCTAAAGTTAATTTAAAATTGCTACTAGCACTTATCTCATCTTGAGCATAAAAAGCTAATTGTCCAACATTAAGTTCTGCAAGTTTCCAACCACCTTTAACACCAACTCCAATTGCATTTAAAGTATTAAACTCTGTTTGGGCATAAGCCAGATTAGCAGCTAATCCAGCCGGATTTGCCGCTTGTGCCAAAAATTCTGCTACACTTGAATACGGTCTGAATGTTCCAAAATAATTAGCTCCTCCACCAAAATTATTATATGAAGTTAAATTAAAAGAGTTATCAAACTGAAATTTTTCAAACGACCCTCCAAAAGTAAATAAATGTCTTCCTAAATTATAATTCAAATTATTTGTTACTTGAATTACTTTTTGATCCAATGTATTGTTGATTGAAAAAGGCTCATGTCCTGCAATAATATAATTGGAACCTGATCCATCTTGAATAGTGATTACTGGTGCTGGAGTAGAAAAAGGTTTTCTAAAATCATCAAAAACGGTATAACCCGCTTGTAATTTATTAGATACTTTTTCGCTAAACTTTGAGTTTAATTCAATCAAACCAGAATACAGATTATTATTAATTTGATATCCAGATTTTTCGAATTGAAGTATTGCAGCATTAGGTCCTCTGAAACCAAGTGCTGATGGATGAGCAGGTTTATCTTTTGATGCATTTAGAAAATTACCTATTACCGATAATTTGTGATTATCATTAATATTCCAATCTATTTTTAAAATTCCTTTTGTAGAATTTGAATCGTGAGTATATCCTTGATAAGCTCCTGTATTATATCCTAGTCCTGCTAAAGCTGAAGATACAGCTATCAAATCAGCTTCTAAAACTCTAGATTCATTTATTCCTTGAATAGCATCTCCATTGTTAGCAATAAAATTTGAACCTAAATCACTTCTCTTATCGATTTCAAAATTGGTAAAGAAAAATAATTTATCTTTAATTATTGAACCTCCTAAACTAAAACCAGCCTGCGTTTGTTGTAATGAAGGAACAAATATTTCTTCCTTATCAATTTTGCTTCCAGTTAATTTTTCATTTCTATAAAAACTATATGCAGTACCACTAAACTGATTAGTACCCGATTTTGTAACCGCATTTATAGAAGCTCCAGTAAATCCAGACAATGTAATATCGTATGGAGCTGTAGCCACTTGAATTTGTTCAATAGCATCTAATGAAATTGGCTGTGCATTGGTTTGTCCTCCAGGAGTTGCTGCATCTAATCCGAAAGGATTGTTAAATACCGCTCCGTTTAACGAGTAATTATTGTATTGGTCATTTCTTCCTCCAAAAGATCCACCGCTTGACGAAGGTTCCAATCGAGTAAAATCTTCCGCAGACCTTGATATTGTTGGTAAAACCGTTAGCTCTCTTCTACCAATTGTAGTTTCTGCACCAGTCCTTCCACCTTGAAATACCTTACTTTTTGAAGCAACAATTTTAACTTCTTCCAGTTTTTGATTTACATCTTTAAGAATAACATCTAAACTATATGGATTTCCAAGTTCAAGATAAACATCGTCAATTTTATTTTCTTGATATCCCATATAGGATACTAAAATAGAATAAGGACCACCTACTCTCATATTGAGCATATTAAATCGTCCATCAAATCCTGTAACAGCTGAATATTTAGATCCAGTTGGGGTATGAATAGCAATAACGTTTGCTCCAGGCAGTGTTTCTAGATTTGTACTTTTAACAACCCCTTTTATACTTGAGGTAGTCGTTTGTGAAATAATAGTATTTATCCCAAAAACAATTAATAGTAAGGATAGTAATTTTTTCATAGTTGTGTTTAATTTTAATTTGGCACAAAATTAATAAAAAAAAATCACTCCGAAGAGTGATTTTAATATATTGTTAAAATAAAATATTAAGCTTGTTCAGCAACAATTTCATACCCTAATTCTACAATTACATCGCGGTGTAAACGAACAGAAGCATTGTATTTTCCAGTTCTTTTAACTATACCTGATGTTATAAATTTTCTATCGATAGATTGACCACCTTTAGCTAATGCTTCAGCAATGTCAATATTAGTAATCGATCCGAATAGTTTTTCACCACCCGCTTTTGCAGCAATTTTAATTTCGATAGCTTTTAAAGCGTCTCCTAATGCTTTTGCATCAGCAACAACTTTAGCTTCTTTGTGCGCTCTTTGTTTTAAATTTTCAGCTAATACTTTTTTAGCTGAAGAAGTTGCCATATGAGCAAATCCTTGTGGTATCAAAAAGTTACGACCGTATCCTGCTTTTACAGATACAATATCGTCTTTAAAACCAACATTCTGTACGTCTTGTTTTAATATAAGTTCCATAATTTTGCTTCTTTATTATTTTAGTAAATCAGCCACATATGGCATTAATGCTAAGTGACGCGCTCTTTTTACAGCTACAGACACTTTTCTTTGGTATTTTAAAGATGTTCCTGTTAAACGACGAGGTAAAATTTTACCTTGCTCGTTAACAAATTTCAATAAGAAATCTGCATCTTTATAATCAATATACTTGATACCAGATTTTTTAAAACGACAATATTTTTTCGTTTTGTTAGTATCAATGTTCAAAGGCGTTAAATATCTAATATCTCCGTCTTTTTTTCCTGAAGCCGATTGTTGTAATGTTGCCATAATGATTACGCTTTAGTTGCTTTTAATTTTGTTCTTCTTCTTTCAGCCCAAGATATTGCATGTTTGTCTAAACTTACTGTTAAGAAACGCATGATGCGCTCGTCACGTCTAAATTCAGTTTCAAAACCAGCTAATACTTCGCCAGCAACTGTGAATTCAAATAAATGGTAGAAACCACTTTTTTTGTTTTGAATTTCGTAGGCCATTTTTTTCAAGCCCCAATCCTCTTTGGATACCATTGTAGCACCTTTTGAAGTTAAAAAATCTTCAAATTTGCTTACTGTTTCCTTTACCTGGGTTTCAGATAAAACGGGATTCAAGATGAAAACAGTTTCATAATGATTCATAATAATTAATTTTATTTGTTAAAAATGTGGGTGCAAAAGTACTCTTTTAATTTAAGAAAACAATATAAACTTTAAAAAAATCGACGAAAGTTATAATTTCTCCGAAAAAATTTGCTTGTTAATTAATTTTTATTACTTTTATGAGCCGAACCTATTAATAATATTATGAAATTGAACTGTATAGTTGTAGATGATAGCTCTATTCAACGCATTTTGGTAACAAAATTAGTTGATGCTCATCCCAATTTATTACTTGTTAATGAATTCTCAAATGCAATTGAAACAAAAAATTGCTTGTCCACAAAAAAGATTGACTTATTATTTCTTGATATTGAAATGCCAATTATTAGTGGTTTTAACCTTCTTGATGGATTAAAAGAAAAACCACAAATCATTTTCATAACTGCAAAAGCAGAGTATGCTGTGAAAGCTTTCGATTACGATGCTACTGATTATTTACAAAAACCTATTACCAAAGAACGTTTTAACGCTGCAATTAAACGTGCAATGGATATGTACCAATTGAGAAGAGATAGTCTTGAAGAGGAAGGGGAACATATTTTTATAAAAAGTAATTTAAAAAAACTTAAAATTTATACTGCAAAAATCAAATGGATTGAAGCTTTCGGAGATTATGTAAAAGTAATAACCGAAGAAGATTCGCATTTGGTATTATCAACAATGAAAGCCTTTGAAAGTGATTTATCAAGTGACAAGTTCATTCGTGTTCATAAATCATTTATTGTAAATATCGACAAAATTGAGAAATTCAATAGCAAATTTGCAGAAATAGGACTTACAAAAATTCCATTAAGCAGAAACAAAAAAGAAAATTTAATAAAAGCTTTAGATTCTTAATAAAAATCTACATTCACATTTACTTTAATAGCACGATATTGCGAAACAGCCTCAAAACTATTTAGAATTTTCTGAATGGTTTTTTTTGTGTTTCCTAACGACTTATTCTGTGGTATTTTAATTAGAATAGTTCTAATATACTCATTTCTAATACGACTTACAGGTGGTTCTTCTGGACCTAAAATTGGGAAATCAAATTGCTGTTGCAAGACTTGAAACAACCACATAGCGCCTTCTTTGAGTTTGTCAAAATCTCGCTGTTTTAGTGTTAATTTGATTAATTTAAAATACGGTGGATACTTATATATTTGTCGTTCGTATAACTGTTCCTTATACATTGCAACAAAATCATTTTGAGTCACTTGTTGTATAATAGTATGATTGGGATTGTAAGTCTGGATAATAACTTTCCCTTTTTTGTCTGATCTTCCCGCCCTACCCGCTACTTGAGTCATCATTTGAAAACTGCGTTCAAAGGCACGAAAATCTGGAAAATAAAGCATCGAATCGGCATTTAATATTCCTACAAGAGAAACATTATCAAAATCCAAGCCTTTGGCGAGCATTTGAGTTCCAACCAAAATATCAATTTCACGATTCTTAAAACTATCAATCAATTTTTCAAAAGCATATTTTCCTCTCGTGGTGTCTTGATCCATTCGAGCAATTTTCTTTTCAGGAAAAAGAGTCTTAAGTTCCATTTCTATTTGTTCGGTTCCAAAACCTTTAGAAATTAAATCAATGCTAGAACAAGCGTGACAACTGTTTGGTTTAGCCATACTATAACCACAATAATGGCAACGAAGTTGGTTTTTGTGTTTATGATAGGTCAAACTCACATCACATTGTGGGCATTGTGGCACGTGACCACAAGTCATACATTCCATAACTGGCGCATAACCACGACGGTTTTGAAAAAGTATGATTTGTTCTTTATTTGATAAGGCTTCGGCAATCGCTTCTACTAAAGTCATACTAAAATGTCCGTTCATTTTCTTACGGAAATAACTGTCTTTCAAATCGACTAATTCGATTTCAGGCAAAACGGCATTTCCAAAACGCTCACTCATTTCAACTAAACCGTATTTGCTATTTTGAGCATTAAAATAGGTTTCAATACTTGGCGTTGCAGAGCCTAACACTACTTTTGCATTGTGAAAACCAGCCAAAACAATGGCTGCATCTCGAGCGTGATAGCGTGGAGCAGGATCGTTTTGTTTGAAGGTTTGCTCGTGTTCTTCATCGACAATAATGAATCCTAAATTTTGAAAGGGTAAGAATAAAGACGAACGGGCTCCAATAACAATTTGGGCTTTTTTAGAAGAATTCAATACCTGATTCCAAACCTCAACACGTTCGTTATTACTATATTTGGAATGAAAAACTGCTACTTTGTTCCCAAAATATTGGGTTAATCGAGAAACTAACTGGGTTGTTAATGCAATTTCTGGTAATAAATACAAAATCTGTTTTTCTTGCGTCAAAAATTGCTCGATTAACTTGATATAAACTTCCGTTTTACCTGATGCGGTAACACCGTGAAGCAGGCAAACTTCTTTTTCAGAGAATACAGATTCGATTTCTTGAAAAGCTTTGGTTTGAAAATCATTGAGCCCAACTTTATTTTTTTCAGAATCCGAAAAGGCAACACGATCTTGTTGAATGAAATATTCCTCAAAAATATTTTTATCGATTAATGCTTTAATAATTGAAGAAGTAGTACCTGAGAAATTAATTAATTCTTTTACAGAAATAGGGCTTTTATTTGAAGCTCTCATCTGGAAATAGGATAATAATATGTCTTTTTGCTTTTGAGCATTCTTTAAAATCAGAAGTAATTCTTGCAATTTCTCGTTGGAATCAAATTCAGAAACCAGCCGAATGTATCGCAGCAGTTTTGGTTTGTACTCCTCAATCATTTCTTCTTGAAGTGAAATAACGTTTTTCTGAAGTAATTTTTGAATGATAGGAAAAACATTTTTCTTGTTCAAAATTGCAACCACTTCATGTATTTTGAGTGAACTTTGCTGATTTAAGGCTTCAACTAGCAAAAACTCATCGTCCGAAAGTTGTGCCTCATCAAAAAACAATCCTTGCTTGTGCGAAATTATAGTTTCGCTTTCTAACAATAATGCTGATGGCAATGCGGAACGAAAAACCTCGCCAATGGAACACATATAATAGGATGCAATCCAATCCCAATGTTTCAACTGGCTTGGGGTTACTATAGGGTTTTCATCAATAATTTGATGAATTTCTTTAGCTTCATACAAAGTGGGTTCGTTGTGGTGTTTGGAATATACTAAACTGGTATAAAATTTACTTTTGCCGAAAGGCACAGCCACGCGAGACCCAATTTGAATAAAATCAAACTCAGCCTCAGAAACTCGATATGTAAAGGTACGAGGAACTGCAAGCGGCAAAATAACTTCTATAAAATAAGACATTGACTCAAATTATTTTACTCGAACCCAAGTTTGAGAACGACCTATAAGTGCAAAACCAATATAACCTCGCACTTCAAGCTTGTCTTTTCCAGAAAGTTTTATAAATGATTTGTAAATTTTCCCGGATTCTGGATCTATGATTTTTCCACCATTGTATTCGTCTCCATCTTTAGTCAAACCTTTAATTATATGGAGTCCAATTAGCGGTTTATCCTTATCAGAACCTGTACATTTTTCGCATTTGAAATTTCTTTTGGACACATCAACTATATCTATAATTTTACCATAGACTTTTCCTGCATTTTCATAAATCTCAATAATCGATTTAGCTTCACCTGTTTTATCATCGATGGTTTTCCATTTTCCAAAAACAGATTGTGCATTGGTTTGCAAACCAATAAGAAATAAAAAAATACATATTCTGTTTTTCATAGTTTTATAATTGAGGGTTTACTTCTGGGTGATGTTTTAATTTGGCAATAGCTGCATCAAGTTCAAAGCCAAGTAGCAGTATCATACAGTTTATCCAAAGATAAAACATCACAATTAATAATGTGCCTATAGAACCATATAATTCATTATACTTTGAAAATTTGACCACCCAAATTCCAAAAAAGTATGATGTTACAATAATTAAAATCGTTGTAAATACTGTTCCAATAGTTATAAATGCTCGTTTTTTAGTTTGCTTGATTCCAAATCTAAAAAGTATGGCTATGGCAAAAATTATTAAGGCTAACACAAAAATATATCTTCCAAATTGTATCAAAGATATTTTATCCGATATTCTACTGGAAAGTACGTCTTGAATGATAGTTTTTTGTATAAAAACCTCAAAGATAATGATGGAAGCCACCGCTACTATTAATATAAAGGATAATAAAAGAGAGATGCAAAGTGCTACAAAATATTGACGAAAATATTTTCTTTTCACTACAATATGCTGGGAAGTTTCAAAACCACTCATTACTGCGTTTACACCATTAGTCATCAAGAAAACCGACAATATAAACCCTGACGAAAGCAACCCTTTGTAACTATTGTGTAAGATATCTTTGATTATGGTTTCAATAGCTTCATAGGTGTTTGGCGGAACAGCATCTGAAACAAAAAATAAGAAATCTTCTTGAAAACCTTCGATTGGAATATACGGTATCAAATTTAAAATAAATAACGCAAACGGAAATAGTGCCATAAAGAAACTCCACGAAATGGCTGCGGCACGATAAGCTAAAGCACCTTGCACAATTCCAGCGATATAAAACTCCAAAAGTTCATATAACGACAATCCTTGCAACCAAGATAGTTTTATGCTTTGCAACACGATGACTATCTGCCTAAGTATCGGAATTTTTTTTAAGGTACTTTCTAGTTGTTGACTCATTTTTATAGTATTCAGTGGTCAGTGTTCAGTCCCGACGGCTATCAATAGTATTACGTATTTTTAAAAAGCTTTTAAACTCAAATCCATATTGTAAACTGAGTGTGTTAATGCTCCTGATGAGATGTAATTCACGCCACAATCAGCATAGTCACGAATGGTTTTTTCATTAATATTGCCAGATGATTCTGTTAGACATTTATTTCCGATTAATTGAACCGCTTTTCGGGTATCGTCAAAATTAAAATTATCTATTAAAATACGATAAACGCCATCAGATTGAAGTATTTCTTCTATTTCTGATAAATTTCTGGCTTCGACTATGATTTTTAAATCGAGATTATTTTCTTTCAAATAACGCTTTGTTTTGCCTATTGCCAATGTGATTCCGCCTGCAAAATCATTGTGATTGTCTTTGAGCATTACCATATCGTACAAAGCAAACCGATGATTTTCTCCACCACCAATTTTGACAGCCCATTTCTCGGCAGCACGAAATCCTGGTGTTGTTTTGCGAGTATCTAAAACTTTCGTAGAAGTTCCTTCTAGCAAATTGACGTATTTCTTAGTTTTGGTAGCAACAGCGCTCATTCGTTGCATTGAATTCAAAACCAATCGTTCTGCTTTCAATATGGATTGTGAACTTCCAGAAACGTGAAAAACGACATCACCATATTTTACAACGCTTCCATCTTGGATAAAAGTTTCGATTTGCAAATTGGAATCTACGTGTTTAAAAATCATTTTGGCAAAGTCGACACCAGCAATAATGCCTTCGTCTTTGACTAGTAATTTAGCTTTTCCAGTAGCTGATGTTGGAATACAGGCTAGAGAACTGTAATCGCCTGAACCTATGTCTTCTCGGATTCCGTTTTCGATTATTAAATGTAGTTCGTTTTGAAATTGCGCTTCTGAAATCATTTACTGATAAATTATTGGGCTAAAATAAGGAAAAATGTGGATTTGGTTATTTGTTTATTCGGTTATTTGAAAAAACTTTGCAACTTTGTAGCTTTATAACTTTGCTATTTAATTTATGAACATCAAACTTATTGCCATTGGCAAAACGGATGACAAATCGCTTCAAACTTTGATTGACGATTATACGAAACGATTGTCGTTTTATATCAAATTTGATTTAGAGATTATTCCCGATATTAAAAATGCAAAAAACCTATCAGAAAGTCAACAAAAAGAGAAAGAAGGGGAACTCATTTTATCAAAAATAGCTGCTACAGATCAATTAATCTTATTAGATGAAAACGGAAAAACCTTTTCTAGTATTGCATTTGCTGATGAATTACAAAAGAAAATGAATTCCGGAATTAAGACTTTAGTATTTGTAATTGGAGGTCCTTATGGATTTAGTGATACTATTTATAAAACAGCTACTGGGAAAATTTCGCTTTCGCAAATGACTTTTTCACACCAAATGGTTCGATTGTTTGTTATTGAGCAATTGTATCGTGGATTTACTATCTTGCGCAACGAACCGTATCATCATCAATAATATGCTTTCTATATTAATTCCTACTTATAACTATAATGCGCTGCCTTTAGTTGAAAAGTTATATGAACAATGTGTTGAGGCAGAGATTGTTTTTGAGATTATTGTTTTAGATGATAAATCAACTGATTTGAATTTTTTAATCGAAAACTCAAAAATAAATACCAAGGCAAATTGTAAATTTGATGTTTTAGAAAATAATATTGGTAGAAGTGCCATAAGAAATTTATTAGCAAAAAAAGCAGCTTACGAAGATTTACTATTCTTAGATGTAGATACCATTCCTGTTCATAAAAATTTTATATCAACATATGTTTCTCAAATAAACAAAGAGGAGAGAATAGTTTATGGAGGTATTTTGTATCAAAATCAAAAACCGCATAAAACACAATTATTAAGATGGGTTTACGGAAATAAAAGGGAAGCATTATCTGTTAAAGAAAGAAATAAGAATGTATATGTTTCTTTTTTGACTTTAAACTTTTTAATCAAAAAAAATATCTTTAATAAAGTCTTATTTAATGAAAACATCCCAAATTTAAGACACGAAGACACCTTGTTTTCATTTGATTTGAAAAGAAATCAAATTAGCATATCTCATCTAAACAATCCAGTATATCATATTGGTATTGAAAATAGTATTGCTTTTCTAAAAAAATCCGAAGAATCAATTATTGGTTTACATTTTTTAATTTCAAATAATTATCTTGATTATAATTATACAAAACTAGGTTTAACTTATTTTTATTTAAAAAAAATGAGAGTTATAGAAATAGTAAACTATCTTTTTACCAAAGTAAAATTTTTATTTAAAAGAAATCTTTTGAGCAAAAATCCTTCTTTATTTATTTTTGATTTATACCGAATTTGTTATTATTGCTCGTTAAAGTAATTTCAATTTTTAGCTAGTGATTCAAACAAAGAATTCCATTTTTTCATAATCAAATCCAGATCATATTTTTTTGAAGTTTCAAAAGCATTGCTTCCTATGCGTTTTAAAACCTCATTATTTTCTATTAGTTCAATTACACAATTGGCATAAAGATTTATTTGTTTTTCAGGAATTAGAAAGCCATTGTAATCATTTTTTATTAATGCTCTTGGACCAATAGGGCAATCAAACGCAACACAAGGCAAACCAGATGACATTGCTTCAATAAGCACCATCGGGAAAGCTTCAAATCTTGAAGTCATTACATATATGGAAGCTTCATTGTATTTTCCTTGGATTTCTTTAACGGGTTCAAAAAAATTAACACAATGCTCAATTTGCAACTCCTTTGCCAGTTTCAAATAGGTTTTGTTGTCATCCATATTTCCATAAATATCCAAAACCCAATCTGGATATTGCAGTACAACTTTTTGCCAAACTAAAAGTAATAAATCAATTCCTTTTTCATAACAATGTCGAGAAACTGATATGGCTTTTTTGCTATTTAATAATGATTTCTTTGTTGATGTGAACCAATTTGGATTTGGGATAATTTGTCCTTTTTCCAAACCCCATTCCTTTCGACTTTCCTCCGAAAGCAGGATTACTGTTTTGAACATTTTTACTGCAAATGATTTCAAAACTAAACTTACATAATATTTAGATTTAGTAAATAAAGTAGGTTTAGATTTTCTTTCATCAATGAATTTAGAACAATGAATTTCAAAAACTACAGGAATCGTTGTTTTAATTAATAATCGAAATAGACATCCTTTTATACCATTATCGCAAACTACAATTATATCTGGATTAATTTTGTTGATACAATGATGCAATGCTTTACAATATCGAAATAAATACTGCAATCTATTTCTTTTTAAAATTATAGTATGATGTTTTATTTTTTTATTAAAATCATAAAAAAAAGGAACATCGCCACTATCTTGTGCAATAATATGAATGTCGTATTCAAATTTTTCAACTAAATAATTAGTTTTAACAGAAAGAACTCTAGAAACGCCACCTTCATCTTTAATAGTTGGTGTTATGTAAAGGATTTTCATTTTTTAGATTTTAAAAAATCTTCATATTCTCTTATGTAATCTTCTTCTTCAAAAAGTGCCGAATTTAAAACTAAACAAATGGCTCCTGATGAAAAATTACCCAATTCACGCCATATTCCCGGAACAATGTGTAGCCCAATGTTGGGTTTGTTTAAGAAATAGCTTTCCTTTTGGTTTCCATCATCTACAATGACTTCAAAACTACCACTTAAAGCAATCAAAATTTCGTTTTGTTCTTTATGGGAATGACCTCCACGGTGCGCAGAACTTGGAACATCATATAAGTAATATACTCGTTTAAAATCAAAAATAAATCCGTCGTTTTGAATGAAGGCTAAATTACCTCTCGTGTCTTCAACTACTGGCAATTCTATTAATTTTATATCCTTTAAAGTTGTCATTTTTTTATTTTCATTAATTCTAACCACTGATTTCCTATGTTCTCTAAAGAAAATTTCTGGATACTATCTTTCGCATTATTTTTACAAATTGCATACAATTCTAGGTCAGAATACATCAAATTCAATGCTTCCGTTAGTTTATTGAAATTTTGATTCTCGACTAATATACCATTTTTTTTATCTTGAATGATTTCTTTTGGTCCAGATTCACAATCAAACGACACTACAGGGATTCCTGTTGCTAATGCTTCCAAAATAACATTAGGCAAACCTTCATTCAAACTACTTAGAACCAAATATAATGCATTTTTTAAATACTTATATGGATTGACTTGATATCCTAACAAATGTACTTTATCTTGAACATTATTTCTTCTTGAAACTGAATTTAAAAGCTCCAATTCACCATTTCCTAAAATAACTAAGTGAATATTCTCTTTTGGCAAATCGGAATTAGCATAACTTTCGATTAACTTATGGAACTGTTTTATCGGATTTTCATATTGACCAATAGCTATGATGTATTTGAAATCGATCTCTATTTTTTCGATACTTTTAGCAGTAATTTCTTCTATATTAACTGGATTGTAAATTAGTTTGATATTTTGCAGCTGGTGCTTTTCTTCTACGATTTGTTCTATTTGCTTTGTTATAACCACGTTTGCATAACAGGTATTGTACATCAATCGTGTTACCCAAGAATTATTAGGCATATAATGATCAATCAAAAAACTATGTACTGTGAAAATAGTATTTTTAGGATATAGGATTCTAGCAATTATAAGCTCTTGAATAATTTTTGATCTGAAACGAAAATCAATAACAAAATCAAAATGTTGCTCTTTAATGTACTGATTTAAAACTCTGAATCTTTTTAATTTATTAAAAAAACCATTGGACTTATTTTTCAGTAATCCCAGATTTAATATTTTCCCTTTATAAAGATAACTTACTTGATCAATGACGGTAATAATGTGTACATCAATGCCATTATTTTCAAAAAAAATAGACAAATTAGCCATTACCTTGTCACTTCCACCATCGCTTAATCGATATCCCACTAAAGCTATTTTGTGTTTTTTATTAGGATTAATCATTGGCTATTGCTTAATTTCGTAACAAATATACAGTTTATCAAAAAATATGCAAGACAATCCATTGGTTTCGATTATATGTTTGTGCTACAACCACGAAAAATATGTGGTCGAAGCCCTTAATTCTGTTATAAATCAAAGCTATAAAAATATTCAATTGATAATTGTAGACGATTGTAGTACAGATAGCTCTGTAGCTGTTATTCAAAATTGGTTGTTGGCGTATCCTGAAATTCAATTTATTTCAAACCATATAAATCTAGGAAATACAAAGTCGTTCAATATCGCACTACAATCTGTGACTGGAGCGTATATTATTGATTTGGCTGCTGATGACATTTTGATGCCAAATTGTGTGGCACTTCAACTGGAATGTTTTACAAAAACAAGCTATAAAAACACAGGAGTGGTATATGGTAATGTTGAATTAATTACCGAAAATGGTGATTTTGACTCTTATTATTTTCCAGTAAATGAGCAAAAAAAAGTAATTGAAAAAAGAAATACAGGTAATATTTACAGTAGTATATTAGCTGGAGGAAATAGTTTGTGTTCGGTTTCGGCAATGAGTACCAGAAAAGTTTTTGATGAACTAAATGGCTATGACGAAAACTTATACTATGAAGATTTAGATTTTTGGATTCGTGTTGCTAGAAATTATGATTTTGATTTTATAGACAAAATATTGGTTCAAAAGAGAGTTTTAAAAAACTCCCTTGGTGCTGATTTTCATAAGAAAAATTCAGCGCAATCAAGGAAAATAAATCATTCGACATATCAAATTTTAAAGAAGACGCTTCTATTAAATAAAACCAATGAAGAGAACAAGGCGGTCTTGAAACGAATACATTATGAAATGATTTTGAATTTCAAAGGAGGAAATTATGGTTTGCTATTAAAGTATTTATTTTTGGAGATTCAATTTAGAAGCAAGTCCATTTAATCCTGTAAACTTATTGAGACAACTAAATTATTATTAAAAAATCTTCTAATAATTCTCTTTCTTTATCCCAGTCTCTCGTATACTCTTTTTTGATTAACTTAGCAGGAACACCACCTAATAGAATATTACTACCCAAATTTGTATAATCTTTATTGCAAAGTGTGTTGGAGCCTATAACACAATAATCTGGAGTTCTAGTATTCAATCGTATCGAAACCCTATTTGATATTGAGTTATGAGTACCAATATGAATAGGAGCTGTCATAGGTATATCTTCTCCAGTCAGGCTATTTTTCATTGGATGTGAGTTTGTGTCAACTATTTGTGATTCATATCCAATTCTTGCCCAATCCCCTATTTTTATTTTATTAATACAAATAATTTTTACATCAGAACCCAAACACGACATATAACCAAATTCACAGTATGCATTTTCTCCAACATATATAGAAACATCTTTACCAATGTGCATATTCCCATTAAAAACAAGTTTGCCGTGCAAGAAAATTTCAGCAACTCCTTTTTCTTTCTTGAACAACTCAAAACGTTGCCCATAACCTATCATTCCACGTTTTATAGGAGCATTAATGATGACTTCTCCTTTTAAACTTTGAAATGTTACTTTGCCATAGAAAAATACAGGAAGTTTTACTGCAATCGATAAAGGAAATTTTTTGAAATTAAAATAAATGGTTTTAATCCAATTTACGGAATAATATAGCTTTATACGATGGTAAAAACTTCTTAATTTTCTATATGCTATTTTTAGAAATTCTATCATCTTCTTGTATTAAACTTTGAACTCATAATTTCTTTTAAATTCATTTTTTTATCTAAATGATATAATGAAAACAGTATTGAAATCACTACCATAAAAAACATTAAAATTGTTTTTAAAACGGAATTATCTATATATCGTAATGCGAAAGTAGCAAAACACATTAGAATGCACAACAAATATATTTTGTAGAAAGTAGGTTCGAAATAAAAATCATAGTGCTTCTTCACTATTATTTTTAGTCCATAGAAATGAATAAAATAATACAGTACGAAACTAATACCAAGTCCTTCAAGTCCATAAAAATAATATCCTAAACAATTTAAAATCAAAGATATTGAATTAAACCCTAAAGCTGTTTTTGTAAATAATTTAGAATCGCCTTTGGCAATCAATATGAAACCTATTGACCAAGAAACTGCTTTGAATAACATTCCTAAAACACCCCAGGAAATCATTGCCGTAATGACTAGAAATTCTTTTGAATATAAGATTTCAATAATTAATGATGCAAATACTAAAAAAACAATAATTATGGGTGTAATAATCAAAACAGCAATGGTAGCTTGTTCTAAAACTGATTTATTTACTTTAATTTTATCATTGATTGCAGCGGTTAATCTAGGGAAATAATCAGTAGTCATCACCGTAAAAATAATTCCAACATAAGAGTTTAAAATAGTAAAACCGGCATTATAAAACCCAACTTGGGTTATACCTCCAAGTCTATTTATAAAAATTTGCAAGATGTAGGAAGCGGCCAACGTTATAAATCCGCTTAAACTTAACATAATCCCTAAATGTAGTATACATTTAGCTTCTGTAATAATTTCTTGATTTGATAACTGAACTTTTGGTATTTTAATTTTACTGGAAAAATAAAATGCTACCAAATATCCTATCAATGAAGAAATTATTATAGACGGTGCAATTGCATCTATCTTCCAGTAATAATACATTGGAATTGTTACTACAAAACCCAATAAACTTCCATACAAATTGGCTCTTGCTAGATTGTTCAGTTTTCTTAACCCTTGAAGAATAGCTAATTTACCTGATGTTAATTGTTTTAATAACAACGAGATAGAAATCCAAATGAAATATATCGTATAATCAGAGTTTCCAAACGTAAGAATACTCAACCAATATGAAAATACAAGTGTAAAAGTAAAAGCAAAAAATCCTGTAATCCATACCAGTTTATCTATTACAGTAGCCGTTTTAGACAATTTTAAACTATTTTCATCAGATTCAGCGATTGCTTTTGTAGCACTGGTTTGCAAACCAAAATTAGTAAATCCAGCTATCAATTCTATTGTTGAATTCAGTAAACCTATAACACCAACACCCATTGGTCCTATAAATAATGTAATAAGTTTTGTCCGAATTACGGCAATCAAAATAGTAAAAAACTGGACACCACCAAAAAGTGAGGTTGCTTTCAAAATTTGCCGATATGAAGATTTACTTTCTGACATATTTCGAGTTCAATTAATATCGATTCAAAACATTAATCACAAAATCAACTTCTTCATTAGTTATTTCTGGACTTATAGGTAAACTCAATACTTCATTGTGTATTTGCTCTGTGATTGGAAACGATAAATGATTTAAAAACGAAAGTGCTTTTTGCTTGTGAGGCGCAATAGGGTAATGAATTAGGGTTTCAATTTTATTTTCTTTCAAATAATTTTCCAGTGCTGAACGATTTTTGGTTCTAATCACAAACAAATGAAAAACGTGATTCAGTGAATTATTATAAAACGGAAGTGTAATTTTTGGATTTTTTATTTCAGAAATATATCTTTTAGCAATACTTCTTCTCTTTTCATTGTCGGAATCTAAATGCGGTAACTTCACATTCAAAAAAGCGGCTTGCACCTCATCAAGACGAGAATTTACACCTATGAAATCATTATAGTATTTAGTTTCTGAACCGTAATTTCGGAGTGATTTTATGGTTTTGGCAAGTTCATCATCGTTAGTAGTTACTGCACCGCCATCGCCTAATGCTCCTAGATTTTTACCTGGATAAAAACTAAATGCAGCTGCGTTAGAAAGGTTTCCTGTTTTTCGAAATTTGTAATTCATTTCTGCTCCATGGGCTTGTGCAGCATCTTCAATTACTAGCAAATTATTTTGAGTTGCAATTTGATTAATCAGATCCATTTCTGCTAGCTGTCCGTATAAATGAACTGCAAGTATGGCTTTGGTTTTTGAGGTTACTTTTTCTTGTATTAAATCTGGATTGATATTATAGGTTTCTTCTTTTGGTTCGACCAAAACTGGAATTAAATCAGCTTGTAAGACCGATAAAATACTAGCAATATAAGTGTTTGCTGGAAGAATAACTTCATCTCCTTTTTGCAATTTTCCGAGTTGAATGTAGGCTTTAAAAATAAGCACCAATGCATCCAACCCGTTTCCTACACCTATACAATGTGTTGTTCCGCAATAATTAGCGAAATTTTGTTCAAAAGTCTTGACTTCATTGCCTAAAATATACCAACCTGAATCCATTACGTTTTGCAACTTTTCTTGAAAAGCTTTCTCGTATGGTTTATTGATTTTATGTAAATCTAAAAATGAAATCATAGTATTACATTTTCTAACAAATTAAAATTTGCTGTTTCTACTTCATAAAAATCTTGAACAATGGTACTAGCTCCAAAAGATTCTTTCCAAAAATGGAGTCCATTATTCAAATTTTTTCCTTGATTTTCATTTGAAATTCCAAAATCAAAGTATTTTTTGTTCTTAAAAACTTCCGAAAGTAAATAATGATACAAAAAATCCAAACTCCCTAATGCATTCTTATCTTCATTTGCAGAAATATATTGTGCGTGCGCTACTTGATTGCTTTCAAAAATTGTAGTCCCAGCTACAATTATGTTGTTTTGGTACACATTAAATTGTCGAATATTTTTTGGAAATTTAATATGTAATTCTTTTATTTCCTCAAGAGTATGAACAGGTTTTGCTTGATGTTTTGCTTCTAAATTTGGAATTAAAACGGAGTTCCAAAATAAATCAAAATTAGGTTCTTCCATTATTTTTAGATTATTTTTCAACCCTTTATTTACACCCTCCATTCTGCCTTTAGAAATCGATAATTCATTTCTTAAATCAATAACGGATAAAGTATCACGACGAATCAACTTACTTTGGGTTAAAAATAAAGCATATTCAAATTCTTCCGCAGGTTTAATATGGTAAATACTTGGAATGGTTTTAATCTGAATTTGAAAAATATCTTTTTCTTTCAAAAATTGTAAAACAAAACTAAAAATGGAAATTACAGCAGCTAGCTTAATTTTTTCAGAATAAACTAATCCACCATAAGTTAATCCTTGATGAGAATAAACGGTATCTCCCACTCTATTAGCAGGCAATACACAAACCAGTTTATCACCCTCATAAACCATCAACGAGAAATCCTCGAATCGATTGTTATGGTACTCCATAAAATTACGATCAAACAAGAAAGTCCCATTCTTAGATTCACTTACCAAAGTGTTCCAAGAAGTATAATCAGTCGCTTGATATTGTTTGACGTGGTATTGTTTCAATTGTATTGTATTATCGTGCCGAAATTACACCTTTTTTTCATATTTCTTTTCAATTAAATTGTCTAGCATTTTAAAATTTGTACCTTTAAATTTCATTTTGAGAATTTCGATGAGGCAAAAACTATATTTAATATTTCTTTTCGTTTTACTTAGTCTGCAAAATAGTTGGAGTCAAAATGTCGTATTATACAATCAATTTAGTGGTCGATATGATTTTACCTTCGTTGGAAATACTTTAAATCCCGATGAAAACTCATTAATGACTACACCCGAAGTACTAACAACGTCTGATGCCGTTTTGACTCTTTCTCCTTCAGATGAAATAGAGAGTGCCTATTTGTACTGGGCGGGATCTGGAACTGGTGATTTTGATGTTAAACTAAATAATGTCAATCAAATTCCTGATAGAACTTTTAGCATACAACGTGTCGTAGGTACTTTGGTTCTTGATTATTTTAGTGCTTTCAAAGACGTAACCACATTAGTAAAAAGTACAGGAAATGGCACGTATACTCTTTCAGAGTTAGATATTTCTCCGTTTATAGACGATCATTTTGTAAGACGCACTAACTTTGCAGGTTGGACAATTGTTGTGGTATACAAAAACCCTAGTTTACCCTTAAATCAACTTACCGTTTATGATGGATTGCAAGCTGTACCTGATGTTTTAGATATTACATTGAACAGTTTGAATGTGATTGATAATGTGGATGCAAAAATAGGATTTGTTGCTTGGGAAGGTGACCTTAATATTGCTAATAATGAATCCCTCCGCATTAATGGAACTGTTTTGAGCAATGCTTTAAATCCTGCCAACAATGCTTTTAACGGGACCAATAGTATAACAAATGCATCCAATTTGTTCAATATGGATTTGGACATTTATAATATTCAGAATAATATAAATGTTGGAGATACAAGTGCTACGATTCAACTCACTTCAAGTCAAGATTTTGTAATGATAAACACCATTGTTACTAAATTAAACAGTCAATTGCCTGATGCAACCATTGTGGCACAAAATATTACACAAGAATGCAATACTCGAAAATTAATTATCGATTATGAAGTACGTAATTTTAATTGTACAGAAATTCTCCCATCAGGAACTTTTATATCTGTTTATGCCAATGATGTTTTTGTAGGAACTGCTCAAACTACAGAAAATATTTCAATTGATGAATTTAGAACGTACCAAATTACTGTTATTATTCCAGATGCTATTCCTGCTGATTTTGAATTAACTTTTAGAGTAGATGACAACAATGGTGTGGCCAGTGTGAATGAAACCATAGAAACGAACAATTTTTTTATACAAGATATTTCCCTTTGGCTTTCGCCCGATTTCTATACTGTGGATGATTTGATTAATTGTAGAGAAGATGCCAATAATTCGTTTTTTGATTTTTCGCAATTTTGGAGAATCATCAAGAAAAACGACACCGATGTGATTGCCTATTTTGAAACCGAATCTGATGCTATTACCAATACAAACGCTATTAATAATCTCTCTAATTTTGAAGCAATTCAAGTTCCGAAAACTATTTTTGTGAGGATAAATGATGCCAATTGCTTCTCAATAACCTCTTTTAATTTGGATAAAAAGTATTGCAGATTAGAATTTTCAAATTATTTCAATCCAAATCTAAATGATTTTTTTATCAAAGGGTTGTCAGATGTTTTCCCAAATTACGAACTGGAGATTTACAATCGTTGGGGCATTTTAGTCTGGAAAGGGAATAAAAACAATCCGAAATGGAATGGAAACGACAATCAAAACGGTATTTTAATTTCTGGAAAGCTTCCTGATGGAACCTATTTTTATACGATTGACTACAAAGATCCGAATGCTATGGAGAAAAAAACAAGTTGGGTTTTTCTTGATAATTGAAAGATTATTTTTATACTTTAGCAATTTTATATTCATTTCTATTGAAACAAATCACTTCCATACAAAATCCATATATAAAATCATTGGTTTTATTGCAAGAAAAAGCCAAAGCTAGAAATCAATCAGGTACTTTTTTAATAGAAGGACAACGTGAAATTGAACTCGCAATAAAAGGGAATTATGAAATAGAAACCATTCTTTTTTTGCCCGAATTGATTACTACACATCAAATATCTAAATTAACAAATAATCAAGTAACCGAGACTATAGAAATCTCGAAAGAAGTATATCAAAAACTAGCCTATCGAGACACCACCGAAGGAATATTAGCAGTTGCTAAAACAAAAGCATTATCACTAGAAGATTTAAAATTATCGAACAATCCTTTGATTCTAGTAGCTGAATCGCCAGAAAAACCAGGGAATATAGGTGCGCTTTTACGCACTGCCGATGCGGCAAATCTAGATGCTGTAATTATTGCCAATCCAAAAAGTGATTTATACAATCCAAACGTTGTTCGATCTAGTGTAGGTTGCCTGTTTACAAGGCAAATTGCCACAGGATCTACTTCAGAAATTATTACTTTTTTGAAAGAAAAAAACATTCATTTTTATTGTGCCACTTTACAAAATTCAACATCATATCACACACAAGATTACACCAAACCCACCGCAATGGTAGTAGGCACTGAAGCAACTGGGTTAACTGACGAATGGCGAAATGCTGCCACTCAAAATATTATCATTCCTATGCAAGGCGAAATCGACTCTATGAATGTGTCTGTTTCAGCGGCAATTTTAATTTTTGAAGCCAAACGCCAGCGAGGATTTTAATACTAATTAAAAATCATCTTCAATAACAAATAAATACTTTCATAATTCAATTTTTTATTCTAACTTTAAGAATTGAAGAACATAGTTATGGTAGAGATTGATATCGAAAAGGAAAATAAGGCTATTGCTCAGGAATACAAGGAGTTACTTCGCATAAGCTACCAAACGCTTACTACCGAAGATAAAAAACTGATTCGTAAAGCTTTTGATGTAGCTGTTGAAGCACATCAAGACCAACGACGAAAATCGGGTGAAGCTTATATTTTTCACCCCATAGCTGTAGCAAAAATTGTTGCTTCAGAAATAGGTTTAGGTGCCACCGCTATCGCTGCTGCCTTAATGCATGATGTAGTTGAAGACACTGATATTACGGTTCAAGAAATCGAAAAAATGTTTAATCCAAAAGTAGCCCAATTGGTCGAAGGATTAACAAAAATTTCTCAGGTCAAAAAAGACATGAACATATCGATGCAAGCCGAAAACTTCCGCAAGATGCTGTTAACCCTCAATGATGATGTTCGTGTAATCATAATAAAATTAGCTGATCGTTTGCACAATATGCAAACTATGGATTCGATGGTGGATCATAAGCAAGTTAAGATTGCTTCCGAAACTTTATATATTTATGCACCACTGGCACACCGATTGGGGTTATATAACATTAAAACCAAACTAGAAGATTTAGGTTTAAAGTACACAGAACCAATTATTTATAATGATATTGTAAGCAAAATAAAAGAAACCAAAGAAGAGCAAGACCAATACATCAAGAATATTTCTGATGTTTTAAAAAAATCACTTGATGAAGAAGGAGTTGAATTTATTATAAAAGGGCGTCCAAAATCGATTTATTCCATTAGAAGAAAAATGGCAGCTCAAAATGTCACTTTTGATGAAGTATACGATAAATTTGCGCTTCGCATTGTCTATAAATCAAATCCTCACGACGAAAAGTTTTTAGCTTGGAAAATATATTCTGTGGTTACGGATCATTATCGTCCAAGTCCAAGTCGATTGCGCGATTGGATTTCGTCACCAAAATCAACAGGTTACGAAGCCTTGCACATTACCGTTATGGGACCTTTGGGGCGTTGGGTTGAAATTCAGGTTCGCAGTGAACGAATGGACGAAATTGCTGAAAAAGGATACGCAGCCCATTACAAATACAAACAAGGCGCCACCGAGGAAAGTGGTCTTGATACTTGGCTGAATTTACTTAAAGAAGCTTTGGAAAATTCCGAAACCAATGCTGTCGATTTTGTAGAAGATTTCAAAATGAATTTGTATGCCAAAGAAATTTACGTTTTTACACCCAAAGGCGAAATAAAATCGCTCCCCAAAGGGGCAACTTCGCTTGATTTTGCTTTTAGTATTCACTCCGAAATAGGTATAAAAACTAGAGGAACTCGGGTAAATGGAAAATTAGTTCAACTGAATCACGAACTCAAAAGTGGCGATCAAATAGAAATTATAACCTCTCAAAACCAAAAACCATCTATCAACTGGTTGGATTATGTAACGACTTCGAGAGCGAAAAACAAAATCAGAAACGTTCTTAACGAAGATACCAAAAAAATAGCCGAAGACGGAAAGGAACTTTTGACACGGAAATTAAAGCACCTTAAAATCACACTCAACGAAGCTACTGTCAACGAATTGGTCAATTTTTTTAAATTAAAAACAAGTCTTGATTTATTTTACAGAGTCGGTATTAGTTCCATTGACAACCAACAGTTAAGAGATTTTGCAGCACAAAAAAGCAATACTATTTATAATTTCTTTAAAAATAAAATAACTCGAAAACCAACTGCAAACCTTGAAATAATTCAAAAAAATGAATTGTCAAGCAATTATGATATGTTGGTTTTTGGGGCTGAACATGATAAGTTAGACTATAAATTATCTGCTTGTTGCAATCCAATTCCTGGTGATCCTGTTTTTGGTTTTATAACTATTAATGAAGGTATTAAAGTGCACAAACGAGATTGTCCAAATGCTATTAGTATGCAATCTAATTATGCGTACCGAATTATGCAAGCCAAATGGATTGATTCTTCGCAACAGGAGTTTAAAGCACTTCTTGAAATAACAGGTATGGACAGTATTGGGTTAACAAACGAGTTAACACGAGTTATTTCAAACAATATGCACGTAAACATTCAAAATATTTCGCTCTCTGGCGATGCTGGTATATTCAAAGGCACACTGGCAGTTATAGTCCCAAACAATACCATTCTAAAAAAACTTATTGATAATATTAAAAAAATTGATGGAGTAGATCGAGTTACAAGGATTTATAACAATTAGTATATCTAATTCTTTTTTGGTTTCAAATAATGAAATCTAGTTGATAAATAACTGTGATTAAATAAGTAGCTAAATATTTTTATTTAATTTTTTATAAATTTTAAAAAATAAAAACGTATTTTTATCACTGTTTAAACTAAAATCCTTTCGAACAATATGGTTTTTGAAGTTACTCAATCTCTCGCAATAACAATGAACGGTTTTCAAACCACACTGAAAACAAGATTTAATGTCGAATTTCTATCCCTAAATAAAGCCGAAGACAAACGAGTATTTGGTATTAAAAAAAATAAAGCACCCTCAATTTCTATTGCTGACAACAACTATTTAGAAGTTCTTGAAGAGCTCGAATTGCAAACATATCCTATAGAAATTGAAACGGATTTAGAAGGTAATTTCTTAAGAATCCTAAATCATAAAAAGTGGCTGAAAGATTGGGAGCAAAAAACAGCTACGATTCCTGATGGGTATGAAGATTCTGAAAATGTAAAAGATATTCGGAATAAATATTATGAAGTAATAAAAGACGAAGCAAAATTTGTAGAAAGTAAGTTTAAAGAACCCTTTTGGAATTTATTATTTTTTAATCCACCTATTGACAGTGAGAATGATCCTGAAATTGGGACGTCATTAAACTGGAATCTCAAATCCATAGGTTCAACAAAATGTACTGGGCGAACACAATTAAAAAACTCAACAGATGAGGAAGTCATCATTTATTTTGAATCGAAACAAAAATTAAGTGATGATATCGTTGAAAAGTTAAAATCAAAAACTGGAATCATTGACTTAAACTGGGAAGATCGAAAAGTCAATTTACAAGTAGGTGCCACTTTCAATACTGTAGAGAAAAAAATAAAAAGTAAAAAAGCTTTATTCGAGTTGGTAATAGACGGCATTTTTTCATACGCAGAAGAAACTATTATCAATTTCAAAAAATCAGAAGACTAATTTATTGTATTGCACCCATAACAAAAAACTAGAATTAAATAGTCTGTACTATGTATCATCCTAAAATAGGTTGACTAAAAATTAACGAAATATTTTAAAATTACGCCTTATCTTTGCCAAATGAAAAAACGGTTACACATAATAATTATAATTCTAACGCTTGGCTTCATTTTGTCGCCAACTTTGAGTTATGCGTGTGGAACTAAAACCGAAAAATCGTTTTGCAAAAAAGAAACAACTTCTAAAGTAGAAAAAAAAGACTGTTGTAACGGCAAAAACTCAAAAGATAAAGATAAAAGTTGTGGCGGAAAATGCGGACACTCAAACTGCACATCATCAACATCAGTAAATTTTAGTATAATTTCATCATACGAAATTAATTTTAAGAATATTAGTTTTAATTTTTCTAACGAAAAACCAAAATTTTATCATTCAGAAACCTTTATTTCTTCGGGTTTTACTTCCGTTTGGCTTCCGCCAAAAATAAAATAATTCCAAACATTGACAGCCATAAAACTGTCTTGTCGAAAACAAACACTTTGTTTTCAAAATTATTTATTTAACAAAAATTAAAATTTTATCAAAATGAAATCAATATCAAAAATATTGGTAGCAATCTCAGTATTGTTATCATTTACAGTGTGCAATGCACAAATTAAAAATTCAGTAACCGAAACAGTTAAAGTCTATGGTAACTGCGGAATGTGTAAAACAACAATCGAAAAAGCAGGAAATCTTAAAAAAACTTCCAAAGTAGATTGGAACGTAGATACTAAAATAGCAACCATAACTTACGATGCTAAAAAAACCAATCAAGATGCAATTTTAAAAAGCATTGCATTATCAGGTTACGATAGCGACAAATTTCTTGCACCAGATAAAGCTTATTCAAAATTGCCAGGTTGTTGCCAATACGACAGAGTAGCAAAAGTTGCTGTAAAAACAGAACAGAAATCCGAAAGTGTTCCAGAAAATCATAGTAATCACGCAAATCATTCAGAAACACCAAAGGTTGAAGTTCAAAAAGAAAACCAATTAAAAGCAGTTTTCGACAACTATTTTGAAGTTAAAAATGCTTTAGTAAAAACAGACGGAAACACAGCGTCTACAAAAGCAAGGGCGCTACTTTCTGCAATAAATGCAGTCAAAATGGAAACTTTAAATACAGACGAACACACCGTTTGGATGAAAGTTTTAAAAAGTATAAAAGAACATACTGAACATATTGCAGATACAAAAGATGCAAAACACCAAAGAGACCATTTTGATACACTTTCTTTAAATATCTACGATTTAATCAAAGTTTCTAAACAAGAAACACCAACCTATTACCAATTTTGCCCAATGGCAAACGACGGAAAAGGTGCTACTTGGTTGAGCAAAGAAAACGTTGTTAAAAATCCATACTATGGTGCGATGATGTTGAGTTGTGGAAAAGTAACAGAAACCATTAAATAATTTTTGTGGGAATTACACAACTCTAAAAAATAAATATGTAACATTCTAAACATAAATACATTGTACTATTATATGTAGAAATTAATCTGCTTTTAATAAATACATAAAATGAAAAATGTTCAAGTAAGTATTGAGGTTTGTTTGGCTTGTATGGTCGAATGTGAAAAATGTTCAACAGAATGTTTAACAATGAAAGGACACGACGAGTGTGTAAAACTGTGCCAAGATTGTGCAGACATCTGTGCACTTTATGCAAGGTTGTGTGCGAGAGGTTCTCAATTTGCAGATGCACTTTGTGAATTGTGTGTAAAATGTTGTGAAGCCTGTGCAACAGAATGTAACAAAAACGATATGGAGTGTTGCAAAAAATGCGCAGATGCCTGTAAAAAATGTGCAGACGCCTGCAGAATGTAAAAAGTAATCAATTCAATGCTAAATGCTTATCAAAAAAGCATTTAGAATCGTTTTTAAAAAATTAGAAAAAATGAAAAATATAATTTTAGCAGTCTTAATTTTGGCTTTAGTAACTATTTCGTGTAATAAAAAAGCCGCAGAAAAAGGAACAATCGACACGCATATGATGAACGATGGTTCAGAAATGATGAATGGAAATACCGAAATGAATACACACGCTTGTTCAATGCACCCAGAAATAATGGGATTAAAAGGAGACAAATGTTCTAAATGTGGTATGGAATTAACAGAAAAAACAACTGTTAAAAAAGTTGTATCAACTATTTATTCTTGTCCAATGCACCCAGAAGTTCAAGGTAAATTAAACAGCAAATGTTCAAAATGTGGAATGCCTTTAACAGAACCAGTTGTAGAACAAGCAAAATAAAACAGAACTGATCTAAAGACAAAGCCAAAAATGGCTTTGTTTTTTTTTTAAATAGTATAAAATGACACATACCTATAAATTAACAGGAATGACTTGTTCTAGTTGTGAAGCCAAAGTAAAATCGGCTTTGCTAACTATCGAAAATGTTACTAATGTTGCCGTTTCAAAAGATTTAGAAACTGCAACTATCACAATGGATAAACACATTGCATTATCCGACTTGCAAAAAGTTTTAGACAACAAATACCAAATATCGGCAATCAATCATAGCGAAATTGCAGAACAAACAAAATCGTGGTTTGAAACTTACAAACCTATTTTACTAATATTTTTCTACATTCTATTAGTAACGACATTGGTGCAAACACAAAATACAAAATTCGATTTTATGCAAGCAATGAGACATTTTATGTCAGGTTTTTTTCTTGTTTTCTCTTTTTTTAAATTACTAAACCTCAAAGGATTTGCTGAAAGTTATGTAATGTATGATGTTTTAGCAAAACAAATTCCAGTTTGGGCGTATTTGTATGTATTCATCGAATTAGGTTTAGGTATTGCTTTTCTAATCAATTTCAATCCAATCCTAACTAATTCAATTACAGTAATTGTAATGAGCATCAGTATCATTGGTGTTTTACAATCGGTACTAAACAAAAAGAAAATACAATGTGCTTGTTTAGGTGCAGTTTTCAATTTACCAATGAGTACAGTTACCATTATCGAAGATGCGTTGATGATTGCTATGAGTGGAATTATGCTATTTATAATGATTTAAGAACTATGGAAGAGCAAAAATATATCCCAGCATTAGGCTATGATTTTTTAACAGTTTACTATGATTTAGCAATTAAATTAACAATGCCTGAAAAGAAATTTAGAGGGTTGCTTATTGATGAATTAAATCCACAAGACAACGAATAAATTTTAGAGTTTGGTTTTGGAACAGGGCAAAATTTAATTTTAGCAAAAAAACAAAATCAAAAAACAAAATCTATTAGATGAATTTTTGTAACAAAAAAATAGAATTTTGACTTATACATAAATCATCAAATCAAAATCATATGAAAATCTTCAAACAATCACTATTTCTATTCTTTTTTGTAACTATTTCGCTTTCTGCACAAATCGACAGAAAATCAGAATTGTACAAAAAAATAATTTCAAAAGATAGTTTGCTTTTTAATGTTGGTTTCAACACTTGTGATATTAGCCAATTCGAAAATTTATTAAGCGAAAAATTTGAATTTTTTCACGACAAAGATAGTATTTCTTACAAAAAGGAATTTCTTCATAATCTTCGAAATGGATTATGTATTTCTCCAAAAACTTATCAATCGAGAAGAGAATTGTTACCAGAAAGCACAGAAATTTATCCGCTTTATAAAAAAGAAAAACTTTATGGTGCAATTCAAGTGGGAGTTCATCAGTTTTATGAAACAATAGAAAAAAGAAAAGAAGTATTTGGAAGTTCGGCAAAATTTACACACGTTTGGCTTCTAGAAAACGGAGACTGGAAACTTACGAGATCGTTAAGTTACGACCATCAAATTAAACAACTTGACATAAATAAATCAACAATTTTTGATAATGATGCTGAAATTGAAAATTGGTTAACCGAAAACAAAGTCCCAACTTTAGGAATTGGAGTAATTAACGATGGGAAATTGCAACAAATAAAAGTATTTGGCGAACTAAAAAAAGAAATTATAGCGCCATACAATACTATTTTTAATGTTGCTTCACTCACAAAACCAATTACAGCAATTGTAACCCTAAAATTGGTCAGTTTAGGAAAATGGGATTTAGACGAACCAATTTATAAATATTGGATTGACCCAGATATTGCAAATGACAAAAACTTAAAAAAGATTACAACAAGGCATATTTTAAGTCATCAAACGGGTTTTCCGAACTGGAGATATTTGAATAAATCTGGAAAATTAGATTTTCAATTTGAACCTGGAACAAAATATCAATATTCTGGCGAAGGAATAGAATATTTGCGAAAAGCATTAGAAAAAAAGTTTCATAAAACGCTCGACGAATTAGCGAAAGAATTAATATTTGAACCATTAGAAATGAATGATACCGAGTTTTTTTGGAGCAAGAAAACGGACGAAAGCAGATTTGCAATTGGATATAAAAATAACGGAATTGCATACCAAACTGAAAAAACTAAAACAGCAAATGGCGCAGACAATTTATTAACAACAATTGAAGATTATGGCAAATTTTTAGTTAGTGTAATGAAAGGCGAAGGATTATCAAAAAAAATTTTTGATGATATGACAACAAATCAAGTTGAAACCAAAAACGGAAAACATTTCGGATTAGGCTTTGAAATTTATAATCTAGAAAATGGAGAAACTGCCCTTTCTCACGGTGGAGCAGATAAGGGCGTTCAAACCATTGTTTTTATGCTTCCTAAATCAAAAAAAGGTTTAATTATATTTACAAACGTTGATGACGGTTACAAAGTTTATGAAAAATTGATAGCACATTATCTGGGAGAAAATGGAAAAAAAATATTTGAAATAGAAACCCGAAAATAACTATGCATAACAAAGTTTAAAAAATTGGGGGTTTAGGCATCCCGATAGCTATCGAGATTAAAGTTGGTTTTGTATCTAGAGGTTCCGTTTTAATGGATATTTTTGGCATATTAAATCCACAAACTCGCCAAGCGCCTGAACGTGATATGATACCCTTACGCCGATTCAGACATTCAACGCAACAAATGTTAAAAAAATTAACATTTTTGCACTATGAAAACACCTATAAAAGACTTCAATTAGAAGAACGAATTGAGATTGAAAAATTGCTTTCTCAACGCTTTTCTATAACTTAAATTGCTTCAAAACTAAATCGAAATAAGAGTACTATTTTGAAAGTATTGAAACCGATTTAATGAAGATTAATAATTTATACTTTATAACTCATTCTGAAATAAATATAACGGGCAAAATAATTGATGTGGAGAATAAATCACTTCCTTTTAAAATGACACTTCACTCCTATTGGAATAATTTTAATATAAATAATCCTGAAAAAATAAAAAACCAACAAGAACAACATTTATTTCAGAAAGTCGAATTTAATGATACTTTTTGGAAAACATATAAACTTCCAAATTAAAAAACCGAACAGTTAACACAGATATTTTGTGCAATTACTGCGTCCGTTCACTATAGCTCAACTAAACATGAACGTTATGCGATAGCGGAAATGTTTTACGTGCCCGCAAAGATTAGAAAATCAAAATCAAAAAAGCACAATTTTTACGTTGTGTTTTTTTGATTTTACGTTCTGTTTTTTTGATTTTACAAACTCTTTAAACCTCAAAACCATCTGGTAAAATAGCTCCTTTTTTAACCACAATAATACCGCCTTTTATGGAATAAAGTGGCGTATTTGTATCTTCTAAATGCTTTCCGCCATTGAGTTTAACATCGTTTCCGATTCTACAATTTTTATCGACAATTGTGTAGTTTATAAAACAACGTTCGCCAATTCCGATGTTGATAATATTATTTTGGTCGTTCGAAATAATTTCTTCTATATTCTGATAAAAATCATTCCCCATTAAATACGAATTCGAAATCGTGGATCCAAAACCAATTCTGCTTCGAATGCCAATAACAGAATGAATAATTTCCGATCCATTAACAATACATCCCTCGGCAACGATAGACTTATCAATTGTTGATCCACCAGTAATTTTTGATGGAGGCAAAACACGGGCACGCGTATAAATTTTACTTGAATTATCAAACAAATTAAATTTCGGCATATCGTCTGTCAAGCCCAAATTGGCTTCAAAAAACGAGTCAATGTTTCCGATATCTGTCCAATAACCCTCATATTGATAACTCAAAATCTTTTGTTTCCCGATGGCTTGCGGAATAATTTCTTTCCCAAAATCTTTGGTATCTGGATTGGACATTAACTCTGCCAAAAGCCCTTTATTAAAAATATAAATTCCCATCGAAGCCAAATAATGTTTGCCTTCTTCTTTCATTTCGTTACTTACTTCTGATGTCCAATCGGGCAACAATTCGGCTTTCGGTTTTTCTATAAACGAAGTAATAAAATTATCAGAATCGGTTTTTAAAATCCCAAATTCTGGCGCATCTTTTGAAGTAACTGGCAATGTTGCAATCGTAATATTTGCGCCACTTTCATTGTGCGCTTGTATCATTGCGTTAAAATCCATTTGATACAATTGATCGCCCGAAAGGATTAAAGCATAATCAAATTCGTGGTTCATAAAATGCGTCATACATTGGCGAACAGCATCGGCAGTACCTTGAAACCAAGTTGGATTTTCTGGCGTTTGTTCTGCTGCCAAAATATCAACAAAAGCAGTGCTAAAATGACTAAAATGATAGGTATTTTTAATGTGCTGATTCAATGAAGCCGAATTAAATTGCGTCAAAACAAACATCCTTTTGATATCCGAATTGATGCAGTTAGAAATCGGAATATCAACTAAACGGTACTTTCCTGCAATCGGAACTGCTGGTTTTGAACGGCTTTCGGTCAATGGAGCTAATCTCGAACCTTGCCCGCCACCTAAAATAATGGCTAATGTACTTTTATTCATTTTGTTAGTTTTTTTAGAGATTGGTATACATTTATATATTCTGTTGCAACTTTATCCCAAGAATGGTCAATTTGCATCGTTGATTTTCGAACAGCATCAAATTTTTCTGAATCCTTATACAAATTAATGGCACGATTGATAGAATAATTTACATCAAAAACACTAGTTTCGTTATGACAAATTCCAAAACCGCCATCGCCAATATCCAAAACCGTATCTTTTAAACCTCCTGTTCTTCGCACAATCGGAATCGTTCCATAACGCAAAGCATACATTTGATTCAATCCACAGGGTTCAACGCGTGATGGCATCAATAAAAAATCGGCGCCAGCATAAATTTGATGTGCTAATTTTTCGTTATAACCAATATAGGCATTGTAGTTCCCGTAATAGAAAGATTTTAGATTTTCTAAACTACTTTCTACACCAGCATCTCCAGATCCAAGTACTAGAATATTGATTTTGTTGACATTTTGGTTGAGTGCTACACTGCAAATTTCAGTTAATAAATCAGCTCCTTTTTCGCCAACCAATCTTCCAATAAAAGTAAAAAGTGGTTTTTTAAAATCTAAATTAAATTGCTCACACAATATTTTTTTGTTTTTAGTTTTACCTTTTATAAAATCGTTTAAATCGTAATTTATTGCCAACATTTCGTCCGTTTTGGCATTCCAAACTTCGTTGTCAATTCCGTTAAGAATTCCGATAGATTTGCGTCTTTCATAACGCAATAAATTTTCTAAACCATTTGCATTGCTGCTAATTTCTTCTAAATAACTTGGAGAAACAGTCGTGATTTTCCAAACACATTTTATGGCAGAAGCCAACGGATTTATTGCTCCATTCCATTCTAAAAAACCTAATTTTGAAGGATGAAAATCGGGCAAATAATGCAATTTATTAGCTTCAAACCAACCTTGATATTGTGCGTTATGAATCGTTAAAACGGTCGGAATCTGTTTTAGATGTTGATAATTATAACAATTTTGAACCATAAACGGAATCAATCCCGAATGATGATCGTGGCAATGCAAAATATCGGGATATTGGTTGGTTTCGGTAATCCAATTCAGAAAAGCGATTTGAAAAGCCAAAAACCGCTCCGTATCGTCTTCATAAGAATAAATGTTTGGGCGATCGAATAAATCTGGAATCACAATCTGGTACAATTCAAAACCCAATTGATTCCTTTTTTCTTTTAAAATGGAGTACGAAAACTGAAAATAACCCAATGTGAGTTGACCGTTATGCACGTTTTCGAACTCATTCTCTCTAGAAAATTTGGTGTCATAACCAGGAACAATAACTTTTGCTTGGTGTCCTAATTGGTTGAGGTATTTTGGCAAAGCACCAACAACATCCGCTAATCCGCCAACTTTGGCAACGGGATAACATTCGGCACTGATATGAAATATTTCCATTTTTATTTGCATTTAATATTGCAACCAAAACTTGATTTTTGTGGTTTTTTAAAATTCGGTTATATAATGTGACCCTTTTGAGCCTTTTAAATAAAAAAAGAATAATGGTAATTAGAATGGTGTCTTTCAGTTTGAATTTTAGAGCCAAAGTTCTGAGAGAAAGCATACTTGATGAGGCTTGTGCCATTTCAATTTTAAACTTTTTACTAAATTACGACAAAAACAGAAGTAAAAAAAACGTTACAGTCTATTTTTTTGTAATTTTTGTAAGTAAGGATTATAAGCTTTAATTTATATAAAAATAACTATACGACAGCAACAGGAATTGATTATATTAGTCCCTAATTATGCGAGTTAGAACCTTATTCATTAAAAGAAGTTGAAAGTTGAAAGGTTACTCTTAAATCGATACATTTGACTAATGAAATTTCAAACTGAACACCACTGGATGTTCTGCGTTATTGTGCCGTATAAAAATAACTAATACTAAAAATTTATGAAAAAAATTATTTGTTTCAGTTTATTAACTTTAATATTTTTCGCGTGTAAAAATGATGAAAGTTCACAAAAAAATTCAATTCCAGAAAAATTAAATAAAGATATTGATGTTCAATCCAAAAAAAAATGAAAATAACAATAGTTTAGGCACATACAATTCAAAATATATTGACTTTGAAAATGTATTAATTAACAACCACAAAGTGATTTTATCTAAAAGTGATTTTGAATCCATTCATAATAAAATTGATTCTACAAAAACGATGATTTGGGAATGTGGAAGCCCTTTTGAATGGTTAGATGAAGAATGGATGATAAAAACCTATGGAAATAAAACGGAAGAAAGTGGTGCTTTTGATACGTTTAATGGAGAAATAACTACCCTTTTTGGAAAAGATATTGAATTTAACACAAACAATAATATCGTTTTATTTGACAAGGCTTTTGCGAAAAATAATTCTTTTGAAATAATTTCGCATAGAATAAAATTAAACAAAAACACAAGTTTAGAAGATTTTAAAAAAATGTTTCCGAATTCAGAAATGGAAATATTAGAAGAACGAAATGAAGTTCGATTCCGATTTTACCTTAATGATAAAGCTGATGATGCATTTCTTTTTTATTTTAAAAAAGGAAAACTGAACTATTTTACTTTGTGGTGGCTTTTATGTTAATAAAAAAACAGTTCTCAAAAGTGTTCTTTTAAAATATATTTGCTTTGAGAAGACTCAAAACTTTGAACCTGATTTTGCCCAAAAAACTGAAACTAAAAAACAAACAACTAATTAATGAAAAATAATATTTTTAAAGTAAAAAACTTGCATTTAGGATTGTCCTCTTTTACAGTAATCGGAGTTGGATTATCATATGGAATTAGTCCAAACGAAATTTTACCATTTTTCTTTGATTTTAAAGTCGAAAGTGTTGATTTGAATAATGTTTTTAGAGCAATAATGGGATTGTATTTAGGTTTAGCAATTTATTGGATAATTGGAATTTTCAAACCTAAAAATTGGCAAAACGCAACACTTATAGTCATAATTTTTATGGGTGGATTAGCACTCGGGAGAATAATTAGTATTATGTTAGATGGAATTCCATCACTTCCATTTTCAATTGGAACTCTTTTGGAAATAATATTTATGATTTGGGGAATTAGAAACTTAAAAACCGAAAACATTATAAAAAGAAATCGAATTTAACCAAGAGTAGGAAGATAAAATAATGAGCGAAAAAAAATAATGCTAACTAAGAGAATTATTATTTATTCCTCTGTTGATGGACTGAAAAAAAGAATTTGTCTCCATATAAAAGATATTTTAATTCTAGACAATCAGTTGCTTGTTGCGGTGAATTTTGGGACAGTTTATTGTTACTGGAAATTAAAAATAAAACAATAGAAATTTGGTGATTTGTTAATTTCGGAATAAAAGTATTGACTTGAGAAAAATAAACAATGAACTGCCAACAAAGTTTGGAGCAATTACCCCATCTGTTCGAACTTTTGGGTGTAGTTTCAGGCTCCCGATAGATTGGGATTAAAGTCAGTATTGTACTTCAAATTCAATCTTGAATCTATACGTTTGATTAATCAAATTCTCAACGGCAATCGAAGCTTCGAAAATGTTGTGGCCTATTTTATCAAAAAAATAATTGATGATTTATTTCTTAAATTCAATTTTAAAAATTTTATTTTTACCAGCAGCAATTGCAGTTTTATCATCAATAAATCGAATGGTGTACAACTCTTTTTCATCCGAAAGTTGTTTCCATTTCTTATCCTTTTGACGGTAATAAAAAACACCAGAATTTGCAACTACAACTAATGATTTTCCACCACTATTTGGTAAAAACTGGACACACGATGCATACCCAAAGGCTTTATTATCGTCTATTAATTTCCAAGTGACACCACCATCTTTTGTAATGGCTTTATTTGAATAATTTTGATCTTGCTTTTCGTAATTTCCACCAGTTATAAAACCAATGTTTTCATCATAAAAATCAGCTGTAAAAATACCAGTCATTGCTTCACCTTGAACAATTGGCGTTTCAAAAATTTCCCAGATTTCTCCCTTATCAATTGATCGGTATATTTTAGATTTTTTTCCGCCAGAAGCCAACCACATTGTATCGTCTTTTAGCACTAAATTCGTGTTACTCGTTGCAAAAAAAGCTTCGCCTTCAGCAAATTTAGGCAAATTTTTACAAGAAATTTTTGTCCAACTCTCACCTCCATTTGTAGTTTTGATAATGGATGGACAATCTTCCGTTGGATCGCCAACAGCAAATCCTTCTTCTTCATTCAAGAACTGCATACTATCATAAAATACCTTTTCGTGATTTTCTTGATATACTAGTTTTATTGCCGAATTATCTTTTGCAATTCGGTACAACAAAGCAGGATTCCCAATACTTAATATAAAAATATATTTAGATGTTTGGGCTATACTTCTAAACTCTAACTTCAAATTTTCTTTTGCAATATTTCCTTTGAAATCAGCTAAAGTATCGAGTGAAATAAATCCATAATTACCATTGTTTCCAGCATACCAAACTTTGTTTTTATCAATTAATATAGCCCTAGTACTAAGTTTTTCATTAGACAAAGGATTCATAGCGATTTTAGTGAAATTTGGATTACTAATTAGTTTTTTATCTGATATACAGCTAAATAGAAGCAAAAATAGCGAAATTACAAAAAAATATTTTCTCATTTTAAAATTTTAAAAGTCTAAAGTACAGTTTTTTATAAAAAAAATAAACATAAATATTAAAAAAATAGATTCTATTCAAATTAAAAAAATTAATTTTGACTTCTTTTAAGAATTAAATATGAGTAACGTTTCACATCAAACACTCCATTCAAAATGGACAATAGCAGGATTACTAGTTAGTTTAGGAATTATATACGGCGACATCGGAACCTCTCCTTTATATGTAATGAAGGAATTAATAGGATTAAACTTTGCCATAAACAAAGATTTGGTTCTTGGAGGAATATCACTAGTTTTTTGGACTTTAACGTTACAAACGACTATAAAATACGTTATTTTAACATTAAGTGCTGATAATCACGGCGAAGGTGGAATTTTTGCATTGTATGCATTGGTTAAAAAAACAAAAATAAAATGGTTGATTGTTCCTGCAATCATTGGGGGTAGTGCACTTTTAGCTGACGGAATTATCACCCCACCAATATCAGTTGCATCTGCCGTAGAAGGAATAAAAATATTCTATCCAGGACTTGAAGTTTCTGATATTCAAGGAATTGTAATTGGGATTTTATTTGTACTATTCTCTATACAACAATTTGGCACTAAGCTAGTTGGTAAGTTTTTCGCACCTGTAATGTTATTATGGTTTTCAATGTTAGCAATTTTAGGAATAATGCAAATTGTGCAACATCCTGAAGTATTACAAGCAATAAATCCATATTATGCTTACCATATTTTGGTTGCTCCAGAAGGTCTAAATCCCGAAGGATTCTTTATTCTTGGTTTTGTTTTTTTATGTACAACTGGTGCAGAAGCATTGTATTCTGATATGGGACATTGCGGACGAAAAAATATTAGAATCAGTTGGGTATTTGTAAAAATTACTTTATTGTTAAATTATTTTGGACAAGCCGCCTACTTAATTCAGCACGAAGGACAAACATTGACCCAAATTAATAGTTCAAATCCGAATCCATTTTATTTAATGATGCCTGAAATTTTCCAACCAATTGGGATTGGAGTGGCAACACTAGCGGCAGTTATTGCCTCTCAAGCCTTGATAAGTGGATCATTTACATTGATTAACGAAGCCATGCGATTGAATTTCTGGCCAAAAGTAAAAATCAAATATCCAACCGAAGTTAAAGGTCAAATGTATATCCCATCAATAAACTGGTTATTGTTTATTGGCTGTGTTGGTATTGTTTTGTATTTCAAAGAATCAAGTAAAATGTCTCATGCTTATGGTTTAGCAATTATACTTTGCATGATTATGACTACGATTTTACTTAATTTTTATTTGATAATGAAAAGAGTAAAATGGTATTTCATAGTACCATTAATGACAATGTATGGTGCGATAGAATTGAGTTTTTTAGCTGCTAATATTACTAAATTTAAAGAGGGTGGTTTTGTAACAGCAATTATAGCATTAGCCATAATAACTGTAATGTCAATTTGGTTTTTAGCTAAAAAAATTAGCAAAAATTATACTAAAATTGTCAAAATTGCCGATTACAAAAAAGTGCTTGCTGAATTGAGTCTTGATTTATCAATTCCTAAATATGCAACACATTTAGTTTACATGACAAATGCCAATCGTGTTGACGAAATCGAAGAAAAAGTAATGTATTCCATAATGCAAAAACGTCCAAAACGTGCCGATGTTTATTGGTTTGTACACGTCAATATTTTAAGTGAACCATACAAAACCGAATATAAAGTTACCGAAATTATCAAAGACGATTTGTACAGAGTCGATTTCAATTTAGGGTTCAGAGAACCTACAAAAATTAATTTGATGTTTAAAGAAGTCCTCAAAGATATGGTTTCTAATGGAGAAGTTGATATTTCTAGTCGATATGAATCCTTGAATAAAAACAACATTCTTGGCGATTTCAAATTCGTCTTGTCTGAAAAATTCTTATCCAATGATAGTGATTTATTGTGGCACGAAAAACTAATTATGAACTCGTATTTCTTTTTCAAAAAAATGAGTTTATCAGAAGAACAAGCCTTTGGATTGGATAGTAGTTCTGTAAAAATTGAGAAATTCCCAATGGTTTTGCATCCACCAGAAAAAATTCAATTAACCAGAGTACACTAAATCTTATGATTTCTTACAATCCTAAAGAATGGTTCACTTTTATATTTAGATTTCATAAAGCCGACACTTTTAGAAAGCTATTACCATTGATTATTGGAATTTCAATTTATACTGGAATTATAGGTTTTTTAGAAATCGAAGTTTTTAAACTAACAGAAACAAGTCACATCAAAAACATTACTATAATGCATAGTATGCTTGGTTTTGTAATTTCGCTTCTTTTAGTTTTTAGAACAAATACTGCCTACGATCGCTGGTGGGAAGGGAGAAAGCTTTGGGGAGCTTTAGTCAACAATAGTCGGAATTTAGCATTAAAACTTTCATCTATTTTGGTTGAAAAAGAAGATAAAATTTTCTTCAGAAAAATTATACCTTATTATGCTTATGCGATGGATTTACATTTAAAAAATCAAAATGTAAGTCAAGAATTATTTGAAGAATTCAATATTGCTATAGAAAGTAAAAAACACAAACCCAATCAGGTGGTCAAATTACTTTTAAAAAAAATAAACGAACTTCACTTATCCAATAAAATTTCAGGAGAGCAATTGATTTTTCTAAATCCAGAACTTTCCTCCTTTACAGATATTTGCGGTGCTTGTGAACGAATAAAAAATACGCCTATTCCCTATTCATATAGTGTTTTTTTGAAAAAATTCATCTTTTTTTATATAATGACTTTGCCTTTAGGATACGTTTTTAGTCTTGGTTATTTCGCAATTCCTGTCGTTGTTTTCATATTTTATGTATTGGCAAGTTTGGAACTTATAGCCGAAGAAATTGAAGAACCTTTTGGCGATGATGAAAACGATTTGCCAACAGCAAAAATTGCAGAAAACATAAAGAAAAATATAGACGAAATTCTATAATTTATACATAAAAAAAGCTTTAAAAATTTCATTCTGCAACCGCAATTGTTATCTTTGCACCCTTATTATTTATTCAAATGAAAATTTCATATAACTGGCTCAAACAATTTATCAAAACCGATTGGGATTCTGAAAAAACAGCTTCAATGCTTACCGATTTAGGTCTTGAAGTCGAAGGAGTCGATGCATACCAATCTGTTAAAGGTGGTTTACAAGGAATTGTAGTTGGTCACGTACTTACTTGTGTGCAACATTCAAACGCTGATAAACTAAAAGTTACAACTGTAAATATAGGTGCAGAAGCTCCATTACAAATCGTTTGTGGTGCTAGCAATGTTGCCGAAGGACAAAAAGTAGCCGTAGCAACCATTGGTACTATTTTATACGACAAAGAAGGGAAACCATTTGAAATTAAAAAAGGAAAGATTCGTGGCGAAGACAGCTACGGAATGATTTGTGCTGAAGATGAATTAGGTCTTGGCGATAGCCACGATGGAATTATGATTTTGGATCAAGAACTTGTCCCTGGAACACTCGCCTCGGAAGTTTTTGATATTGAAAATGACGAAGTTTTCGAAATAGGATTAACACCAAATCGTGCCGATGCAATGAGTCATTGGGGAACAGCACGCGATTTAAAAGCAGGGATGTTACAAAACGGAACAAATGTAGAGTTGATAACTCCATCAGTTTCTAATTTCAATATTGAAAAACGGACACTGAAAATCGATGTTGCTGTGGAAGATTCCAAAGTAGTTCCAAGATATTGTGGTGTAACAATTTCTGATATAAAAATTGCACCATCACCAGAATGGCTTCAAAATAGATTAAAAGCGATTGGGCTTTCGCCAAAAAATAACGTAGTCGACGTTACCAATTATGTCTTACACGAATTAGGACAACCTCTTCACGCCTTTGATGCAGCAAAAATTCACGGAAAAATCACTGTTAAAAATGCAATCGAAGGAACAAGATTTAAAACGTTAGACGATGTAGAGCGAACCCTAAGCGAAGAAGATATTATGATTTTCGATGATAATGGTCCTCTTTGTATTGCAGGTGTTATGGGTGGAAAAAATTCTGGAGTTTCAGAAAACACCAACTCCATTTTTCTTGAAAGTGCTTATTTTAATGCTGTTTCTGTTAGGAAAACAGCTAAAAGACATACTATAAATTCTGATGCTTCCTTTCGATTTGAAAGAGGAATTGATCCAACTATTACAGAATATGCCTTAAAGCGAGCTGCCATTTTGATATGCGAAGTTTCAGGAGGAAATATAACTTCCGATGTGGTGGATATTTATCCAAAAAAAGTAGAAGATTTCCAAGTATTCCTAAATCTTCAAAATGTAACCAAGGTTATTGGTCAAGAAATTTCTAGTGAAGTTATTAAAAATATTTTAGTTTCTTTAGACATCAAAGTAAATAGTATTTCTAAAGTAGGCCTAGGTTTAATAATTCCTTCGTATCGTGTAGATGTAACCCGTGAGATTGATGTTATTGAAGAAATTTTGAGAATTTACGGTTACAATAATATCGAATTTACTCAAAAATTGAATGCTTCCATTTCAAACTCTTCTAGAACTGAAGATTATAAAATTCAGAATATTGTTGCTGATTTACTTACTGGAAATGGGTTTAATGAAATGATGGCAAATTCACTCACTACTCCAAATTATGTAGCGTTGAGTGAAAGTTTGAATGAAAATAATAATATAATCATTCTAAACCCTTTGAGTAACGATTTATCAACAATGAGACAATCACTTTTGTTTTCTGGATTGGAAGCCGTTTCATTTAATATTAATAGAAAAAATAACAATTTACGTTTGTTTGAATTTGGAAAAACATACCATAAATTATTATCTGGAAATCAAGAAAACAATCATTTAACTCTTTTTATGACAGGAGATAGAATGGCTGAAAGCTGGACAACAGCACAAAAACCTTCTGATTTTTTCTTGTTCAAAGGATATGTTTTAGGAATTTTAAATCGATTAGGGCTTTCAAAAATTATAACTTCACCACTTAATACGGATGTTTTTGCCGAAGGAATGGTTTACGAAATGGGAAATTCAACACTTGTAGAATTTGGAACCGTTAAAAAATCGATTTTGAAATATTTTGACATCAAACAGGAGGTTTTCTTTGCTGATTTTAATTGGAATGCAATTTTAAAACAAATATCAAATAATATAAAGTATACTGAAATTCCTAAATATCCAGAAGTTCGTCGTGATCTAGCTTTACTAATAGATGATGCTGTGGAATTTTCACAGTTGTTTGAATTGGCAAAAAAGACCGAAAAAACAATGCTAAAAGAAGTTGATTTGTTTGATGTTTACCAAGGTACGAATCTTCCAAAAGGAAAAAAATCGTATGCCTTGAGTTTTATTCTCCAAGACAATTCAAAAACGTTGACTGATTCTCAAATTGAAAAAGTGATGAGTAAATTGACACAAAACTTTCAAAATGAGTTAGGAGCTACTTTAAGATAAAACAACTTCAACAATAGTTAAACTTACATATTGCGACACAATGCATTCATTTATTGATTAAATTTATAATCAAAATAAATGTATTATGTGGTTTGAGAAAATAAACATCGAAACAAAGTTAGCACAACTTCAAAGTAAAACATCGAATCAAATTGATGTTCTGGAACAAGTTAAAACTATTTTAAATCAAGACGAAGCTACTAGAGTAGAAATTAAATCGAGAGTGATAGGAAAATTTAATACTATTTCAAACGATTTTGATTTTGATTTACTTGAGAGAGATAAAATTTTTCATATTGATTCTATAAAATCAATTTGTGTGGATTATCGTTTGCGATTTTTGGACAGTCATTTGTTTAAAAATGATATTCCTGAAGAAGCCATTTCAAAAATTAAAAATTTAGAAAAATCACATCAAACCAAATTGGAAGGTTTCAGAATTATGGCTCCTGCCAAATTATTTAAACTCAAAAATTATGACGATCCACTCCTATTTGCTCCAATTGGAAATGACTATTATTATTTGATTCACAAATGGGGAAATGACATAAACCCGTTTCGAAAATTATTGATGTTGCCTTTCAAAAGTTTAAGTAACTCGATGGTTGCACTTATTGTTTTGAGTATTTTGACCACTTTAATTTTACCAGTTTCAAAATTTGGTCCTGATAATATTAATGTTGTAAAATTTATATCGTTTCTTTTTGTGTTCAAATCCTATTGTGCCATTTTCTTGTATTACAGCTTCTGGAAAGGAAAAAACTTCAGTTCCGAAATATGGAATAGCACTTTCTATAACTAATTAGCTTTTTTTCTAAAAATAAATTTTTCATTAAAAATAATAACGGAAAGTAGAATTAAAGAGTAAGATATAATTTGTGTTAGGTTGATTTCTTCTTTAAAATAAAAAATCGCCAAAAAGAAATTTATAAGCGGATTGGTGTACATCAAAATACCAACTGCCGAAGAATTCATACCTTTCAGAGCAAACAAGTTCAAGAACAGAGGAATAATGGTAAACAAAATCACAATAACAATCATCAAAATATAAAACAATGCTGCTGTTGGAGTTTCTCCACGATAAAACGGAAAAAATGGTGCAATAACAACAGATGCAATAACCATTTGAACTGTCAACACCACAAATTTATCAAAACGATTGTTTTTGCGTTGGCTTATCAAGTACAAAGCAAACGATACAGCAATAATCAAGCTATAAACCAACCCAGTTAAGTCGCCGTAGGATAAAATAGTACAACTAACAATGCATAATCCTACTGAAAACCATTGCCAAGCACTTAGTTTTTCTTTCAAAATAAAAAATGCAAAAATTGTAGTTATAATTGGACAAATTAGGTATGCAAACGATGCCGATTTCAAACTCACGTGATTCACAGCATACATAAACAGAAACCAGTTGAGTGTAAGCAAAAAACCACCAAGAATGGTTAAGGAAAGAAACTTATATTTTTCTTTTTTTTCTAAATTTTTAAAAACTTGAAGATCATTTTGAACTATTTTTTTCCTAAACGTTAGGTTAATTAATAGTAATAATCCAGTTGCATAAAAAACCCTGTAAAACAAAATATCCAACGATGGATAGTCGTGCAACGGTTTTAAAGCCAAACTAAAGAAGCCCCAAATGATAAACGATGACAATGCCGAAGCATAATATTTATTGATTTGCATATAAAAAAAATTCAGCACAAAAGTAATCAATAACTTTGTCCTGAATTTTTATTTTTTAGAATTTGTTTTTTTGTTTAATGTGCGCCTTCAACTTCAATATTGTCGACATCTATATTTTGTTTTTTCAAAATTCCTTTAACCAAAACAGCAAAAAGCGCCAAATAACCAAAACAAACTACTGCAACAATATACGATTGATGAATTCCAATAATATCGGAAAGTTTCCCTTGAATTGGAGGAATAATTCCGCCACCTAAAATCATCATAATCAAGAATGCAGAACCTTGCGAAGTATATTTTCCTAATCCTATAATTGACAAACTGAAAATGGCTGGCCACATAATACTGCAAGCCAATCCACCTGCCAAGAAAGAATAAATTGCAATGGTTCCAGTTGTGAATAACCCAATTAACATTGCGATGATTCCAAAACTTCCAAAAATTAGTAGCGTTCTTGCTGGTTTGTCTTTACTTAAAAAGAAAGCACCAATTTGAATCAAAACACAAAAAACATAGTAATACAATGGTTTCATATCTTTTCCTGAAAGAATGTTTACCCCAAGAATAATTCCAAAGGCAAGCAATGGAATAATAATTAATGCTATTGTTTTCTTGCTTCCTTGTAAGTTAAAAACACTAATCGCTCCAGCCCAACGACCAATCATCAAACTTCCCCAATACATAGAAATATATGGTGCAATGTCTGACGATTGCATATTTCCAAATTCTGGTAACTTTAATAATTCTCCAAGGTTACTACCAATAGCTACTTCAACTCCAACATATGTAAATATGGCTAACATTCCTAAAACCAACTGTGGATATTGCATTGCACCCCAACCATTTGCATTTTTCTTAGCCGATAAAAATGAATACAAAATTCCGCCTAAAACTACTAATAATGCTCCTGAAAGCCATAACATTCTTTTTTGTTCCAAAGGCTCTTTTAATGCCTTTATTTCTATTTCTTTTGTATCAATGATAGGGTTTTTGTCATTTTTACTACCTGTTATTTCCATTACTTGTTTAATAGCTATTACTTCCGTATTTAAACTTTCAATTTTTAAAGCTTCTTCGCTTTTATAACTTTGAAAAATTGGCGTAAACATAACTCCTAACAAAACTGTCATAACAACCAAAGTTCTCAAAGCTTTATTGGCTTTTTCCATTGGTTCAATTGCAATTCCGCTTGGTACTTTTTTAGAAAAGTAGAATAAAGCTGCAGCAGCAATAAACAACAATCCTACTCCAATATATAAAATAATAACTTTGCTAAGTTCCAGTAATTTTATTTGTTCATCAGATACAGAAGCTGCTGTTCCAAATAAGGCTAATGCAACAACAATAGGACCAATTGTGGTTCCAAAAGAATTGATTCCACCGCCTAAGTTTACTCTACTCGCTCCAGTTTTGGGATCTCCAAGTAATATTGCAAATGGGTTTGCAGCAGTTTGTTGTAATGAAAATCCTAACGCAACTATAAACAAACCAACTAACATTCCTGCATATACATTTGCTTCAACAGCTACAATCATTGCACCTGCTCCTAATGCCGAAAACAAAAGTCCATAAACAATACTTTTTTTGTAACCCCATTTTCCAACAATATCTTTCCCTGATAAATCTCCCAAAGCAAACAAAAGTAAAGCACCAATATAATAAGCCGTATAAAAAGCAAAATCTATTAATTGACTTTGAAATTGGTCTAATGTGAAATAATTTTTACAAAAAGGAATAAAAATACTATTTCCAGCGGCTATAAATCCCCAGAAAAAAAATACAGTAATTAAGGTATACAGTGCAGGATAATTGGTTTTGTTGGCTTCTAAATCCATAAAAAATAAGTTTTGTTTACAATTAGTTTCCTCAAATATAACAATAATGTTTAATTTTTCTTAAAATGCCTTGGAAAGCTTTCATTAGAAATTAAAAATATTATTTTTGTTTAAAATAAATGGTATGAAATATTTCTTTGGTGCACTTCTTTGCTTTTTTACACTATCTGGTTGTGATGATGGTGATTTAATTACCGAAAGTTTTAATTTTGATGCTATCACAACATTGCAAAAGTGTAGTACTTCAAATGTAATATACAAAATAAATGGTGCTGAAGCTCTAATTTTAAGTACGCCTGAATTTAATTTTATAAATGAAGAAACTGAAGTCAATTCCCCTAGAGTTAAGAATATTGGGACTACTGATGCCACCTCTGTTACCTACAAAAAACTTAGTAGCACTGCAACCACTAATGAACTATGTGGAACGCCAACACTTGTTGTCCTTGAGGAATGGAAAGTAGTTGGTGGATCTATCGAAATTGTAACTACTAAAGTAGTAGATACTAATGGAATAACGATAATTGCCTATAATCACAAAATAACATTCAAAAACGTAACTTTTGTGACCAATGGAAAACAAATAAGTTATACCTCATACGAGTATGGCAACTACAGAACGGATGTTGTTGATTTAGCATTTGCTTTTGAGCCATTACCTACTCAAAAATGCTCCAACAATTCCGTTTTATTCAAATACAGCAATAGTAAAGTTTTGTTATTAGATATTGACCCCTCACTTTTTTTAAATGAAGTAACAGCGGTTGGATCTCCAAGAACAGATTTAATAAATACTACAACAAACAGGGTGATTTACAGGGTTTATAGTGGTGATTTGAACTCAAACTTTTTCTGCTTGGCAATTCCGCCTGCTTTACCCACTCTAGTTGAAGAATGGATTCCAGAGATTGGAGTAGCAGCTACCAGTGGGATTATCAAAGTTGAAACCGTAGCATTGAATGCTACAACATTTGAACATACTATCTCGCTTTATAAAACAACTTTTGTTAAAGGGAATTTTAAATACAGTCCAAATCCAGATGGCGACTATATTTTCGGAACCTATACAACAACTCTTTAAAGCAGTTTCTTTTTTTGAATAAAATAAACTTCAGTGGCTCCAACTCCGTATTTTTGATAATTGGCATCTTGAAAGCTTATGTTTTCATAACGTCCTAATAAAAAATCCAATTCCGATTTTAAAACGCCCTCGCCTACTCCGTGTATAAAAACAACTTTCGGGATTCGATTGCGCTGGGCAAAATCCATTTGGCGTTTGATGGTTTCGGTTTGAATGTTTAGAATGTCGTAATTACTCATTCCTCGTTTGTTAGGAACTAGTTTTTCGATGTGTAAATCGATTTCCAAAACAAAATCATCTTTGCTCGATTTTTTTTCCTTAACAAAACTTCTTGGTTTTGGAATTTCCTTTTCTTTTGCTACTGATGAGAAATTAGTTTGCGCTATATTTTGCAAAAAATCTGAATTAGAATGAATTCGTATCAGCTCTTTTTGATTGAAATTTAATTCAAATCCATCTTCGGTTTCAATAGTAACCAGTGCACCATTGATTTTTAAAACAATTCCATTTATGGCATCATCTAAAACCGAAACTTTATCTCCTATTGCAAACATTACTCTTGATTTTCTTGATTTTCCTGATTTTTACTTGGCGTCTTGCTACTCAATTGGGACATTCCATAAAAAAATAAAAGTATACCCAAACTTTGAATCCAAATATTTGGTTTCAGTTTTGTTTGATCCCAAATTAAAAATCCAGCAACAACAATCATTAGCACTATGAAATATTTATTGGCTTTCATTTTTTATTATTTCTACAAAAATACCAACTTTAAATGCAAACTCTTTTATAGTTGACAATAATTTTGTAAAATTGTTATCGCAATTCAAATTTATGAAATTAGATGATTATATGATCCCGTGTATGAACAAATCCGTTTTTGGTCTGGATTGTTTGGGTTGTGGTACACAAAGAGCACTGCTTTTAGTCTTTAATGGCGAATTTTTAAAAGCTTTTTATATGTTTCCAGCCATCTACACTACAATAGCCTTTTTTGTAGTTTTAGCACTTAATTTCATCGATAAATCTAGAAATTATCATAAAATTATAGTTACTTTGGCAATTTTGAATGCACTCATTATGATTATTTCTTATTTTTATAAATTTTCTAACCTTTAAATTAAACAAACAATGCAAAAACAAAAATTACCAAATGCTACAGCTGTCCTTATCTTAGGAATTTTCTCCATTTTAACTTGTTGCTGTTATGGCGTTTTAGGGCTAATATTAGGAATTGTAGCTTTAGTTCTAGCCAAAAAAGATTTGGCGCTTTATGCTCAAAATCCTGAATTATATAGTGATTATAGCAATTTGAATACAGGAAAAATACTTGCAATTATTGGAATTGTATTAAGTGCTATTTATTTAGTTTGGAATATTTACTTATTTTCTTCTGTAGGAGCTGAAGGACTAGAGGAAATGCAAAGAGAAATGCTTGACAAATTACAAAACAGATAATATAAAAATTTTTTTATAAAAACAAAATCCGTCAAGTTTAATTACCTGACGGATTTTTTAGTTTAAATTTATTCAAATCTTTTATTTCTCAAATTGCTTTAAAGTCTTAATAATAATTGACACACAATCTAACAATTGTTCTTCATTCATCACCAATGGTGGTGCAAAACGAATGATGTTTCCGTGTGTTGGTTTAGCTAATAATCCATTGTCACGCAATGCGATACAAATATTCCAAGCGGTATCACTTTCTTCAGTATCGTTAATTACGATTGCGTTCAACAATCCTTTTCCGCGAACTAAAGTTGCAATATTCGAAGTTTGAACATATTTATCAATTTCTGAACGGAAAATTTTACCCAATCGACGAGCGTTTTGAGATAAGTTCTCATCAGAAACCACATCGAGAGCTGCCATTGCTACTGCTCCAGCAATAGGGTTTCCACCAAAAGTAGAACCGTGTTGACCTGGTTTAATCACATTCATAATAGCATCGTTTGCCAACACTGCCGAAACAGGATAGGCTCCACCAGACAAGGCTTTTCCTAGAATTAAAATATCAGGTTGTGTGTAAGTAGCTTGTTTTTCGCACGCTTTTTCACAAGAACAATTCCCGCAAACTGCTAGTAATGATCCTGTTCTCGCTATTCCTGTTTGTACCTCATCAGCAATAAACAAAACGTTATGTGCTTCGCAAAGTGCTTTGGCTTTCGCCAAATAATCTTCTGAAGGAACATAAACTCCCGCTTCTCCTTGAATAGGTTCAACTAGAAATCCTGCTATATTTTTTGAAGATTTTAATACATTCTCTAAAGCTGTTAAATCGTCGTAAGCAATTTTAATAAATCCTGCGGTGTATGGTCCAAAGTTTTTACGCGCATTTTCATCGTTTGAAAACGAAATAATGGTAGTCGTTCTTCCGTGGAAGTTGCCATCGCAAACAATAATTTGTGCTTCATTTTCGGTAATTCCTTTTTTCTCGTATGCCCATTTTCTACAAAGTTTCAGTGCCGTTTCAACTGCTTCAGCACCAGTATTCATTGGTAATACTTTATCAAAACCAAAATATTTGGTTACATATTCTTCATAAATTCCTAGCTTGTCATTGTAAAAAGCACGAGAAGTCAACGTCAATGTTTGTGCTTGCTCAATCATTGCACCTACAATTCTAGGATGGCAATGACCTTGATTTACAGCGGAATAAGCCGAAAGGAAATCGTAATATTTCTTTCCTTCTACGTCCCAAACATACACGCCTTCTCCACGAGCTAAAACAACTGGAAGTGGGTGGTAATTGTGTGCTCCGTATTTGTCTTCTAAAGCAATAATTTCTTGTGAACTGATTTTTTCTACTACTGACATGGTAATAATGGTATTGATTTTAGTAATCTCAATTCCTTCTTTTGGAGAGAAATCATCCATATTTTTGACAAAAGTAATGAAAATTTGTTGGAAGTTAGAAGTAGGAAGCTGGAAGTTTCGCTATTCCTTTTCAAACTTCCAACTTCCCTCTTCTTACTTCTCGGAATACATTTCTAATAACTTCGTCACGGTATTCCAATTTCGAATAGTAGCAACAACATTTAGTTTTTTTTCAATATATTTTTGGTCTAAACGTGTTTTTCCAGCACCGACATCGTATTTGATATATATTCGACTGGAATCAATTGCGGCTTCATCAGGTTTGAATTGGCTGATTTTGAGTTCGTCCAACGCACTATTTGTCAATTCTTTGGATATGAAAGCTACATATAGTTTTTTAATATCGTCTGTGTTTTTCAAATAGGGATTGTTTTTGAAACAGGATTCTAAATCACTTTTATTGATGACAACCAGTGGAACATCAAGTCCAAGAGATTTGAAAATTTCTTGTTTGATTTGGAAACCCACTTTCGATGGACTTTCTTCGTCGGTATCTACAAAAACATTTCCAGATTGGATATAGGTTTGCACATTTTGGAAACCTATATTTTGTAATGTAGTTGTTAAAACTTCCATTTTAATCATATTGTGTCCAGAAACGTTGATGCCTCGCAGGAGAATGAGATGGGTTGTCATAGGTTAGCTTTTATATTAATATCATCAAAAATATCTTTTTTTAATTTACTAAAAGGTCTTTTGTGAAGTTTGTCTTCTTCGTAATATGATTCAAAAAGTATTTTATAGGAATCATTAAATGATATTTTATAGGAAGCTTCTAATTCATTCATATATTTTTCAGTAAAAATTAATTTTTTATTTATAATTTCTTTGATAACTCCTTTATGATTCTTTTCGTAGGTATCTTTTGTATTGAAAAATTGTAATGTTCGTTCTATTTCTTCCTTTACTTTCTGATTAATTCCTTCTTTATAATTAATTCCAATTTCAATATTTTCTTTTTTACCAATTAAACTTTCATAATCATTAGGTGTAAAACTAAAAGTATAATAATTTGTTATATAATCTTGATTATATGGATGTCTTAAATTAATATTAGTAGCATTCTTTATACTAGAATTGCAAATTGAACAAGTTGGAATGAGATTATTAAAAGACAAAGCAAAAAGAGGAAAATCAGTTTGTGATTTAAAGTGATCAAAAGCAGGAAAAATATATTTATTTTTTTCAATATCTTTTACATTAACCTTATACTGGTGTGAAGTTGTATAATTACGATTGCAATATGGGCAAACTTCAATTCCTAAATTTTTAGATAATTTATATAAATTATATAAGTGTTCTTCTCTACCTCTTATTGTTTCATAAATAAATATTTTTTTTAAATCTTTTTGTAATATATCAACTCCATCTTTATCTATTTCTACAATTAATTTAACAAGTTTTTTATTTAATGTCAAAAGTTGTTGTAAATCCCCAATCAAAATTTTTTCCGAATTTTCTCTAATAAATTGTTTTAATTTAGTTTGATTTGAAGCGGACAAAGACAATTCTACATTTCTAATAATGTACTTTTCTAATCCTTTTTTATGCTCTTTTTTTGCAAAAGATAGTTGCTTTGGATCAATACTAATCATCACTTTTTGTTTTTAAGTTATTAAGCCTTTCTATTTCAGCATCTATATAATCATTATCTATAATGTTTTTAAGATACATTTCTTTAAGTTTATATTTAACTAAAGGTTCATCAATAATTTCAATAATTTGTTTAGCTTCTTCTTTTGTTTTTATTTTTGATTCTTTTTTATTTAAAAAATCAATTACATCATTTATTTTGCTTTTAGCAAAATCACCAATCAATCCATCTTCAATAAAAAAACTATCAGCTAATAAATCTGTAATATTTGCACCGAAGGATTTTTGTGGTCTTTCAGTACCTTTTAAAACTTTTGTTTTGTCTCCATCTTTTTTCAAATAAACAATATTGCTGTTTGGAATGTCTGACAATGTTAATGGGTCGTGTGTTGTGAAGATGATTTGGATAGGTTTTGTTTTAGAATGTTCAAAAATAATTGGAATCGCCTGAACGATAGCATTAACAAATTTCTTTTTCCAATAAGGATGAAAACCCAAATCTGCTTCATCTAGAAAAATAAATTGATAATGTCTGTCTTTAACAGCGTACAAATTTGAAAATAATTGAATTAGGTATTTTTCGCCCTGAGAAATAGGAGTAATGGATTCAAAAATTAAAAATTCTTTGTAAAAATCCATTGATGACTTTTCATCTATCAGTTTATTGAAAGTATTATGAGATTGATAAATTTCTAAAATATTATCAATTTTATCTTTCGTAATATCGTATTCAAGATTTTGATTTTCTTCAATAAAAGAATAGAAATTTTGAAATTCAGTCAAAACTTTTTTAATAATCTCTTCAAAATTCTCAGGATTATATTCAATATCATCAGGTTTGTAATCTAAAACTACTTTTATTTTAGAAGAAAAATTATTTAATTGATTCAAAATTTCTGTTGATAAAATTTTTTCTAATTCTGAATTAAAGTCTAAATAATTTTTATCTCCATTAATATTAGTATTTATTAGCATTTCAAACTTGAACAATACAATTTTTGCTAAAATTAATAACTTAATCGTATGTAAAGTATCATTTGTAATCCTGAATCCTAATCTATAAAAAAAACTTGACTCTTTATAATTATTTTCTGAATTATCAGGTAATACTTTTTTCCAAAGATCTCTTGCAGTATTATTTAAATAAGTATCAAAATCATTGGGTTTAATTCTAATTTTTTTGTAAAAATTGATATTCCGTTCAAATGTTTCATTCAAAACATCTGTTAACTCTTTGTCAGATAAGAAATTTAACTTTTTTTCAAATTGCTTCCTTTTTGTTTCAATCTTTGAATCAATTGCAGTTTCATTTTTTGTTGGATCGTATAAAAATATATTATCGCAAACCATTGATACTTCTCTATTACTCTCAATTATAGAAAGAACCTTAGTCTCATTGATTATTTTTTTACTGTCAGTAAAAATTAATTCATCATAAATATTAGTTTTTTTATCTTCTTTTATATTTTCTTTATGATTTGAAGAGAATGAAAATGTACATCTTGCAGTTTTATTATCGTAAAAAATCTTATCGGATTTATAATCTTCATAAATCAAAATTAAAATTTTCTCATAATTATTTTTTAGAATATCCAAAATATTACTCTTCCCAGCACCGTTTTCTCCTACAATCGCAGAAACCAAGCTTATATTTTCACCCCAAAAACCATCAATAAAATCTGGGTTTACGGTTTTGGTTATTTCAATTTTATCAGGATTTTTGGGATTAGGTTCAAAACTATAAATATTTTTACCTCCAAAATTTATAGTTTGCTCTTTAAATAAAAAATGTTCTTTAATATATACTGCTGCTAATCTCATTTATTTCTTCTTTCTTCAAATATATCATTTTTAAATTATAATTTATACGCAACCGTCACTTCGAGTGGTTTTTAAAGTTTGCTACAATTATGAAGTTATTGAATGTTTGTTACTTTAAAAATTGTATCGAGAAGCATTTTTAAGACTTCTCGATACAATTTTGGCTATTCATAATTTCATTTTAAAACAACTGTATCGAGCCAAAATCACTCGAAGTGACGTAAAAGGGAATAGTATAATAATCTTGAAGTCACGAAATATTAAAACTTCTTTTTAGCTAGATTGGGCAATGCATCATAATCCCCATTAATCAAAGCTTCTTTTTTTGCTTTTGACCATTTTTTAATTTGTTTTTCTTTTTCGATTGCTAAGTTAATATCGGTAAACTCACCATAAAAAACCAACTCAATAGGTCTTCTTGTAGAAGTGTAACAATCAGGATAAAAGCCTGTTTGATGCTGAAATATTCTTTGTTCTAATTTACTGGTTACACCTGTATAATAAGTTCCGTCGGAGCATTTGAGTATATAAACATAGGACACTTTCATTGAGCTAAAATACTATATTTTTTATAAAATTCTGTGAACACAAATGATTTTAAAAACATCTCGATATTATTTTGGCTATTCATAATTTAATTTTAAACAACTGTATCGAGCCAAAATCACTCGAAGTGAAACGCAACCGTCACTTCGAGTGGTTTTTAAAGTTTGCTTTAACTATGAAGTAATTGAATGTTTGTTACTTTAAAAATTGTATCGAGAAGCATTTTTAAGACTTCTCGATACAATTTTAGCTATTCATAATTCAGTTTTAATTCCACATTATCGAGCCAAAATCACTCGAAGTGACGTGACTTAAATGCTTAATCATAAACGGTAAACCCTGCCCCAGATTGCAGCGGAAAACCCGCAGTTTCAAAACCTATTTTTTTCTTGCTAATGCAAAGCGACCAGAGGAAGCTCTTGCAGTGGCGTAGAAAAAAGGGTTTTGAAACGAGGATTTGAAGCGGAAGGCTGGATTTGGCACAAATAATGAATAATTTACAATTGATAATTGATAATTGATACTTTTCAATTGTTATATTTGCGCTATGGGAAGAAAAGTTACAGACAAAATCGTTTTTGATACAGTTAAAGTCCTTGATGCGGGTGCAAAAGGCGTTTCGGTGGCGAAAGCTCCCGATGGGAAGGTTATTTTTATTTCGAATGTGGTACCTGGCGATGTGGTGGATGTGCAAACTTTCAAAAAACGTAAGGCATATTATGAAGGGAAAGCCATCAATTTTCACGAATATTCGGAGCACAGAACAGAACCTGTTTGTGAACATTTTGGGGTTTGTGGTGGTTGCAAATGGCAGAATATGAAGTATTCGCAACAATTGTATTACAAGCAAAACGAGGTTTACAATCATTTAAAACGTATTGGAAAAATTGAAATGCCTGAATTTGAACCAATTTTGGGTTCGGAAAAGCAGTTTTTTTATAGAAATAAAATGGAATTTGGTTTCTCGAATGCCCGTTGGATGACGGAAGCCGAAATAAAAAGCAATGTAGATTTTGACGATAGAAATGCATTAGGTTTTCATATTCCGAAAATGTGGGATAAGATTTTGGATATTACCAAATGCCATTTACAAGGCGATCCTTCGAATGCGATTCGGAACGAAATTCGTCGTTTTGCAATTGAACATAATTTAGAATTCTTCAACCCTAGAAATCACGAAGGTTTACTAAGAACGTTGATGATTCGTACGGCTTCGACTGGCGAGATTATGGTTTTGATTCAGTTTTTTGAAGAAAATAAAGTGCAACGAGAATTGCTTATGAATCATTTGGCAGAAACTTTTCCTGAAATTACGTCATTGCAATATGTGATTAACGGAAAACCTAACGATACTATTTACGATCAAAATGTAGTTTTGTTTAAAGGTCGTGATTATATTTTGGAGGAAATGGAAGGTTTGCAGTTTAGCATTAATGCGAAATCGTTTTACCAAACCAATTCGGAACAAGCCTACGAATTATACAAAATTACAAGAGATTTTGCAGGTTTAACAGGAAATGAATTGGTGTATGATTTGTATACCGGAACGGGAACTATTGCGCAATTTGTATCGAAACAAGCTCGAAAAGTGATTGGTGTTGAAGCTGTTCCTGAAGCAATTGCTGATGCCAAGGAAAATGCAAAACGCAACAATATTACCAATTGTGAGTTTTATGTAGGTGATATGAAAAATGTTTTCAATGATGCTTTTATCGCACAACACGGTCATCCTGATGTGATTATTACTGATCCGCCACGTGATGGAATGCACGCTGATGTTGTGAAACAAATATTAACAATTGGGGCAGAAAAAGTGGTGTATGTAAGTTGTAATTCAGCAACACAAGCTCGTGATTTGGCCTTGATGGACGAAATGTATAAAGTAACTCGAATTCGCCCTGTGGATATGTTTCCGCAAACGCATCACGTAGAAAATGTTGTACTTTTGGAGAAAAGAAAATAGATTTAAGATTGCTGATTAACGATTTTTGATTTCAGATTTTTATGAAAAAGTGGAAAATATTTTTTATTCTTATTTTAATTGCAACCTTTATATGGAGTTGTGAGAAAGATGATATTTGTGAGGCTGGAACTCCTACTACCCCGAAAATGATAGTAGAATTTTATGATAATTTTAATCCTAATTCAAAAAAAACAGTAACCGATCTTACCATTGTTGCGGAAAACAGTACCGATAGTTTAAGGTTTAACGGGGTTAGCAAAATTGAAATTCCATTAAAAACGTTTGCAGATAATACCAAATATAAATTTATAATTAACGATGGTAATCCTATTCCTTCGTTGATTAATGATGATTTTATAACTCTAAATTACACCAGAAAAGATTTGTTTATTTCTAGAGCTTGTGGGTTTAAAACTGTTTTTGAACTCACAAATCCAAACGGAATTGTTTTGACAACTGATTCAAACAACTGGATTAAAGGAATTGATATTCAACAATATAATATTTTAAATGAAAATGAAGTTCACGCTAAACTATTTTTCTAGTATACTTATTCTATTAGCATCACACTCAGTTCTTGCTCAAGATAAAAAAACGGATACACTAACTCCTAAAACGGAACGTTATGGTTTGCGGATTGGTGCCGATATTTCAAAATTAGTTAGAACTGCGTTTGACTCCGACTACAAAGGTTTAGAACTTGTTGCGGATTATCGATTAACCAAAAGATTATACATTGCAGGAGAAATTGGTAATGAGAATAAAACTACTGTTGATAATATTCTAAATTTCAATACTAAAGGAACGTATTTCAAAGTAGGTTTCGATAGTAATTCCTATCAAAACTGGCTGGATATGGAAAATATGATTCATATAGGTATGCGTTATGGTGTGAGTACGTTTAGTCAAAATCTAAATAGCTACAAGATTTACGATACTTCCAATTATTTTCCCATTTCTCAATTTGTTACCGCAAACAAGAAATACGAGGGACTCTCCGCACAATGGATCGAAATTGTAGCGGGAATGAAAGCAGAAATTTTTAATAATTTATATATGGGCTTTAGTTTCCGAATCAATTATTTAGTCTCAGACAAGCAACCCGATAATTTTGATAATTTATACATTCCTGGCTTTAATAGAACTTATGATGGTAAATTTGGTGTAGGTTTTAATTATACGGTTAGTTATTTTATACCGTTTTATAAATCTAATGGAGCAAAAAAACAATCAATTATAACCTCCACAATTAAGAAATAATTGTTTTTACTCCATTGTTGTCTGATAAAAAATAGCGAAATTCAAATTTGCATAACAACAACATTGGTTGAAAAATACAAACACTTACAGTTTAAAATCTTTTCAAAGTACTTTCTTGTCATAAATTAAGCTGTTTTAGATAGACTAAACGTCTTAAAACTTCTACTCTACAAACCGTTGGGTGAAATTACCGTATTCATATCAGTTCGAGTGTTTTTTTTTGTAGAGAAACGGAACAAAACTTCTCGATACGCTTCACTACTCGAAGTAATGTGTATGGAGAACCGTTTTTAATGAAAACTCAGGATTTCAAAAAAAAATAGATCATATAGGCACATATAAAAAAGAGTTGAATAGACCAAAAAGAAATCGATTTCAAAAAGGAAAAAGCAATAATTTTTGATTTTTGTCCAGACAGTTTTAAGTCCATCGTGTTCCTAGTAGAGAAAATAAAACCGTATGTCTATAATTTAAAAAAAAGACTAAATATCTGATTAAAA
>NZ_JANOQD010000032.1:0-6850 GCF_031422135.1 Flavobacterium sp. | reverse complement strand
CGCGAAATCCAATCAAAAATATTTTTAAAAGCAGTTGAATAGGCTCCGTTGTGTTCGGCAAACGAAATCACAATTAAATCTGCTGTTCCTAATTTGGTATAGAAATCATGAGCTTGTTGCGGAATTCCATTTTCTTTTTCTTTATCAACAGAAAACAGAGGCAATTCATAATCGTTTAAATCCAGAATTTCTACAGAACTATTCTCAAAAAGTGAAGCTGCATACGTTGCCAATTGCTTATTAATAGATGTTTTGCTTGATGAAGCTCCAAAAGCGATAATTTTTTTAGTCATTTTTATTCAAATAATAAGTTAATGCACCAGATGGACATTTTTTTACGGTTTCAATGATTTTTTCTGTTGTTGAATTTTCTGCGTTAATCCAAGGTTTTTCTCTAGGTTTAAAAACATCTGGATTATGTTTTACACACTCCGCTGCATGAGCGCAAAGTGCATTTTTCCATACAATGGTTACTTCGCCATTGCTGTACTCTTTGGTTAGGTCTTTAGCATCCATATTTTGATTTTAAAATTATAATACATCTCTAAATTCTGGAGTTTTATCAAACACACTTTTAGCAAAAGGGCAAAGCGGAATGATTTTTATGCTTTTTTCACGCGCAAATTCAACAGCTTTTAAAACCATTTTCTTACCAAAACTTTTGCCTTCATTGCCTAGTTTTACTTCGGTATGATCAATGATAATTTTATCTTCGCCAGCATAGACAAAGGTCATCATTGCTTCGTGTTTACCGTCGATATCAATATAAAAAGCACCATTTTTATCATTGATTTTTAGTTGTACTTCGTTCATAGTATTGTGTTTTTAACTTCAACATTCAAAATTCCAAGTTGAATATTCAAAATTTTTGAATATAGAATATTCAACTTGGAATTTTGAATGTTGAAATTTGAGTAAATTATTGTTCCATCGGAATTTCCATCACCAAAAATTTCGAATCAACAGTGGCTTTGATTTCAATTTCATTCGAGTCCCAAATGCCAATGGCATCTCTTTTTTCTAATTTAGTTCCATCCACTTCAATTTCACCTTCAATGTTCATGATGTAAAAACCGTTTCCTTCTTTTTTTAAAGCTAGTTTTTTAGAAAAATCAGCATCAAATTCACTTAAATAAAACCAAGCATCTTGATGAATCCAAACGCCTTCGTCATCTGGATTTGGGGAAAGAATTTGAGCAAAATCATTTTTTTGCAACGATTTGTCCAAAGTGATTTGTTGATAACGAGGTTCCACATTTCTAAATTTTGGAAACAACCAAATCTGAAACAATTTTGTTTGTTGGTCTGCATTAGGATTAAATTCACTATGTCTAATTCCAGTTCCTGCACTCATAACCTGAACATCACCAGTTTTGATGGTTTCGGCATTTCCCATGCTGTCTTTGTGAGCCAAATCTCCCTCAAGAGGAATAGTTATAATTTCCATGTTATCATGTCCGTGTTCACCAAATCCCATTCCTGATGCAACAGTGTCATCGTTTAAAACACGTAACACACCAAATTGCACTCTATCAGGATTATACCAACTGGCAAAACTAAAACTATGATAAGCATTTAACCAACCATGATCAGCATGACCGCGAGTATTGGCTTTATGTAAGATTGTATTTTTCATGATTATAAATTTAGTATTTATTATGATACAAATTTACAATGGATAGAAAGAAGAAGCACTTAATGTAGATTAAGAAATTATTTCTTCAACAACCTACTTTTCATCTTACTAAAAAACTCTGGTGTAACACCAATGTAAGAAGCCAAGTGTTTTTGAACATTTTTTTCAAGTTAAGGTAAAATTGTTTAATTTATTTTGAATATTTTTGTAAAATACTTTAATATAGTAAATCACTGTTTTATTTAAATATGCCAATACAAATCATCAATAACATCAAATCCTTTGTGGCTCTTTCTCAAGAAGACGAAGAAGCATTTATTAAAATACTTGAAATAAAAAAATATGCCAAAAAGGAATTTATACTTCAAGAAGGTCAAGTTTGTGATAAAATATTTTTTATTAACTCGGGAATTTCTAGGGTTTTTTTTAACATTGATGGTGAAGAAAAAATAGTTCAATTTTTCTTTAGTGATAGTTGGTTTACAGATTACAGTAGTTTTTTAATAGGCCAACCAACTAACGAAAACCTTCAGGCAATGGAACCATGTGAAGTAGTACATTTAAAAAAAAATGATTTGTATAAACTATATGAAACTAACCCTGTTTTTGAGAGAGTAGGAAGAGTCATGGCTGAGAATGCTTTTATGTCATTAATGCAACTTAATTCAATGCGAACAAATTTAGAACCAGAAGATCGTTATCTGAACTTACTCAAACAAAGACCTGAATTAGTGGAAAGAATTCCACAGCATTATATTGCTTCTTATCTCGGTATAAAACCGCAATCATTAAGTAGAATTAGAAAAAGAATTTTTGATAAAAAATAACTTCATATTCTTTTAGAAGATTTTTTTAAATCCGCAATCTGTAATTTTAAGATTGTGGATTTTTTTATTAAAAAAACTTTATTTATTAACTCAAGTGAACGTTTTGAGCTGTATTCCCATTTCATCTTTGCAATGTAATATTAAACAAATTAAAAATGAACAAAGCAACAAAAATGGTCAAATTAATTATTTTGATGTTAGTAGGTATAAATGCTAATGCTCAAATTAATCCTGAAAAAAATTCATTTACGTGTGGTGAATTTAAAGCAGGTTATGCTGTCAATCAATTTGGTAGTAATTTAGAACAACAATACGATGCAGGAAATTATGGAAACTCTGGTGGTGGATTATTCACTTTAGCCGCCTATCATAAATTTGAAAGTATTAATCACTTTAACTTTGGAGGAAAGTTTTCGGCACTTGGTGCTTCACCAGCAAAAGGAGATAATGAAAACGAAATGCTTTTCAATTTTTGGGGTGCAGCAATTTCGGCTAAATATTATCCAATAAACAAAAGAGCCGATAAAGGTTTTAATCTCTACACCGATTTTTATTTTATTACCCAATTCACTCAAAAATACCGTAATGTAGAGGCAAAAATCTTCAACCATCAATTTGCAATTGGTAACGGATTAACCTTTGGTGGTGCTTACGATTTTTCAATCAAAAAAAGCAATTTCTCAATAGCAGTCGAATACGGTTTGGCATCGAGAACAGGCGAAGTTACAGGTGTTGGTGATAGAACATTCAAGAGTAGTTACTTCGGAACGCAAATTGGCTTTAAATTCTAAAAACAATTCAAAAACAAAATTTTTCTTAACTCAAGTGAACGTTTTGAGCATCAAACTGCTCACATCTTTGCACTATAAATTTGAACATAACAAATAATCCTAAAACAATCAAAATGAAAAAAATCTTATTTATTATTTTATGCTTTACAAATAGTATCGCATTTTCTCAAACAGGAATAATACGTGGTAAAATAATCGACAAACAATCGGAAAAACCAATTGAAGGTGCAAATGTATCATTAATAGTAGTCGAAGGAATTGCAGAAGTTACAGACGCTGACGGTAATTTTAAACTCTCCAATGTGCCATTAGGAAGGCAAAATATACAAGTATCATTCGTTGGTTATGAAGATGCTTTTGTTTCTGAAATTGAAGTTACAACTGGGAAAGAAAATATTTTAGCAATCAGTATGACTGAACAATTTAATACCTTAAAAGAGGTAGTTATCACTGGTGGAGGTCAAAACAAAGCCAAAGCGATTAATAAAATGGCAGCTGTTTCGGTGAGACAATTTTCGGCTGAAGAAGCCAATAGATACGCTGGTGGACGAAGTGATGTAGCACGTTTAGCTTCAAATTTTGCAGGTGTTGCTACTGCAAATGATAGTAGAAATGATATAGTGGTAAGAGGAAATTCTCCAGCAGGTTTGTTGTGGAGAGTAGAAGGAATTCCAGTTCCAAGTCCAAATCACTTTGCCACTTTAGGAACAACTGGAAGTCCAGTTTCTGCTCTAAACCCAAATCTTTTAGCAAACTCTGATTTTATTACCTCGGCTTTTCCAGCAGAATATGGAAATGCTTTAGGAGGTGTTTTTGATTTAGGATTTAGAAAAGGAAATACCGAAGATTATGAATATTCTGTTGGTATGGCTGCGTTTCCTGGAGTTGAAGCTATGGCGGAAGGACCATTATTAAAAAAGAATGGTGGATCTTTTGTTGCGGCTGCCCGATACGGAATTGTTGGAGCTTTAGGTTTAGCAGGAACTACAGCTGTTCCAAACTATAATGATTTATCGTTCAATTTAGACTTCGGAAAATCAAAACTAGGCAACTTTACTCTTTTTGGAATCCTTGGTAATTCTGATATTGATTTTATAGGAAAAAATATTGAAGATGACACCGATTTATTTGCTGCTAAAGATGAAGATGCTTTTGCAACTTCAGCTTTTAGTGCTTTTGGATTAAAACATACTATTAATATTGGAGAAAAATCGTATTTAAAAACAACTTTAGGAACTTCATCAGCAAGTTCAACTTATGAAGCTGACCGATATTTCAATTTTCAAACGCCATCCGAAACCAAATTAAGATTTACAGAAGTTGATAATACAGAAAGTCGCTTTACATTTTCTACATTATTCAATTCAAAAATTTCTAAAAAATTTACCTTAAGAACTGGTTTGTTATACGAAAGTTTCAATTTGGAAGCAAAAATAACTGACAGAGACAGACAAGCAGATGCAAACGGTGATGGATTTCCTGATTTTGTAAGTATCATAAACAATGATGGAAATTATTCAATTGTTCAACCTTACGCTCAAGTACAAATTAGATTATCTGAAAAACTGACTTTAAATGCAGGTTTACACGGTCAATACTTTTCTATAAACGAAGAATTTGCTTTTGAGCCAAGAACATCATTAAGTTATGCAATAAACACAAAAAGCGCTATAAACTTTGGTTATGGTATGCACCACCAAAATGTAGCAGCACCCATTTTATTTTTGAATGAAAATATAGGAGGAAATTTAGTCCAAACTAACAAAAATTTAGATTTAGTTAGAAGCGATCATTATGTATTGGGTTACGATTTAAGATTTGCTGACAAATGGAGAGCAAAAGTAGAGTTGTATTACCAATCAATTGATAAAGCAGCAGTAGAAACAACAGCTTCAGGCTATTCTTCATTAACAGAAGGAGCAAGTTTTACTTATTCTATCGACAAAACATCGTTAATAAGTAACGGAAAAGGAAGCAATTCTGGAGTTGAATTTACATTAGAAAAATTCTTCAGCAAAGGATATAACGTATTGTTTACCTCATCATTTTTTGAAAGTAAATACGAAGGTAGCGATGGTGTTGAACGTAATTCACCATTCAACAATGGTTATGTAATTAATGCTTTAGCAGGAAAAGAATTCAAAATTGGAAAAGCTAAAAAGAATATTTTCTCCATCAACACAAAATTCACAACGGCTGGCGGAAGATATTACACACCTGTAGATTTAGCTGCTTCACAAGCAGCAGGATTTGAAATTAGAGATGATTCAAAACCATACAGCGAACAATACGATCCTTACCTAAGATTAGATATAAAATTAGGAATGAAATTCAATAGTAAAAGTAAAAAACGTTCGCATCAATTTTATGTAGACTTCCAAAACGTTACGGCTAACGAGAATGTTTTTATTAAAGAATACAACAGACAAACAGGACAGATAAATCAAAAAGACCAAATTGGTTTTCAACCTGATTTCGGATACCGATTTAATTTCTAAAAATTTTCATGCTTGTTTTGTTTAGATGCTGGGTTTTTAGAAAAAGTAATATACTAAAACTTAATTCCCAGTATCTTTTTTAAACGTTTTATTACTTAATCTAAGATGTTTTTATTTCTTCAACAACCTACTTTTCATCTTACTAAAAAACTCTGGTGTAACACCAATATAAGACGCCAAATATTTTTGAGCTACTTTTTGAATCAAACTAGGATATTTTTTGCACATTTTTTCAAAGCGTTCTTCAGCCGATAAACTCAAACTATCCATCAATCGTTCTTGATGCGCTACTAATGAATTTTCGGCTAATATTCTAAAAAAACGTTCCAATTTCGGAATTTGCTGGTATAGTTTTTCTTGATTTTCTTTAGAGATTACAACCACTTCCGCATCTTCTAAAACTTCAATAAATAAATTGCCCGGTTTTCCAGAAATATAACTGTACATATCGCCAATCCACCAACCTTCGCAAGCAAAATGCAATACGTGTTCAATAATATTATCGTTGATATTGAAACTTCTCAAAATACCTGAATTGACAAAATAAGTATTTTTAGCAATTTCTCCCGAACGCAATAAAATTGATTTGGCTTTAAATTGTTTGATTTCGGTTTTGGATAAAAAAAGCGTTTCTTCATCAGAAGTTAAAGCAACGTGTTTGGAAATATTTTGTAGTATGGTTTGCATAATTTCAAAAATACAACTTTTAAGTTTAGAGTAATTTGATTTTGGAAAACAGATTTTAAAAATTAAACTAATTTTCATAATCGCTCTAATTTCTTCAAATCGGTGTTCCAAAAAAGATATTTTATATATTTGAAATATGAAAACCGAAAAAGAGAAAATGCTTTCTGGTGAAAATTACTTCTCAAACGATAAAGAACTAGCTTTAGAACGAACAAAAGCCAAAAAACTCCTTCATAAATTGAATGTTACAGAATACATTATGAACGGAAATTCGAGAGCAATTCTTCGTGAGTTATTGCCCAATTCTCACAAACGATTGTATATTGAGCCGCCTTTTCATTGCGATTATGGTTACAATATTCATTCAGGTGAAAGTGTCTATTTTAATGTAAATTGTGTGGTTTTAGATGC
>NZ_JANOQD010000031.1:0-5484 GCF_031422135.1 Flavobacterium sp. | reverse complement strand
CGCCATAACATTTTGGTGGGCAGATAATGAATTATATAAAGTTTTAGGAAAATCAACAAAAGTTATTGATATTTCTTCAATTGTAAAACCAACCGAAATAGTTCATATAAAAAATGCAAATATACTTTCAGAAGATTGTAGCTACTTTATTAAAAATCAAGATGTAATAGTTAAAAACGGCAAAATAATTAGTTTGGGAACAAATCTAGTTACCGAAAAAACTGCTATCATCATTGATGGTGCAAATAAATATTTAATTCCTGGACTTATAGATTCTCACGTTCATTTAAAAGAAAGTAAAAACGATTTGTTTTTATATTTAGTAAATGGTGTAACTTCCGTTAGAGAAATGGCTGGAAGTCTAATTGTATTAAAGTGGAAAAACGAAATTCAAGAAAACGCTATTGGACCAAGACTGTTTGTTGCATCGCCTATAATATTCAGCAGTGAAGGTGGATTAACTGGGTATTATTATTCTTGGACAAGACATTCGATCAATTATTCAACTAAAAACGATGCTGAAAAAGAAATAAGACAAATAAAAAAACAAGGTTACGATGCCGTTAAAATGTATGGTTTTGTTAATCCCGAGATGTTTAAAACTACTATTGATATCGCCAAAAGATATAACATTCCTGTTATTGGTCATATTCCATTGGTCAATTTAGATACATTTTATTCATCAGGTCAAAAAGAGGTTGCTCACATTGAAGAACTAACAGTAAAAACTATTGATGATTTTGGAAAATCAATAAAAAATAATCCAATTGAATTTCTCGCCTACTTTAAAATACGTTCAGTTCAAATTGCAAAAAAACTTAAAGAGAATAATATTAGTGTTACTTCAACTATTTGGTTATGTGAGAGTTTTTTAAATCAAAGATTTGACTTAAAATTAAAACTTAAAGAAATAGAATTGAAGTACGCTAATCCTAAAATTATTGAAGGAACTTCACTTTACAAACTAGGTTGGTTACCTAACAGAAACGGGTATGAATATGATGGAGAAGATAATCCTGATGCAAAAAAATTATCACTAATTTACTGGAAACTTTATGTCGAAGCAATTCATATTATGACAAAAGCATTAGTTGACAATAAAATTCCAATTATGGCAGGAACAGATGCCAATGTTGCAACTGTTGTTCCAGGATTTTCACTACACAATGAATTACAATCATTATCAAAGTCTGGAATGACCAATTCTCAAGCAATTTATTCCGCAACTGTTGAGCCTAGTAATTGGATGAAAAGAAATACTGGAAAAATAAAAGTTGGATATAATTCAGACTTAGTGTTACTTTCAAAAAACCCATTAGAGGATATAAAAAATACAAAAACAATAGAATATGTTTTCTTTGATAAAAATATGATTAATAAAGTTCAAATCGAAAATATTCTGAAAGCAATAGAAAATACAAATAATGAAAATAGAAATATAAAAATTGACCAATATATTAAATAAATGCACTATCTGCCGACAGCGGTTTTGATATAGTGGGGTTTCGGTCATATACTAAAACTTGATTTTATACCTGTAAAATCAGTAAACAACCGAAAATTTTGGCGTACTTTTTCCCGACCATCTCAATGCTGCAAAACGTTAAAAAAGCATTTATGGCTACTCGCCATTTTACAGCTATAAATCCTAATTATGCTGCTCTTTGAAAATCTCTAATAAAACTTCTTCTTCAATAATAGGGCTTTTGTTCTTTTTCATCACTTTGAGTATGCGGTTTGTTACCGAAGGATTCAGCCCCATATCTATACCTATTTGCTGAATGGTTAATTCTTCTTTGCTATGAATTACGCCATCGGAATGCATCAATAAAGCCAAACGATAAAACTGATGAAAGCACTCAAATTCTGATTTTATAACCAGAACAGGCAATTCCTGATGAAATAAATCATTAAAAACAGCCTCGCCAAGATTTAACTCTTTGGCTACAATACCTAAGAATAGGTATTCCTTTTTGTGCAAACTACCGTCAACAGTAGCAAAAGATATCATTTCTAAAAGTAAACTGATTTTTTCTTCGTAAGTAGGCATCAAATTATTATTTTTAGCTAAAATATTGTTTTTTATCCAAAACACAAAACCTGGCAATGATCCTACGAATGCTATTATTTATTTTTCTTTTTGTGGCAACAGAAAAAACTATTGCGCAAAACCCGAGCACAAAAGACGAACCGCCGAAGCAAAGCACTGCTTCAAAGCAAGTTTCTACTTTCACCATTGAAGCACCGCAATTAAATACAACTAAGAAAATATGGCTGTATTTGCCAAAAAATTACAATTCAACCAAAAAGAAATATCCTGTGATTTATATGCACGATGCACAAAATCTCTTTGATGCTAAAACTTCCTTTGTAGGCGAATGGAATGTAGACGAAAAACTGGATAGTCTCAATGCACAAGTAATTGTAGTAGGAATTGAGCACGGAAACGAAAAAAGAATGGCTGAATTAACGCCTTACAAACACCCAAAATATGCCGGTGGTGATGCCGATAAGTATCTTGATTTTATTGTAAAAACTTTAAAACTAGAAATAGACGCTAAATACAGAACAAAGACAAACGCAAAAAACACAGCAATAATGGGAAGTTCCCTTGGCGGATTGGTTTCCTATTATGCGATTTTAAAATATCCAGATGTATTCGGGAAAGCGGGGATATTTTCTCCCTCGTTTTGGTTCAACCGAAAAGAAATTATCGAACTGACAAATACAATTCCAACTATGAAAACCAAAATATATTTTCTTTGTGGCGACAACGAAGGCGATGCTGATATGATCACAGACCTCAACCAAATAGACAATTTGATTTCAGAAAAAAGATGTGAATGCAAGAATTTGACAAAAAAAACAATTGTAAAAGGCGGTCAACATAACGAAAAATTATGGCGAGATGGATTTGTAGACGCGTATTTATGGCTATTTTAAAATTTCAATTCATTTTATAGTTAAAGAAAAAGTATGATTAAAAAACATTTAAAATATCAAGTTCCTAGTGTAATACTGCTGCTGTTAGTAACATCGGTAGTTTTTTCGCAAAATATACCCGCTCGAAAAATTAAAAAAATGTTCGAAAAGTCGGAAATACTCAATGAGCATTTTACGGGATTTTCATTATTCGATCAAGATAAAGACAAAATGGTTTTTGAGCAAAATGGCAGTAAACATTTTATTCCAGCCTCTAATACAAAAACATACACCTTTTACACCGCTTTAGAAATGTTGGGCGATTCGATTCCAGCTTTGAAGTATGTTACCAAAGGTGATTCCTTGATATTCTGGGGAACTGGAGACCCAACATTGGCCTACTCGACTTTCAAATCAAATAAAGTGTTGGACTTTTTGAAAAAGTCGGACAAGAAATTATTTTTCGTTGCTACTAATTACAAAGGGAATTTTTATGGCGCTGGCTGGAATTATGATGATTATCTAGAAGATTTTCAACCCGAAATGACGGCTTTCCCAGTCGAAGGTAATACTGCAAAAGTATATAAGAATGAAGCTGGAGGACTAACAGTAAAACCTTCTTTTTTGCAACCTTTTTTTAAAGTTGATCCAAATTTTATTTCTGAATACTATCTTATAAAACGCGATTTTTATACCAATCAGTTTACCTATCCATCAAAAATTGATAAAACTGGATACTTACAAGAAATTCCATTCAAGACAAGTCCTGATTTAACTATTTCGCTTCTTGAAGAAAAAATCGACAAAGACATTACACTCATAGACATTCCTTTACCAAAAGATTTCAAAATTATTTATAGCGAAAAAACAGATGACGTTTTGAGAAAAATGATGATGGTGAGCGATAATTTCATCGCTGAACAATTGCTATTAGTCTGTGCTTCGACACTATCGAATGATTTGTCTACCAATACTATAATCGAATATAGCAAAGATAATTTTATGAAAGAGTTTGCCAATGACATCAGTTGGGTTGACGGTTCAGGACTATCAAGATATAATTTATTTACTCCAAACTCATCGATTTCGTTGTTAAAAAAAATTAGCAACAAAATCAACAATGACGAAAGATTACACAGTTTATTTCCGGCTGGTGGTGTTTCGGGGACCTTAAAAAGAGCCTATAAAACGGATAATGATAAGCCTTTTGTTTGGGCAAAAACAGGAACACTAACCAATGTTTACAATCAGTGTGGTTATATAATTACACGAAAAGGCCAGAAATTAATTTACTCGTTTATGAACAACAACTTCAGGAAAACTACAGATGAAATTAGAACTGAAATGGCGCGAATTATCACTGAAATTCATAATAAGTATTAGAACTTTTGCAATTTAATTATTGACTGTCAAATACTTTTAAAACGTACCTTTGTAAAAACTTTAAAAATGACAAACAACGATATATTCAAAAAACTACGTGTCGCACTAATGTTGCGAGATGATCAAATAGTTGAGATTTTAGAATTAGTAGATTTTAGAATTTCTAAAACAGAATTAAGCGCTTTTTTCCGAGCAGAAGATCACGAGAATTATGTGGAATGCGGTGATCAAGTGTTACGTAATTTCTTGAACGGATTAGTAATTCATTTGCGAGGAACAAAGGAAAATCCTAAGAATCCAACTGCAGTTTTAGCAAAACACAAAGCCGAAATCCCTAAAAAAGAAGGACAAAAAGAGAGACCTGAATTTAAGGCAAAACCTAAAGATGAAGACAGAGCGAGGGGTGATCAAAGTCCTTCTAAAACGAAACCTGCTGCAAAAAGAACTTCAAAAAAAGAATTCCCAAAAGGGAACAACAAAATACAAGTGGTAGAAAAAGTAAAATTCAATTTCGGAAAGAATAAAAAATCGTAAGTTTATGAAAACCGCCTTGATTATTGGTAGCACTGGATTGATAGGCTCTCAACTTTTAGAACTAGTATTAGAAAGTACTGAATATGAAAAAGTCATCACTTTCGTCAAAAGAGATTCAGGCATTCAACATCCAAAATTAAAGCAACACATTATCGATTTTGACAAACCGGAAACATATAAAGAGTCGGTCTTTGGTGACGATTTTTTTTGTACCATAGGCACGACCATAAAAAATGCTGGAAGCCAAGAGGCTTTTAAAAAAGTAGATTTTGAATACCCTAAACAGTTTGCCACTTTGGCGCTGCAAAATAAAGTCAAACAATTCTTGATTATTTCTTCTCTTGGTGCCGATGCAAACTCTGGAAATTTCTATTTGAAGACTAAAGGAGCAATTCAAGATTTTCTTGAAGATTGCGATTTCGAAAGTGTTTCTGTACTGCAACCTTCGCTCCTTCTAGGAAATCGCACCGAATTTAGATTAGGAGAAAAAATTGGTGGGTTTTTTATGAAACTTTTTTCATTTTTATTCGTTGGAAATATAAAAAAGTACAAACCCATTGAAAGTGAAACTGTTGCCAAAGCAATGTTTACACTTGGGCAAAAAAATAATTTAGGTTTCAAAATATACGAATCTGATAAGATTCA
>NZ_JANOQD010000030.1:0-207789 GCF_031422135.1 Flavobacterium sp. | reverse complement strand
GTTACGGAACAGTTTATTTCGCTGAAGAAATGTTGAAAACCAAAAAAGATTCTTTCAAAAAGAAAACGGTTGTGGTTTCAGGTTCTGGTAACGTAGCTCAATACGCTATTCAAAAGGCCACTGAACTTGGAGCGAAAGTTGTCACCACTTCGGATTCTGACGGATACATTTACGATCCAGCAGGAATTGATGCAAAAAAATTAGAATTCATCATGGAGTTGAAAAACGAAAAACGTGGTCGAATTGAAGAATATGCAAAAAAATTCAAAGGTTCTAAATACATCAAAGGAAAAAAACCTTGGGAAGTAAAATGTGATATTGCATTACCTTGTGCAACTCAAAACGAACTAAACGAAGAAGAAGCAAAAACACTTGTGGCAAATGGTTGCATCTGTGTAGCTGAAGGCGCTAATATGCCATCAACCCCAGAAGCTGTAACTGTTTTTCAAAACGCAAAAATTTTATTTGCGCCAGGAAAAGCTTCAAATGCTGGTGGCGTTGCCACTTCTGGACTTGAAATGTCACAAAACTCATTGCGTTTGTCTTGGACTTCTGAAGAAGTTGATGATAGACTTAAAAACATTATGTTGAATATTCACGCTTCTTGTGTGAAATATGGTTCTGAAGCAAATGGATATGTGGACTATGTAAAAGGAGCAAACATAGCTGGTTTTGTAAAAGTAGCCGATGCAATGTTAGGCCAAGGAGTAGTTTAACTCTTTTTGTTGTTAAAAAATAAAGCGTTCGCCTAGGGGAACGCTTTTTTTATAAGTCGTATATTAAAAACAAAATAAATACGTTTTGTATTATATTTGTATATGAATTTAATGATTTCTAATGAAGTACTTTTTTAAAACTGTTTTTTTACTTACTATCACTTTTTGCTACAGCCAACAAAATTCTTTGTGGCAAGGTTATTTTTCGTATAACTCAATAAAAGACTTATCACAAAGCACCTCACAAGTATATGCAGCAGCGGACAATGCTTATTTTAAAAAAGACATTTTAGGAACCAATACAACTAAAGTATCTAGTGTTGAAGGTTTATCTGGACAAGAAATATCACAAATATACCACAGCGATACGTTTAAAAAAACCATTTTAGGACATACTGATGGATTAGTAATTGTCGTAAATGATGTAGATGGAGCCGTACTTAATATTGTGGATATTTTAAACAAGCCTTCGGTACCACAAAATAAGAAAAAAATAAATCACTTCACTGAATACCAAGGCAAAATCTATATCGCTACTGATTTTGGTGTTACAGTATTTGATATGAATACATTATCCTTCGGAGACACTTATTTTGTTGGGCCTGGAGGATCAAATATAGAAATCCTACAAACAACAATTTTCAATGGATTTATATATGCCGTTGCTGTTAATTATGGATTAATAAAAGCCTCTATAACGAACACTAACCTCATCGATTTCAATCAATGGACTTTAATTTCTCCTGGTGGCTGGTTAAGTGTTCAGGCTATGAGTTCACAACTCACTGCGATTACAACAGTTGGAAGTCTGTATAAGTTTAATGGCGACACTCCTATCTTTGTTGCAACTTACCCTCAAGTGCCAGTAGACACTAGATTCAATACTAATTTTTTAATCATAACAACACCAAATGCTATTTATGCTTATAACGAATCCTTGGTTGAAATTTCACGAGTAACTTCGATTCCCACTTCATTACAAGCAAAATTTACTTGCGCCACCATAATAAGTGACAAACTATATATTGGCACAAAAGAGAATGGCGTTTTTAGCACAACACTAAACAACCCAGTCGTTTTTGAAAACATAACGCCTAATAGTCCTGTTAGAAATAAAATTTTTGCAATTCAAACCTATTCTAAAGGATTATGGGCCGTATATGGGGATTATAGTGGAGATTATAATCCATATCCATTAGATGCCTTGGGAGTAAGTAAATATGATTCGAATAACCTATGGACAACAACCCCTTATGAAAGTTTATTTGATGCATTATCAATTACAAGAATTGCTATAAATCCAAAGAATGAAAATCAAGTATACTTCAGTTCTAATTATTCTGGACTATTAAAATTTGAAAACAATTTGCCATCCATCATTTATAATGCCTCAAATAGCAGTTTACAATCAATCATTGGTCAAATACCTAATGATATTAGAACAAATGGCTCTGGTTTTGACAAGAGTGGAAATCTTTGGATGACAAACTCATTAGTTGCAAATGGATTACAAGTACTAAAAACAAACGGTCAATGGCAAGGATTTCCATTAACTGGCGCATTGAACCCTTCTTCAATAAGTTTTGGACGACTCGCTATTGATAAAAATGATACCAAATGGCTAGTAACTAACTATTCAGGATTAGTTGGGTTTAACGAAAACTACAACAACAGATCTCTAAGAATAGATGAAGGAGAAAGCGAAGGAAATCTTCCAACAAGAGATGTTCGCGCTGTTGCTATCGACAATACTAACAAAATATGGATTGGAACGACTTTAGGACTCCGAGTTTTACAAAGTGCAGACTCGTTTTTAACACAAGACAATCTTAAATCCGAATCAATAATAATTGTAGAAGATGGGTTGGCGCAAGAACTACTTTACGAACAATTTATTACTGATATTGTTGTTGATGGTGCAAATAATAAATGGATAGGAACAAATGGCGCTGGTGTGTTTTTTATTTCTCCAGACGGACAACAAACCTATAATATTTTCACAAAAGAAAACTCACCATTACCCAGCAATGTTATCAACGATATTGATATTAACGCAATAACGGGTGAGGTTTATATCGCGACAGAATTTGGCTTGGTTTCCTACAAAGGATTTGCAACAAAAGGGGCCGAAAACCTTGATAATGTATATGCTTTCCCAAATCCAGTACGCCCAGAATTCAATGGGGTTGTTAGCATTACGGGATTAACAGATAAGGCAAACGTAAAAATAACCGATATTGAAGGAAATTTGGTGCACGAAGCCAACGCTGAAGGCGGTACTATACTTTGGGACACCAAAGCCTTCGGAAAATACAAAGTGGTCTCAGGAGTATATATGATTTTTGTTTCTACCGAAGATGGACTGTTGACCAAAACCAAAAAAGTAATGATAATAAGATAAATTACGGATTACAAATTACGAATCCCAAAACCGTAATTTGTAATTCAAAATTTGTAATTCTATATGCTCGTCAAAACCAAAGCTATCGTTATTTCATCCGTTAAATACCAAGAGAAAAGCCTGATTGTCAAATGCTTCACCCTTTCCGATGGTTTGAAATCCTATTTTGTTCGTGACGCCTTTTCTTCCCGAAAATCCAACCAAAAAATCGCCTATTTCCAGCCCTTATCAATACTAGAGATTGAAGCCATTCATAAAAACAAAGGCACATTAGAAAGTTTTAAAGAAATAAAAATTTCACAACCCTTTCAAACCATTCATACCGATTTAGTAAAAACTACCATCGTGATGTTTATCTCCGAAATACTTCACTATTCCATACACGAAGAAGAAAAAAACGAAAACCTATTCACATTTCTAGAAACTGCCCTAAACTGGCTTGACAATCATACTGAAATCGCTAATTTCCATTTGATTCTTATGCTCGAAATCACAAAATATTTAGGCTTTTATCCAGACACTTTAGATATTGATCAAAAACATTTTGAATTAAATGAAGGACGATTTTCGCCATTTCAAGCCACAAGCTCCTTATCTGAACACGAAACTAATTTGTTTAAAAAACTCCTTGAACTCAAATTCGACAACAACCAAAAAACATTTCACGTCATCGAACGCCAAATCCTATTGAGAATTCTCATCGATTACTACACCATTCATCTCGATGGATTCAAAAAACCAAAATCTCTCGAAGTACTAAAAGAAGTTTTTAGTTAAAATCATTAGGGCGTGACCCAGCAAAAAACTGGGTCGGGCTATCCGTTACAAGTCCTCGCTCTTCCTTCGTCAGGCTGTGGGCTTTCCACTGCTATCCCTCACGCAACCAAAACTTTCAACTTTCGACTTTCGACTTTCGACTTAATTTCTTACTTTCGCACCACGATTTAAGAAAAGAACAAAATGAGCACTAAATTTACTGAATACAAAGGACTTAATCTACCAACGGTAGCGTCAGAAGTTCTTGATTTTTGGAAAAAAGAAAACATCTTTGAAAAGAGTGTAACCACTCGCGAAGGTAATACACCATTCGTTTTTTTTGAAGGACCACCCTCGGCCAACGGATTGCCAGGAATTCATCACGTAATGGCACGCGCCATCAAAGATATTTTTTGCCGATATAAAACCCAAAAAGGATTTCAAGTAAAACGAAAAGCTGGTTGGGACACACACGGATTACCTGTAGAATTAGGAACCGAAAAAGAACTCGGTATCACCAAAGAAGATATTGGAACCAAAATCTCAATTGAAGAATACAACGAAGCCTGTAAAAAAACCGTCATGCGTTACACCGATGTGTGGAACGATCTCACCGAAAAAATGGGTTATTGGGTCGATATGGAAAATCCGTATGTGACCTACAAACCCAAATATATGGAATCGGTTTGGTGGCTTTTGAAACAAATCTATAACAAAGATTTGATGTATAAAGGATACACTATTCAGCCGTATTCTCCAAAAGCAGGAACAGGATTAAGTTCGCACGAAGTCAATCAACCTGGCTCGTATCGTGATGTTACCGATACGACTGTTGTAGCACAATTCAAAAGCCCCCTAACCCCCGAAGGGGGAACTAGCAACGATGTTTTAAAAGCATTTAAACTAGATTCTACTCCTCGAGAAAATTTGAGAGGGGATTTTTATTTTCTTGCTTGGACAACAACGCCTTGGACTTTGCCATCAAATACAGCATTAACCGTCGGGCCAAAAATAGATTATGTTTTGGTTAGAACTTTTAATCAATATACATCTGAGCCTGTTAATGTTATATTGGCTGAAAATTTATTAGAAAAGCAATTTTCAGGAAAATTATTTTATAATGGAACAGATACTATTGCTCAAAACGGATTTAAAAAAAGTTATGAAGAATTTCAAAAAGATATTGATTTAGAAATTGAAAAATATAAAATTGCTCTAAATTCTAATACTAATAATGAATTTGAAAAATCTTTTAAGCAAAATATAGAATCATTAGAATATAGAAAAGGTAAATTTCCTTATAAAATCATATCAAAATGCAAAGGTGCAGATTTAGTCGGAATTCGTTACGAACAATTAATGAAATTGGCATTGCCTTATGAAAATGCTGAAAACGCGTTTAGAGTAATTGCTGGCGATTTCGTAACCACCGAAGATGGAACAGGAATTGTGCACACCGCTCCAACATTTGGTGCCGATGATGCCAAAGTTGCTAAAGAAGCATCACCTGAAGTTCCGCCAATGTTAGTTCTTGACGAAAACGAAAACCCCGTTCCATTAGTCGACTTACAAGGAAAATTTATTCAAGGTTTGGGCGATTATTCTGGAAAATACGTTAAAAATGAATATTATAATGATGGTGAAGCACCTGAACGCTCTGCTGATGTGGAAATTGCCATTCAATTAAAAGAAGAAAATAAGGCTTTTAAAGTCGAGAAATATGTCCACAGTTACCCACATTGCTGGAGAACAGACAAACCTATTTTGTATTACCCACTGGATTCTTGGTTTATAAAAATTACCGAAGTTCGTGACCGAATGTTCGACCTCAACGAAACCATCAACTGGAAACCCAAAGCCACTGGCGAAGGTCGTTTCGGAAATTGGTTGAAAAACGCGAACGATTGGAACCTTTCTCGCTCTCGTTATTGGGGAATTCCATTGCCAATTTGGCGGACCGAAGACGGAACTGAAGAAATTCTTATTGGTTCAGTAGAAGAATTGTACAACGAAATCGAAAAATCAGTTTCAGCTGGTTTTCAGTCAGAAAATCCATTCAAAGGATTCGAAATCGGGAATATGTCTGAAGAAAATTACGACTTAATCGATTTGCATAAGAATGTAGTGGACGAAATTACGTTGGTTTCTACTTCAGGAAAACCAATGAAACGGGAATCTGATCTGATTGACGTTTGGTTCGATTCAGGCTCCATGCCTTATGCACAATGGCATTATCCGTTTGAAAACAAAGACAAAATTGACGAAAATAAAGATTTTCCAGGCGATTTCATCGCCGAAGGTGTCGATCAAACGCGTGGTTGGTTTTATACTTTGCACGCCATTTCGACATTAGTTTTTGATAAAATTGCTTATAAAAACGTTGTTTCTAACGGATTAGTTTTGGACAAAAATGGACAAAAAATGTCTAAACGTCTTGGAAACGCTGCCGATCCTTTTGAAACTTTGGCAGAATATGGTCCAGATGCTACACGCTGGTATATGATTTCGAACGCCAATCCGTGGGATAATTTAAAGTTCGATTTAGAAGGAATTGCAGAAGTGCGTCGCAAATTCTTCGGAACATTATATAATACCTATTCCTTCTTTGCGTTATATGCTAACATTGATGAGTTCAAATATGCCGAAGCAGAAATTCCGCTTAACGAAAGACCAGAGATTGATCGTTGGATTTTATCGGAATTAAACACGTTGATAAAAGTAGTCGATGATGCTTATGCTGATTATGAACCTACTAAAGCAACACGTGCAATTTCGGATTTTGTTCAAGAAAATTTGAGTAATTGGTACGTTCGTTTGTGTCGTCGCCGTTTTTGGAAAGGGGAATATGCACAAGATAAAATTGCGGCTTACCAAACCTTATATACTTGTTTGCTTACCGTGAGTAAGTTAGGTGCGCCAGTGGCTCCATTCTTTATGGATAAACTTTACAGAGATTTAACTTTAGCAACACAGTCAGAAAATTATGACAGTGTACATTTGGCAGAGTTTCCAAAATCAGTTGAAAACTTTGTTGATAAATCGTTAGAGAGTAAAATGGAGAAAGCGCAAATCATTTCATCACTAGTATTATCACTCAGAAAGAAAGAAATGATTAAGGTGCGTCAACCACTACAAAAGGTAATGATTCCAGTGCTTAACAATGCTTTTAGAGCTGAAATTGAAGCAGTTGCTGACCTGATTATGGCTGAGGTTAACGTAAAAGAAATTGAGCTTTTGGACGATGCTTCAGGAGTTTTGGTAAAGCAAATTAAGCCTAATTTCAAGGCATTAGGCCCACGTTTCGGTAAAGATATGGGGCTGATTTCCAAAGAAATACAAGCTTTAACACCAGATCAAATTAATAAATTAGACAATCAAGGTAGTCTAGATATTGTAATTGCTGGAAAAAGTGTAATTTTAACTTTAGAAGATGTAGAAATAACATCGCAAGATATTGAAGGTTGGTTGGTTGCAAATTCTAACGGAATTACCGTAGCATTAGACATTACAATTTCTGATGCATTAAGAAAAGAAGGAATTGCCCGAGAATTAGTAAACCGAATTCAAAATCTTAGAAAAGAAGCTGGTTTTGATGTAACAGATAAAATTAAAGTTGCCGTTCAAAAAAATGACATAATTAACCAAGCCATTTTAGACAACCAAGATTATATTAAATCTGAGACACTCACAAACGAGTTAATGCTTTTAGAACGTATCGAAAACGGTACGATTATTGAGTTTGATGATGTAAAAACAATGATTTTAATTTCAAAATAAAAGAGATTATGGTAGATGAACAAATAAGATTTTCTGATGCTGATTTAGCAGAGTTTAAAGAAATAATTAACAAAAAATTAGAAAAAGCAAGAATCGATTTAGACCTTATAAAAAGTGCCTATATGAATGATTTGAATAATGGAACTGATGATACATCACCTACATTCAAAGCATTTGAAGAAGGAAGTGAAACGATGAGTAAGGAAGCAAACTCACAATTGGCGATTCGTCAAGAAAAATTCATTCGCGATTTACGCAATGCATTAGTTCGTATCGAAAGTAAAACATACGGAGTTTGTAAAGTAACTGGAAAATTGATAAACAAAGACCGTTTGCGAATTGTACCTCACGCTACTATGAGTATTGAAGCGAAGAACTTGCAACGTTAATTTTTTTTGAAAAATAAATGTACTAACGCTCCTTTTGGGGCGTTTTTTATATAATAATGTTTATTTTTGCGAAATAATTTTATTAAAATGAATTTAAAGAAAGCTTATTTTGTTGTATTTCTAGTTTTGTTAGTAGATCAATTGTCAAAAATATATGTCAAAACACATTTTGTTTTACACGAAGAAGTTCAAGTTTTGTCTTGGTTCAAAATTCTTTTTATAGAAAACGAAGGAATGGCTTGGGGAGCAGAAATTCCCGGAGCTTATGGCAAATTAACTTTGACTATATTTCGAATCTTTGCTGTAGGAGGTATTGGCTATTGGCTATGGTATTCTGTTAGAAATCAGGCTTCATCAATTTTAATTTTTGCTATTTCATTAATATTAGCTGGTGCTTTTGGAAATATTATAGATTCTGTTTTTTATGGTAAAATATTTAACAGTAGCGATTTTACTGTAGCAACTTTTCTTAATGAAAAACCTTATGGGACTTGGTTTTACGGGAAAGTGGTTGATATGTTTTATTTTCCTATTTGGAGCGGTAATTTACCAACTTGGATTCCTGTTTGGGGCGGAAAACCGTTTACTTTTTTTAATGCCATTTTCAATGTTGCCGATTTTGCGATATCAACTGGCGTGGGAATTTTGATTGTTTTTAACAAAAAAGCTTTCGGAACTTCGTAGTTCCTAAAAATTATTTTGTTAAATTATTTCTTCTATATAGCAAAACATATAATTTCTTTTGGAGTTATACAATAATCCAATCTCACATCGCTTTCAAAAAAATCTAGAATTTCTTCTTCAGGTTCAAAAAAAGAAAGCCCAATTTTTATAGTTTTCGGATGGCATTGTGATAAAAAGGCATCATAAAATCCTTTGCCATACCCCACTCTATTTCCTTTTAGGTCGTAAGCTAATAGCGGAACAAAAACCACTTCTATTTTATTGATCGGAACGTGAATACCATCAATAGGCTCTGGAATATTGTATTTGTTTTTTTTGATTTTAGTATTGTCTGTCAGTAAATAATGGCCCATTTCTCGAGATTCAAAATCCGCTTTTGAAATCACAATTTCTTTATCTTTTCCATGCAAAATGTGTAAAATGTATTCTGTATTCACTTCTTTTTGTTCTTCTATGGAAAGGAAAATGTGAAAATAGGTTTTCTCCCAAATGTCTAACTGCAACAAAGTATTGGCTATAGCTATTGATCTTTCTTCTATTTGATTTTGGGATAGTTCGTTCCTTTTTGCTTTGTATTTTATTCTCAATTCTTTCTTATTCATTTCCTGTTGTGTTAGAAATGTGATAAATAGCGTCGCCTTGATATATTATTGGCGAATCGTTTGCATTAATGATAAATCCAGCATTTGGCGATTTTAATATATGCTCTACTTTTCCGTAAGGATCTGATATCTTAGCTAGAATTTGTCCCTTTTCAACAAAACTGCCTACTTTTGTCAATCCGTGAAACATCCCAGAGTGTTTCGCACGAATCCAATTTGATTTTTCAATATACAATGTTTTGTTTTCAGGAAATGAAACTTTCTTTCTAGCATTTAGCATCTTCAAACTATGCAAAACTCGCTTAGTTCCTTCTAATCCCTCATTGGTAATTTCTTCATTAATATCTATAGATTTTCCGCCTTCAAAAAGCAGCATTTTTACGCCCAACTTATCACACGAGTTTCGGAACGAGCCTAAAATATTTTTAGAAAACAATCCAAAAGGAGCGTTAAAAACATCGGCCAAAGCTTTCAACTCTGAATTGTCTGGCACAATTCGCACTTGTGCAGCGTTGAATCGGCTGGCGCCGCCTGCGTGAAAATCGATTGCATAATCAATATGAGGAATTATTTCAGTTAAAATAGAATGAGCAAATTGACTTGCCAATGAGCCAGTCTTACTTCCTGGGAAAACCCGATTCAAATCACGACCATCAGGAAATTCACGTGTTTGATTCAAAAAACCAAAAACATTAATTACAGGAATGCATATTATAGTTCCTATTTTTGGTTTGTTGATTTTTTGGGTTATAATCTGCCTTACAATTTCAATTCCATTAATTTCATCACCATGCAAACCCGCTGAAAACAAAACTGTAGGGCCTTCAAATTTGGATCTTTCCACAATAATTGGAATTTTCAATTTTGTCATTGTGTGGAGTTTAGCAATTTCCATATTAATGGTTTTGCTTTCGCCAGGCAAAATGGTTTCTTTTAAAATCGTAATGTTTTTGCGTTCGTGGTGCGTCATATATTAGGATAAAAGTATAAATATAGAAAATTATGAATTATGAATTATAAGTTGTGGGTTGTTTTTCGGTTTTAAACATTTGAATTTGTAAATTTGAAAAGTAATTTATTCAAACGATAAATGGAAAATTCAACAAAAGCATTAGAATTAAAATCAATTTTAGACAAGCTTCGCCCTATTAATAAGGAACAAGAAGATAGAATAATGCAAAAATTTCGTTTAGATTGGAATTATCATTCTAACCATTTAGAAGGAAATACGCTAACCTATGGGGAAACCAAAGCGTTACTTTTATTTGGAATTACGGCTCAAGGGAAACCGCTTAAAGATCATTTTGAAATAACGGGACATAATGAAGCCATCAATTGGGTGATTGATGTGGTAAAAGGCGATTATCCATTAACCGAAAATTTCATTAGAGAACTACACTCGCTTTTATTAAAAGAACCTTATGAAGTTGATGCCATTACACCAGATGGAAAACCAACCAAAAAGAGAATAAATATAGGTAGCTACAAAACATCAGCAAATCATGTAAAAACAAAAACAGGTGAGATTTTCTATTTTGCCACACCCGAAGAAACCCCAGCCAAAATGTATGATTTGTTGGTTTGGTATAATGAAAAAATACTAGAAAAATTAAATCCAATATTATTAGCCGCAGAGTTTCATTACAAATTCATCAGAATTCATCCTTTTGATGATGGAAATGGCAGAACAGCTAGAATCATAATGAATTTTATTTTAATGAAATTTGGTTATCCGCCAGTAATTATAAAAACACAAGATAAAGACAATTATTTTGCCGTTTTACAACTTGCCGATGCAGGAAATTTAGAATCTTTTTTGGAATACATTGCTCAAAATTTAATTCGCTCTTTAGATATTATGATTGCAGGAGCCAATGGAGAAAACATTGAGGAAGAGGATGATTTAGATAAGGAGATTGCTTTGTTGGAGCAGAGGCTTAATTTTATTGGCGAAAAATCTGAAAAAGTAAAATCTTTACTAGTGATTAAAGAAATTTTTGATTTGACTATAGTACATTTACATTTAAGATTATTTTCTAAATTATCAAAATTTGATGTTTTTTATTTAAATAAAGAGATTACTGTTGAAATTGAAAATAAAATTTTAGGAACTAAATATTATTATGAAGGGATTAAGAAGCTAATAACTGAAAACACAAATTTTATTAATTTTAAAACAAATTTTAAAAATTTTAAAAATATTGGCTTTGATAATTTTGATTATGAATCATTTGTAAGTTTCAATTTCAACATTTTGAGTTACACAGTTATTTTTAATAAAGATGATATAATTGAAAAACCATACGGAACCCAACTGACCGATTCCGAAATCGACAAAATTTTAAAATCAGAGGTTAAACGCCACAAAGAATTTATCGAGCAAAAAATCGCCGAAAAAGAGAGCAATCTATAAAATCTGAAGTCTTTTTTCTTTGCTCTTTCATCTAATTTCAAAAAATCTGCAATCAAAATGACAATTCCTTCTCTTGAACTACAAATACAATCCCTACCCGATAATCCCGGAGTATATCAGTATTATGACAAAGAAGACAAAATTTTATATGTTGGAAAAGCCAAAAACTTAAAAAAAAGAGTTTCCTCCTATTTTAATAAAGTGCACGACACGGCCAAAACCAATGTTTTAGTCAAGAAAATTGTCACCATCAAACACATAGTGGTTCCTACAGAAAGTGATGCATTGCTTTTAGAAAATAATTTGATAAAAACATTGCAGCCAAGATACAATGTACTCCTTCGTGACGACAAAACTTATCCATGGATTTGCATCAAAAAAGAACCCTTTTCGAGAATTTTTCCAACGCGAAAAATGATAAAAGATGGTTCCGAATATTTTGGCCCTTACACCAGTTTCAAAACTGTACATACCATTTTAGATTTGATAAAGGAACTTTATCCGTTGCGAACTTGCAACTTCGATTTGAGCCAAAAAAACATCGAAACCAACAAGTTTAAGGTTTGTTTAGAATATCATATTGGCAATTGCAAAGGTCCTTGCGAAGGATACGAAAGCTTAGAAAATTACCAAACTCAAATCAATGCCATTCGCGAAATCTTAAAAGGAAACTTCAAAGAATCAATGAAGGATTTTAAACGTATGATGATTGATTTGGCAACGAATATGCATTTTGAAGAAGCCCAAAAAATCAAAGAAAAAATAGAAGTTCTCGAAAATTATCAGTCACGTTCCACTATAATAAATCCAAAAATTACCAATATTGATGTTTTCTCTATTGTTTCAGACGAAGGAGCCGCTTTTGTGAATTTCTTGCAAATTTCACACGGATCGATTATCCGTTCCCATACCTTAGAAATCAAGAAAAAACTAGACGAATCTGATCAAGAACTATTGGAATTAGCCATAATCGAACTTCGGGAACGTTTCAAATTACTATCCCGAGAACTTATTGTCCCTTTTGAGGTTGAAGTGGGCGAAAACCTAAAAATAACCGTTCCACAACTGGGTGACAAAAAACAAATTCTAGATTTATCCACTCGTAATGCGAAATTTTTCAGGATTGAGCAACTCAAACAACTCCAAATTGTAGATCCTGAACGCCACGTGAACAGAATTATGGCACAAATGCAAAAAGATTTGCGGCTTTCGGTTGAACCGCGCCATATAGAATGTTTTGACAACTCCAACATTCAAGGAACCAATCCTGTAGCAGCCTGTGTTGTTTTTAAAGACGGGAAACCCAGCAAAAAAGACTACCGCCATTTCAATATAAAAACCGTTGAAGGCCCGAATGATTTTGCATCGATGGAAGAAGTGGTTTATCGAAGATACAAGCGATTGTTAGACGAAAATCAACCTTTGCCAAACCTAATAATCATTGATGGCGGGAAAGGACAATTGTCATCGGCCTTAAAAATTATGGACGAACTCGATTTGCGTGGTAAAATTGCCATAATAGGAATTGCAAAACGTTTGGAGGAACTGTTTTATCCAGGAGATTCAGTACCATTATATCTCGATAAAAAATCGGAAACACTCAAAATAATTCAGCAGTTACGTAACGAGGCGCATCGATTCGGAATCACTTTTCACCGAGACAAACGCAGCAAAGCATCACTGGTTTCCTCAATGGACAACATTCCAGGGATAGGCGAAAAAACAATGGAAATGTTAATAAAACATTTCAAAAGTGTTAAAAGATTAAAATTAGCCTTAGAAAATGAAATTTCTGACGTAGTTGGCGCATCAAAAGCAAAAAAAATTCACGACTTTTACAAAACTAAAGAATAAAAGGTGGTTCACTTTTCTAAAACAGAAACAAAAAATATGCAAAAAATAAAAAGTAGTGTTTTTTATTTCTTGCCTATTATTTTTTGTTTCTCATATTTCACATTACAAGCTCAAGACACTATCAAAAAAGCAAAAATTGGCTTGGTTTTAAGTGGTGGCGGAGCCAAAGGTTTTGCACACATTGGTGTTTTAAAAGAAATTGAAAAAGCAGGAATCAAAATTGACTACATAGGCGGAACCAGTATGGGAGCAGTTGTCGGCGGATTATATGCTTGTGGCTACTCTGCAAACCAACTGGATTCCATCTTTAGAGGAACCAATTTTGACGAGCTCATTCAAGACTTTGTACCTCGTAACAATAAAACATTTTACGAAAAACGAAACGATGAAATGTATGCTTTAAATCTACCTTTCAAAAATTTCAAATTATCAGTACCTAAAGGGCTTTCCAAAGGGCTGTACAACTACAATTTAATAAGTAAACTGACGCACAATTTTCGCCATATTCGAGATTTTAATCAACTAAAAATACCGTTTCTTGCGATAGCCACTAATGTTGAGACTGGAAAAGAAAAGGTTTTTAAATGTGGTAATCTTCCCTTAGTCCTATCTGCAAGTAGTGCTTTCCCATCCTTGTTCTCTCCTGTGGAAATTGATGGGGAAATTTATATCGATGGTGGAGTTGCTAACAATTATCCCGTTGAAGAAGTGAGAAAAATGGGAGCTACTATTATTATTGGAGTTGATGTTCAAGACGGATTAAAAACTCGAGATGAAATTAATGGAGCAACGGGAGTTCTGGTTCAAATTTCAAATTTTCAAATGATTGAAAAAATGAAAGAAAAAATAGAAAAAACAGATATTTATATCAGACCAAATGTAGAAGAATTTACTGTGATTTCTTTTGACCAAGGAGAAACTATTATCAAAAAAGGACAAATTGCCGCTAACTTGCTTAAAGATAAACTAGAAAAACTAAGAACAAATTACATTAAAGTCAATGATTCTTCAAACAAGGTAGACAGTTTATTTATCAAAAATATTATTATTAAAGGATTAAAAAATTATACCAGATCCTATGTAATAGGGAAGTTACGTTTTAAACAAGGGACTAAAATTAATTATACTGATCTTCACGATGGTATCAACAACTTAAACGCAACACAAAACTTTAGCGCTATAAATTATGAACTCATAAAAGAGAATGAAAGCGAAATACTAGTTATTGATATTCGAGAAAATCCAATAAAGACCAATTTAAAATTCAGTTTGCATTACGACGACTTATACAAAACTGGTGTTTTAATAAACTTAACTCAAAAAAAGTTGCTTTTTAAGAACGATGTAGCATCATTCGATTTTATATTGGGAGATAATTTTAGATACAACTTAGACTATTATATTGACAATGGCTTTAATTGGAGTTTTGGTTTCAAATCAAGATTAAACACTTTTAACAAAAATAGTAAAACAGATTTTAATGGGAATAACATCATTAATAGACTAGGGCTAAAGACTATTAATATTGATTATTCTGATTTTTCAAACCAAGGCTATATGCAAACACTATTTGCAAATAAATTTCTTATTGGTACAGGACTTGAGTACAAGTATATTACAATACAATCAAGTTCCATTCAAAACATCACAGCTTACTTTGACAAAAGCTGGTATACATCGGTTGTAGGGTTTTTAAAATACGATTCTTTCGATAATAAGTATTTTCCGAAAAAAGGATGGTCCTTTATGGGAGACGCACAATATTTTTTCTCTTCATCAGATTTTTATAATAATTTTGATCCCTTTACAAATTTTAAAGCGGATGCAGCTATTGTTCAAACTTTTTATAAAAAATTTTCGGTAAAACTTCAAACTGAGGGTGGATTTGTATTTGGCGAAAGTACAAATCATGTATTTGATTTTGTACTAGGAGGCTATGGATTTAACAAAATAAACAATTTCAAACCTTTCTATGGGTATGATTTTTTAGAATTATCCGGAGATAGTTACGTCAAAGCATCATTTAGCATAGATTATGAGTTTGTTAAAAAAAATCACATCAATTGGAATATGAATTATGCTAATATTGGAAACAATATTTTTGAAAATAAAATTTGGGTGTCTAAACCTCAATTCTCTGGTTACGGGATTGGTTATGGGATTGAAACACTCCTTGGTCCTATAGAAATAAAACACAGTTGGTCTCCAGAAACTAGAGATCATTTTACTTGGTTTACAGTTGGTTTTTGGTTTTAAAAAAGCACTTTTGTTAAAATAATTAGAGAAAAATGTGTTTTTAGTGTAAATGTTTCTAAAAAAACCTATTTTTGGGACACTAAAAACCAAACAAAAATTTATTTATATGTCTATTTGGAAGAAAAAATCAATATCCCTTTTGCTTGCAGAAGCGTCTGAATCAGAAAAAGGATTAAAAAGAACGTTAACCGCTTGGTCACTTGTTGCCCTAGGAATTGGAGCTATTATTGGTGCTGGATTGTTTGTAAGAACAGCAACTGCTGCTGCTCAAAACGCTGGTCCATCAGTTACTATAGGATTTATAGTAGCTGCAATAGGATGTGCATTAGCGGGACTTTGTTATGCTGAATTATCATCATCAATTCCGATTTCTGGAAGTGCATACACCTATACTTATGCCACAATGGGTGAGCTTTTAGCTTGGATTATTGGTTGGGATTTAATTCTAGAATATGCAGTAGGTGCTGCGACAGTAGGAATAGCCTGGAGTGAATATTTGAATAATTTACTGGTCAATGTACTCCATACAAGTCCAATACCGTATTCGTTATCGCATTCGCCATTTCAAACTTCTGCCTTAGGAGAAAGTGGAATTATAAACTTACCTGCCTTATTTATTGTAGGAGTTATCAGTTTGTTGTTAATAAAAGGAACACAGGAATCAGCATTTGTAAATGGAATCATTGTAATTATAAAAGTTTCTATTGTAATTATGATTATCGTTTTTGGATGGAGTTTTATCAATCCTGTAAATCACACACCTTATATTCCAGAACCGTCAATATTTACCGATGATGCAGGAGTTGGGCACAATTATGGTGGAATAATGGGGATTCTTGGAGCCGCTGGAACTGTTTTCTTTGCATTTATTGGTTTTGACGCAGTAAGTACTGCTGCACAAGAAACTAAAAACCCAAAACGCGATATGCCTATTGGAATTTTAGGATCATTGGCTGTTTGTACTGTTTTATACATTCTTTTTGCACACGTTTTAACAGGTCTAGAATCAGTAGAGTTTTTCAGAACAGGCGGAAAAGAAGCTTCTGTAGCTAATGCAATCACTTCTTCAATGGAAGGATATGGCTGGTTAGCACAGTTTGTTACGGTAGCCATTTTGTTCGGATTTACTTCTGTTATTTTAGTAATGTTACTTGGGCAATCAAGGGTTTTCTATTCAATGGGTAAAGATGGTTTGTTACCAAAAGCATTCGGAGACTTGCATTCAAAATACAAAACGCCATACAAAGCTAATCTTGCTATTTTAGTAATAGTTGGATTGTTTGCTGCATTTGTACCTGGAGATATTGTTGGAGATATGACAAGCATTGGAACATTATTTGCCTTTATTTTAGTATGTCTTTCCGTTATTGTTTTACGCAAAACAAACCCAGAAATGAAACGTGAATTCAGAACACCTTTTGTTCCTTTTGTTCCTATTTTAGGAATCGTAGTTTGTTTGGCAATGATTTACGGTTTAGGTTGGACAAACTGGTTAAGACTAGCGGGTTGGTTAGTATTAGGTTTGATTATCTATTTTGCGTACAGTAAGAAAAACAGTGTCTTAAACAATCCTGATAAAAAATAAATTTATTTTATAATTTATAAAAAGGTATTAAAATTTGATTCGTCATTTTTTAATACCTTTTTGCTTTGTAAATAATTCACAATAAACATTTCTAAAAACGAATTATTTCCGATATTTGTTTAATGAATTTGATTTAAGAATCAATTTAAAAAAAGATATAATGCCACTTTATCATAAACTAGGAACTTTTCCGCAAAAGCGACACACACAGTTCGAGAAACCAAATGGCGGATTATACTACGAACAATTATTTGGTACCGAAGGTTTTCACGGGCATTCATCGTTGTTGTATCATATTCATCGTCCAACTCAAGTCAAAGAAATCTTGAAATCGTATTCCGTCGAGCCAAAAATTGCTATAGGTAAAAATATAAAATCCCTTTTACTAAAAGGATTCGAACTCAAACCAGAAAGCGATTTTCTAGAGAGCCGCAAACCAATGCTAGTTAATAAAGATTGCACCATAGGTTTGGCGGCGCCACAAGAATCGTTAACCGACTATTTCTATAAAAATGCCGATGCAGATGAGCTGATTTTCATTCATAAAGGTTCGGGTAAACTCAGAACTATGATGGGAAATATCGATTTTGAATATGGCGATTATCTAGTTATTCCTCGAGGAATGATATACCAAATTCAATTCAATTCTTCAGAAAACAGATTGTTTTATGTAGAAAGTTTTTCTCCATTTTATACCCCAAAACGATACAAAAATGAGTCGGGTCAGCACCTAGAACATTCTCCATTTTGTGAGCGCGATTTCAAATTGCCGTCTGAGATAGAAACTTACGATGAAAAAGGCGATTTTCTAATCAAAATCAAAAAAGAAGGAATGATTCACGAAGTCGTTTATGCCACACATCCTTTTGATGTTGTCGGTTGGGATGGTTACAATTTCCCTTATGCTTTTTCAATTCATAACTTTGAACCCATAACAGGTCGTGTGCACCAACCACCGCCAGTACATCAAACCTTTGAAACGGCGACTTTCGTAGTGTGTTCCTTCTGTCCAAGATTGTACGATTACCATCCAAAATCCATTCCAGCACCCTACAATCATAGCAATATTGATTCAGACGAAGTTTTGTATTATGTCGATGGCGATTTTATGTCCAGAAACAATATCGAACAAGGTCACATCACATTACACCCAAAAGGAATTCCACACGGTCCAGCACCAGGCGCAATGGAACGAAGCATCGGTCATACCGAAACTCAAGAATTGGCAGTTATGGTTGATACTTTTCGTCCACTTATGGTAACCGAAGAAGCTATGGGAATAGATGATGGGAAATATTATAAATCATGGTTAGAATAAATTAGATAATGTGTCAATGAGGAAATTAGATAATTAAAAAAATCATCCAAATTCAACATTATCTAATTAACAAATTATCTCATTTTCTATTTTGAAAAAATGACTTTTAACGAAAAATATAAGAACAATGCACTTTTGATAAAAACTTTTGAATTTTCATTAAAAATCATTGATTTAACTGAGGAATTGCAAGAAAAAAAGAAGTTTGTAATTGGAAATCAATTATTAAAAAGTGGCACTTCAATTGGCGCAAATTCAAAAGAAGCACAAAATGCAGAAAGTAAAGCAGACTTTATTCACAAATTGAAGATTGCTATAAAAGAAGCTGATGAAACAGAATACTGGTTGTTTCTTTGTGACGCTCACAAATCTTATCCAAATTGTAAAGAATTACTAAACGATTTGTCAGAAATTTTAAAAATTTTAAACAAAATAATTTCAACATCAAAACTTAAATAAATTTAGATAATTAGAAAATGTGTCAATTAGATAATTTTTATCAACACCTCATTTTCTAATTATCTAATTGACAAATTAACTAATTGTATTATGAGTAAAGAAGTAAAATCAGTCGAGTACGGCTTAGAAAAAATATTTGAAGGAGCACAAGATTTCCTTCCATTATTAGGAACCGATTACGTAGAATTCTATGTTGGAAACGCAAAACAAGCAGCCCATTTTTACAAAACAGCTTTTGGTTTTCAATCCCACGCATACTGCGGATTAGAAACAGGTTCACGCGACAAAGTGTCTTATGTTTTAAAACAAGACAAAATTCGGCTAGTATTAACAACGGCATTAAACAGTGAATCTCCGATTGGCGAACACGTTAAAAAACATGGTGATGGCGTAAAAATAATTGCTCTTTGGGTAGAAGATGCCCGTTCCGCATTTGAAGAAACTACCAAACGAGGTGCCAAAATTTATATGGAACCCGTTGTCGAAAAAGACGAATTTGGCGAAGTAGTTCGTGCAGGAATTTATACTTACGGAGAAACCGTTCATATGTTTGTAGAACGAAAAAATTACACTGGAGCATTTCTCCCAGAATTTATAGAACAGAAATCCGATTATAATCCATTGCCAGTTGGTTTAAAATACATAGACCATATGGTAGGAAATGTAGGCTGGAACCAAATGAACACTTGGGTAAAATTCTACGAAGACGTTATGGGATTTGTAAATTTCCTATCGTTTGACGACAAGCAAATTCATACGGAATATTCCGCTTTGATGTCTAAAGTGATGTCAAACGGCAATGGAAGAATAAAATTTCCAATTAACGAACCCGCAAAAGGCAACAAACGCTCACAAATTGAAGAATATCTAGATTTCTACGAAGGCTCTGGTGTGCAACACATTGCTATTGCCACTGACGATATTATTGAAACCGTAACGCAACTAAAAGCCCGTGGTGTAGAGTTTTTATCAGCACCACCGCACGAATATTACAAAGCCATTCCGGAGCGTTTGGGTGTGCATATGGATATGATGAAAGAAGATTTAACCAAAATTGAAAATCTTGCTATTATGGTCGATGCCGATGAAGATGGATATTTATTACAGATTTTTACCAAACCAGTAGAAGATCGACCAACATTATTCTTCGAAATTATTCAAAGAATGGGAGCTAAAGGATTTGGAGCAGGAAATTTCAAAGCATTGTTTGAATCTATCGAAAGAGAACAGGCAAAAAGAGGAACTTTATAATAAAATTAACTTTTTATTAAACTATTCATAACATACATCGATGTAGTGTTGGTGTAATTGATAAAAAAACGTTAAAGTTTATTTTTTATTAGATATAATTGAATTCATATACTACTTTTGCACTCGCAATTGAGGGGGTGGTTCCCTGAAAATTGATAAATTTTCATAATTTATAGTTTTTTGGTTGGTTAAAGCATAAAAACTCGGTCATTTATTTGACTGGGTTTTTTGTTTTTTAGTACTTTTGGAATGAATTTTGTATTCTAGGTTACAAACAGTGTACAAATCAATATTAAAAAATGAAAAAACTAGTATTTTACTTCGCATTACTTATTTCGGTTTCCATTTCAGCACAAAAAGAAAGTGCCTATGATGTTGGAGAATGGTTCAAATTTCGCATACATTATGGACTTGTAACTGCTGGGTATGCAACACTTGAAGTAAAAGAAGCAGTTCGTGATAACAAAAAAGTGTTTCACACTGTCGGGTACGGATATACGACTGGAATGACAAAAATGTTCTTTAAAGTCAATGATGATTATCAAAGTTTTATTGACAAAACAACTTCCAAACCCTACAGTTTTATTCGCAAAATCGACGAAGGAGGTTATACTAAAAATCAAGTTGGGTTTTTTAATCAAGACAAAAATACCGTTTTTGTAAAAGATTTTAAACACAATACTGAAAAAACGATAGCTGTTACAGAAAATGTTCAAGATATTGTATCGTCATTTTACTATTTGAGAAACCATCCCAATGTAGACAAACTAAAAATTGGAGAATCCATAATGATCGATATGTTTTTTGATGATGAAATTGTGAAATTTAAATTAAAATATGTTGGACGCGAACTTTTGAATACAAAATTTGGCAAAGTAAAAACTATGGTTTTCAGACCTTTTGTGCAATCTGGCCGTGTGTTTAAGGAAGAAGAAAGCCTAACGGTTTGGGTTACTGATGATGAAAATAAAATGCCCCTACGAATCAAAGCCAATCTTGCAGTTGGATCATTAAAAGCCGATTTAGAAGCATACAAAGGTTTAAAGCATCCGTTTATGATAATTCCAAACAAATAATATGGACAAAATAAAAAATTTAGTTCAAGAAATTGACAAGAAATACAAAGCCATCAATCAAAAAACAGAAGTTCATCTTGAGGGATTGCTTTGGTCAAAGCCTATAACTTATTGGGATTATATTCAAACCGATGCGCTTTTAAATCTGCAAACACAACGAACCCTGCTTCCTGATGAGAATGTGTTTATTATGTATCATCAAATAAACGAGCTTTTGTTTAAAATGATTCTTGGTGAAATAAACCAATTATCACATACTGAAAAGCCTACAACGGAATTTTTTACCGAAAGATTAATGCGTATTAGTCGTTATTTTGACATGTTAACCACCTCTTTTAGCATTATGAAAGACGGTATGGATGTGGAACAATATATGAAGTTTCGTCATACATTAACTCCTGCAAGTGGTTTTCAAAGTGCACAATACAGACTCATTGAATTTTCATCGACTGACTTAATAAATCTTATAGATTACCGATTCAGAGCGTCGATTGACAGAAATACGCCTTATGAACACGCCTTCGAGCATTTGTATTGGCAAGCCGCTGGAAAAGACTATAAAACAGGTGAAAAGTCCTATTTTCTTCAAGAATTTGAAAAAAAATATAAAAAAGAATTTCTAGCCACAATGGAAGAATACAATACCATCAATCTTTGGCGAAAATTCAAAGAACTTCCAGAAGTAGATCAACATAATCCTGATTTAATTTCTGCTATGCGCCATTACGATCATACTGTAAATATAACATGGGTAATGCAACACTTGAACACTGCTAAAAAATACATCGAATCCAGTGGAATAGGTGATGGAGAAGCTACTGGAGGAAGTGATTGGAAAAAATACATGCATCCTAAATACCAAAGACGCATCTTTTTTCCAGAACTTTGGTCAAAAGAAGAATTGGCTTCTTGGGGTGAATAAAAAAAATTTATTATCTTAGGCATCCGAAACAAAAATTTTAAAATTTAAAATTTGTTTTTTGGATATAAAATCTAGCCTAATTTGAAAAAAATCACATTCGCTTTAATTTGTATTTCACTACTTTTTTCGTGTAAAAAAGAAATTGAAACTGTTGTTACTATTCCTGAAGAAATAGAAGCTACCGTTTTTGATTTTGATTTAAAATTAAACGATTTTTATATCAAACGTGATACTATAAAAAAAGAAGATACTTTTCAGAATATTATAGAAAAACAAAATCTAAACGGCAAACTACTTTTCGATATTATCACCACAACAAAAAAAGAGTTTAACCTCAGCAGCATTCGCAAAGGCAAGCCCTACCTATTATTGTATACAAATGATTTTGCTAAAAAACTAGAATATTTCATTTACCAACCGGATCAGCTTAACTATTGTATCATTGATTTTAGAGATTCTATTGTACGTGTAGAAAAGAAAACAAGACCCATCACATTCAAAAGTAGAACTGTTGCAGGACAATTAAATGGTTCTTTATCAGAATCACTTAAAAACGAAGGCGCTTCTACAGCATTAACTAGTAAGTTAGTGAGTGTTTACAAGTGGTCTATCGATTTTTTTAAATCTAAAAAGGGAGATAAATTTGCCGTTACTTTTACTGAAAGATACATCAACGACAGCATTTATGACGGTGTCGATACGCTTCAAGCTGCTTTTTTTGAATACAAAGGCAAGAAAACATACGCTTTCCCGTTTATGCAAAACAAAAATCAGGAAAAAATAGAATACTATGATGAAAACGGAAATGCGTTAAAGAATTTCTTTCTTAAAGCACCCTTAAAATCCATAAACATCACTTCAAAATTTTCAAGAAATAGATTTCATCCCGTTCAAATGCGCTTCAAAGCGCATAATGGAACTGATTATGCAGCGCCAAGAGGAACACCTATAATGTCAACCGCAAATGGTGTTGTTGAACAATCGGGGTACACCGCAGGAAATGGAAATTTTGTCAAAGTCAAGCACGATAAAACCTATGCCACTCAATACTTGCACATGTCCAGAATTTTGGTGCGTCGTGGACAACAGGTAAAACAAGGCGATGTGATTGGAAAAGTAGGAAGTACTGGTCTTGCAACAGGTCCACACGTGTGTTATCGGTTTTGGAAAAACGGAAAACAAGTGGATGCTTTAAAGCTAAAGTTACCCAACTCCATCCCTATGGACAATGCTAACAAACCTAGGTTTTTAGCGTTTATTGCCCCTTTAAAACAAGCATTAGACAGTGTTGCCGCTTTGAATTAAACTAAAAAAATCCGTCTTTTTCAAAACGGATTCTGGAAAATTTTAATTATACGTTAATCTCTGCTTCCGCCAAAAACTCTCAAGGCAAAATACAATAACGTGACAAGTGATCCAACTGCAGCAACTACATAGGTTCTTGCAGCCCATTTCAAAGCGTCTTCAGCACCAGCATATTCTTCTTGACCCAACATATTTTTGTTTTTGAGCCAAGCTAAAGCACGCTTACTAGCATCATATTCTACAGGAAGTGTAATAAAACTGAATACCGTTCCAAAAGCATACAATACCAATCCTATAACCGCAACTATAAAACCAAATTTTGTAGCTGCCATAAGCAATAATCCACCCATAATAACCCATTGCGACATACTTGAGGCAATGTTAACAACTGGCACAAGTTTAGAGCGCATTTGCAACCACTCGTAAGCCGTAGCGTGTTGTACAGCATGACCACATTCGTGAGCGGCAACGGCTGCTGCCGATGCATTTCGCATATTGTATACCCCTTCACTTAGATTTACTGTTTTATTAGTAGGATTGTAATGATCCGTCAATTGACCTGGTGTAGAAATAACTTGAACATCTCTAATACCGTGATCAGCCAGCATTTTCTCGGCAATTTCAGCACCAGACATTCCGTTTCGCAAACTTATTTTTGAGTAATGCTCAAATTTTCTTTTTAATTGTGAACTGACTAACCAGCTCACTAGCATAATTAGTCCAATAATGATGTAATATCCCATTTTTTAAGTTTTTTAAAGTATAAAGTTATAAAATTAATATCAAATTGTGAGCCAAAAAAATCAATATCAATGGCGATGACAAAAATCAATTACAATTTCACGAACTATCCCACCAAATTTATGACTTTTCCAGGCACAATAATCACTTTTTTAGGTACGTTTCCGTCGAGTTGTTTAATAGTTCGTTCGTCTTTCATAATGATTTCTTCAATTTGAGCAGGTGTTAAATCCAAAGGCAATGTAATAGTGAAACGCATTTTTCCGTTGAATGAAACAGGATATTCTTTGTCAGATTCCACCAAATACTTGTCTTCACAAATTGGGAAATCAACTGTTGAAATTGATCCGGAATGACCGAGTTGTTTCCATAATTCCTCAGCAATATGCGGCGCATAAGGCGAAAGTATAATAGCCAAAGGTTCTAAAATTGCTCTTTCGTGACAGTTTTGAGTGGACAATTCGTTCACACAAATCATAAATTGTGAAACCGAGGTGTTGAATGAGAAATTCTCGATGTCTTCTGTGGCCTTTTTGATGGTTTTGTGTAAGCTTTTCAAACTGTCTGCCGATGGTTCGTTGTTGGTAACAATCAAACCATTATCATCAAAATACAAACGCCATAATTTTTTCAAGAACCCAAAAACACCAGTAATTCCTGCTGTATTCCAAGGTTTGGATTGCTCTAATGGACCAAGAAACATTTCGTAGAGGCGTAAGGTATCTGCTCCGTATTCGTTACAAATATCGTCGGGATTGACTACGTTGTATTTGGATTTGGACATTTTTTCGACTTCGCGACCAACGATGTATTTGCCATCTTCTAAAATGAATTCAGCATCTTTATAATCTGAATATAATGAATGTTTTTTAAATGCTTCTATATCTAATTCATTTGTAATATCATTAATTACTGATAAGTCAACGTGTATTTTAGAAGTTATTCGAGAAAACTGCAAGTCCTTTTCTTCAATTAATATTTTACTAATATCAATCCCTGTTAGTTTCAATACGTTTTCTTTAACAGTAAGATTATCATAGTCTTTGTTTTGACCAACCATTGGAGTAAAAGGAACAAATAAAGTTTTATTTATTCCTAAATCAACATCTTTACCATTCTGCTTTAATGAAATATTATCAATTCTATAAACAAAAGCACTCATCCCCAAAATCATTCCCTGATTGATCAATTTTTTAAAAGGTTCTTCGGTAGGCGCGAAACCTTTGTCTTTTAAAAATTTGTTCCAAAAACGAGAATAGAGTAGGTGTCCTGTGGCGTGTTCGCTTCCGCCAATGTACAAATCGACACTTTCCCAATATTTTATAGCTTCTTGACTCGCAAATTCATTGTCGTTGTGTGCATCCATATAGCGCATCCAGTACCACGAACTTCCCGCCCAACCTGGCATTGTGTTTAATTCTAATGGGTGAATGGTTACATTATCTATTAATTCGCAATTCGTAATTCGTAATTCCTTCGTATCCCAAGCCCAAACCGTTGCATTTCCTAATGGCGGCTGACCGTCTTCGGTTGGCAAGTATTTTTCTACTTCTGGTAGTTTGATTGGTAAATGTTTCGCATCAATCATTTGTGGCAATCCATTTACATAATACACTGGAAACGGCTCTCCCCAATAGCGTTGACGAGAAAAAACGGCATCACGCAAACGGTAATTGGTTTTGCCTGAACCTTGATTTAAAATTTCTAGTTCAGAAATTGCTTTTTTAGTGGCTTCTTTGTAATTCAATCCGTTTAAGAAATCGGAATTGGCAATAATTACATTGTCTTTCGAGCCATAGGCTTCGGTAGAAATATCGACATTATCGAAAATGTTTTTTATTGCAGGCATTCCGAGTGTTCCTTTAAAGAAATTGGCAAAAGCATAATCACGCTCATCGCCACAAGGCACTGCCATTACTGCTCCTGTTCCGTAACCTGCTAAAACGTAGTCTCCAATCCAAACTGGAATAGCTTCTTTGGTAAATGGATGTTCGGCATAGGCTCCTGTGAAAACACCTGAAATGGTTTTTACATCTGCCATTCGTTCTCTTTCAGAACGTTTCGCGGTTTTTTCGATATAATCGTTTACAGCTTGTTGTTGTTCTGGCGTTGTGATTTCTTGAACCAAAGGATGTTCAGGCGCTAAAGTCATAAAAGTCACTCCAAAAATAGTGTCTGGACGAGTGGTAAATACTTCTATTTGATGAGATTCCTCGTTCCTCGGAATGACAAAAAAGCTGACCATCGCTCCAACTGATTTTCCTATCCAATTGCGCTGACTTTCTTTAATGCTTTCGCTCCAATCAATCGTTTCTAATCCTTGTAATAAACGTTCAGCATACGCCGAAATTCGCATCGACCACTGGGTCATTTTTTTACGAATAACAGGATGCCCGCCACGTTCTGAAACACCATTTACGATTTCGTCGTTCGCCAAAACAGTTCCTAATCCTGGACACCAGTTGACTTCGGTTTCGGCTAGGTAAGTTAATCGGTACTGTAAAAGAATTTTTTGTTGTTTATCTGATGAAAAAGCATTCCATTCTGTCGCAGAAAATACTACTATGTTATCATCACAAACTACGTCAACTAATTTATTTCCTTCTGTTTCAAAAACCTTAACTAATTCTGAAATTGGCAAAGCTTTATCAGAATGCTTGCAATAATAAGACTCAAATAATTGAATGAAAATCCATTGTGTGTGTTTGTAATAATCAGCATTGGAGGTTCGCACTTCGCGACTCCAATCGAAAGAGAATCCTATTTTATCTAATTGTTGTCTATATCTAGCAATGTTTTCTTTGGTCGTTTTATCAGGATGTTGTCCTGTTTGTATGGCATATTGTTCGGCTGGAAGTCCAAAAGAATCATAGCCTTGCGGATGCAACACATTAAAACCCTTATGGCGTTTGTAACGTGCCACAATATCCGATGCAATATATCCTAGCGGATGTCCAACGTGTAATCCTGCTCCCGAAGGGTACGGAAACATATCTAAAACATAGTATTTGGGTTTGTCTGACGTGTTACTTGCGGCAAATGTTTGATTCTCTGCCCAGTGTTTTTGCCAATTGGCTTCAATTTCGTTTGGATTGTATTTCATTTTTTAAAAAAAGTTCAATATGTTTATAAAAATTATGGTGCAAAATTGATAAAATCATTCGCTTTTTCATTTTAACTGCATTTAGCATCACATTTTTGCTTGGCAAATTTACATTTATTATAAGAAAATGGAAAGTTTGAACGTTAATAACTTTAAATAAAGAAATTGTTTGTTATTTTTACCCAATAATATTGTTACTATGAGTTCATCTTTTGATAATTTTCAAAAACGTAGATTAATCACGTCTTATTTTTCGGTAGTGTTAAGTGTATTCCTTGTATTGTTTTTACTAGGAATGTTGGGTTTATTTATTGTCAATTCAAAAAAACTGTCGGACGATTTTAAAGAAGGAATTGCAATGTCGGTTTATTTTAAAGATGAGGCAAAAGACACTTCGATTGCTCAATTTACAGAAGCTTTGAAAGCTTCAAAATATACTAAAACATACAAATTTGTATCCAAAGATGCAGCTGCTAAAGAACACACTGACATTATTGGTGAGGATTTTATGTCGTTTTTAGGAGTTAACCCTTTGCAAAATTCGTTTGACATTCACCTCAAAGCCAATTATGTACAAGCAGACAGCATTACTAAAATAGAAAGAAATCTTCGTGAAAACGTATTGATTTCTGATATTATTTACGACAAGCAATTAGTGAATTTGGTAAACAATAACATTAAAAAAGTAAGTCTTTGGGTTCTAATCATCAGTGGAATATTTTGTGTCATTGCGGTTTTATTAATCAATAGCTCGATGCGATTGTCCATTTATGCCAACCGATTTATTATCAAAACGATGCAAATGGTAGGCGCAACCAAATCATTTATTAGAAAACCATTTGTTTGGAGAAGCGTTAAATTAGGAATGATTGGTGCTGCTTTTGCTATTGCTGGGCTTTTGGGAGTGCTGTTTTATATTGATTCTAACTTTCCTAATCTTGGGATTTTTAAAGATAAACTTACCATATCCTTAATTTTGCTAGGTGTTTTTGGAACAGGAGTTTTGATAACTTGGTTGAGTACTTATTTTGCAACTCAACGCTTTTTGAATTTAAGAACAGACGATTTGTATTAATCTTGGTTTGGTTATTTGTTTAATCAGTTATAAAAAAATATGGAAAATAAAACATCACAATTTCTTTTTGAAAAAGTAAATTATAAAATCTTATTAATTGGTATTGCTGTAATTGCTATCGGTTTTGTATTAATGTCAGGTGGAGCAAGCAATGATCCAAATGTTTTTAGTGAAGACATTTTTAGTTTTAGAAGAATACGATTGGCACCAACTTTAGTTTTAATTGGTTTTGGAATTACAATTTATTCTATTTTAAAAAATCCTAAAAAATAGATTATTTGATTTTTTGATTGTTCGAATAATCGAATGGTCTGAAAATATAAAAATAGATTGTTCGGTTTTTTGATTACTCGAAGAATCGAACAATCTAAAAGTCTAAAAATCCAAAAATCTAAATGGAAACACTCCAAGCCATAATTATTGCCATAATAGAAGGTCTAACGGAATATTTACCTGTTTCGTCAACGGGTCATATGATTTTTGCGAGTTCTTATTTTGGGATTCAAGAAGACGATTTTGTTAAACTTTTTCAAGTTTCAATTCAATTTGGAGCCATTCTCGCAGTAGTAGCTTTGTATTGGAAGAAATTTTTTGATTTCTCAAAGTTTAATTTTTTCATCAAACTCGCTTGTGCGGTTGTTCCAGCTTTGGTTTTAGGAAAACTGTTTGATGACAAGATTGAAGCCGTACTCGGAAATCCTATTCCCATTGCAATTGTTTTGATTTTAGGTGGATTTGCATTGCTTTTTGTAGATAAATTTTTTCAAAATCCTACTATTATACAAGAAGAAGATATTACTATAAAAAAAGCGGTAACCATAGGTTTTTGGCAATGTTTAGCTATGATGCCGGGCACAAGTCGTTCCGCTGCTTCCATTATTGGAGGAATGCAACAAGGATTATCACGCCAAGCCGCAGCTGAGTTTTCGTTCTTTTTGGCAGTGCCCACAATGCTTGCTGTAACAACCTATTCGTTGTTTTTAAAAACCTACCAAACCTCTCAAATGAAAGGTTACGAACTGATTTTAAAATCGAACGAAAACATCAAAATGTTTCTTGTTGGAAATGTTGTTGCTTTTGTTGTGGCTGTTTTAGCTATTAAATTTTTTATAGAAATCATCAAAAAATACGGTTTCAAACCTTGGGGTTGGTATCGCATTGTGGTTGGTTCACTTTTATTGGTTTATTTCACTTACTTAAAATAATTTACTTTGCTTACTCCCGAAGATTACTTAAACGGACAGGTTCTTCTTATAGACAAACCCCTGAAATGGAGTTCGTTTCAGGCGGTTAACAAGTTAAAATATACCTTAATAAACAAACTTGGGTTGCCAAAAAAATTCAAAATTGGACATGCGGGAACTCTTGATCCATTAGCTACTGGATTGCTTATTGTTTGCACAGGAAAATTCACCAAATCCATTTCTGAAATTCAAGGTCAAGCCAAAGAATATACTGGGACATTCCATATTGGAGCTACCACACCTTCTTATGATTTAGAAACCGAAATTGACGCCGTTTTTCCAACAGACCATATTACAGAAACATTAATCCAAGAAACTATTTCAATATTTCTGGGAGAAATAGACCAAAAACCACCTGTTTTTTCAGCCATTAAGAAAGATGGTGTTCGTTTGTATGAACACGCTCGTGCTGGTGTCGAAGTGGAGATTGCTTCTCGCAAAACCCAGATTCACGAATTTGAGATCACACGGATTGCTTTGCCAGAAATCGACTTTAGAGTAGTTTGTAGCAAAGGAACGTACATTCGTTCGTTAGCATTCGATTTTGGATTAGCATTACAATCTGGAGCGCATTTAAAGGTATTGAGGAGAACAAAAATTGGCGATTATGATGTTAAAAATGGACTAACTCCCGACGCTTTTGAGAAAAAATTAGTATAATGAAAACAAAACTGCTTTTCCTTTTCTTAAACATACCTTTTATAAGTTTTTCCCAAAGCTTTGACAGTAAATACACTCAATTTGAATTGTCAACACCCTTAAAAATAAATTCACACCGAGGCGAGACAAATGCGGACGGAAGCGAAAACGAATATTTTTTTCTCCCTGACGGATTAAGTGCAAAAATAGGCTATGGTATTCATTTTGAAGAATGGGTTTCTGTTGGTTTTCATACAGGAATTGATTGGAAAGCCTACGAAAAACTCGTTGCTGTTCCTATTTTTGCTAATTTTAAACTAAGCCCCGAAATAACCGAAAATGGCAGAATTGTTCTTCAATTTGGCATAGGAAAAGCACTAACTATTGGACAAAAAGGCAAATCAGGAGTTTATAAAAGATACAATTTAGGCTATCAAAATTCCGATGGATTGCTGTTTTTTATAGATATTTCCACCTATAATTTTTCTGTAAATAACAGTTCAAGTATTGGGGCTTTTAGTGTAGGGATTGCATTGGTTAGTTTTTAAACTTAAAAACGCCCAAACTATGATAGTTTAGGCGTTTTTGTAAAATACTAACTGATTTAAAGTAATAGCATTATTCCACCATTATTACTTTTCTAACTGTTTTACCTGTACTGGTAAACACATTTAAAATGTAATGCCCTTTTGGTAAATTGATGTTGTTAAGCGTCATTTCATCAGTAGTAAAACTGTTGGTGTACTTTACATTACCGTAAAAATCATAGATTTTGACTTCGTTGTTTGTACCAGCAGTTCTAGCTGCTCCGCTTGTTGTAGCAGCATTTACATCGCAAGGGTCAGGTGCTGTGAGACTAATGGTTAAACTATTATTGCTAGCTATCGGATTTGGGAAAGTGTTAATAATTGGAGCACAAGGATCGATTCCACCACCACCGCCAGTTCCTGTTGCGGAATTTGTAACATACATATATCTAGAATCTGAACCGCAACTATTAGTAACTCTAACATCTATAGCGGCTGTTGCTGCAATACACCCCGTTTTTACTGTTATAGTCGGTGTTCCTTGACCCGATAGGATTTGCCAAGCACAAGTTGGGCCACCAGCGTCGTTTATAGGCGCATTAATATACCATTGGTAACTGCTATCTGCTCCTATTGGCAAACCACCAGAATACGTGTAGGTTTTGGTTTGATTAAAATTGACAGTAGCGGGACCTGTAACATTTCCTGTATTTGGGAATTGCGGATGACCTAAATGAACTGTTTTTTCAATAGTTTGCCCGTTTTGAAACGTTGCAATAATTTTTCCAGAACCTATAGCACTTGAAGTCCCTTTTACGGTAACGGAATAAGCGGTTGATGCTACTATTGAAATATTACCTTGTACTGACCAACCATTAACTGGATTGCCATTTTGGTCATTGTATACAACTGCGCTTGGTACGTTACACGGATTGAGTAAGGTTTGAACCGAATTAGTATTAAAACATACTGCCGACGAACCGTTTAATTGATTGGGTTGTATTGGAAAGTAAGGCGCTTGGGGAATGCCTTGTAGTTCTTTGATTAACCAATTTGCGTTTTCCACAGTAACTTTTACATGGTCTTCGTTTGTTGGAGGTATAAAATAGCTATCAAATGGAATTTCTTTGTTTACAGGGTCACAAACTAAATTTCTATTAAAAGCTGTTGACCAATTGAAATTTGGGTTTTTAAATGCTAATGCACTTACTGACGGAATAAAAGCGTGTTTATGTAAGTTTATTGGCCAATTAAAATAAGTTAAATCCTTATCTAAAACTGACTGATATAATTCATTGGAAAATTCTTCGTAAATAATATCCATTGTATTAAATAAACCACCTTGAACAACATCCATAGACCCTCTCGGGTTTGAATTTATTCTAAAAACCCACCCATTAATTACCGATGGCTGACCTGGTATAGTAGTTCCAAAAATTTGCCCTAGTTTTCCTGGAAATGTAATTTTACCAGAAAAAGTTTGACTCAAGTTATTAGTTGTTGCTAAAAATCTATCATCTATTGTTACAACTTTTAAGGTTGTTGTCGCTGATGTGCCAAAAATTTGAAACCATTTTATAGTTTTAAAAGCCTCTAGTTGCAAACAAGTCAAACCTTCCGAATTTGTTTTTGCACCATTTCCTGTTCCGTTAATAATGGCTATTTTTCTTAAATTTTGAGGAAATCCATTAGAGTTTGGCAAACCATTTGATGCTAAATTGGCATTAAACAGATTTCTAAAACGGGTATTGTTGTTCTGACCATTAAATGGGCTAAACCATAAATTGGCTGTATAGGGAAAATTTTGTTGTACGCCGTCTAATTGCTCCGTGAGCATTTGGCGTGCCGCTGGAGAGCGAAAGTTTTCATCAAACTTTTGTTTTGCTTTTTCTTTTTGCCCATAATATCCAAAAAAGTATAAATTTTCTTGTGTGGATATTGGAATATTGGCTCCCAAATGTGGGCTATCAAAACTCACAAAAAGTTTGGTGTTGTGTGGTATGTTGTTTTTCTCCATATAAGCAAGAGCGTAACGAGCAACCAAACCACCCATACTTGGACCTATAATACTAATTTGCTCTGTACTACCATTACTTGCAAGTTTCGCGTTTTCGCGCTGAAATAACGCCACAAGTGCCATAGCATTGCGCTCTACATAATCTGCGCCAGCAGGAAAATTGACTAATGTAACATCAAAACCATAAGGTGCATTACGTAATTTTGTCACAAGATTTCTGTCAACACCTGTTTCGTCTTTAAACAACATTAATTCCTCTAAACTACTTTTATCAGATTTATAACCAATACTTCCAGGATAAATTTTTCTCCCATCTCCAGGATCAAAACCATCAAGAATAATGACTGTTTTTCTAATCTTTGGCTGTACACTAAAAGTATTTGTAGTTACATTATACCCGGAGTTAGAAACCGTATTGTAATAGGTACGGTATTCTAATTTACCAAGTGATGCAGTTGCTTCGTTATAGCCTTGAAAGGGTATTGTAGCTGTTACTCCATTTATACCTACAAAATTTTCTTCGGCAGGAAAAACTCCGCTTCGCAGTGTATCGGGGTTGGTTGCCACAATATTTACTGTCATTTTAGACTTTAGTGTTTGTGTAGTGTTATCATCAAAAGTAACGGTATAAACAAATTCTTTTTCTCCACTTGTTGTAAAAGTTACTATTGGTTTTGTGGTTGCTATGATTTGGTTGGCTATTAAATTATAAACTGTTCCAGTGCCGAAATTTACTGTTAAATTTTTTATTTTTTTACCCAAAAGCTGCAACATAAAACTAGGTTGTAACCTAAAAGTAATAGTATTCGCTGTTATTTCTTCTTTTAAGGCGGCTATAACGGTTACCTGATTTTCTGTAAATGGATTTACCCCAACAATATTTGCAAAACGCCCATTTTCAAACTTTAAACTAGGTGTGCTGGCATTGCCCGATTTAATTACGTTCATTTTAGTATTTATAATCCCAATATCAACTGCACTTGTAGTGCTGTATGCATTAAGATTGTTTTTTAAATTGTCTGAGGAAATAAAAGTTGGATTGTAGGCTGCACGATACAGCTCGCTCCACGACTGTAAAAAATGATTGTAATTAGAATTTGTTATAGCACCATTTGCTTTTAGTGCATCTAAATTGGCAAAATTCATTATTCTTTCATGAAGTATACCAGTAGTAATGGATTGCTTGTTTATGTTTAGTAACAAACTATCCATACTTTGTGTGTAGTCTTTTTTTAAACCTGTAATTGTAGTTTGCCCAGATGTAGAAATGGCAACAAATAAACATAAAAACCAAAGTTTTTTAAGAATATTATTTTTCATTATATTTGTATTAGTTAAAATTATTGTGAGAGATAGTTTTTGCTACGAGAAGTCATTACATCCAGTAATGGCTTTTCTATTTTTTAAATATTTACATAATTTATTGGTTTAAGGTTAATAAATTAATATCAAATCTACCTTCAGTAACTTGTATTGTTTCTGAAGAGTTATCTTTATTGTATAATGTACAATTAAATAAACCTGATATAATTTTATTATTATAATCAAATCTTGTAATATTAATAATACCACTATTTGGACCTGATATGAATGTTTTACCACTTACACCATCAAAAGTTTCACGAACTATAATATGTGGATTATTAGGGCTATTTAGAAATTCACCGTTGCTTTGGAGCACATTATAAATACCATCTTGAATTGTCATATCATTAATATGAATATAAATCCAATAATTTACACCTTTATCCTTTAAGTTTGTAATTGTTAATGAAAACGTGTCATTAAAATTTGGTAAACCAAAATTTGGCCCAACAACATATTTTAATCCATAAACTGGAAACCCACTTGTACCGTTAATGCCATTTTTTGGAACAATCACTTTGCCATTTATCATACAACCAGCTGTGTTTACACCAGTTGTTGTAATTGGTGGTAGTTGGTCTTGTATAACTTGTGGTGTTGTGTTGTCATTTTTATTACAAGCTGTTAGTGTAATAAAAGATAAAATGTAAATAAGTATTTTCATAATCGTTTATTTTAAAAGTGTAATTATTTCAAATTTAACAAAAAAAAAAAAAGACTTTTGCAAATTTTTTGTTGTTAAATTGTTTTTTTTAAGAATATTATTTTTCATTACTTTTGTATTAGTTAAAATTATTGTGAGAGATAGTTTTTGCTATGAGAAGTCATTACATCCAGTAGTGGCTTTCTCTATTTTTTGAAGTCCTACATAATTTATTTGTTTAGAGTTAGCGAATTAAAATCAAACCTTCCTTCAGTAATTTCGATAACTTCAGAAGGATTGTCTTTGTTATATAATGAACAATTGAATGTACCCGAATAGATAGATGTTCCAACAGATAAATCTGAACGTAAAATTTTTATGATTCCTGAATTAGGCGACGAAAAATAAGTTTTGTTGACCCCATTTATGGTTACGCCTGCAATTATCTGATTATTATTTGGACCATCTGCATATAATTCCCCATTTGACTGACCTACAATATAATCTCCATTGCCATTTTGCATATTTTTAATCCACAATATAATTCCTGAACCGTTAATGTCTTTTTTATTAGCAATTTCTAGTTGCCAATAATCGTTTTTGTCGGGCCAAAAATTATTTCCTTGAATTTTAATTAGACCATAAGTAGGTGAACCTCCAATGGATTGAATTCCGTTTTTAGGAACTAACAACTTACCATTTATGTAACAACCAGCAGTATTTGCACCTGTGGTTGTAATTGGTGGAAGTTGGTCTTGTATCGGTGACGCATCATTGTTTTTGCTACAAGAGGTTAGTACGATTAATAATAGTAAGATTGTGTTTTTCATAATTGTAGTATTTAATTTTCAAAGATAAATAATTTATTTTATGGGATTATAACTCCTATAATATTTTTTGCATATAGAATCATTTTTGTATGTGCGAAAAAAAGTAGATACATCTTTCTTAATTGTTTTTGGGAAAAATCTAAAAACTATTAGAGAATCTAGAAACATTACCCAAGCGCAATTAGCCATTGATTGCGATTTTGATGTGTCTGTAATTTCAAGAATTGAACGTGGTGTGGTTAACACTTCACTATCCAACTTAAAACTAATTTCAACTGCTTTAGCAATAGACCTAAAAGAGCTTTTCGACTTTGAATGATTCTATTTAAATAGGATTTGAGTTACCAGTATCCTTGTAATAATCACCACCCAAGCTTGAGTCTAAAAAATCCATAAGTAGTGCAATGATACTGATTCCAGCAACTAAACTAATAGTTCTAAAATACGAAAACTGCTTAACTTTTATAATTGCTATTTCAGAAACACGAATTTCTTTTTTTATTTTTTCTTTCTTAAAAGTTGCAATAGTATCATTAACGTCTACTAATTTAGCTTTAATAAATGTATTTTTCTCTTGTATTTTATATTTTTTTCCTTCGACTAATGGTGTGTTTTTAATTTCAATACTCCTATAACTAAAACAGCTTTGCAGTAAAGAAATAAATAATAGCAAGTAGATAAGTGTATTTTTCATAGTTTTTTAATTTATAAATTAAGACGAAAGTGAAAGGTTTTTTTTAAACAGAACTTGTTTAAAATTCGAAATCATTAAAATAGATTTTTTTAGAATGTAAACTAAGATTCTGAAACGTAAAATCACCACAAATAGAAACTGATAACGCGGTAATATTTTGATTTATCTTATCTAAAGAATCTTGAAGAAGATATTTTTTTTTCTTTTTTATGAGTGTACTCTTTGTGTTATTAACTTTCTTATGCTCCAGTTTCTTATTTGTAGCATTATTACAGATCAAATTATTAAAGCTTTTTTTCATACTTTAAGATTTATATTTCTACATTTCAAAGATGGATATGCCCTAAAAAAAAGTGTCCCATTTTCTGTAAAACCCAGAAAATGGGACATATTTGTAGAAAATGGGACACTTTTTACAATCCCTTTTCTTGCTTGTATTGTGTTGGAGTTTTGTTTGTAAATTTTGTAAAAGCCCTGTAAAAAGTGGATTTAGAATGAAAACCACATTCTAATCCTATGGAAACAATAGTGTAATGGGAATAATTTGAGCTCCTTAAACATTTTTTTGCTTTTTCAACGCGTAATTGATTTATGTAGTCCGTAAAGTTATAATTGGTGTTTTTTTGCAGAATTTGGGACACATTACGAGACGATATGTTTGTTTCTAATGCTAGATTTTCGATAGTATATGTTGAATCTAAATATTTTTTGTCTTTTAGAATATGATTTTGAATGAAAATAAAATCATTATCTTGATCTATTTTTTGACTCTTAGGTGGCGATGCGTCTATTTCGTTTGATATAACTTCGCGAAGTTTTATTCGTTCGGATAATAAATTATAATGAAAAAACCCTTGATATGCAATCCAATATAGCACTATAGACGACGAAAAACGCAAAGGATAATATATAGAAATTTCTGGATTTATAACGTTTTCTAAATTAAACAGGATTGCCATAACCCATAAAAACAGTATGATAACCCCTAAAAACAAAAATTGTTTCAACCATTTCATATTGTCAAAAGTCAAAACAAATGCATAGAGTTTAGATTGTCTTAAAAATATCACAATTACTTTAGAAAACAGGAATATCGTAAAAATCACATTAATAATTTCTTCAATTTGGGCATACTTAGCTACAACATAAGTATCTTCATAAAAAAAGATGTAAAACACTATTCTAAACATCAATTCTAATGAAAATAAAGCAATAGATAATGACACAAAGGAGGTGACTCGTTTTTCGAGCTTTAAGTAATAGGTAACAAAAGTATAAAAGGAAGGAATTATGAGCGCATACCAAGGGATTAACAATTTCCTGACAAAGAAATCAACTACTACTAACCCATTGTCTACTAACGTAATTTGAAGATTGTTTAGTGTAAGAAAAAGCACAAATAAGTTGAGATAAATAATCGATTTATCTTTTCCTTTCTTTGTAAAACTAGTATAGATTATAAAAATTATTCCAAGAATAATTCCTATGAGCATAGTGTATTTGAAAATTTCTTTAATCATTTAGAAGGTTTAGGACAACTTGTATTCTTGTTTTCAAGATTTGAAAGATAGTAAATATACTGTCAAAAATTAAAAAAATTAAAAGTCACTATTTTTTAGTATTTTTCATTACTAAAATTTAATTCAAAAAAAATTATGAAAAACCGCTGTGCTTGGTGCTTATCATCGGACTTATACAAAGAATACCATGATTCAGAATGGGGAAAGCCTGTTTATGACGACGCTTCAATTTTTGAATTCTTAATTCTAGAAACCTTTCAAGCTGGTTTGAGCTGGATTACCATTCTAAACAAACGAGAAAATTTCAGAACTGCTTTTGATAATTTCGATTATAAAAAAATAGCCCTTTATTCGATTGCAAAAGAAGACGAATTGCTTCAAAATGTAGGGATTATCAGAAACAAACTCAAGGTAAAAGCTACTATTACTAATGCTGTTGCGTTTATGGAAATTCAGAAAGAATTTGGAAGTTTTAGCAACTACATCTGGGGTTTTGTGGAGGGAAAACCTATTGTAAATAGCTGGAAATCATTGTCAGAAGTACCTGCAACAACTCCAGTTTCTGACGCTTTGAGTAAAGATTTGAAAAAACGAGGTTTTAAATTTGTGGGTTCTACCGTTATGTATGCACACATGCAAGCTACAGGAATGGTAAACGATCACGTTTTAGATTGTTGGACAAGGCTTTAAAGCTTTATCTATTATGAAAAAAAGAAAAAAAATAACACTTCTTATTATCACTGTACTAATCGTTGGTTTTTTGTTTCCCGAAAACTTCTCGATGCCTGTTGAGAATGCGACAAAATTAAGTTACAATCAAGAATCATTTTGGTATTATCCTTGGGGAAAATCAGTGACACACAAGGGAGTTGATGTTTTTGCAAAACAAGGAACAAAAATACATTCTGCAACAAATGGATTTGTACTATATTCTGGAAAAATAAATGTAGGCGGAAACGTAGTTCTAATATTAAGTCCAAAATGGCGATTGCATTATTATGCGCATCTGAAAGAAATCGAAGTTTCAAAATTTTCGTGGGTAAATCCAAAAAAAATCATTGGAACGGTCGGTGCAACTGGTAATGCCGTTGGAAAATCACCTCATCTTCATTATTCAATTGTTACACTAATTCCATATATTTGGAAAATTGATAACGAGAAACAAGGATGGAAGAAAATGTTTTATTTAAATCCTATTGACTATTTAAACCAAGAATAAAACTTATTTTTTTAATATTCTTAAAAAGTCATTTCGAGAAATTTCTCGGCAACCCAAACTATCTAAATGGTCGTTATAAATCTGGCAATCTAATAACTTATAATTTCTTTCTTTTAAGTAATTTACTAATGCTATAAAAGCTATTTTTGAAGTATTACTTACTTTAGAAAACATACTTTCACCACAGAAAATGTGTCCCAAATCGATGCCATACAAGCCCCCTACTAATTCGTTGTTTTGCCATACCTCAACCGACATAGCCTTTTCCATCTCGTGGAGTTTACAATAGGAATCTATCATTTCGTCTGAAATCCAAGTTCCGTGTTGTCCTTCTCGTTTTATAGCTTGACAAGCTTGCATTACTTCATTAAAAGCTTGATTGAATGTAACCCTAAAAGTTTTTTTGTTTATAACATTTCGCATACTATGAGAAACTTTTAACTCGTCTAAAAACAAAACCATTCGTCGTTCTGGACACCACCACAATATGGGATCATTGTCCTCAAACCAAGGGAAAATTCCATTTTCATAGGCAAGAAGCAATCGTTCAGGAGACAAGTCGCCACCAGCAGCCAAAATCCCTTGAGGTGTCGTTAGTGATACAGGCGGAAAATAGAGTTTTGAGGTAAGATATTGCATAAAAGTCAACATTTGTTAATGCAAAAAAAAGCCTCGCTTTCGCGAGGCTGTTGTTTTAGAACGGTAAGTCGTCGTGTTCTTCTTCTTTAAAGTTCGCAGCTGGTTCAAATGTATCAGCTGTTGGCATTGGTGGTGATGATTGCGCTGGTGCATTTGGCGCCAAACGTTCTACTCTCCAACCTTGTATCGCATTGAAATATTTAGTCACTCCTTGTGGATCAACCCATTCTCTTCCTCTTAAATTGATAGCCACTTTTACCGCTTCACCTACTTGATAATTGTTTAACAAATCACATTTGTCTTGAACAAATTCTACTAGAATGTGTTGCGGATATTGCTCATCAGTAGTAACTACTAATTCTCTTTTTAAGAAACTTCCACTTCCTACATTTTTGGCCTCGCCAACCATTTTAATTTTTCCTGTAACTTCCATAACTTATTTTTTAGCTAATAATACTTTCCAGGCAGAAAGTATGTCTTGATTATTCAAATATTCTTTTGCTTTGAGATGCACTTTTTGCTCATCATCTGAACTTAAAACACCTTTTACTGCAAAATTTTCGTTTACAAATATAACAATTTCTTCTTCACTAGGCAAGGCTTCAATATTCCCTAACATACCCAAATCGTTTCCATCAAAAACAGGGCTTTTTTTGATAAAATCTGGAATGACATCAACACCAATTCCTAATGTTGAAATTGGTTTCGGCACTTCAAACAACCCTTGATTGGAACGGGAATACCAATTGCCACCCATTCTAGACACCAAGTCTATTTTATATTGATCGATATTCCCATTTTCGTCAAGAACGGCCTCATTTATATGAATTTTTACTACTTCGCAAATAATTAAATTTCCAGCACCGCCTTCGGTTCCTAACTCAATAATTTCGTTGACTTTACATTCAAATTGTACTGGTGATTCAGCCACTCGATAAGGTTTTACAATATCAGAAGGAATTGGTGTTAAACCTGATTTTACAAATTCGTTTACGCCTTCAGGATATTCGGTACTTGAAAGCGACATTTGTTGCACTATATCATAATTGACAACATTAATAACCACTTGTTTAGTCGATTTTGCGTTCTCTAAAGTATGCTTTGTTGTGTTGCCACGAACTCTTCGGGCTGGTGAAAATATTAATATGGGTGGATTGGCGCTAAACACATTAAAAAAACTAAATGGTGACAAATTTGGTTTTCCATTAGCGTCAATTGTACTAGCAAAGGCAATAGGTCTTGGACTTACTGCGCCTTGCAAATAGCCTTGTAATTGTGCTATGGGAATGTCTTTTGGTGTTATACTGAGCATCATTTTTTATTTCTAACAAAAGTAAGAAAAGGATTTTATTTCAAGTAACATATTTGATTTTCATTACTATCAATTTTTTATATATTTACACCTCAAGAAAAAGTATGCAATTTTCAAATAGAAGCACTACCACGCGCTGGGTTTTAATCGTTATTTCCTTCCTAATCACATTGTTGATTTTATGGAATACCTTTACTTTTTTGCAAATCTACAAGAATGAAGAGCGAATGAAAATGGAATTGTTTGCACAAGCTCAAAAATCGATAAACAATGCAAAAGCAGATACCGATGTCGATTTGCCTTTTCAGATTATTACCAACAACACCTCAATACCGCTTATTTTAACTGATGAAAAAGACGTTGTTTTGAGTTTTGCAAATATTGATGAAGAAATTATGCAAGACACAATCCAAGCAAAATCTTTACTGAAAAAATTCAGAAATCAAAACATTCCTGTAAAAATGGAATTAACTAGAGGTCAGTTTCAATTTGTAAACTATGCAGATTCGCCATTAATAGGCAAATTGAAATACTACCCTATTGCGTTGTTATTAATTATATTTTTGTTTGGCGCATTAGTTTACAATTTTTATAAAACTTCAAAAATAGCAGGGCAAAACAAACTTTGGGCCGGAATGGCTAAAGAAACTGCACATCAAATAGGTACGCCACTATCCTCACTTATCGGTTGGGTCGAAATTATGAAAGCGGATAATGTGGATCCAACGACTGTTGAAGAAATTGAAAAAGACATTTACAGACTTCAAAACATAACAGACCGGTTTTCTAAAATAGGTTCAGAGCCTAGTTTAGAATTAAAAGATTTGGTTGAAGAAACTAAAAATGCGTACGAATATTTGCAATCTCGTTTTTCTAAAAATGTTATTTTTGCATTCAAAGCCACAGAAAATGAAATCCCTATTATGATAAACCCAACATTGCACAGTTGGTGTATTGAAAATTTAATCAAAAACGCCATTGATGCTATGAAAGGAAGGGGTTCTGTTTCAGTAATTATTGAAGACGATGGTGCTGTAACCAAAATTAAAGTAACCGATTCTGGAAAAGGAATTCCAAAAAACCAATTTAAAACTATCTTTGAACCTGGTTTCACTACCAAAAAAAGAGGATGGGGATTAGGGCTTTCATTAACCAAACGAATAGTGGAAGAATACCATAAAGGAAGAATAAAAGTGTTGCATTCAGAAGTTGATAAAGGAACAACAATACAAATAAGTTACAAGAGATGAATTTAAGTTATTGGGAAATCAAAAACTGGTTTACTAACGTCGATTATACCATCGTAGGAAGTGGTATTGTTGGACTACATTGTGCCATTAGATTGCGTGAAAAATTCCCTCAAAGCAAAATACTGGTTCTCGAAAAAGGGATGTTACCCGAAGGCGCAAGCACCAAAAATGCTGGTTTTGCTTGCTTTGGAAGTTTGTCTGAAATTATTGATGATTTAAAATCACATTCAGAAGAAGAAGTAATCCAACTTGTTCAAAAGAGATATAACGGATTGCAATTGTTAAGAAAAAAACTAGGCGATGAAGCTATCGATTACAAGCCTTTCGGAGGCTATGAATTGTTTTTAAAAGATGATGAATCCACATACAATGAATGTTTGCAAAAACTACCTTTCATAAACGATCTTTTAAAACCCATCTTCAAAGCAGAAATGTTTGAGAAAAACATTGATCGGTTTGGATTTAACAACATTCACGAATACAGCATTTTCAACCCATATGAAGGGCAAATTGATACTGGAAATATGATGCAAACACTACTTAAAGAAGCGTATTCGAAAGGTGTTTCGATATTAAACAATCAAAATGTTTCGGCTTTTCAAGACAATGGTAATTCTGTAGATATAAAGGTGAATGATTTCAGTTTTACTTCATCAAAAGTATTGTTTGCTACCAATGGTTTTGCGGGCGAATTGACCAATCACGAAGTTAAACCCGCTCGTGCTCAAGTTTTAATTACCGAACCTATTAAAAATTTAGACATTAAAGGGACTTTTCATCTCGATAAAGGGTATTATTATTTTAGAAACATAGACGATAGGATTTTATTTGGTGGTGGTAGAAATTTAGATTTTGAAGGTGAAAACACTTCAAAATTTGGACAAACACAACATATTCAAGACCATTTAGACCATCTTCTCAAAGAAGTTATTTTGCCCAATCAAGAATTTAAAATTGCCCACCGTTGGAGCGGCATAATGGGATTAGGTTCTCATAAAAGTCCAATAGTTAAACAATTATCAACCAATGTGTATTGTGGTGTTCGACTAGGCGGAATGGGCGTAGCCATAGGAAGTTTAATAGGACAGGAATTAGCAGATTTAATATAATGGCACCAAAGAGACCAGTAAAACCAAAACCTACAAAAAAAAAACCTCCAAGCACTTTCTGGGGAAAAACCAAAAGAATACTATGGAAATTGTTTCTTTGGTTTAATGTTATCTCTATATTTTTAGTCGTGCTTTTCAAATTTGTACCTGTACCGTATACGCCACTTATGGCGATGCGTGCACTGGAACACCATAGTAATGGGAAAGATATGGTGTGTAGTCACGAATGGGTTCCACTTTCATCCATTTCAATCAACTTACAAAAAGCAGTAATTGCTAGTGAAGACGGACAATTTCTAAATCATTATGGTTTCGATTTTACAGCAATGCAAAAAGCATTTAAAAACAACAACAAAGGAAAAAAAATTAAAGGAGGAAGCACGATTTCGCAACAAACCGCCAAAAACGTTTTCTTATGGCAGGGTCGCAGTTATATTAGAAAAATATTTGAAGCCTATTACACCGTTCTAATCGAAATCATTTGGGGCAAAGAACGCATTATGGAAGTGTATTTGAACAGTATCGAAATGGGAGATGGAGTTTATGGAGCACAGGCAGCTGGAAAATATTGGTTCCATAAAAGCGCAAAAAACCTAACTAAATATGATGCTGCAGCTATTGCTGCAATCCTTCCAAATCCTAGAAAATATAAAGCAACAAACTCATCATCGTATGTCAATAAAAGAAAAAATAAGATCGTAAAAGTAATGAGACACATTGGAAAATTAGACTATTAATTCAATTATATATTGTAAATTATTCCCTTTTGGCTACATTTTTGATAAGAAATTAACGTCTTAATGATTTTTAATCCTTTTAAATTATGAAAAAATTATTTGCTTGTATTTGTTTGCTCATCATTGTTTTAGGTTGTAAAGAGGCGGTTGCTTCAGAAGAAGTTGCTTCAGTATCGATGGCTGCTCCAATGGAGAATAAAGACAAAATGGTAGATGCAACTGTTGAAGAAACTGCTCCAACCGAAACCCAAATCATTAGAACCAGCAACTTGCGTTTTGAAACCGATAATTTAACTGATTCGTATCAAAACATCCAAAAAGCAATCGTAAAACACAAAGGAACATTGCAAAACGATGCTTCGGGTAAAGATTATGGATCCACATTTAGGAATTTAACCATCAGAATTCCAAACACTAGTTTTATTCCGTTTCTAGACGAAATTAGCAAAGGCGTCAATCATTTTGATCGAAAAGAAATTTCATCACAAGATGTAACGGAACAATATATTGATTTAGAATCCAGAATGCTTTCAAAAAAAACATTAGAAAAACGTTACTTACAACTCCTTCAAAAAGCCAATAAAGTTACGGAAATAATAGAAATTGAAGGTAAACTTGCCGAAATTCGAGAAGAAATCGAAGCCAAAGAAGGGCAATTCCGATATTTAAAAAATCAAATTTCGATGAGTACTGTGACTATCGAAATGTATACGAACGATGCCTCACAGAGTGGAACAACTTCTTCTTTTGGAGGAAAAATTTGGAACGAAATAAAATCGGGTTTCAACGGTTTGTCGCGTTTTATATTAGGAATTATCAGTATTTGGCCATTTCTTATTATATCGATTTTAATTTTTATCTTTATCAAAAGAAAATTCAAGAAAAAAACCCAATAAGATGTTACAGTTTTTTAAGAAAAAATATATAATTCCAGTGGTTGCCAGCGGATTTTTGTTTGTAGGAGCTAGTTTCAAAGAAGATTTTTTTGAAATCGCCAAACAAATCGAAATTTTTACCACGCTATTCAAAACCGTCAATATGAACTATGTGGACCAGACCAATCCAGGCGATTTGATGGACAAAGCCATCAAGAGTATGTTGATAGAACTGGATCCTTATACCAACTATTTTAACGAGCAAGATGTTGTTAAATTTAAAATAAACAATACGGGCGAATATACTGGAATTGGAGCAATGGTAACTCGCAAAGAAGGAAAATTAATAGTACGCGAACCCTACAAAAACTATCCAGCTGACAAAGCAGGTTTAAAAGCAGGTGACGAAATAATTCAAATTGGCGATGTGAATTTAATTGATTTTAAAGACGATGCCACGCAGCTTCTCAAAGGAAGTAAAAATGCTAAAATTGAGCTGAAATACAAACGAAATGGCGAACTTAAAACTACACAACTCATACTTGATGAAGTGGATGTAAAAGCGGTTCCCTATTTTGGAAAAGTGGATGATAAAACGGGTTATATTGTTTTAGATAAATTTAATGCAAAAGCCACGCAGGAAACCAGAAAAGCTTTAGAAAGTCTTAAAGAACAAGGTGCCACACAGATTATACTTGATTTGCGAGGAAATCCAGGCGGATTGTTAGGCGAAGCGGTAAATATTTGCAATCTTTTTGTACCAAATAATGAAATTATTGTAACCACAAAATCCCATATTGCTAAGCACAACAGTACGTACAAAACATCTAAAGCACCCTATGATTTAGAAATTCCATTGGCTATTTTAGTGGATGGTAAAAGTGCTTCTGCAAGCGAAATTGTTTCTGGAGCATTACAAGATTTGGATAGAGCTGTAGTTATAGGCAGTCGTAGTTTTGGAAAAGGGTTGGTCCAACGCCCCATCGATTTGACTTATGGAACACAACTTAAGGTAACTATCTCAAGATATTACACGCCTTCTGGTCGTTGTATTCAAGCTTTGGATTATTCTAAAAAAGACGCAAATGGTAAAGCTACAAAAACCGATGCTAAAAACTTTAATGCTTTTAAAACCAGAAAAGGGCGTCCTGTTTTTGATGGAGGAGGCGTATTACCCGATATTGAATTGGAAGAAGCAAAATCCAACAATATTGTAGACGCGTTGGTTCGAAATGATGCGATTTTCAATTTTGGAACGCAATATTATTACAAAAATCTTGCTCTTGGGGACAAAATCCCTAACTTGACTGATACCGATTTTGCAGACTTCAAGAAACTCATCAAAACTCAAAATATTTCGTTTGACACTAAGACCGAATTGGCTCTCAAAGAAACCTTAGAGCAAGCTAAAAAAGAAAAAATAGATGCTTCAATAAAAGCTTCTTATGATGCCTTAATGACTTCTGTCCAAAAAGCTGAAGATGCTGAAGTTGATAAAAATAAAGTCAGAATTCTAGACTTATTGAAAGATGAAATCATTAAACGTTTTCAGTACAAAGAAGGTTTGTTTTCCTATTACACCAAAAACAATTCTGAAATCAAAAAAGCTACACAATTACTTAATAATTTAGGAGAGTATAATAAGATTTTGAAAAAATAAAACGCTTTTTTTATTATCTATTACACATACTAACATTAATAGTATCATTAGTAAAAACTAAACCTATATCACCTATTAAATTTTTTTCAATTTCTTGATGTGTCCAAATGTGTTTTATACTATCATTCTCAAAGCTCTTGTTTGCATCGAAAAACTAGTTAAAATTTTATACAATTTGGGTTCTTATTTTTTTCTTTAGGTTCATATAGTATAAAATAATCTCTATATTTTTTCTTTATAGAATATAAAATTACATTATTTAGTTTTCCAGCCTCAATCTTTGCTATTGTATTCTTATCGTTTCCATCAATAGTTATGATTATATTTGATGGGATCAAATTAGCTTTTAGAGATTTATACTCCGTTTTTACCACACATAGATTTAATTCATTGTTTTTTTATCACACAATAGGTAAAATGCACATAATAATATTAGGAGTTTTTTCATAATTCAATTTAACACATACAAAATATTTTTTACTGAATAGGATTTCTAATTTCTAGAAAGAACGCATCTCAATTGCACACCTAAATTTAAAATATTCTATTTATTACTCAAATTTAATATCAATTTTTCATTATTTACACTTTCTTCATTTCAATATGCGGAATATCATCTTCTAAATACTGTTCAGAAGTAACAACAAAACCGTGGCTTTCATAAAATTTTTGCAAATACAATTGCGCCGAAATCGTGATTTGAATTGTACCAAAGTATTTTCCGATTCCTGCAATAGCTTGAAGCATTAAGTCGTTGCCCCATTTTCTGTCTCGGTATTTTTGAGCCACAATGACACGTCCTAAAGAAGCGTTCTCAAAATAATCACCTGCATCAAACAAACGACAATAGGCTGCTAATTCTGAATTATAATAACCCAAAACGTGAATTGCTTTTTGGTCTTTGCCATCAAGATCAAGATACACACAATTTTGCTCTACAACAAAGACTTCGCTTCGCAATTTGAGTATAGAATACAGTTCTTGTGTAGAAAGTTCGTTAAAAGGCTTTATTTGAAATTGAAGTTGCATTGGTCTTGGTTTATTTTCAATAAAAAAGGCGCCAAGTAAATTACTTGACGCACAAATTTATAATTTTAGATTTGTTTTATAACAAGATTATAACTTAAATCTTTATTTTCATTCCTGGTTGTAAGTTGTCTACCTTACCGCCATTCAATTTCTTAATTTCGGCAATGGTTGTGTTGTGTTTTTGAGAAATACTAAACAAAGAATCACCATTTTTTACGGTATATGTTTTAGAGGTCTCCTTTGATGTTTTTAGCTTTTTGTCGTTTTTTGTAATGGAAGCTATGCCTTCTTTTGTTGTAGATATAATTTTGAGCTTCTCTCCTACTCTAACGTCCGAATCCTTCAAGTTATTCCACTCCTTTAAATCTGTCATTGCAACTTTATTTGAAGTCGCTATTTCGAACAAATTATCGCCTTTTTTGACGGTATAATAAGTAGTTTTTGTTTCCGTAAGAACTTCTTTTTGAATTTTGGTTCCTGCTATTATTAATTTATCTCCTGTGTAAACGTTGTTATTCTCTTCGGTAATGTTGTTCCGAAGTTTTAAATCGGCTACTGCTATCTTATTTTCTCTAGCAATACTGAATAAATTATCGCCAGGTTGAACGGTATATTCTTTGGAAACTAAAGGTTTTTCAATGACTATTTCTAATTTATTTTCTTTAGAAACGCTTTTTTTAACCGCTTCATTTTCTGATATGTCAAGTACAACTACTTCTTGATTCGATTGGATTTTGAGTTTTCTTCCTAGTTGAACCGTGTTGCTTCGTATGTTATTCCATCGTTTCATATCAGACAATGCAACTCCGTATTTTTGAGCAATATCGCTTAAATTGTCGCCTTTTTTAACCTTGTAGTATTGTGTTTTAGCAAATGTATTTTCCTTTGAATTTGCTTGTGCTAGTATTGTGTTTGTATTGCCTTTAAACTTGGTAGTATCTATTACTTTTTTAGCTTTTACAATTACTTTTTCTCGTTTGTTAAACGCATAATTTGCATAGGCATACATTTTACTTTCGTTTGATGTAAAAAGAGCCACTTTGTTTACTGGTAATCGTAAGAAATTAAATGTATTTGTTTTACCAGGCACTACATTTCGTTTATATGAAGGATTCAAATATTCAATTTCAGACTCTGGAATGTCTAACAAATCAGATATTTGTTTAAAAGTCATTTGCTTTTTAATGGCAATGGTATCAGTCTGATAATGATTTATTAGTGGTTTTTCTGGTTTAATACCGTGTTCTTTATGGTACTCAAAAATATACATTGTGGCCAAAAAAGCGGGTACATATCCTTGTGTTTCACGAGGCAAATTCTTTTTGATATTCCAATAATTAGTCAATCCACCAGATCGACGAATGGCTTTAGATACATTTCCAGCACCTGAATTGTAAGAAGCTAAAACTAAATCCCAATCGTTAAAAATAGTATACATCCCTTTCATATAGCGAGCAGCAGCATCACTAGCTTTTAACACATCGCTACGTTCGTCAACATAAGTATCAATGTTCAAGTTGTACTGTTTTCCCGTATGATACATAAACTGCCACAATCCTGTTGCTCCCATTCTCGAAACGGCTTTGGGCTTTAATGCAGATTCTACAACGGCTAAATATTTGATCTCAAGAGGGATGTTGTGTTTTGCCATTGCTTCTTCAAATATTGGAAAATAGTATTGAGAAAGTCCCATTAACCGTTCGTAAGATCTTCTTCTATTTTTTAGAAAAGATTTTACAATATTCTCCAATCCTACATTATATTCGATATTAAAAGCTGATTTTTCGTCAAGTAAACGTAATCTTTCTTTGAAAACTTCGGTTGGCAATTCAAAATCTACTGGTGTATCTGGATTTATAGTTTCAATGTCTTTAATAAGATCATTGTAAACCTCTAAATTATTGAGGTCTTTCGCCCACAAATCATCGGTTTTATCGAGTGCTTTATAATTAACGTAAGTACTTTTGAGTGAGTCTAAAAAGGAAACTTTGATTTCAGATTTCTTGATAGTATCTAATGAAACTAAATCTTGAGCAAAAAGTGTTTGTAGTGAAAACAGAAACAGTATAAAGGCTAAATTCTTATTTATCATAATTGTAGGTTTTTTAAAACTTTGTTAATCAATAAGTTGCATTTGGGTTGCAAACATATACAACTTATAACGATATTTGATAAAAAAAATTGTTAAAATTGTAATTCTAATCTAAAATGGCAGCAATTCCTGGTAAAATTTTTCCTTCTAGCATTTCTAGCATAGCGCCACCTCCAGTGGAAACATAGCTCATCTTGTCTTCAAAGCCAAATTGTTTTACCGCAGCAACACTATCACCGCCTCCTACTAATGAAAAAGCGCCATTTTGAGTAGCTTCGGCAATAAAATTACCCAATTGAATGGTTCCATTGGCAAAATTTTCCATTTCAAAAACACCCAATGGACCATTCCAAAGTATCGTTTTTGATTCTAAAATAACTTTTCTGAAATTTTCTAACGATTTAGGTCCTGCGTCAAGTCCTTGCCAACCATCAGGTATGTTTTTCACATCAACTATTTGTGTTTGTGCATCATTTGCGAATGCATTAGCGGCAACAACATCAACTGGAATGTGAATTTGAACATTTTTTTGTTTGGCTAAACGAAGAATTTCTAATGCTAATTCTTGTTTGTCATCTTCACAAATAGAATTACCGATACTTCCACCAAGTGCTTTTACGAAAGTAAATGTCATTCCGCCACCTATAATCATGTGATCTACTTTATCGAGAATGTTTTCGATAACAGTTATTTTTGAAGATACTTTACTTCCTCCTAAAACCGCTGTAACGGGTTTTTGGCTGTTTTTAAGAACTTTATTTAAACTTTCTATCTCTTTGGCTAGCAAAGCGCCAAAACATTTGTTTTGAGGAAAAAATTGAGCAATTATTGTTGTGGATGCGTGTGATCTATGCGCTGTTCCAAATGCATCATTGACATATACATCACCGAGTTTTGCCAGTTTAGAAGCAAAATCAACATCACCTGCTTCTTCTTCATTATAAAAACGAAGGTTTTCAAGCAACAGTATTTCACCCGATTTAAGGTTCGAGGCTGCATTTTGCGCAACATCTCCAATGCAATTTGAGGCAAATTGAACAGGCAATCCAAGTATTTCAGAAACTGTTGATACAATATGTTGTAACGAAAACTGAGAGTCAACTCCTTTTGGTCTGCCTAAATGGGACATCAAAATTACACTACCACCGTCTTCTATTATTTTATCAATAGTAGGTTTTGCAGCTTCGATGCGTGTTGCATCAGTTACTTTAAAATTGGCGTCTAGAGGAACATTAAAATCTACTCGTATTAAGGCTTTCTTGTCTTTGAAATTGATATCGAAAATGGTTTTCATTGTTGTTTTTTGGCTTGTATATTAGTAGTTCACTTCGGTTTTTGTACAAGGACAATCGCTAATACCTTGTAAGAAATCCAATCCAAGAGTTATCATGTGTGTTCCGGAATTGAATCCAGAAAGTTGTTTGTCTAAGGTGAGCTGGTAGGAATAAGCAAAATAAAAATTAGACGTTTTAATACCTCCCATTGGTCCAACTGTAAGCGGTTTTAAAGGTTGGTCATTTAAGAAACGATACGTTACGCCTCCCCAGTAATACCCTGTTCTTTGGTAATCTAAATAACGCATTTTAACATTTAAATCCGTACTAGAACGACCGTCACTTTGAAAGTATTGCACATAAGCAGATGGTTCTACTTCAAATCTACTGTCTCTATCTCCTTTAAAAACGTATCCCGTATATACTTGATAGTTTCTTAATAAATTTGGTTCTAGTTTGTAAAATTTATCTAAATTTTTATTCAGAATATTACTAGCGTTGAAACTCGTGTAAAAATTTCTGTATCGGTATAGCAATCCAACATCAAAGTTGTTATTGGAAGTAAACTTATCATTTATAATACCAAAGTCAATAACATTAAAGTCTTGAGTATCGATTCTAAAGTTGTTCAAATTGTATGAAATACCAAAAGATAAATATTGTTTGGAATAATAGTCCAAAATAATGTGGTGTGCAAACGAAATTTTTCCACCTGTTTGTCTCGTATTCCCATTCTTATCATTATATAAAGATATTCCAACTCCAGATTGATCTGCAATTCTAAAATCAGCATACAAACCTTGATTGTTTGGAGCATCTTTTATACCTACCCATTGGGCAAAGCCATTCAAACGTATTCTAGCATTATCTCCAATTCCTGCAAATGTTGCTGACATTACAAATGGGTTGTCAGCTAAATACTGCGTTGCTACAGGAACATTAAGTTCCTGAGCATTGCTTGTATATATTACGAATACTGAAAATAGTAAAACTAATTTTTTCAATGTATATCTTTTATTTAGAGTTCTCATAGTTCGTGAATTAAAATTATCTATACAAAGTAAAATGTCCAACATATTCACGATCATCGCCTTCGTTCACTTTTATAACATACCAGTAATCTCCAGATGGTAATTCTTGATTGTTATAGGTTCCGTCCCAAAGTTCTCCTTCACTAAGTGTTACTATTTTACGTCCGTAACGGTCGTAAATATAGGTTTTCAAATCTTTGTAATTTGACGAACAACCAGGTGTCCAACCATCGTTTTGACCATCGCCATTTGGTGTAAACACATTAGGAATACACAATGGAATAAATACAAACGGTTTCGTATCAGTAGCGGTACAACCAGAACTGTCCGTTACAACAACAGTGTAATCGCCGGTGTAAGTATAAACAAAAGTATTATCTGAACCATTATCAATACCGTTGAAAGTATAGGTGTATCCTTGAGAACCACCATTTGCATTGGCAATAATCTCATTCAATCCACTAGTTAATTGTACTAAATCCACAGTTAACTCGTCAACATCAGTAGGAAATATTTCAAATGTTTGTGTTGCTTTTGTACATGTATTTGTGTTTTGCACTGAAATCGAATAAATCCCAGGAGTCAATAAAACAGGGTATATATCTGATGTAAACACATTACTTGGTTGGTAAGTTCCAACTACTCCGCCTACAACCAAGGCAAATTCATAATTTGCTAATGGGACAAAATCAAAAGGTGCAGGATTGTTTATATCCAAAACAACGACTCTTACAAAAGGTTTGTTGGTTGGTCCACATTCAAAGATGACTTGAGCTTCTGGTTTGAAAGCTGCTGCAGGGTTAAGGGGAACCTTTAATTCGGCTGAATCACAAAGATTACCATCAACTACTTTTATAATATGATCTCCACCATCAAGTCCAGAGAATTGGAATAGGGTTTGAGTGGCGTTTCCAACTATTAAAACTCCACCATCAATACTGATACTATAAGGCAATATACCTCCAGCAACCAAAATGTCAAACGCTCCATCATTATCTTCAGAACATATTTCTTGATTAATACTTAATGGATCAACTTGCAAATCTAAAGCAAGTGGTTCGTTTATAACAAGACCCGTAATTACAACTGGACAACCCGCTGTTCCATTTAGAACATTAATGGCATAAGTACCAGGAGGTAGATTTGTAATGGTATTGTTAACTAAATTGTATGTTGGTTGGTTGGTAAAATCAGGATTTCCCGCAGCCCAAGTTGTAATTTGGTATTGTACTGTACTAGAAGTAGCGCCTGAAATAACAAGTACAATATTACCGTCATTAATACCATTACAAGTAACATCAAAAGGCGTAGCATCGACAAGGAACGGATTTGCAGGATTACTAATTACAATTATTTCTGTTAATGGCGGACAGGCTGCAACACCGGCTCCACTTGTAACTACAACTGAATAATTTCCTACACCCAAACCTGTGAACAAACCAGTAGTGTTGTTAGAAATTGGGGTAACGCCTTGTAATAAAGTAAAAGTATAATTACCCAAACCACCCAATGCGCTTACATTTATGGTAGCATTAGAATCGCCAACACAATTTAAAGCAATGTTGTTCGAAACAGCACTTGTGCTAAATGGTGTTAACGGCGCTACAGTAATAGAAGCAGAGCTTAACGCATCACAACCATTTGTATCTTTTACAAAATATTGGAATGGTACGTTAGTAGCCACAATGTTAAATGTTGTTGTTGTACCAGAAATAAATGGTGTATAAACTCCAGTAGCAGTTGTACTGAATGAATAAGGTGCTGTTCCGCCTAAACCTGTTAATGTTATAGTCGCATTACCAGCACAATCTTGAACTTGTGTTGTTGAAATAGCAGTAGTAACTACGTCAGGTGCGTTTATAGTGAATGGGTAAGGATTACTTACACACAACCAACCATCGGTTATTAAGACCTCATAATTACCTTCTACTAAATTATTAATAGTAACTGGTCCTGTTCCAGCAATAACTACTGGTCCATCTGAATTACTATTAATAGGTCCTTTAATGGTGTAGGCATAATTACTTCCTTGTCCACCAAATATATTATCAATAGTTACAGAACTTGTACCACCAAAACACAATGGGTTTGTGCCTGGAGTTACAGTAGCCCCAATTGGAAGTGGTTCAGCTAAAACAATTGGCAACGATGGGAATTCACATCCTTTAGCATCACGAACCGTTACAATGTATGTTCCTTGACCTAATCCTGTAAAGTTTCCGTTTTGAGAATAAGCTACATTGTTTAGTGGATTTGTTGTACAAGTCAATTGATATTCATAAGGCGCAGTTGTCCAACCACCTTGACCTACAGCAGAAATAGCTCCGTCAGTATTTCCAACAGCACAAGTAATCAATGTTTGGTCTAAATTTAAACTCAATGGTGTTGACGGTTCGTCAATCAAGAATGAGCTTATAACAGGACAACTCAATGGACTTGGTGATATAACTCTCACATTATACAACCCAGCAACAAAACCAGTTATTGGTGGTGTTGGTCCTGCATTTGGACTACTTCCAGGGAAAAGAGGAGTAGAAAATGTAGTATCACTTGCTAAGAAGAAAGCAAACGTGAATGGTCCTGCATCGTTAGTTGGGTTTAAATCGTTGTCAACTAGCGTTAATGTAACGCTTCCGCTGGCATCGCCTACGCAAATGGCATCACTTACTTTAACAACATTTACATCAAGTGTGTTTGGATCGAATACAAAATGAATATCATTAATAGTACATCCTGTTGCTGGATTAGTCACAGTAATGTTATAATCTCCAATAGGTAATCCAGTAAATACACCAGGACCTCCTGTGGTAATCGTTTGATTGTAAGTATTAGTAATTGGAGCAATTGCTATTACTGTGTAAACTAAGGATACAGGTGTTCCTCCAGTAGTACTAACAGTGATACTTATATCTTCGTTTGCAAGACAAGTTATCGGAGTAATGGCAATATTTATATCGTCTAAGCTAATAAATGCATTAACAGGAACATTTATTTGTGCTGGACAACCCAATCGATCAAAAACAGTCATGGAATAAATACCTCCTAGTAAATTGGAAATAGTAAAGCTATTTGGTGCTGCATTACTTGAAACAACGTTTCCTAATGGATCTAATAACTGATAGGTAAATGGCGCACCATTACCACCAGAAACTCCGTTTACAACAATGGTAGCATTGTTTCTAGTATTCGTCCCTGGGTTACATCCAAACTCCGTTACAGTTGGTGGAGGAAGTATAATTGCCGTTGGTTGCCCAACTGTAATTCCTGTTTGAACAGCCGTACAACCTCTTCCAGAAGTAACTGTAACATCGTATGTACCTTGTCCTAATCCGGTAAACAATCCAAAATTGTTTGGGTTATTAGTGGTTACAACTGGTGTAGCCGTACCACCAATTAATAAAGTATAGGTGTATAATAAATTGTTATTTCCAGGAGCTAAATTCACTTGAATTGTTCCATTAGTATCGCCAATACAAATAACATTTGCTATGGTTGCTGGATTAAATGTAACTGGTGTTGGAGCACCAACAACTACTGTTGATGATGTAAGCGGACATAACGTTACTAAATCGGTAACCGTAACGGTATAACTTCCTGAAGGCACATTGGTAAAGGTGTTTGGTGCAACAGGAATAACCCCAGCAGTAGGAGGATTTAAAATGTAGCTATAGCTACCTGAACCACCTGTTGTTGTTACAGTGATTACACCGCCAGTAGCACCACCATTAGTTCCAACAATACAAGATGTTTCGGTAGTTAGTACTGCATTAATGGTTAAAGGTGGTTTGATATCAACATTTGTTGAACTCGCAACAATACAACCATTTCCATCTTTAACAGAAACCGTATACAATCCTGAACCTGGTACTGTAAATGAAGTAGATGTTGTATAAGGATTTGCAACTGGAGTTCCGTTTACAGCTGTAATAGCATACGTTAATAGTCCAACACCCGTTCCAGAAACGGTAAAGGTGTAAGAACTTCCGTTTGAAGTACATTGGTCTGTAACTGGATTAAGCGAAATCGTTGGATCAGGATCTCTTGATACTTGAACAGGAATGCTGTTTTCACAACCATTGCTGTCTCTTACCCAGAAAACATAACCGTCAAAAGCAGGTGTAATAACTGCTGTTGCAATAGTTACCTGAAAAGGAGTACTGCTTAATGGCGAATAAGCACCTGGGCCTGAAGGAACGAATCCTGTTGGTCCATAAGCATAGCCATATCCTGGTGTTCCATTAGCTCCTTGAACTGTTACAATGGCTCCTGAATTACAGTTTGCATTTGTATTAGAAACAATACCTATAGTCGTTGCCGCTGCAGGTTGACCAATTGTAACACTATTTGATGTTACATCACAATTAGGATAATTAAGCCCTTGGTCAACAAAAACGGTATAGCTACCCGCTGGGAATCCAGCAGGAATAAGGAATGGATTCGCAGAAGTGTTTGAACTTCCTGAAGCACCAGCTGTTAGAACTGGGTTTCCTAAACTATCTAAAACTTGGTACGTATAAGATCCTGTATAACCTGTAACATTTAATGCTATTGTACCTGTACTATTTCCAAAACAATCCACTTGAGAAACGGTATTGGCTGTAGCCACTAAGGTATTAAATACTGGAACGTTATAAACATTTGACAAAATACTACAACCTGTAGCAACATCGACTATTTGAAACTGATACGTTGTAGTTCCTGCTGTTGGTATTGGATATGTAAATGTTGACGTATTGAATGGAGTTGTACCAATTCCTGTAAAAGCAGCTCCGTTAGTTGCTACTTCCCAAGTATAACTTAATGGTGTAGAACCACCAGCAACAGTTACTAAAACAACTTCTCCAGCATTATCACATGTAATTCTTGTTTGTTGTGTTGCAATTGCAGAAATTAATTTAGGGAATGGGTTTACTACCGCAGTCGTTGTAGTTTCACAGCCATTAGAATCTTTAACAAAATAGGTTAAATTTTGAACCGCACCTGTATCAATTACATAAAAGATATTGGTAGCAAAATAAGTTCCTACCGCTCCTGTTGTACTATAAAAGTAAGTGCCTGAACCACCTGAACCGAACACAGAAACTTCTGTAGGAACTAGGGTGTTTGTTGGAGAACATGTTGGAGATGAAACTAGAGTTGATGCACCTAATACTGGTGCAGCTGGAATAGTAACTGGAACTGTTAATGTACATGTTCCTGAATCAACTCTAACACTATATGTTCCAGCAACTAAACCTGTAAAGAAATTAGAGCTCTGCGGACCATAGACTGTAAACGGTGCAAATGTTTGTGTTACCGTATAGGTATAAACAGGATTGTTGTTTACCGCTGGTAAGTTAACTGTTAAAGTACCATTACTAATATCTCCTGGCAATGCAGCACAATTTGGTGCTGTTACCACAACATTAGCTGCAGTAAAAGTAACTGGTGTTGGTGCTGCAAAAGAAACTGTGGTAGATGCTGGACAACCTGTCCCTGGATCAGTAACTGTAATAACATAAGTTCCTGGAGGCACATTTATAAACGTACTTCCTGAAAAAGTTAATGCTGGAACTGATGTAGGATTAAACAATGCTATCGCTGGCGATGGCTGTGTTCCTGTCAATGCTGTAATTATTGGTGTAATAACCCCGTTAGGATTAGCACACGTTGGTGGTGTCGTAAACGAAGCAGTAACCGCTAATGGATTTAGAATGGCAACTGGAACTGTGTTTCCACAACCATTAGAATCATTAATTGTTATAGAATGAGGCGACGTTAATGACGACACATTATTAAATGTAAATGTCGAACCTACTGTTGAACCGATAGGTTGTGGCGCTCCACTATCTAAAGTGACGCTATAAGGAGGAACTCCTAATGCAGATGTGATTGTCGCTGTGATTGAAAAATTATTTTGGGTAACGCAAGGGTTAACTAAAGCCGCTGAAATTGCTGGATCCAAGAAAAGACCAAGATTTACAAAATCAGAAACAATACAGCCTTTTGCATCTTTCACATAAACAATATAATTTCCTGATTCTTGATTAAAAGTACTTGGAAGATTTGCAGGCGCCGAAAACGTTGCAGAAAAAGCATTGTAAGCAGAAACCACAGAAAGATTTACATCTGTTCCATCAACAACACCTGCTACTCCTGTATCAGGAGCGATTTGGTATAAATAAGGAGGCGTTCCAAATTGTGCAGTGGCCGTTATTACACCGTCATTCGTTTCGCAACTGTCTTTAGTCGTTTCAACAGCACTTAAAGTCAGTGGTGCTAATGATTGCTCTATGGTAAATGGTGCAGAATTCTTGATACAACCTGGATTTGCTCCACCTATTTCAGTAAACTGAATGTAATAAGTTCCTGGTGCTAATGGTCCTGGTGTATTCACAGGAACCAAACTAGTTACCGTAGTGTTTATAATTGTTGTTGGTAATGGGGTTGATAACAAACCTGTTACTGTTCCTGTTAATATTGGCAAGACTGGTGTTGTTGACACATTAAAAACTTGCCAGTTTACATTTGTTGCTATTGGATAATTGTTTGAAAAAACAAACGATACATCTCCATTGGCTGCTCCACTACATGTTATGTCTTTTGGTGTTACCACACTTGTCATTGTACTTGAAGTCGGTGTTGGTGTATCAGCTGCTTCTTGGTAATAACATTTTGTGGCATCATCGTATACTACAAAAGAGTACAAAGTATCAGGCAACAATCCAGTAAATGTAGAACACAAGTAATCAGGATTTCCTGGAATAGGAGAATCAGATACTTGGTAAGTTCCCGGAGGTCCAGGATAAGGAATTATAGTTCCAGTATATATTGCGAAATAATATGGTCCACCAAGTGCTGACACACAAACTTTTAGTGAAGCTGTAGTACAATTTGAAGGTAAAACCGATGTGGTAATAATATCATCTACTGGTCTAGCAATGATTTGTATGCTACTTGCGCTACAACCATTAGCATCTGAAACTCTAATAGTATAACTTCCAAAAGCAGTATTTGTCAACACAAAACTATAACTCGTAGCTGCAGTTGGTCCAGATGTACCTATACCCGCTGGAAGTCCAGTAGCATTATTTATTAAAGTATAGGTATACAATCCAGTTCCGCCCGCAACTCCTGTTGCGGTTACTTCTCCAACACTATTTCCTAATCCGCCAGCCTGACAAATGATTTGTACTACACCACCTGTAAAAGTTATAGGGTCAGGTTGAACAATAGTGACTGTTTGTGTATCAAAACAAGAATTAGGAGCAGGTATTGTCGCTGTTATAGTATAATTTCCAGCTGGCAATCCAGTAGTTGATGAACCATAATTAAAGCTAGTTGTATTATTAAATACATTTAAAACATAAGGCAATCCTGAATTCACAACAATAGTTAAAGATCCTGTAGAAGCACCATTACATAATATTGGAGCTGATTGTACAGCAGAAACAATGTCTGGAACTATTCTAGGTGAAACTGCTGTTGATTGTGTGACGGTACAAGGCGTTCCGATAGGAATTAATGTAGCTCCTGTAGAATCGGTTACTGTAAAACTATAGTTTGCATCGACTGCTGTTGAAAAAGTAAAGGTACTTCCAGACAACGTTAATGTTCCAACTCCAGTATTTGTAACAAAATAAGGGGCGGTTCCGCCTGATATAATTCCGTTAATTACTGCATTTGGTGATGCACTACAATCTAACGGTTTGGTAACACCAAATGTTAATGTCAATTGTGGATTAATAGTTTGTGTTGCGGCTATGGATTGACATCCAAAAGCGTCTCTTGCAATAATAGTATATGTTGTATTGGCTGCTAAACCATTATAAGTAATCGTTGTTGCGGTTGATCCTGCTGCAAAAGCACCACCGTTCAAACTAAATGTATAGGGTGCAACACCAATTGAAGCCACTGCTGTAATGGAAGCTAACCCCACACTATCAAAACATAAATCAGATAATGGTGAAATAACGACTAAAGGAGTTGCTGGTGCTGTAAGTGGAAACGTACTCGTTATTGTACAACCATTAAAATCACGAACAGAAATAGTATAAGTACCTCCTTGTGTTAAATTATTAAAGGTGTTTGCTGTTGGAGGAGTTCCTGTTTGAACGATTACTATTCCATTAGGTTGTGTCATTGTATAGGTAAAACTTCCTGGCCATCCACCCACAGTATTAATGGAAACACTTCCAGAACTAGGTGAACATTGTATCGGTACAATAGTTGGTGCCGTGAATGCTAAAGCTACTGCTGGTTCATTTACTGTAAATGATCCTGTGGCTGTACAAGTGGTCGTAACATCCCTAATTGTTATATTGTATGTTCCTGCAATTAAGCCAGTTAAATTTATAGTAGCTAGTGTAGAAGGAACATTGGTAACTCCTGCATATCCTGCAAAAGGAGCTATGGTATAGGTGTAGTTTGTAGTTCCTGATACTGTAAATGTTCCTGAACCGTTTGCTTCGCCTTTACAACGTATGTTAGCCGTTGTGTTTCCAATTACTGACAATGTAGGAAGTGGATTAATCGTATATGATTCTTGATATTTACAATTATTTCTATCTGTAACTTCAAATATATAAGTTCCTGGAGACAATCCCATAAACACACCACTCGCACTTGGAGGAGTACTTACAAAAGGGGAAATAATTTGAAATCTTACAGGATTAAGTCCGCCAGCAGCTAAAGCCACGTTAATTGTAATCGTATTACTTGGACAAGTTATAGTGCCTGTTGTAGTAAAAGTCAAATCTGTAGGGCCGTTCAAAGGATCAATAACAACTGCGTTTGTAGTCATTAAGCAACCATTCGTATCGGTTACTCTTATCGTGTAACTTCCGGGAGTTAGTATGTTCGTAAACACTGGATTGCTTAATTGTGGTCCTTGAACTAAAGTTGCCCCTAAATATAAGGAATAACTGTAAGTTCCCGTTCCTCCAGTTACAAGACTTCCTAAAGTAGCAGTCCCTTGAGTTACAATGGTTGCGCCATTGTCACAAGAATAAGGAACTGTAATATTCGCAATAGCCACTATTGGAGCTGGTCCTGCCACAACAGCACTTCCTGAAAAAGTACAACCGTTCGCATCTGTAACGGTATATGGATAGGTTCCTGCTCCTAAATTTACAAAAGTAAATGGAGAAGTTGCATCAGTAATTGCATTTAGAGTAACGGTATACGGTGCTAAGCCTGCACTAGGAGTAACCGTTGCACTACCTGTATTGAATCCTACACAACTGGCTGGTGTTGTAATTTGTGTAGCTGTAGGATTGCCATAATTAATTACCGGAATAGCTATCGATTGTACGGTACACCCTACTGCATCTGTAACTGTAAATTGGTAATTTCCACCTGTATTTGTTGTAAAGGTAAACGTACTTCCTGTTACCGTAACTCCCGTATTTGGTGTAACGGTGTATGGTCCAGCTCCTCCAGTTATTGTTCCAGAAATTAAGGCGTTTGTTGGAGCAATACAATCGATACCGTTGGTAAGAACAGTGCTTACTGATAATGGTGGTCTAATGATTTGCGATGTAGCCGTTGAAATACAACCATTTGAATCCGCAACAGATACTAAATAAGTTCCTGTTACAGTAATTGGAAATGTATTTGTCGAAATATAACCTGAAAGGGAGGGTAATGGGCCAGGTGCTAACACCACAGCATACACATACCCTGTTCCTGAACCTCCAGAACCTGTTAATACAATGGATGCTTGACCTGAAGGATTAATACATAAGTTAGAACCTGTTAAACTTAGGGTTGGGTTACCCACTGGTGCGATTACTATTGGGGTATTTATAGGATCTATACAACCATTAGCGTCTCTAACGTTAACGGTATATGTTCCTGGTGCAATGTTGTTAAACGTAGGGGAATTTTGGTATCCTATTGAAATCGGAACAGTAACAGGATTGGTAGTTCCTGTTAATTGATATTGATAGGCTCCTGTTCCACCTGTAGCGCTTGCTGTAACGGTTGCGCCTACTAAACACGTTGCAGCTGTTGCTGATGCTGAAGCTACAATAGCTGAAGGCACTAAAATTACTTGAAGAATAGTAACGATACAAGCTGCATTTGCAGGGTTTGAATCGTAACGTATTTGAACTTGTTGTGGAGTATATGTTGCAAGATTTATAGGAACAGTAACTGGAGAAACCAATGAGGTTACCCAACCATTACCCACATTGTATTGAAACCCATTAGTAACATTAAAATTTTGTGCGGCTATGGTTACAGTACCATCGTTTGCTCCAAAACAAGAAACGTCTCTATGACCTGTAACTTGAGCCGTAAAAGCTTGATTACATGGAATGGCTATAGGGAATACTCTTGTTGTAAGACAAGTTGCTGGTAGTTGATAAACTCTTATATCGTCAACTAATGCATCATTTCCATTAAAGAGTATACTTCCTGAACGCACTCTGAAAGTTAACGTTGTGTTGTTACCTGGATTTAAACTTACCGATCTTAATTGCCAAGTATTAGTACGAGGGATTGTTGGAATTGGCGGAATCCCTGTTGGATTCGGTGTTGGCGGAATAGGTGGTTGTTGTGCTAATATATTTCCTAAACCATCTACTAATTCAAAAGAAAAACTTGGATCTACACCACCTACATGGTTGGCTCTAAATAAATTAGCTACATAAGCCTCAACTATAACAGGTTGATTAGGAAGTATATTGTTTATTACTTTACTATACAAAACGCCATTCGCTCCTGCTGCAGAACCAATATTTATTGCTAAAAATCGTCCGTTTGGATCTGTTGCATTGGAAGTGTGGTCTCTAAAAGCAAACCAAGCACAATTGTTTGGATTTATTGCACTAGTCACATCATATTCATTGTCTTCGATAGTGAAATCATTACACGGAGGTGTTCCTACAAAGCCAGCTGGTCTGCTATTTCCACAAGGTCGATTTGGTGCATAGGGTTGATTGTTCCAACAATATGCCGCAGCAATACCCGGTGTTGTTGTGTTTGCACCTGAACCAAAAGTTTCATTTAATAAATTACTAAACGTTGGTGGAGCAACTAAATTATAATTTACATCAATATTATGAGGACCACAAGGGACATTTGTAAAAATATTATTCGTAGGAGGAGTATTCAAAACACCATCAAGTGCATAACTATATGTGTATTGCCCTGGAAGTATATTATTGACTGTGACTGTACTTGTTGCAGAACCATTACAACTAAACGAAGGTGGTGCTATCGTTATGGTAGGTGGCGCTGGAATTGGATCAATGGTAACCGTCATTGGAAATACACATAAATTTGCATCTCTTACATAAATTGTATAAGGACCACCAGGAGGCAATTGTCCTGTATTTAAGGCTTGATACCCTGCTCCAAAATTGTACTGATAGGGTAGTGTTCCACCTTGAACATTGGTTATTCTCACAATAGCATTACCGCCATTGGTAGCACATGCAACTTGAGCAATTCCACCAGAAGCAGTTAGTGCTTCGAAAGGTTGCGTAATTATTAATGTTTGTGGAGTTGTTAGACAAACGGCGTTTAAAAGGGTGTATCGAATAATAAGCGAATACGTTCCTGCTATTAAATTAGAAAATATAGGTTGATTTGCTGTATATGTAATACCGCCGTTAATACTATATTCTAAACTGTACCCATTCGCATTGGATACATTAAAATTAATTTGACCGGTATTATTTCCATAACACAACACATTGGTTCTGGTTGGAGCAAATACTGGAGGTGGGTTGTTTGGCACATTAATTACTACTGTATTGGATCTACAGTTGTTTGCGTCTACTACATATATCGAGTAATTACCCGCTGTAGGTGCCGAAATTATAGGTGAAGTTTGAAATAGTGTCGTGCTATTTACATAATAAAAATAATACGGCGGTGTTCCAGCCACTGGTGTTCCTCCCACGGGATAAACTGTTATCTCTCCAACCGTACACGGTGTTAGTGGTCTAGTTATTCCAGCAGTTATGGTTAGAACTGGTGGATTGTTTATCGTAAATGTTCCTGTGGCTCTACAGCCTTCATCCGTTGTAATTACATAGAAATAATTCCCTGGGTTTAATGGTGTAAAGGTTGCGGTATTGTTTGCGCTTGCTACCACTTGATTTACAAGAGGTCCACCAAAAACTGTACCTTGATACAACATATAGGTATATTGTGGTTCCACATTGTTGACAGCAAATAGCACTGATCCAGTTCCGCCATTACAAAGGGGCTGCGTAGGTGTTGCGGTTACACTAAAATCACGCAAACGAATGTTTATGTTATTAATTTGAAACACACAACCTCCAGTGATTCCTGTTTGTCTAATAAAAACAGTATAATTACCAGGAACATTAATAGGATTAAATACATTACCAGGAACGTAGCTACCGTTTCCTAGAAAAACACCTGTAGGACTGGATAAACTATATTCATATCCAGAAGGAACACCGTTCACGATAATTTGACCCGGTGTAGTACATATAATATCAGTAGGTGTTGCGGTAGGATTTAATATGTCTTGATACACATTAAAGTAAAATGGCACAACACAATTTCCAGCAAAAGTAATTAATATTCTATATTGCCCAGCTATTGTGGCGGTATAGTTTGCTCCAGTGGCTATTTGTGTCCAAGAACATGTTGCGCTCGTATTAGCACAACTCAAAGGAGTTGGTGGAACCACCGTGCAGGGTTCGTTTAGTTTTTGCCATACAATACTTATTGCTCCCGTTATATTAACATCAATATCTCGAAAGGCGCCAGCGCCACACAAAAATATTTGAGGTAATGGTACATTGTCATTAACACAGTTTACTACTATATCAGCATCATCAATTACTGGGTTTGGCAGCGAAGGGTTTAGTTGTGTTACCGTAAACGTTTCCACTATGGATCTACATGGTGCTGCAGCTGTATTCACAACTGTATATACTCCCGCAATATTTACATTTACAGATTGACTGGTTGCATTAGGCGTAAAAACTGCTCCGGATGGACCCGTCCATGCATAACTCGTATATCCATTAGCTGCTGTTAGCTGCACTCCTGCATTCCCACAGATTACCGCGTTTTGTGCATAAACACAGTTGTCAATATTTGCTAAAAAATTGGTTGAATTTGGCACTGCAATATTACAACTTCCAAAGGACGCAATACTCCCTTCGTCAGAAAAAACACTTGTATTTACTGTTCCACTGTAGGTAGCAAAAGCTTGATTCTGAATTAAATTGGAACACACATCACTCAAAAGATTACAATCAGTGACTACTCGTACTCGTATTTGGATAAGATAACGAGGGTCGCCGTCTTGAACTAAGCTATTGTTTATTATAAACCCTAGCGTTCGAGTTACAGGGTTATAAGGTAAAAATGCTGGATCTAAAGTAACTCCTGGAGGAAGTGTTAAATCTGTTAATGGATTAAACGTTACGTTTATTGGTAAAATATCTCTAATAGTAAAAGAAGTAGCGTCATCATTTCCTGTGTTTTGAAACCCTATCTCGTAGGTTAAGTAATCGCCTAAATTAACTGTTCCATTTTGTGCCAATAGAACTCCTGTAGCAGTATTACGTACTTGTTTTGTCAATAAAATTTTTGGTGCTATAATATCTACAGCAAACGCGTTGAAAAAATAAAAGTAAAAATCCAGATTGCTTCCCAATCGAATTACAGCCGAAGTAGCCCCATTCGCTATTACGCTATTTGTGGGGTTGTCAATATTAATGACTCCTGCATCATAACCTAGTGTATTTGTGCTATTTGGGGTTCTGTTTAAAAAAGGTCCTGTAGGGGTACTCACACTACTGTTAAAAAAATTATTAGCCACCCTACCTGGAGATGACACGGTAGGTAAAGTACCATTAATTTGAAGATAATCTCCAAAATAATCTTGATCTCCTTCAATAGCAGAAAAGGCTAACTTAGCATTTACAGGCCCTGCTGGTATGGTTCTAAAACCTGTTACATTAATATCTAAATTGTTTGAAGCATCAATCCCACTAAAACCATCAAAAGAAACAATAGATTTACTTGTAGCCGTTGGATCTTCATAGACTATATACAATGTCCATCCTGCGCTTAGACCTGTACCTCCGTTACTTCCTGTACTAGACAAAACATTAGCTACTGTATAGGTTCCTTCAGGATTTGTAGGGTTTAATAAACTGGTAACATCTGCATAACAAGCATATGCTTTGTTATTGTCTCCACCTATAGGCGTAAGGTTTGTATCGTGAACAATTTGACCAACTATGTCATTATATCCTCCAGTAGGTAATTTGAATTTAACTTTGTTTATATCAGCTCTGCTTCCATTACCTTGAAGAATAGCTCCCCAATATAATCCTGCATAAATAATTCTATAACAACTATTGCCTGCAGCATCTGGGTAATTGGGAACATCTAGATTTGCACTACTGGAAGAAAATGTAGAAGCATCAGTATCAATATCGATATACTGCATATCAAAATCACCGTTTACACCTCCTCCATTATAGGGATCGTTGGGGTCGCTTCTTCTTCCATCCCTATTTAGTATGTTATTCCCTATGAGTAACATATCACCGTTAACATCACGATCAAATCGTGGTGTAAACGGTTTTAAATTTTGTCCTAAAACATCAAAAAAACTTAGTAATAAAATTACGGTCAGTAGGTAGTTCTTAAATTTCATAATCATTATTTTTAGGATAATTGGGGCATGAAGTTATTTATTTTTTATGACTTAACAATTTTTTAAGATAAAAATCTTATTATTAATTCGTTAACTTTATATTTGTCTGCTTATTTTTCTACTTTTACAATTGTCATTTTACCATTAAATGGTTTACTTCCTTTAGATTCAAGTGCTTTTGTTGCGATTTGAATTTCATCAAATTTTTCATAATAAATATAATACGTACTCGTACTTACGTTATAGAAAAAGTCAATATTTGTTTGTCCAGCAGCAACTGCTTTTCTTAAAAATTCATCTCGTTTGGCTTCTTCTTTGTGAACTGCAACTACCATATAATATCCATTATCGACATTATCAATATTTTTTACAATTTGAGTTCCTGTAGCTTGATCGTTATCTCCAAAATCAAAATCTTCAGGTTTTAATGGCGTGGCACTTCGTATTGTGCTTTCTTTAATTTGTTTTAGAGTCGCTCTATCTTTAGCATATTTTGCGCCTGAATCATCAAAAGCAGCACGTTTGATTCTTTTTTTCCTTTCGATTTCTGTCTCTATCTTTATTTCTTCAAGTTTCGTAATTAAATCTGTATTTCGTTTGTCACTCAACGTTTTTTCAGATTTTAATCTTTCGATTTCTTTGAGATAATTTTGATTAACCAAATCGTTTTTATTTGGTACTGTTTTTAATCTATTTTTATATAAGTCTTCGTATTGTGTTATAAATTCTGATTGTGTTTTAGCATTGTCTGAGATTTCTTTTTTCAGACTTTCCAATGCTTTATTTGCAGCTACTGTACTTTGGAACGCTTTCGGTTCTTTAACAATCCCTTTTTCGTTCTCGTCTTTCAAGTCTTGTAAATCTCGCGCTTTTGCAGCGGCAATAGAGTCTAATCTAGACAGTGATTTTGTTTGGTTTTTCTTAGAATCAACCAAAAGTTCTTTCAGATAGTCCGTTTCCTTATCTCCTTCTGTTTTAGCAGCAAGTGCTCTTGCTTTTTCTTCTTCTAGTAAGCGTAAACGTTCTTTTTCAGCATCCGCTTTTGCTTTTGCATCCGCTTCTTTTCTTGCTTTTTCTTCTTCTTGTTTCGCTTTTGCATCCGCAGCTTCTTTAGCTAAACGAACGCGTTCCGCTTCGGCTTTTGCAGTGGCATCCGCTTTTCTTAAACGTTCGGCTTCCGCATCTGCCTTGGCTTTGGCATCCGCTGCTTCCTTCGCTAAACGAACGCGTTCCGCATCTGCTTTGGCTTTGTCTTCTGTTAGTTTTTTCAATCGTTCCGCTTCAGCATCGGCTGCTGCTTTAGCATCCGCAGCTACTTTAGCTAAACGAACTCGTTCGGCTTCCGCTCTTGTGGCTGCATCCGCTTTTCGTAAACGTTCGGCTTCGGCATCTGCCTTGGCTTTTGCATCCGCTGCTTCTTTGGCTAAACGAACTCGTTCGGCTTCAGCTTTGGCTTTTTCCGCCTCTGATTTGGTTTTATCCTCAGCAAGTTTTTTCAATCGTTCCGCTTCCGCATCCGCTTTCGCTTTCGCATCAGCAGCTTCTTTCGCTAAACGCACTCGTTCCGCTTCTGCTCTTGTGGCTGCATCCGCTTTTCTTAAACGTTCGGCTTCGGCATCTGCCTTGGCTTTTGCATCTGCTGCTTCTTTGGCTAAACGAACTCGTTCGGCTTCAGCTTTCGCTTTTTCAGCATCTGATTTGGTTTTATCTTCCGCTAGTTTTTTCAATCGTTCGGCTTCCGCATCAGCAGCAGCTTTTGCATCGGCAGCAACTTTGGCTAAACGCACTCGCTCTGCTTCGGCTTTTGTCGCTACATCGGCTTTTCTTAAACGTTCGGCATCTGCAGCGGCTTTAGCTTTGGCATCCGCTGCTTCTTTCGCTAAACGCAAACGTTCTGCGTCTGCAGCTGCTTTTTCTTTTGCTAAACGCAAGCGTTCTGCTTCCGCTACAACTTTAGGATCTACCTTAGGTTTTTTAGCATCGGCAATCGCTTTTTCTCTAGCCAATCTCTCTGTTTCTAAACGTACTTTTTCGGCCTCCGCTTTTGCTAGTAATTCGGCTTCCGCTTTGGCTTTTGCATCCGCAATATCTTGTGCTTTTTTTAATCTTTCTTCTTCTAGTTTGTCTTTGTCTGCCAACGCTTTTGCAATGGCGTCTAATTTCGCTTGAGTTATCGCATCTTCTTTGGCTTGAATAGCTGCTTTTTTAGAAGCTGCAATTGCCGCATTTGATTTTTGAGTGCTCTTCGCTTTTACTATTGGTTTTGTATCTTCATAATCCCCATAACCACGAAGTTTGTACGCTATAGTAATTTCGTGCGAAAGCCCGAAGTTAGCTAAATTTCCCAGTCCTTTTTCTATGGTGTATCCTAAGGATATTTTTTTTGCTAGTGTAAAACCTACACCACCTGAAGCCCCGTAAAGAGTATTGTAACCTGCTTGTGCCCAAAATCCTTTTGGCACATTTATTAGTACTGATCCTGAAAAAATAGTTTGGTCTTTTGCTAATTCCCCGCGAATGAGTGTTGAAAATTTAGCTTTGTCAAAAAAACCACCATTGTATACATATCCTGTATACATAAGGTGTCCTGAAAAACTTTGTGCTGGATCATCAGAAACCATACTTGATGATGCAAAACTATAATACACAATGTTATTTGCCGTTAGACCAAAATCCATAGCTCCTGTTCCATAATTGATTCCTGGGCTTACAGATAGTGCTGAATTTTTAGGTATGTTTTGTAAGGAAGGGTCTGCTTCGTTTAGTAGCACTTTTCCGTTATCTAGTCCTGAGCTAACATAGCCTAGATTGGCTCCAAAAGTTAAATTGTTTTCGTTTGAAATAGAGACATTGTGTGCGAAATTTACAATAGCTCCAAACGAAGTGAGTATACCATAATCTTTCTTGAATACTCCGAAAGCGATTCCGTTATTGTCTCTGAATTTTGAAGAATAGCTTCCAAAATAATTTACAGGTGCGTTTTCAATATCCAACCACTGGCGTTTGTTAAAAATTGAAATAAATGATTCGTCTTCTCTTACAAAACTGAAGGCAGGATTTATTAAAAATTTATTGAATTTTAAAGAATTTTTTGCAGGAATATCAAACGATACAACTCCATCTTCTTTTTGAGAAAATGATGCCTGACATAAAAATAATACTACACTACAAAATAATCCTTTCTTCATATTATTTAATAACGGTTATTGTGCCTTTTTTAGTTTCTTGCCCTGATGTAATTATATAATAAAATATAGGATTTACGTTTTTAAAATCGATGGAAGTATTAGGCCAATCATTCTGATAACTATTGGTTTTTAATACTACTTTACCTTGTTCGTTTATGATTAAAACTTCGGTGTTGGTTCCTGTTAAATAGTTGTCAGGTATAATCCATAAATCATTTTTACCATCGTTGTTTGGGCTTACAATGTTAGGTATTTTTACTGCTAATGCTCCTTCTTCTAAATCAAAAAATAATTGTTTATTTATGATGCACGCGTCGTTTTGTGTAACAATAACCGAATAATTACCCGCTGATGTAGCCACATAAGTACTTGTGGTTTCTGCTTCAATGACGGTGTTTTTAAACCATTGATATGTAGGGTTAACAGCGTTAGTCGTTACTGTAATAGTTTTTGTTTGCGTAGGTACAATTTTACTAATGAGCGGCACTTCAGGCACATTTAATGAAGCTAAAATATCGAAGGCTGCAACATTGATTGTTGAAGTTGTTGCGGCACACCCATTACTCACTATAGCGGTATAACTTCCTGTAACCCCAGCACTGTATGTTGCGCTTGTGGCATTTGGAATTTCCACCGTATTGCGAAACCATCTATAAGTAAACACTCCAGCTGGCAAACCCACCACCGAAAGTACTGTTGGGTTAGCTGGGCATACTGGATTGGGCAATGAGGACGATAGGGCATAGGTTTGTCCCGATACGCCAGCAGTTACTTGTATTTTGTTTGAACTATAACTGTCATTTATATCTGTACAATCACCATAGTCTATTTTAACTTGATATTCTCCAGTAGTGTTTACAACACAGGATGTACCTGTTTGTCCCGAAATCAATATACCGTTTCTAAACCATTTGTATTTTAGAGAAGGAATCGATATAGGGGTAGGTGCTACTGTATCAATTATTAAAGTTAAAGATTCTCCGCTACATAATAAAGCTGTAGAGATATTTCCGTTTATACTAAAAGAATCTTTAAATGCTAAATAATATATAGGAAAACCACCAGTTGCTGGCCCTATAATTGCTGGACTTGTGCTTCTTACTCGCAACTTAAAGTTTTGACCACCCACTACATTTGTAGGAATGTCGAATGTAAATGTTCCTGAAGCTGTTAAAACATTAGCTCCAATATTAGTTAAATTATTAAAATTACCGTCCTTGTCGGACATTTCTAATATAAACTGATTTGCAGGATTGGTAAATCCTGTGGCGGTAAATTTTGATTTATGTGTAAATTCAATAGCAGGAGGGTCGGGTGGTGTTGTAGGCTGGACATAAAAATCACATATTTTTGTGTAAAAGTTGCCAACATTTTCCCCTTTAGTTGGTGTACTTATCGTTTGTGCACTCAAAGAATGTGCTGAAACCAAAAGCAATAATAGTGCAAGTGTGTGTGTCTTTAAAAAACTAGTAATTTTACTTCGCATAATTCACCTATTTAATTCACATTATAAAAAGAGAGACATTACAAACATAATTATATTAATACTAAAAAACAGCTGTAAACCAAAAAAAATCCATTAAAAACGTATATTTTTAATGGATTTTATTGTTATTCAGCTACTTAGAGTTTGAAGCTGTTATTTTTCCTATTTGAATTCTGAAATCTGGATTGTCTTTTTGATTGTATATGTCAATAAAGAAATCTTTGTTTGGTGTGTTTTCAAACCAGTTAAAGAAAGAAGTGGTACCATAGTGGTTTTCTAAATCTTCATTGTTTGATGAGTTTTCTACAAAAATATTTCCTTTACAATTATTGAAATATACCTCCTCAAATCGTAATTTTTTAAGATTTTTATCATCGATAACTGTGTCGTCGTCCAGAACTATAGCAGGCATAAATCCTGATATTACTGTTTTCTTAAGTGTTAATGAAGTGTTGTTGTGTACAAAAACCGCTTCTTTAACCAATCCTTTTGCAAGATCTCCACTTAAATCTTTACTGTCGTTTACCATTGTAAAGTTGGTCGCTACTACTTGAGTTAAGCTTTTAGACAAATCAGCTTCTTCTTTTTTATCATAGGAAGCTACTTCAAAACAACGGGATCTTGTAGAAGAGGAGTAATACGAGTTTCTAACCGCTAAGGAGTTGTCAATTCTACATTGCGTTCCTTGCGTAAATCTAAAATCGTTTCCGTTAGATCGTAAAGAAACCATCTTGATTAAAACCACATCACCACCCAAAATTTCAAAAGAATTGTTTGCAGCAAAACTACACATTACATTTTCGATAACTGTTTTGTTACCTACCCCTGCAATAGACAAAGAGTTAAAATCTTTAAATCCTTTTACTTTTTTACCCGCAAATTCAATACGCACAAAACGTAAAATTCCAGAATTGCTTTGCAAATTTGTTCCGCCATATATGGTTTGTGAAGCATCTAAATCAAAATTTAATGAGGATGATCCTCCAAATTTATTGATTGGCGCATCTCCTAGTAGCACTATTCCTCCCCAATCTCCAAACTTCTTTGAAGGTCTATTGGAGGTAAATACAATAGGATCTGTTTCTTTACCTTCGGCTAATATTTTAGCCCCTTTGGTAATGATCAACGAACCATTGGTTTCAAAATCTCCTTTTATTACAGTTCCAGCCTCAATGGTTAACACTGCATTGTTAGTAACATATACAGGGCCTTGAAGCAAATAGGTGTTTTTCTTGAATAACGTAGTGTTTACATCTATTTTACCATACAAAATAGAATTTGTTTCGTTATACGATTCTTCGCTTGGTTTAAAAACCGTCCAGTTAGTCAACCAGTTGGTAGAACCAACAATACCTTTTTCTTGCTGTGCTGTAACAGAACATACTACTAAGAGTAAGAACCATTTTATTGGGGTAAGATTTTTCATAGGGGGAGCTATTTAATGTAAATACTATAATTTAATTCAATTACTCATTCATTTGGTTCAACTCTTTCAACATAGATTCGTAATATAGAATTGATGTGATAATGTTTCCTTTGTCTGAATAAGGCATCATTGTTCTCTGAAACGCTACTGTAGTTTCAAGAAACGTTTTTGTGTTTTCTGCTTGTAAAGCTAACATTTTATTGTTTTCAGAGTTATCAGGAATTCCAACATCTTGAATTGTTACACCTGGCTTCGTTGTTAATGCGATGTAAGGCAATGTATTTATTAACACTCTGATGCGTTCTACATATAACTCCAACAACGGTCCTTTTTGCATTGCCTCTAATTGTGACTTCTCATGATATGATTTGACTGATGCACTTAAGCTAATGATACTTGTTCTTTTTGCCTGAGCGTTTACATTGCTGAATGAAACAATTAGGAATAAGCTTAAAAAAATAATTTTCTTCATAATAATTAATTTAAAATTTTAGTTAAAAAGTTTTAATAGTTCAAAAATATACCTTTAAATTGAATTAACAAGTTTTTGATAACTTTTTTATAAAGTTTTTATCTAAACGTTGTATTTTTAAAATAAAAGCAGTAATAAAAAATAAATGCATTTGTATTTTTAAACACCTATGCTAAAAGCGTGCCAAAAAACTTTTAAACCCTAAAATTAAATAAAAAAAACAAATTATTCTGTTTTTAATCGTTTTAATTTGTTTTTAATCGAGGCAAATATACATCAATATTTATATAACTTCCTAATTTTGAGCAAATTTATTGAATAGTAAACTCTTTTTTACTACAAAAAAAATTTGAACTATTCTTAAATATACGTACTAATTAGACGTTTGGTTTTAAAACAAATGCTAAAATTATTTTTTAAAACAATCTTTATAACTATTTATTTTTAATTGGTTAGTTTGTTAAATTATAACAAAAAAAGTGTTTTTTTTTCTAAATTACTATTTTTATTGCGTTTTTTTATTAAAAAATGATTTAGTCAAATAAATATATTTAAAACCAAATATTTTTTGGAAATGTAGCAAAATAAAAGAAGCTGCTAAGTAAAAACGAGCATTTACTCCGAATTACACTAATTTCCACGAATAAATTTATGGAAATTAGTGACTAGAGCCTGAAAGTGCGACTGGCGAATCAAATTCGTAGTAATTTTTTTAGATGCTGAAAAGTAAATGCAATGAAGTGAATCGATTTAAACTATAAATATGAAACCTATAAAAGCGCTTTGCTTTAAATATATCTTATTATTCTATGTGCTAAAATGAATTTTCCTATAGCTTTCTACTTTTAATTCGTTGCCAACAACCCTGTTCTACATCCATTCTACTCCTGTTTTTTGTGGTTCTTTATGGTTTTTTTAAATTCTTAATTTAGAATAATTGCACCAAACGGGTTATTCCTATATATTTGCTGTATGCAGTTTAATCACATTATAGGAAACACTCATATTAAGAATCATTTGGTGCAAAGCGCCACTACTGGTCGCATTCCGCATGCACAATTGTTTGTTGGTTCTGAAGGTTCTGGGGTTTTACTTACTGCTATTGCCTATGCACAATACATTTTGTGCAACAACACAACCACCGAAAACACGGGAGGCAATGAAGCCTGTAATTTAAAATTTAATTCGTTTTCACATCCTGACTTGCATTTTGTATATCCAACAGTAACCACAGATGAAGTGAAAACCAAGCCCAAAAGCATTGACTTCTTAACAGATTGGCGCAAATTCCTTGTCGAGAAACCGTACGGAAGTATTTTTGACTGGTATACGCTACTCGATGTAAAAAACAAACAAGGAGAAATTAGGGTAGAAGATGCGCAGGAAATTTTAAAATCACTTTCGTTAAAAGCCTATGAAGGTGGGTACAAAATTATGATTGTTTGGATGGCTGATAAAATGAATGTTGCGGCTTCCAATAAATTATTAAAACTACTGGAAGAACCTACAGATAAAACCCTATTTATTCTCATTACTGAAAATGAAGAAGATTTGATTCAAACCATTCGTTCCCGTTGTCAAGTGTTGCATTTTTCGGCATTGTCAGAAACAGCTATTGCCGAAGCTTTAGTTGCAAATGAAAATATGGATGCAAAGAAAGCGCAAAAAACAGCACACAAAGCCCAAGGAAATTACAACAAAGCCTTGCAGTTGTGTTATGATACCAACGATGATATACCTTTCGAAGAATGGTTTATCACTTGGGTTCGTGCTGCTTTTAGAGCCAAAGGCAATGCAGCTGCCATTCAAGATCTGATTCTTTGGAGTGAACAAATTGCCGCTTTGGGTCGAGAAACTCAAAAAAAATTCCTTTATTTTTGTGTCGAGATGTTTCGTCAAGCACTCTTATTAAATTATGAAACTAAAAATTTAGTGTATTTTGAACCCGCTGATTCTGGTTTTAATTTTGAAAAATTTGCTCCTTTTGTGAACGGAAACAATATTCATGCTATTTTTACCGAACTTTCTACAGCGATCTATCATATAGAACGTAATGGAAATGCTAAAATAATTTTAACCGATTTGTCAATAAAATTAACACGATTGATTCATACAAAATAAATTTTCAATGCAAATTTTCTAATTTAGTATAGAAACTTTTATTATATAGTATTGATTATAAACAGTATAAAAAAATTATGGAAAATCTAGCGTCACTTTTTGTATTGGTTTTTTTAGCCATTACCTTTTTACAGTCTGGATACGATAAGTTTACCGATTGGAATTCGAATGTTTCTTGGCTTACGGAACATTTTGCTGGAACTTTCTTCGGTAACAAAGTAGCTATCGCACTCAAAGTACTACTTGCTTTCGAGATTGTAGCAGGTATATTGTGTGTGGTTGGGCTAATCGAAATTTCCATTAGTGGTGGTACTGCTTTTGGTAAATATGGCGCTTCTATGTCTTGCATCACTTTGTTAATGCTACTTTTTGGACAACGAATTGCTAAAGATTATGATGGTGCAAGAACCATTGTGATTTATTTGATTCCAGCTTTGATGGGTGTGTATTGGTTGAGTTAGTAGATAGGATATTTTTGACATTAGGTATTTAATATCAGAAAGTCATATAAAAAAGTAAACATAATATTGCATTAACAATAAACCGCTATCTTTGCAAAAATTAAAAAACTTTTTATGAAAATTCAAAATTCAAAATTCAAAATTCAAAATTAGGATTAGGTTTACTTGTCGGTTTTATTGCTTTTTTTTCTTCTTGTTCAAACGATGTTGAAGAAACCACAATAGTAACAGACAAAAGCAATTTAAAGGGTGCTAGAACAGTTAGTGCCGCACCTATTCTTGGTGCTTTACCCACTTCAGTTTACACCTTAAGACAGAATCCAAATGACAATACAGAAAGAGGATGTACCCTTAATGGTGTTGATGTGCCTCTTGAAACAGCAACAGAATACGATCAAATCTCTTCGGATGTTTATGTATCTGGAAATGACGTGTATGTTGTAGGTTCTCTTGCTCCACAAGGAGGAGCACCTGCGGTTGTATGGAAAAATGGTTTACTTTATGCTCAATATAATTCAACTAACCCAAATGGTACTGGAATAGGGAATTCGATGGTAATAGAAAATGGAGATTTTTATGTTTTAACAGGGAACCAAATATCTGGAGTTTCTGCTAACAATTCTCGTCCATCATCTCTTTGGAAAAATGGAGTAGAAACTATAATTTTAAATCCTGGTTATACAAATACTTATTTCGTTGGAAGTTATCTATCCGTAAAAGGATCTAATGTTTGTATTGCGGGATTCAAAAATGGACTTCCTGCACTATGGGTAAACGGAGTTGTAACCACTTTATCAAACTTACCTGGTTCAAAATGTACTGGTATTGTTATACTAAACAATATCGTTTATGTTTCTGGTTACATATTAGGAAGCAATGGTACATATAAAGCGATGAGATGGTCAAAAAACCTAACTACAGGTGTGCTTACTTCTCTAAATTTAACTCCTTTTACGCAAACAGGTAGAGCAGTAGCAATTGCTGTGGACGAACAAAACGGTATTGTGTATACTTTAGGAAGCAGGACAATAAATTCAGTAAGTGAAGCTGTTTTATGGTCAGATACTACTCCAACAGTATTGTCTGGAGCTACATACATACAGGATGTTGCAGTGTTTAACGGAAATGTGTATGTGCTTGGAAAAAGTAATTCCTCTGGTGGTGATAATGTTTCACTTTGGATAAATGGTGTACTTAATGCTAATCCGTTTAACCAACCTCAACCTCGTATATTGAGATATTTAGCTTTAAAGTAATTACAACCAATATAATTCTTAACAAAACCTGTTCGTATTGAATGGGTTTTGTTTTTTTAAGCTATTTTGAATTGCAATTAAAACTGGTTATCAGTTGAATTTATATTCTGAATTTTTTAGGGTTTTGTTTAGTCGAAAAAACATCAAGAATGTAAATTCTTTCTGCTTCAATCCTGTAGATTATTTTGTAATTCCATTTTGGGAAAAAGCGAATCAAATTAGAGTTGAACAAAGGTTCCACTGGATTTTTCTCTGGTAGAATATTCAATTTATCACCAATGTCAAATAGTGTATCTATAACTAAGTCTGCATTTTGAGGGCTTTCAAAAGAAATATAATCGTAAATATCTTGAATTGATTTGATTGAATCCGTTGACCAAATAACTGGCTTCATTTTCTAATTATTTTTCTCTTAGCTTCGTCTGTAGTAAACCCTTTTTCTCCAGAGTCTGAAGCGGTCATAATTTTGTTTAAATGATTTTTAAACTCTTTTACCGAAAGGGAATTTCCCGAAGTTGAGTAGGTATAAGCCTCATTGTCTAGTAATGCTTCAATAGAATTTAATACTTTTGTGTTTGAAAGATCTAAAATTCTATGTACAATATTTCTACGTTGTGTTTCTACATTCATAAGATCTAAATTTGAAGTAAATATACAAAAGCTAAGGTTTTAATTTAAGTAAATCATTAAAAAAAATCGTTTAATATTAACCAGCATTCAAACTCGATTTGTACATTTTTAACTCATCCCAAGTGAATTCGTCACCATATTTTTCTTTTAAAGGGTTTAGCGTTTCTTCTTTGTAACCAAAAAAAGCTTCCGCTAAAGCCGCTATTTTGTCTTCTGGCAACACATCGGTAATAGCTACTGTTCCAGATTCTATGAGTTTTGCCAAGTGTCCACCAATGGTTTGTGGCGTGAGTTTTCTAATGGCTGCAATTTCCTTAATGGTGTTTTTTTGCTGCCACAATTCATAGGTTTCCTGAACGGTCGATTTCTTGGCTTCTTTGGGTTCGCCTTTTTTCTTACTGTATCGTTCCACATCAAGATCATCATCGATAAGGGAAATATTTAATCGTTTGAATTCTTGTTGAATGGCATCTACTTTATTGATTTTGTAAGCTTTAATTTCTTGGGAACTCAAATTTTCTTTAGAAATCACATCGCCTGAAGCTATTGTTTTTACTAATAATTTCGATTTCATCAATCGTAAAACGGCTTTGATTTGCAATTCTTCCAAAACCGATAAATCTTCGAACAACATTTTTGCTTTTTTGATGCGTTTTACTTCCTCTATTTTCCATAAAACATCATAAACAACTTTATCCATTTGATTGAAAAAGTACTGATACGCTGCATCAACTCTTTCCTTAATAAACTGAATGTCAAAAGGTTCAGCGTTAAAAAGTTTATCTAATTGATTCAAAAATTTTCTTGCTGGTTCTTGTATTTCTGCTACGACATCGGTTTGAGTTTTTGCCCAAATATAATGTTTGGATTTTTCTGAACTTTCTCCTTTTTCATTGTAACTGTATTGATGATTGCGCCATTCTTGGGACAAATCATGCCAATCGAAGCTTGATTTTAGGTAATTATGCAAGAATTTTTTTGTTTCTTGTTGCAACGATTTGGCTAAATTTTCTTCCGATGCTTTGTTTTCGGCATAATCCATTACATCAATATCGTTCGAAATGCCATTCATTTGCAATGGCGAAAGCAAAACCAAACCATCTAAACTTCGCAAACGTGACAACGCCACATAGGCTTGTCCTGGTTGAAAAACTTGTGAAACATCGAGTGCCGCTTTATCAAAAGTCAAACCTTGACTTTTATGAACGGTAATCGCCCAAGCCAGTTTGATAGGGTAGTGGACAAAAGTTCCTAAAGTTTCTTCTTCAATTTCTTTGGTATCGCCATTTACCGAATATCGAATATTTTGCCATTCGTATTTTTCGACTTCAATGGTGGTGTTTTCTTCTGGAAAATGAACTAGAATTTCAGCTTCAGATAATGATTTGATGACACCCATTTTACCATTAAAATAGCGTTTTTCTAATGATAAATCGTTTTTTACAAACATCACTTGTGCCCCGATTTTGAGTTGCAAATTCTCGTCAATCGGATAAATTTTGTCTGGAAAATCACCTGTAATTTCTGGTTTGTATTGGTATTGTTTTCCTTCCAACTCTTCCAAAGCTTTGGCATTCATTCCATCAGCTTTAGCGTTGTGTGTGGTCAATGTGATGTAGCCTTTGTTGGCTTTCAAGTCAAAATTTGGTTTTACATATTGGTTCAAATTCTGAATGTCTTCTGGAGAAATTCGATTGTTTCGTAAATTGTTCAAAATGGCAATAAAAACTTCGTCAGTTTGTCGAAAAATCTTGGATAATTCAATATACAACGGTGGATTTTGTTGCACTACGTGCGAGTGAAAAAAGAATTTTCCTTTGTAATAATTTTTGAGTGTTCGCCATTCTTCATCCCGAATTACGGGTGGTAATTGCAACAAATCGCCTATGAAAAGTACTTGAACACCACCAAAAGGGATTTTTTTCTTTCTAATGGATTGTAGCATAAAATCGATTCCGTCGAGCAAATCAGAGCGAAGCATACTGACTTCGTCGATGATGAGGAGTTCCATATTCTTGATTACGGATTTTTTGAGTCCGCTCATTCTAAAGTTCCGATTTAAAGTCGCTTTGGATTCAAATTTGATGTATTCGGAGAATTGTGGAACATTATTGTCTGGAATAAATCCGCCAAAAGGCAACTGAAACATAGAGTGAATGGTGACACCACCAGCATTTAAAGCTGCAATTCCAGTTGGAGCTACAACAACACAGTTTTTGTGTGTGGTTTGAATAATTTCCCTTAAAAGCGTAGTTTTTCCAGTTCCAGCTTTTCCAGTTAGAAATATGTTTCGCTGGGTTTGATTGATGAATTGTAATGTGTAATTGGCTTCGGCTGATATTTTTTCCATTTTGGCTTTATTTATTTGGCAAAAATATTGAATTTATTTTACAAAAAAGAATTGAATAAAAAATGGAACGCACGGTTTGCCATATCGATGAAGGAGGAATCTCAGAATCTGAATGACTAAGTGAGATTTCTCCTTCGTCGAAATGACAAAATAATGCACAAAAAAACCTTTAACTAATTAAAGATAAAGGTTTTATAATCTTGTTTGAGAAAAAATTATTTTTTCTCTGTTGCTTTTTCTTCTTTTTTGTCTGTTTTTGGTTTTGCAGCATACTTATCATTGATCATTTTTACCACATCTTTAGTTATGTCGTAGCTGTCTTTTGCATATAAAACGGTTGCAGCATCGCCAGTTCCGTAGATGTAATCGTATCCTTTTTCTTTTCCGTAGTCTTTGATTAATTGTTTTACAGATTTTACCAAGGTGTCCATTTCTTTCCCGCTTTCTTGTTGCAATTGTTGCAACATTCCTTGCTGTGCGTATTGTAATTGTTGCTCTCTTTGTTGTAATTCGGCTCCTTTTTGTTGTGCCCAAGCTTGCCCTTTTGCCATAGCATTTCTTTGGAAACCTTCCATTTCGGATTTTAGGTTTTTGGCGGCTACTTCAAGCTCACGACCCATTACTTCGCCTTTGGTTTTATATTTTTCGTCCAATTCTTTTGCTTCGGTATATTCTTCCATCATTTTTCCTGTATCCACATAAGCCGTTTTAAAATCTTTTGCTTTTGGAGTTTCGTTACAAGAAATTATAGTTAATGCAATTGTTACTAATAATACGATTTTTTTCATTTTTATTTTTTGTTGATTTTTAAATTTTGGTAAAAGTAATAAATTTTAGATTAGTTGGATTGTTAGGTCCTTAGATTTTTTGTTGATTCGATTTACGAAAACTAGATTTTTGCAGATGCTTTCTTGATTATAGTTAAATGCAATAGTTTTTGAAATTATTATTGTTTTTTATTATTAAAACGTGCTTTTTTAAGCTCGTTTTAAGCTAAAATTTCTTTTTTTGAATGAACTTGTCTGTTTTGTCGTAAAACCTTTCTTTAAATCGTTTTAAAACCGATTTTAGCTATTTTTTATGACGTAAATGTGAGACGAATATTCAAAATTTTGCTTGGCTTTGATATTTGACTTTAATCCTATATAAAATGCTTTAAAAAAATTCATTCTACCTGTTTTATATTTTTCAGACAAAAGGGAAACATAAAAACTATCAAAAACCATTGGAAGTGTTTTAATAAGTTTCAAATCTTGTTTGGCAAATAATTTTTCGATAGCGGTTTTAGAGAAATGCCACAAATGTCTTGGAACATCATAAGCAGCCCAAAAAGTTCCATAATGTTTTGCGTCGTAGGATTTGAAATTTGGCACAGCGATAATTATGGTCCCATTTGGTTTTAATATTCGCTTTAATTCTGAAATTTGTTGTTCTAAGTTTGGAATATGTTCTAGAACGTGCCACATTGTAATGACATCGAAAGTAGTTTTTTTGATATCTGATACATTTTCCACAAAAGGTACTCCTTTGGAAATTGAAATAGCTCTTGCTTTTTGACTTGGTTCTATTCCTGTGGTTTTCCAACCTGCATTTTTGGCTAAAGCTAAAAAATCACCTGTTCCTGTTCCAATATCTAATAAATTCCCTTTTTGTGGAAGAAGGGAATTTATTAAATTTAGTTTTTTATTTAAAGAATGTGTTTTTATAAATTGATACATTTTTTCAAACAAGGTTCGTTTTCCATCAGTATGCGAAATGTAATCTTCACTTTCGTAATATTTAGGAAGATTAACAGGTGACGGTTGTGGGTACGTTTTTAATAATTGCAACTCTTCGTCGATAATTAATTCAAACTCTTCGTTGGATACTGTAAAATCTTTTACTTTGATGTATGTTGGTTTTGTAGAAAAATCCATTTAACTTTTGATTTATTATTGTTTTTTGAACTATTAAGGAATTAAGTATTTGTAACTATCGTTTCACGTGGAACATTTTAATTGCGAATAATTATCAATCGTGATTTGAAATTCGTGATTTGGAATTCACAATTAAATTATCTTCCCATAAACACCAGTAACACCGAAATGTCATTTGGAGAAACTCCAGAAATTCTTGATGCTTGAGAAATAGTTACAGGACGAATTTTTTTTAATTTTTCACGAGCTTCGTATGATAATGATTTTAGTTTATCGTAATCAAAACTTTCGGGTATTTTGATGTCTTCTAATCTTGTTAGCTTTTCTGCATTGTTTCTTTCTTTTTCGATATAACCTGAATACTTAACTTGTATTTCGGCTTGTTCTAGTATTTCTTGATCTAAATCGTTTTTGGAAACATATTGAGCAACACTATCAAATTTTAAAACATCTTGTAATTCAATTTGTGGTCGAGAAAAAATCTTAAATATTTTATCTGTTTGATTGACTTCGGCAGTTTCTTTAGAAATTAAAATAGGATTTGCTTCGGAAGGAGTAATGCTGGTTTCTTTAAAAAACGCTACCATTTTTTCTGATTCGTTCAATTTGTGTTCCATTCGTCGTAAACGAGTATCAGATGCCAAACCAATTTTATTAGACATTGGTGTTAACCTAAAATCGGCGTTGTCTTGACGCAATAAGGTTCTGAATTCAGCACGAGAGGTAAACATTCTATACGGTTCTTCGGTTCCTTTGGTAATCAAATCATCTATTAAAACACCTATATAGGCTTCATCACGCTTTAAAATCATTGGTTCTTTTTCTTGGACTTTCAATGCTGCGTTAATTCCAGCCATCAATCCTTGAGAAGCGGCTTCTTCATATCCTGTTGTTCCGTTTATTTGTCCTGCAAAATACAACCCTTCTACTAATTTAGTTTCTAAAGTATGTTTGAGTTGTGTAGGAGGGAAGTAATCGTATTCAATAGCATAACCTGCGCGAAAGAATTTTACTTTCTCAAATCCTACTACAGAACGCAATGCTTTAAACTGAATGTCTTCTGGTAGTGATGTTGAAAATCCGTTGACATAGACTTCGCAAGTATCCCAACCTTCAGGTTCGATGAATAATTGATGACGGTCTTTGTCGGCAAAACGGTTTATTTTATCTTCAATAGATGGACAATATCTTGGTCCAAGACTTTTTATTCTACCGTTGAACATTGGTGAACGATCAAATCCTTCTCGCAACAAATCGTGAACTAAAGGAGAAGTATAAGTCATGTGACAATCTCTTTGATGCGCTAAAGGTTTTGTAACATCAGAATACGAAAATTTATCAGGACGAGCATCACCAGATTCTACATTCATTTTAGAATAATCTAATGAACGACCATCAACTCGTGGTGGCGTTCCTGTTTTCATTCTTCCAGATTCAAAACCTACTTTAATTAAATCTTCTGTAATTCCATAAGCAGCACTTTCGCCTGCACGACCACCTCCAAATTGTTTGTCGCCAATATGTATTAATCCGTTCAAAAATGTTCCGTTGGTTAGCACAACTGATTTGCCTCGAATAGTTAATCCTAAAGAAGTTTTTATACCTAAAACTTTATTGTTTTCGATAAGCATTCCTGAAACCATCTCTTGATAAAAATCAAGGTTTGGAGTTCTTTCTAGCATCAAGCGCCATTCTTCCGAGAAACGCATTCTATCACTTTGTACTCTAGGTGACCACATTGCTGGCCCTTTCGATTTGTTCAACATCTTGAACTGAATAGCGGTTTTGTCGGAAACTATTCCCGAATAGCCACCGATCGCATCTATCTCCCGAACAATTTGACCTTTGGCAATTCCACCCATTGCAGGATTGCAAGACATTTGTGCAATGTTTTGCAGGCTCATTGTAACGAGTAAGGTGGAGCAACCTAAATTTGCAGAAGCAGCGGCAGCCTCGCAACCTGCGTGACCTGCACCAACTACTATAACATCATATTCTTCTAAAAACATCTTTTTAATTGCGGATTGCGAATTACGAATTACGATTTAAAACCGATATTGCAATTCAAATTATGGTTTGTTCCACGTGGAACTTAATTTAAAAAATCACGAATAGCGAATAACGAATTAATGTTTCACGTGGAACAGAGTCGTAATTCGTAATTTTAAATTTCTTCACTTGTTCGAGCAAAACGCCATCGAGTCGTGATTAATTTTGTTTCACGTGAAACATTTTGATTTTTTCATCTTCTTTTGTTCTCATTAATTGTTCGTCAGACACTGTTTTGTCTTTAAATCCACAATAATGAAGAATGCCGTGAATCATCACGCGCCTTAACTCTTCGTCGAAAGATACTTTAAAATCTTCTGCGTTCTCACGAACTCTTTCAATAGAAATATAAACATCTCCGTGGATTTCTTTTCCTAATGAATAATCAAAACTAATAATGTCGGTTAAAGTGTCGTGATTCAAATGTTTTTGATTCAAATCTAAAAGATAGTCATCATCACAAAAAATATAATTTATTTCGCCTTCTGATTTCTCTTCGGATAAAATGACATTTGAAATCCAACAAGAATATTGTTCTTCGTTTGGTATTTCAAAATCCAATTCGTAATTAAAACTAATCATTTTCTTTAAAATATTCTTGAACCTTGCGGTTAAAATTCGAGCGCAAAGGTAGTGTTTGTCTGTTTAAAATTTCAATGCTATTCAAATATTCTTGTAGCTTCAGTGGTAGGGGCGAAGCAGTATTCTGAAATTCTTTTTTGTTTGTGTTCGATTGACGCTTTGTGTCTTGATTCTGTTCTTGAATGGCTTTCTCTAATTTCAATAATTCATATTTCAAATTCAGTGCTTTTTGAATAGCATCATTGCTAAATCCCTTATTGATTAACTGCCTTTCTATTTGCTTCATTTGGTCTAATGCATTTTGTCCCGCACCACCCAATCCGTTTTTTTCTAATTCTTTTTGAAGCGCATCACGCAATTGACGCTGTTCTTTTAAGATGTCTAAAACCGCTTTTGCATCGCCTTCTCCATCTTGACCGTTTTCTCCATCTTTGCCTCCTTCACCACCTTGACCAGATTTACCATCATTACCTGACTTGCCATCTTTTCCAGATTTACCATCCTTACCGGATTTTCCGTCTTTCCCTTCACCTGGTTTTTCTCCAGATTTATCACCCGGCTTGTTTCCGGGTTTGTTTCCTTTTTTCTGACTTTCTTTCATTTTTTCGCCCAAGCCTTGTTGCTTTTTAATAATGTCTGGAAGTTGCATACCCTCTCCTTTACCCGGTTTTGGTTTCCCTCCTTTACCCATTCCTGACAAAGACATTTGCATACTGTTCAAAATATCGCTTAACATATTAGCTAGGTTATTAGCACTTGTAAGGGAATATTGCTGACTTGACGTGCCTCTGGAAATGTTATTATCGGTAAATGACTCAATACTCTTATCAATATTATAATATACCTTACCTATTTCTTCCGTTATTTTTTCGCTAATTTTAGGGTTGCGTAAAGACATTGCAAACAGACTGTCGTCAACGTGTTTGAATTGTTGTTTTAAATCTTGTTGGTTTTTTAAATATTTAGAAAAAGAAGACGAAGCGTTGCTGTTTAAAGACTTGAAGTTTTTAATCAACGCTTCCTGAGAAAAAGAAAAAGCTAGTAAATTGTCTAAAATTTGACGCATCATTTCGACATCTTCTTCCATTTGTTCTTTCTCTCCACCTTCCATACCAGCGTCCATAGACTCACTCATTTCTTTCATTTTCTTAGCCGCACTTTTCTGTTTGGGAGCTGCTTTTTCCTTTTGGTTTTTTTGCAACTCTTTAGACGATTCTTGCAAGTCAGATTTTACACTCTTCTCTTTATCCTTATCCGAAGGAATGTCTAAAGGGTTTTTTAACTCGTCATTTTCTTTCTGTAGTTCTTCTAACTCCTTTTGAATTTTGTCAAATTCTTTATTGATTTCATCTTGTTTCTCTTTGGTGTTCTCGATTTTTTCGTTAGCTAATTCTTCTTGTTTTTCTGAAAGTTTTGCTAGTTTTTCAGCCAATTGTTCGGCTTTCTTTTCTACATAATAACGCTTGGTTAATTCCACTAATTGTTCTAAATTTTTCTTTTGGTTTTTACTTTTCTGTTGAAACTTCTCTACTTTATCAAACAGTTCTTCGTTTTCTAATTTCTTATTTAGTTCCTTTAACTCCTCTAAAAGTTTTTGGTTTTTCTCTAAATCCTTTTCCGCCTTCTCTAAACGTTCTTTGAGTAATTCTTTTTCAGGATCTTTTTCATCGGCTTTAAATTTCTCTAGATTGTCTTTGATTTTTTTAGAAAAATCTTTCATCATTTCGTCCTGACGATCTTGACGTTTTAAGAAGTCATCTATTTTTTGTTGGTCTTTATAATCTAGATTTTTCTTTTCTTTGTTTGATTTCTGTAATTTATCAAGTTCCGACATTTGCTTATCTTGAGCATTTAAAGATTTCTCCAAACTGTTGATGTTATCGTTTTGTTGTTGCAAACTTTCTTCTTGTTTTTCTTCGATTGTTGATTCACGATAAGAAAAAGAAGAGGACTTAGTGCTTTTATAATTGTGAATTGCATCGTTGTCAAAAATTTCAAAATAGTATTCATATGCTACTCCATCAACAATAGGTAAGGTGCTTGGAAAAGCAAAAACAAATTGATCGAAACTGTCTTTCTTAACAGCAATTATACCTTTCTTAATAACTTCGGGATTGGATTTTGGGAAATATATAACGTTCAGTTTAGACAATCTATAATCATCAGATACTTGACCTAAAACATAGTTTTTATCTCCTTTTAAACTATCGGCCGCAACGGAAACTTTAATGGTTGGAAATTGATCTTTAACCACATTTATAGCATAATTTAATTTTTCATAATTCGTAATGGCATTATTCGATGTTAAAATTTGATATTCGGTATTTTGAAAAATATTTTTAGACAAACTAAAAAGACCTCCATAATTAGCAAAAGAAAAAGCCTTGCTGTTTTCAATTAAATTAATATTTTGAGTGGCAATCGTATTGATTTTCCAAGTGATTTTTGAACCTTCTGGAACAATAGCATTCCCAGTTCCTTTAATGGTTTCTGTTTTTCTATTCAAATAATTAGGGTACTTTACAATCATTTCAAAGTTAGAAATAGCTGGAACAGTAATCACATTTAAAGTATAATCCGTTGAAGAAACCTCATTGGCCTCAATATGAAAATTCACATCGACTAGTGGTTTAGTAAGAACAAACTGAAACTCTCCTGCTTTTTTTGGTTCCATAAAATAACTTTCATCATCAATATAAATCATAGCCTTTTCAGGAAACACCTTTCCTACGGTTTTAACTTTTAAAATAAAATCTTTATTCTGTTCTGTTTGCAATTTATTATTCAAAATCTTAAAAGAAAATGGTGCTGGTGGCAAAAATTGTTGTTTGTAATTAACCACACGATTCATACTTTCTGTAATAAATTGTTGTCGTCCTGAAAGAATTAAAATAAAATAAAATAATATTGGAAGTATTGCCAAAGGCAGAAATTTCTTATTCTTATTAAAATCGATAGCATTCGCAAAAGGGATAGGTTGCAATGAATTAGCTTTTTGATCTATAGAGGCTAACAACAATTCTGATTGATTTACATCCGAAGAAAGCTGAAGAAAATTAGTCAGTTTATCATTTACATCTGAAAAATGATTGCCAATAATTTTTGAAGCATCGTTATAATCAATACCTTTTTGAAGTTTAAAGAGTTTGAATATTGGAAAAACAATAAATCTTGCCAACAAGAATACTTGAACCAAAATAAACAAAACAAAAAGAAAAGTTCTTCCTTTGGGTTTCAACCAAAGAAAATATTCGATAAAACTGGTTACAAAAAGATATATCAATCCCAAACCTACAAAGAAAATGGTTCCGCGAAGTAACTCGTTAGTATAATATTTCCTTACAAATCCTTCTAATTTTGAAAAAATGGCTGCTTTAGAATCCAAAATAAATCTATTTAATTTATGACCTATAAAGTTACAATTTTTGTTGAATATGAAAACATTAAAAAAAGTTTTGTAATTTTATTTAAAAATATAAAACTATGAAATATTTATGGGCATATTCCGTACCAATAATTGGGATGTTAGGCATTCATTATCAAGGATTTTGGTGTTGGTCAGCAATGATTTATGCTTTTGTAATGATTCCCATTGCAGAAATAGTAATGCCATTGAATACTGATAATTATTCTGAGGAAGAAATAGAAAGTCGCCTGAAAAACAAATTTTTTGATTTCTTGTTGTATTTAAATGTGCCTATTGTATATGGATCATTGCTATATTCCTTGTACATAGTAACACATAATAACTTGAGTTATGTTGAAATAGCTGGAATTATATTCAGTCTAGGTGTTATTCTTGGTGCCAACGGAATTAATGTGGCACACGAGTTGGGACATCGAAAAATGATGTTTGAGAAAATTTTGGGGAAAACTTTGTTGATTCCAAGTCATTACACTCATTTTTTTATAGAACACAATCACGGACATCATTTGCATGTTTCCACTCCAAACGATCCATCGACAGCAAAATACAATCAAACACTATATGCGTTTTGGTGGCAAACCGTTACAGGCACATATAAAGAAGCTTGGAAAATACAAAACCGACTAAACGAAATGGAAAAACAAACCTTTTATTCCATCAAAAGTGATATGTTTTGGTTTACCATCATTCAAATAAGCTATATGATTTTAATTTATAATTTCTTTGGAATTAATGGAACAATTGTTGCCTTATTTGCAGGAATTGTAGGGTTTTTAGTTCTTGAAACGGTGAATTATATAGAACATTATGGATTAAAAAGAAATCTTTTACCTTCTGGAAGATTTGAACGTGTGTCAGAGAAACATTCTTGGAATTCAAACCATGTATTAGGTCGAATTGTATTGTATGAATTGACTCACCATAGTGACCATCATTATAAATCTCAAAAAGAATATCAAATTTTAGAATACCACGACATATCACCACAAATGCCTTATGGCTATCCAACCAGTATGGTAATGTCATTTATTCCACCTTTATGGTTTGCAATAATGAACAAAAGAGTTCCTGTGGATATGAAATAGATTGTTCGAATGTTTGATTATTCAAATGTTCGAAAAATCAAAAAATCAAGCAATCGAAAAATCGAATTTGTATCTTTACATCAAAATTTACAAAAATGTCTAAACAAGTTCGTGTGCGTTTTGCACCAAGTCCAACTGGGGCTTTACATATAGGTGGTGTTCGTACTGCATTATTCAATTATTTATTTGCTAAAAAACACAACGGAGTTTTCTATTTACGAGTAGAAGATACCGATCAAAATCGTTTTGTACCTGGAGCAGAAAAATATATTTTGGATGCTTTAGAATGGTTGGGAATTTCACCAGATGAAACCGTTGAGAAAAACGAAAAGTTTGGTCCTTATCGTCAAAGCGAAAGAAAACATTTGTACAAGCAATATGCAGATGAATTAATTGCTTCAGGAAACGCATATTATGCTTTTGATACAGCCGAAAGTTTAGACCACTTAAGAAAAACAACAGAAACTGCTGGAAATACTTTCATTTACAATCATTCTGTACGTGGAACATTAGACAATTCATTGAATATTTCAGAAGAGGAAACTCAAAAAAGAATAGCTTCTGGCGAAGATTATGTGATACGTTTTAAAACACCTGTTGGTGAAACGTTACACTTGCAAGACATCATTCGTGGCGATATAAAATTTGAAACCAGTCTTTTAGATGATAAAGTTTTATTCAAAAGCGATGGAATGCCAACCTATCATTTGGCTAACATTGTCGATGATCATTTGATGGAAACATCACATGTAATTCGTGGTGAAGAATGGTTGCCCTCAATGCCATTACACGTTTTATTGTATCGCTCATTTGGCTGGGAAGCACCTGAGTTTGCTCATTTACCTTTGATATTAAAACCTGTAGGGAATGGAAAGTTATCTAAACGTGATGGGGAAAAATTAGGATTTCCTGTCTTTCCATTGCAATGGAAAACAGACGAAGGAACATCTTTAGGGTACAAAGAAATAGGGTTTTTCCCAGATGCTGTGATTAATTTTTTAGCTTTATTGGGTTGGAATGATGGTACAGAACAAGAAATATTCTCTTTAAATGAATTAGTGGAAAAATTTGATTTGAAAAGAGTAAACAAAGCAGGTGCAAAGTTTGATCCAGAGAAAAACAAGTGGTTTAACCATCAGTATTTGCAAAAACAAAGTGATGAGAGTTTAGCGGAAGCATTTGTTCAAAATCTTAAGTCAAGAGATTTCTCCTACGTCGAAATGACAAACAAGGCGGTTATGACAAAAATCACCTCTTTAATTAAAGAACGTGCTCATTTTGTAAATGAGTTTTGGAGTTTATCTGATTATTTCTTTGTTGCTCCAACATCTTATGATGAAAAAGCTTCAAAAAATTGGAAAGAAGACACACCTGATTTAATGCAACAATTAATACTGGTTATGAATTCTATCGAAGATTTTACTTCTATAAATATTGAAACCATTGTAAAAGATTGGATGACTCAAAACGAAATTGGAATGGGAAAAGTTATGCAACCGTTCCGATTGAGTTTAGTAGGAGCACTTAAAGGTCCACATCTATTTGATATTGTAGAAATAATTGGAAAAGAAGAAAGTATTAAAAGGATTGAAAAAGCGATAAATACATTATAAAAAGCAAAATCCTCCAAAATTGGAGGCTTTTGCTTTTATTATAGAAATTTAAATACATTTTTGATAGACTGGAGAATTAAAAAATCTTAGAATTGTAGTATTATTTATATCCGAATTGTTCTTATCATACATATCCAATCGTTTCAATAATTCAAAACAATCAGAAAAATAAAACCTGATTTTCAAGTAAATTTCACCTCTCAAATCAGCATTTTTTTGATTTACCGAATTGTTAAAAAAATGACTTTCAAGAACTTGATTCTTATTGTCTAGAATATGAAATTCGTAGCTAACTTTTTTACTGTCCTCATCTTCATCGGGTTTTGAAATGCTAATCAAGGTTTTGTCATTAGTTTCGGTTAAAATAAAATAGCCTTTTACTTCTTTAGAATTATTAAGCTTGTATATTTTGAATTTGTTTACGCCGAATTCTACTGAACTAAAATCGTTAAAACTCATTTTAATTTCAGAATCATTCGTAGTAAGTTTATAATAAATAATTTTTTTATTTTGATCCACACGAAAAGAATTACTTTTTATATTGGCTTTCGATCCATCGTTTTTAATAATAAACGAATCTTCAGCATTTGCATTAAAACTTATTAAGAGAAGTAAAAACAAAATCTTTTTCATAACTATTAACTTTAATTGATTGGGTAAAATTAATTTTATTGGTTATCAAAAAGATTAAGCTAATGTGAAGGAAATAACAATTTATAAATAAAATTAGTGAGCTTAAATAACTAAAATTAGTTAGCAAACAAGCTGAAAGAAATTATATGTTATTCACAAAACAATTTTTATTGTAACAATCTTATAATTTTTACGTACAACTACTATAAACAAAACTAAAAACTATGGAAAATTTCTTTTTGTATGTCTTTATTGGCATCGCTTTTTTTATTTTTATGTCTTCTTTTTTTACAGTCAAACAACAAACGTCGGTTATTATTGAACGATTCGGAAAATTTCTAGGCATTCGTCATTCTGGATTGCAACTCAAAATTCCAATTGTTGATAGAATTGCGGGTAAAATCAATCTTAAAATACAACAACTTGATGTAATTATCGAAACCAAAACGCACGATAATGTTTTCGTAAAAATAAAAGTTTCAGTTCAATTTTCTGTTATTAAAGATAATGTATATGATGCCTTTTATAAACTAGAATATCCTCACGATCAGATTACTGCATACGTTTTTGATGTTGTTCGTGCCGAAGTTCCAAAACTAAAATTAGATGATGTTTTTGAAAGAAAAGATGATATTGCCATTGCCGTAAAACGTGAATTAAACGAGGCAATGACCACTTATGGTTATGACATCATCAACACATTAATTACTGATATTGATCCAGATATTCAAGTAAAAAATGCTATGAACAGAATTAACGCTGCCGATCGTGAAAAAACAGCTGCAATGTTCGAGGGTGAAGCCGAAAGAATTAGAATCGTAGCAAAAGCAACTGCTGAGGCTGAAAGCAAAAGACTTCAAGGTCAAGGTATTGCTGACCAAAGACGTGAAATTGCTCGTGGTTTGGTAGAAAGTGTTGCCAACTTGAACAATGTTGGAATCAGTTCGCAAGAAGCATCAGCTTTGATTGTTGTAACGCAACATTATGATACTTTGCAAGCTATTGGTGCAGAAACCAATTCGAATTTGATTTTATTGCCGAATTCTCCACAAGCTGGAAGTGATATGTTGAATAATATGGTGGCTAGTTTTACAGCAAGTAATCAAGTTAGCGAATCAATGAAAAAAGCGACTAAGAAATTAAAACCAAATTCTGGTCACCACATCACACATCAATCTGATTCAAAATTGGACGAAGAAGGAAATCCTATTTTGTAAAAATAATTTTTCTATGAATATAAAAAGAGTTTCAAAATTTGGAACTCTTTTTAGTTTTAAACATCTGTAATAACATCAAAACCTTTATAACTTCCAACAATTGCAAGACCAATAATGTTTTTAGCCAGTTCTTTTCGCTTTATTTTACCAGAAATTTGGTTCAAAGTGGAGCCTGAACCAACTGCGTCATCAATCAATAAAAGATTGTTATAAGAAACATTTCCTTTAATAACAAAGGTGTTTTGGGCATTATTGATTCGCTCTTCGATTTTGTTCAATGACTTTTGAGGAACTGGAATAATACCGCCAATTTTCTGGATTTCGATAACTGGTAAGTTAATTTTCAATCCATTTGCTAAAAACTTCATTAATTGTGTTTCCCGTTTTATAGTTGGTGGAACAAAAGCAACTGCATCAATATCATATTCTGAAATTATAATATCTATTTTTTGTTTGATTTCTTGTATCAAAATCTTCATCAACATTTTATTTTGACCTTGCTTAGCATAATGCAAAATGGTGCCTAATCTTGTTTTTCCAAAACGTTCGATAGCATAAAAATCTAAATATAACAATTCATCAACAAAAATTTTATCATACCCTTTTGTGTTTTTCAATTTATCTAAACCTGAAATTAAACCGTTATTATCTAGATCGTTGTTGTATTTGTCTTTGGTTAATATAAATTCGTCAATGGTTTTTTCTAAAGGCAGTTTTCTTTTTTGACACCAATTTTCGAAAGCGTCTAAACCTTCGAGTAATTGACCAATTTCAGTAATAAGGATAAAATTTTCATTTAGAAAAGTTTGCTTTTCTTTCGAAATACTAATTTTTGGAATAGAAGAAATTGTTTGAAACTCCTTCTTTCTATAAATAGTTTTTGGAGTACTTCCAATTTTTTCTATATATTCGATTTCGACTAGACTATTCAAAATTAAATGAACCATTTGTTTAGATACAGAAAGCTCATTCACAATTTCGGTTACACTCAACTCTTTTTCTAAATCAAAGAGTTTAATTATTTTTTCTTTAATTTTCATATATTAGACTATTTACCATCAATAGTCAAATGTAAAACAATATTAAATCAATTCAAAATATTTGACTATTTACTATCAATAGTCAAATATCTAATGTTCATAAAATGTATTTTTTATAATTTTAAATACTAAAACTAAAATAAGGCTTTTTAATAAATTATTTTTTATAAAACACCTAAACACCTTAACTGATTTTTTTATTTGATTAAAACTAATTTATGGGGGTCTTTTTTTTTATAAAAAACTATGGTTTTTTAATTTTTAATAACAAAAAACTATAATAGAAAAATCCGCTCGATGGCGGATTTTTGATTCATAAAAACTATGGCTTGAGGATTTATAATAATTCCAAAACTTTTTCGCTTTTCTCTGAATTTTTTAATTCTGATAATTGCATTTGAAAGTTTATGAAATTATCAGAATCCTTTTTCAAATTTTGAATGGCTAAAATTCGAACTGAAGCCAATTGACTTTTTAATGACATCGAATATAGTTTTGATAATTGTTCTATTTCAATATCTTTTGCAGAAACTTTATCAGAATGTTTCAAAATCAAGTTAGAAAATAACAAAGCATTATTATCATTCTTGATGTTTTTGATAATCGTGTTGACAATCAAACTGTAATTATCAATCGATTTAATATTTTCAATAATTGGAATCAATAAATTTTCGGCAACAGTTTCGTCTTTCTCTTTGACATATTTATTGATTTCTTTTTGCATATTCATCAATAAATTTTCTTCTTTTTTGCCTTTTTCTTCCCAAGCATCTTTAAGTCCAACTGTTTTGTTAAACACTAATTTTGAGTTAGTTGACTCTTTGTCAACATTAAAATAACCCAAACGTTGAAACTGAAACTGGTCGCCAGATTTAGCATCGGCAATACTTGGTTCGACAAATCCCTTAACTATTTCTAATGAGGATTTATTCATAAAATCCAAGAAATTTCTTTCTTTGTGAGCATCTGGCGCTTCGTCTATAAACAATCTATCATACAAACGAACTTCGGCTTCCAAGGCGTGTTTTACAGAAACCCAATGTAAAGTTCCTGCTACTTTTCGTTGACTAGCCTCGCTACCGCTTCCCGAACGAGAATCTGGATCGTAGGTGACTTGAATTTCAGTAATATTGCCGTTTACATCTTTTGTAACTGATTCACCTTTAATAATATATCCGTTTTTTAATCGAACCTCATTTCCGATACTTAATCTGAAAAATTTAGCTGGAGCAACTTCTAAAAAATCTTCTTTTTCGATGTATAATTCTCTTGAAAAAGGTACTTTTCGAAATCCAGCAGCTTCGTCTTCTTGGTTGTTTTCTGCATCGAGTAATTCTTCTTTATCGGAAGGATAATTTGTAATTAAGAGTTTTATTGGATCTAAAACAGCCATAACACGTGGAGCTGTTTTATTCAAATCTTCTCGCAAACAGAAATCCAAAAGTGACACATCAATAATATTCTCCCGTTTTGCAACACCAATAGTTTCACAAAAAGTACGGATAGATTTAGCAGTATAACCACGACGACGCAATCCAGAAATAGTTGGCATTCGTGGATCATCCCAACCATTAACAGCTTTATCTTGAACTAGTTGCAAAAGCTTTCTTTTGCTCATTACGGTGTAATTCAAGTTCAGACGAGCAAATTCGTATTGGTTTGGTCTGACTTTATTTTCATCATAAATTTGATCTAAAAACCAATTGTACAATTCGCGGTGCATTACAAATTCTAACGTACAAATAGAATGTGAAATTTGTTCGATATAATCGCTTTCACCATGTGCAAAATCATACATAGGATATATTTTCCAATTATCGCCAGTTCTGTGATGATGTCTGTGCAATACTCTATAAATCAAGGGATCACGCATCAACATATTGGTAGAAGCCATATCGATTTTGGCTCTCAAGACGTGTTTTCCTTCTTGGAAATCACCGTTTTTCATTCCTTCAAATAAAGCCAAATTTTCATCAACTGAACGATTACGAAATGGCCCATCGATTCCAGTTTGCGTTGGCGTTCCTTTTTGAGCTGCCATTTCTTCAGAGGATTGACTGTCGATATAAGCTTTACCGTTTTTTATCATCAAAACTGCCCAATCATATAGTTGCTGGAAATAATCAGATGCATAACGTTCTTCTGCCCATTTGAAGCCTAGCCAAGTTAAGTCTTCTTTGATTGCATCAACATATTCTTGTTCTTCTTTAGCAGGATTTGTATCGTCAAAACGTAAATTTACTGGTGCATTGTACTTTAATCCCAATCCAAAATTAAGACAAATTGATTTGGCGTGACCAATATGCAAATAACCATTAGGTTCTGGTGGAAAACGAAAACGTAATTTATCTTGAGGAAAACCACTAGCTAAGCTGTCTTCTATGATTTGTTCTAAGAAATTTAAAGATTTATCTTCTGATGCCATTATATTGTTTTATTTTAGCAAAGATAAAAATTTAGATGATAGATAATAGACTTAAAAACAATAGATATTAGACTTTAGGGTAAATTGAAAAAAAATGGGAACTATAAAACTACAAAACATACGTACGTTTTCGTACCACGGTTGTTTGATTGAAGAAGCAAAAATAGGATCTAATTACCGAATTGATTTAGAAATAAAAACCGATTTAGCTAAATCAGCTTTATCAGATGATTTGAAAGATACAGTGGATTATGTGCTTTTAAATCAAATTGTGGTTGATGAAATGGCTATTCGATCCAACTTATTAGAACACGTGGCGAGAAGAATTATTGGAACTTCGATGCAAAAAATTACAAATTTAAATTATATAAAAGTTTCTGTTTCTAAACTAAATCCGCCTATTGGTGGTGATGTTGAAGCGGTTACAATTGAAATGGAAGCGTTTTTTACAGATAATAGATAATAGACAAAAAGATAATAGGCAGTTTTGTTTAAAGTTTTTGGCTTTTGGCTTTTGGCTAATAACTTTTTTCTTATATTTGCAATCCGCTAAACAAATGGCGTCGTGGCCGAGCGGCTAGGCTGGGCTCTGCAAAAGCTCCTACTCCGGTTCGAATCCGGACGATGCCTCTAAAACCTTCAAAGAAATTTGGAGGTTTTTTTTATGGAAATTTTTAGAAAAAATTGAGTAAAGATATGTTCGAATCCAGACGATGATTATACAATAAAATACTGAAATATTTTTATATTTTATAGGTTATTATATATTTCTTGAACCTTCTTCCAATATGATTTATTCCTGTTTTGAAACATTATGTAGTAGAATTTATTAAAAAAAAATGATTTTAAATTTTGTTTTTCTAATGTAAATAAGATTGTTGTTACAAGCCATTCCTCATCAAAACCTTTCCATTCACCAGCAACGTTTAAAAGATTCACTTGAAGTAGGGGAAATACTTCTTTTTTATTTATTTCTCTGATTTCAGCGAATGAATATGGAGATTTTTTGAAAGTTTCAGCTATATGAATAAAAGTATTATCTGAAAGTTCTGTATCTAAATAAAACTCAGAAAGTGCCATCCAAACTGGTTTTCGTTCTTCTATTGAAAATGATAAATTCATCTTGAAAAACTACTTTTTCTCCATTTTATTAATCGCATTTTTTACAAACTTTTGCTCGCTAGGATACCAACCTTCAATTAATAGAAAAACACCAAAAATAACCATTACAATACTACTTATTTTTTTTATTTTGATAATATTTGGTGGTGTTAATTTGTTTTTTAACTGCTTAGATAATAGTATTTTACAAATATCTGTTGCAATATAAGAAACAATTACAGTGGTAAAAAACCATACTACATTTGAGTTGTCCATTTGAAGTTTTGGTCCGTAAGTAATAATAATAAGCAACCAGAAACCTAAAACTCCAATATTTATAAAATTGAGTAAAAATCCTTTAATAAAAAGGCTTAGATAGTCTTTTTTGATAACTTCTGCCGCTTCTTCCTCATCATCTGCTTTTACGGCTTTACGTAGTTTAAAAAACGATATTAAGCCATAGGTTACCATAATAATTCCACCAAAAATATACAATGCTGGATCGTCTTTTAAACTCTGAATCAATCGGTAACTTCCTAAATAAGCTATAGAAATAAAGAAAACATCGGCTAAAATAACCCCTAAATCAAACATTAATGCGGCTCGAAAGCCTTTAGTAAGTGCTGTTTCTAGTAACACAAAGAAAACTGGACCTATCATAAAACTCAAAAAAAAGCCTAATGGGATTCCGTTTCTTAAAATGTATTCTAACATAAAATTTTGTGTTTAGGAGAAATGGCAAGTTAATAATTTAAAATCAAACTAACTTTTACTTATAATAATTTTTCCTCCAAGCACTTTTTTCTCATTGACTTGCTTCGGGTTTCCGTAAATAGTAATAGTTCCTCCTGCTCTGGTTTTTGCCTCAACTAAATCAGAGGCAAAAACATCAGCACTTCCACCAGCGTTTACTGAAACTTTAGTTTGTTTTGTTTTGCACTCTTTTGCATCTACAATAGCTCCAGTACTGATTATTACATCAAGATTTTCTGCATACCCTGAAAGTCTAATTTTTCCGCCTTGTGATGCTTTTAAAATTAAATTTTGAATGTGAAGATTTAATTTTATTTCTGCCCCTTCTTTGGTAATTATTTCAAAATCAGATGCTTCAATTTCAGTATCACAAGATAAGTAAGAACCTTCATTAGCTTCGACAGCAATTAAATTTTGAAAATATACTTTAGCTACTAAATCTTCACCATCTAGAAATTTTCCCATTGGAAGTCTAATTTTCAACTCATCATTGACTAAAACAACTTCAGCTTCGGCTTGATATTTCCCTTGAAATTCGATTTTATTTTCCTTTGATTCTATTAATTGAACGGATATTTTATCAAAAGCAGTCACTTTAGTAAAATCTCCTAAATTTTTGGTTACTTGCCCAAAATGGTATTGGGAAACCAATATAAAAGTTAATAAAAGTATCTTTTTCATTTGTATTGTATTTAAAGTTATACCAAACTGATATTTAAACTTTATAAGACATATATTTAATTTTTTCTTAAAAAGTAAAAATCCAATTGTTTCTTAACTAAATCAGCGGTTTTTACTTTAACGTAAATTTCATCACCTAATTGTAATAAACTTTTGGTTGTAGCACCAACGAGTGCATATTGCTTTTCGTCGAACGTGTAATAATCGTCTTTGATTTCTCGAATACGCACCATTCCTTCGCATTTATTTTCGATAATTTCGACATAAATTCCCCATTCGGTCACACCAGAAATTACACCTAAAAATTCTTGATCTTGATGATCTTGCATGTATTTTACTTGCATATATTTGATAGAATCGCGTTCGGCATTAGTTGCTAAACCTTCCATAGTGGAACAATGCAAACATTTTTCTTCATATACTTCTTCTGAAACCGATTTTCCTTCGTTTAAATAAAACTGCAATAATCGATGTACCATCACATCTGGATAACGACGAATTGGTGAGGTAAAATGACTGTAATAATCAAAAGCCAAACCATAATGTCCAATATTATCTGTTGAATATTTGGCTTTACTCATACTTCGTATGGCTAAAGTATCAATCAGATTTTGCTCTTTTGTGCCGTTAACATCTTCCATTAATTGGTTTAATGCTTTGGAAATATCGCCATTTCTGAAATCGATTTTATAACCAAATTTTGCAATAACGGCTTGCATAGCATACAATTTGTCTTCGTTTGGTTCGTCGTGAATTCTATAAATAAAAGTTTTCTTTTGTTTGCCAATATACTCGGCTACTTTTTTATTTGCCAAAAGCATAAACTCTTCAATCAAGTGATTGGCATCTTTAGAAACTTTAAAATAAACACCTTCTGGATCACCATCTTCACTCAAATTGAATTTTACTTCCACTTTATCAAAAGAAATGGCGCCATCATTCATACGCTTGCGACGCATAATTTTTGCTAACTCGTCAAGTTTTAAAGTTGCAGCAACTATTTCGTCTGAAACTACATAAGTACTCCCTGTAATTGATGTTTCAAGAGGAATTGTATTGTCTTTGGTTTCTATAATATACTGGGCTTCTTCGTACGCAAAACGTTGGTTAGAATCGATTACTGTTCTTCCAAACCATTGATTGATAACTGTTGCTTTTTCATCGATCTCGAAAATAGCGGAGAACGTATATTTTTCTTCGTTTGGTCTTAACGAACATGCAAAATTTGATAAAACTTCAGGAAGCATTGGTACAACACGATCTACTAAATAAACAGAAGTGGCCCGTTGATACGCTTCATCATCTAAAATAGTTCCTTCTTGAAGATAATGAGAAACATCGGCAATGTGAATTCCAATTTCGTAGTTCCCGTTTTCTAATTTTTTGAACGAAAGTGCATCATCAAAATCTTTTGCATCTTTTGGATCGATAGTAAAAGTTAAGGTTTGTCGCATATCACGACGTTTGGCAATTTCATCTTCATGAATAGAAGTATCTATTTTTTGTGCAAAAACTTCTACTTCAACAGGAAATTCAGATGGTAAACCGTACTCGGCCAAAATAGCGTGAATTTCTGTATTGTGTTCTCCTGGTTTTCCTAAAACTTTGGTTACTGTTCCAAAAGGGGAATCGGCTTTTTTAGGCCAATCTTCAATATGAACCAACACAACATCACCGTTTTCTGCATCTCCAATTTTATCTTTTGGAATAAAAATATCTGTGTACATTTTTGGATTTGCGGTGGAAACAAAAGCAAAATTAGGATGAATGGCTATTACACCCACAAAATCAGTTTTGGCTCTTTCAACGACTTCTATCACTTCTCCTTCAGGACGTTTTCCTTTTCTTCGGTTGTAAACATAGACTTTAACCGTGTCTTTATCTAAAGCTCTGTTCAAATTATTGGTCGGAATAAAAACATCTTCACCAAAATCTGGACAAACAAAATAAGCTGTTTTTCGGGAAGTCATATCAATGGTTCCTTCGTAATAATCTTGTGAAATGGCTTTCACTAAATATTTTCCAGGTTCAGATTCAATAATTTTTTTTGTAGAAGCTAGAATTTTTAAAGCTGCAATAATTTCATTTCTAGATTTAGTATCATCAACTTCTAAAAGGGCTGCAATTTGTTTGTAATTAAATCCTTTATTGGCGTTTTGTGATAGCATTTTTATAATTTTTGTGGAGAAGTCTTTCTCTTTTTTTCCAAACTTTTTTGGCATTTTACTCATAATTCATTTTTATAAAGTTGAAATTTACGAATAAGATTTTAGAATTCAGATTTAAAGAAAATATAACTTTTTGAAGAGAAATAGACGGAGAGATAATAGATAAAGAGATAATAGACTAATATCGATTAGAATTCAACTTTTGTCTTTTATCTATCCGTCTTTTATCGTTTAATCTTTTTCAAACTTATCAACATCTATTAAAAACAACAAAAAGAAAAATTAAAATTAAATTATTTTTTTATGGTTATGATAGCGTGTTAATAGCTACTATAACTTTCGTATAAAAGACACAATAATTAAGTTATTGAAAGTTATACAAGACAATTAACACTATTAAATAAATCTAAAGTAATGAAAAAGAACTTGTTTTGATATTTTACTAACAGTTGTTAACAATCAAAAAACAACTACTTTTCTTGATAAGTTTAGTGTTCTTTTCTGTTAATAACCTTTCCTTTTTGGGTGATAAATAGTCTATAAAAACACTTAACTAAATTAGATTTTCTCGATTGCATTTTGGATTACGATTTTAATTGATACAAGAATAAAAAAGTTTTGATTTTCTTTCCAAAGTTGTTAACAGAAGTTGTTAAGGTAAGGTTAATTGATTATCAAGCAATTGAGTTGGGTTATTAACAGTGTTACAAAAAAATTAGTAAGTTGTTGATTTGCAGTAAATTACATTGAAAAAAATTTATATAGAATTTTTGTCTCTGAAATTTTTATACTCTTCTTGATAAATTATAGGATCAAATTCACCTTTATTTCGTTTTAAATGTTCTATAAAAACAAATGATTTTTTGATTTTTAATTGTGAATTTTTGGTTTTGGAAAGCATATATAAAAGGCTTCTTTTTTTTCCAGGTGTTAATTTTTGGAACCATAAATTTCCTTCATCATCAGAGGCTAAAACCTCTTGCAATTCTTCGCAAATTTCCATTCCAAATTCAGAGGTATCAGCAACAATTTCAACAGAAATTATATCATTAACATTTAATTTTAAAGTCTTAATTTTATCTTTGCTCAGCATAATGTAGTGAAATGGTTTTTTTGGAATCATCGCACAATGAAAAGTGATTGAATTGTTTATTGTACAAATAATTCGCTTATCGGGCGATATTTTTATCATTTCTTTATAAACGGCATCAGGAATAATAATTATAGAGGTCCAAAAAACTTTGCTTTCTTCAAATCTTGAAATATTTGCGGTAAATTTCATTTTCAAATGTTTAATTTTGTAAAGATAACAAACAACTACAACAATGAAAATCTCAATAGGAAACGACCACGCTGGACCAGAATATAAATTTGCAATTGTGAAAATGCTCGAGGCAAATGGTCATGATGTTATTAATTATGGAACCGATTCGGTAGATTCGGTAGATTATCCAGATTTTGGTCACAAAGTAGCTTTGGATCTTGAAAATAAAAATGCGGATTTCGGAATCATTATCTGCGGAAGCGGAAACGGTATTGCGATGTCAGCAAACAAACACCAAGGAATTCGTGCTGCATTGTGTTGGACAAAAGAAATTGCCGCTTTGGCACGCCAACACAATGATGCAAATATTATTAGTATTCCTGCGCGTTTTACTTCTATACAACAAGCCATAGAAATGGTTGAAACGTTCTTAAAAACGGATTTCGAAGGAGGAAGACACGCTTCGAGAGTGGGAAAAATTAATTGTTAAATAAATAAAATAAAAATATGATTGAGAAAAATGATTATTCCAATTTATCGCTTGAAGAATTAGTAGCAAAACAAAAATCATTATCAAATTGGCAAAAAATATTTATTGGTCTTGCAGTTGTTTCTGTTGCTATGACGCTTTATGCAGTTTATAAAGATAATATAGGTAAGCACGCTTTTTTTATATTGGGCTCTTTATTTTTAATGCTTAACAATGGTACTAAATTAAAAAAAGTTGAAACAGAAATTGAAAAACGAAAAAATTAATTTTGTCACACAACCACGCACATCACGAAGTAAAAGGTAGAAACCTTTTATTTTCAATCGTATTAAATATTGTAATCACTGTTGCACAGGTTGTTGGCGGCATCCTTTCAGGAAGTTTGGCTTTAATTTCCGATGCTTTACACAATTTTTCTGATGTACTAACTTTGATATTTAGTTACATTGCCAATGTTTTATCCAAGAAAAAAGCGTCATTAAATCAAACTTTTGGGTATAAAAGAGCAGAATTAATTGCGGCTTTTGTGAACTCAATTACTTTGATTATAGTGGCTGTTTATTTAATATTTGAAGCCACACATCGATTTTCAAATCCACAAGTTATTAAATCGGAATTAGTTATTTGGTTGTCTGTTTTAGGAATAGCAGTCAATGGACTTTCGGCATTAATGCTAAAAAAAGATGCAGAACATAATATCAATATGAAATCGGCTTACATTCATCTTTTTACTGATATGATGGCTTCTGTGGCGGTTTTAATAGGTGGAATTCTAATGAAATATTATCAGATCTATTGGATTGATAGTGTTTTGACTTTTGCAATCGCTATTTATCTGATTTATGTTGGGTACGATTTATTGAAACAATCCACTAAAATGTTAATGCTTTTTACACCCTCAAATATCGATATTAAAGAATTGGTTCGTGAAGTGCATAAAATCTCAGGCGTTAATAAACTTCATCATATTCACGTTTGGCATTTGAACGATCACGAATTACACTTGGAAGCTCATTTAGACTGTTCGGAAGATATAAAAATGAGTGAGTTTAATACTTTATTATCTGAAATAGAAGAAGTATTGTTGCAAAAATTTCAAATTAATCACATTAATATCCAGCCCGAATTTCAGAAATTAGATTCGAAAGATTTTATCGTTCAAGATTAGATTTTTTATGAATTTCTCAAAAAACAGAACTCAAATTATCATTTCTATAATTTTAACTCTGTTTATTTAAATACAAGTTCTATAATAACACTTTAGCCTTTTTATTTTATAGTTTTGTGTCATACACAACATACAATTAAACATGTCAACAAATTTTATTATTAAAAAACTTCTCGTTGCAAATAGAGGAGAAATTGCTATTCGTGTATTTCGTGCTGCAACCGAATTAAAAATCGACACAGTCGCTATTTACACCTTTGAAGACCGTTATTCATTGCACCGTTACAAAGCCGACCAAAGTTTTCAAATAGGGGATGATACAGAATCGATTAAACCTTATTTAGATATTGAGGCCATAATTAAAGTGGCAAAAGAAAATCGGGTGGATGCAATTCATCCAGGATATGGCTTTTTATCAGAAAATGTTGCTTTCGCAAAAAGATGTTTGGAAGAGTCTATCGTTTTTGTGGGTCCAAGAGTTGAGGCGATGTTGCAACTTGGAGATAAAGTTGAGGCAAAGAAAGTAGCTAAAGCTGTTGGAGTTCCATTAATACAAGATTCTAAAATAATTCTTGAAACAGTTGAAGACGCCATAACCGAAGCAAATACAATTGGATTTCCAATAATGTTAAAAGCAGCAGCAGGTGGTGGCGGAAGAGGTATGCGTGTGGTTCATAGTAATGAAGAAATGAGAACCGCTTTTGTAAACGCAAAAAGTGAAGCTCTAAAATCATTTGGAGACGCCACTGTTTTTATTGAAAAATTTATTGATAATCCAAAACACATTGAAGTTCAGATATTAGGGGATAACTACGGCAATGTGGTTCATTTATTCGAAAGAGATTGTTCTGTACAAAGACGTTTCCAAAAAGTAATAGAAATTGCTCCTTCGATTTTAAAAACAGAAACAAAGCAAAAACTATATGAATATGCTATTAAAATAGCAAAGTACGTAAATTACAATAATGCAGGAACCGTTGAATTTTTGGTAGACAACAATGAAAATATTTACTTCATAGAAGTAAACCCAAGGATTCAAGTTGAGCATACTATAACAGAAGAAATTACTGGAATTGATATTGTTCGTTCACAAATAATTATTGCAGCAGGACATCCATTATCGCACAGCCAAATATTTATTCACAACCAAGAAGATGTGCTATGCAAAGGTTGGGCAATACAATGTAGAATTACGACAGAGGATTCTGAAAATGACTTCAAACCCGATTATGGAACCATAATAGCGTATAGAAACGCAGCAGGATATGGAATTCGTTTAGATGAAGGAAACTGTTATTCTGGAGTTACAATTTCTCCTTTTTTTGATTCTTTGTTGGTCAAAGTTTCTTCAAGTGGTCGGACTTTAAAAGGAGCTTCTGATAGATTAAGAAGAACTTTAGAAGAATTTAGAATCAGAGGTGTAAAAACCAACATTCCGTTTTTAACAAACGTAATGTCTAATGAAACATTTAGAAACGGAGAAGCAACGGTTAATTTTATTCCCCAAAACCCAGCTTTATTAGTTTCTCGTTATGAATATTCTAAAGACAGAGCTACAAAATTAATTAAATATTTAGCAGAAGTAAAAGTAAATGGACATCCAGATATTAAAAAAATAGATACAGATAAAATTTTTAGAAAACCACTAGTTCCCAGAGTTTTAGAATCAGAATATCCGAAAGGAACCAAAGACTTATTAAATGAAATGGGTAGAGAAAAATTCATCCAATACATTAAAAACGAGTCTAAAATTTTCTATACAGATACTACTTTGCGAGATGCACATCAATCGCTTTTTGCAACACGATTACGAAATTACGACATATTAAAAGTAACAGAAGGCATTGCAAAAAACTTTCCACAACTGTTTTCATTAGAAGTTTGGGGAGGTGCTACTTTCGATGTTACTATGCGTTTTTTGCACGAAGATCCTTGGGAGCGTTTGCGTTTAATTAGAAAAGCAGCGCCAAATGTATTGCTTCAAATGTTATTTAGAGGAAGCAATGCAGTAGGATATTCCGCTTATCCAGATAATGTTTTAGAACAGTTTATTATAAAAAGTGCCGAAAACGGTATCGATGTTTTTAGAATTTTCGATTCACTTAACTGGATTGAAGGAATGAAACAAAGTATAAAAGTTGTAAATGAAAAAACCAATGCGATAGCTGAAGCATGCATTTGTTACACAGGAGATATTTTAAATCCAAAACGACAAAAATTTAATTTAAAATATTATGTTGATTTAGCCAGAGAACTTGAAGCTGCTGGAGCTCACATGTTGGCCATAAAAGATATGGCGGGTTTATTAAAGCCTTATGCGGCAGAAGTATTAATAAAAGAACTTAAAAAACACATTTCAATTCCAATACATTTACACACACACGACACTTCTTCTATTCAATCTACAACATACCTAAAAGCAATTGAAGCTGGTGTAGATATAGTAGATGTCGCTTTAGCATCTATGAGTGGATTAACATCGCAACCAAATTTCAATTCATTAGTTGCGGCTTTAGAAGGTTCGGAAAGAGAAAACCCAATTAATCTTAAAAAATTAAATGAATATTCTAATTATTTTGAAGTTGTTCGAGAGTATTATTATCCTTTTGAAAGCGAATTAAAAGCCGGAACGGCAGAGGTTTACGATCACGAAATTCCTGGCGGACAATATTCTAACTTATTGCCTCAAGCAAGAGGTTTAGGATTAGAAGATAAATTTGAAACCATTAAAGAAAATTATGTTATAGTGAATCAATTGTTTGGAGACATTGTAAAAGTAACACCATCATCTAAAGTAGTTGGTGATATGGCTTTGTTTATGACATCAAACAGCTTAACGGCACAAGATATTTTCGAAAAAGGAGATACGCTTGCTTTTCCAGAATCAGTAAAACAACTATTTAGAGGAGATTTAGGGCAACCTTATGGCGGTTTTCCAAAGGAATTGCAAAAGCTTGTATTAAAAAAGGAATTACCATATACCGAAAAACCAAACGCACATTTAGCACCAATTAATTTTGAAGAGCAATTAAAGGAGTTGCATTTTAAATTTGATGATAAATTAACTACGGAAGATTTGTTGTCTTATATAATGTTTCCAAAGGTTTTTGAAGATTTTTATAACTTTAGAAAAGTTTTTGGTAGCGTCGAAAAATTACCAACACCTAGCTTTTATTATCCGTTAAAGTCAAACGAAGAAATTATAATAAATTTAGATTTAGGTAAAAACATTATAGTTAAGTTTAGATATATGGGAGAACCAAACGACGAAGGCGTTAGAGAAGTTTTCTTCCAGATTAATGGTCAAACCCGAAATGTTTTAGTAAAAGACAATGCTATAAAATCCCTAAAAAGCATTAATGTAAAAGCTAATGGAGAAAACGATATTGGAGCACCACTGCAAGGAAGTTTACTTAAGATTCTAGTTGCCGAAGGTGAAAAAATTGAAAAAGACACCCCTTTATTTATCATAGAAGCTATGAAAATGGAAACTACAATTTGTTCCCCTAAAAACGGAATAGTTTCTAAAATAATGTTAAACGAAAAAGCAATGATAGAACAGGGAGATTGTATAATTCAAGTCCAATAATTCAAGAAAAATTTTAAATATAATAAAGCTGTTTCATAATTGAAACAGCTTTATTCGTTAAATTTACAAATACATATTTATTAAAATAATGAATGATACTAAGCCACAACTAAAAAAACAGCATTATCCAATTAACAATCAGTTAAAAAGTTATCTTGAAAAATATAAAAGACTAACAAAAACAAATGTTTGTTACGATGATTTGTTGCGTTTTCAGGGAGGAATTTCCGTATATGACAAAAATAACAATGACACCTTGTGGAATAGAGTTTATTATAATGAATTTGAGAAAAAAGAAATAGATCTCAGTTTAAAAAAAATATACACACACCTACATTCTGATGGAAATGAAAGCAATATTCAATTTTTAAATGTAGATTATATCGATTTTTGCACCTTTGGAAATTCACAGCCATTTCGAGTTAAAATCAGAAACATTTTAAATGACAACTATACCCATTTTTATATAAAAAAGGCAGATGCTTCCCGTGTTTTTGGATTAGAACTAGAGCATATTTTGTCGCCAAATCGAATAAATTTTATTGTTTTTGAAGACACTCTAATCGAAGAACACATATTAGGAATTCCAGGAGATGTGTTTCTGCAAGAAAACATAAAAAACTGCAATGAACACGAAAAAGCCCAAATTGCTAAAGAATTTGTAAAATTTAACGAACGCTGTATGATAGGACTGCTTGGCGATATGCGCTCTTATAATTTTGTTATTATCCCTATTTATGATTTTGACCAAAGAGTTTTTAAAATTAGAGCAATTGATTTTGACCAACAATGTTATGAAGGTAGTTTTAAAAAGTATAAACCACATTTGTTTAAAGAAAATTATCCGTTTAATAAATTAGTAAAAGAAAAACTAAATAAAAACGCAATAGAACAATATCAAAATGAAGAACGTTCCATATTAGTAAAAAGGCTTTTGGATTCAGAAAAAAGAGTACAAGATTTATTATTAGCTATGAAATCCACTCCCCTAGCACCCATAGAACATATTAACCAACTCAAAGCAGAAGTGTATCAGTTTACTTTAGATTTAGGATTTAAAAAAGCAAAATCAATGGGAGAAATTGTAGAAGTAGCTTTAAATTTTATGAAGAGAAATTTTAGGAAAAACAGTTATGAATAATAATTCTTTAAATAATAAAGAACAATCAAAATTTGTACTATAGCAATACCATAAAAAGAATATAAAAATGATTTTTTTGCTATCTTATGCCTGAAGCCGAAAATTGCCAATCCAGAACCAATAACTCCTCCAAAAGCCACAATCGATAAAAGTGTTTTTTCAGCAATGCGATACTTTTGAGCAATAGCCATTTTTTTATCATACCAAATTAGAAAAAATCCAACAAGATTGATAACAAGAAAATAAATAAAAATTGTGAACATAAGTTTTTTGAATAGCTACAAAGATATTATTTTTGAGCCTAAAATTTGTCAATTTCGACTAAGGAGAAATCTAATATCAAAAAATCCTAATTCCTAAATTAATCAATGACCAATATACAATTCATAGCGAAACAAGTAGCAACCACGCCGAAAAATATCGAAGCAACCCTAAAATTACTTAACGAAGATTGCACGATTCCGTTTATTTCTCGATATCGAAAAGACGCAACAGGCAATTTGGATGAGGTTTTTATTGAACAAATTGCCAAACTCTCCAAAGAATACGATGTAATTGTAAAGCGTAAAGATGCCATCCTAAAATCTATAGACGAACAAAATGCCTTAACCCCAGAATTATCTAAAAAAATCACCGAAAGTTTCGATTTGCAAGAACTCGAAGATATTTATTTGCCCTACAAAAAGAAGAAAAAAACCCGCGCCGATGTGGCTCGTGAAAACGGATTGGAGCCACTAGCGCAACTGATTTTGGCTCAAAATAAAGACGATGTCGATTTCTTGGCAACTAAATTCATCAATAAAAATATCATCAATGAAGACGATGCTTTGCAAGGCGCAAGAGACATTGTTGCCGAATGGATCAACGAAAACATCTTTGTCCGCAAGCAATTGAGACGACTTTTTCAACGAAAAGCAATCATTGAAACCAAAGTTGTTAAAAAGAAAGCGGAAGAAGAAGGCGCAAAGAAATTCTCGCAATATTTTGAATGGTCCGAAAATTTAAGCAAAACACCATCGCATCGATTATTAGCAATGCTTCGAGCCGAAAACGAAGGTTTTGTGAAACTTAAAATAGAAGTTGATATTGACGAAGCCTACGATTTAATAGATGAAATTATCATAAAAAACAGTAATTCTCCATCTATTTCTCACGTGCAATTAGCCATTGAAGATTCGTATAAACGTCTGCTAAATCCTGCAATTTCAAACGAAGCTTTGCAAGAAGCCAAAGCCAAAGCCGATGTAACGGCAATCAACGTTTTCGCTACAAATTTAGGACAATTATTACTGGCGCCACCACTAGGCGAAAAGAGAATTTTAGCTATCGATCCTGGTTTTCGTTCGGGCTGCAAAATTGTTTGTCTCGATGAAAAAGGTGATTTATTGTACAACGAAACCATTTATCCACACGCACCACAGAACGAAGATGCGATGGCGATGAAGAAGATAAAATCGATGGTCAATGCTTATGCAATCGATGCAATTTCTATAGGAAACGGAACGGCTTCACGTGAAACCGAATTTTTTATCAAAAAAATAGCCTTTGACAAGCCAGTTCAGGTTTTCATAGTTTCTGAAGCAGGTGCATCGGTATATTCGGCATCAAAAATTGCGAGAGATGAATTTCCAAATTATGATGTTACGGTTCGTGGTTCGGTTTCTATTGGAAGACGATTGTCGGATCCGCTGGCAGAGTTGGTAAAAATTGACCCAAAAGCCATTGGCGTAGGACAATATCAGCACGATGTGGATCAAACAAAATTGAAAGAAGAGTTAGATAATACGGTTATCAGATGTGTGAATTCGGTGGGGATAAATATCAATACAGCGAGTAAACATTTGTTGAGTTATGTATCTGGAATTGGTGAAAAACTAGCCGAAAATATTGTGCAATATCGTTCAGAAAATGGCCCATTTGAAGACAGAAAACAACTCAAAAAAGTACCAAGACTAGGAGAAAAAGCGTACCAACAAGGCGTGGCTTTTATTCGAATTTCGAACGCTAAAAACCCGTTAGACAATTCAGCAGTACATCCAGAAGCTTATTCGATAGTTGAGAAAATGGCTAAAGATTTGAAACTTTCGGTTTATGATTTGATTGCCAATAAAGAAAAAACCGCTTTAATAAAACCTGAAAATTACATCACGCCAGAAATTGGTTTATTGACCTTAAAAGACATCATCAAAGAACTCGAAAAACCTGGATTAGACCCCAGAAAATCTGCTAAAGTTTTTGAATTTGACCCCAATGTAAAAACCATTAAAGATGTTCGAACAGGAATGATTTTACCTGGAATTGTCAATAATATTACGGCTTTTGGTTGCTTTGTCGATATTGGCACCAAAGAAAGCGGACTGGTCCACATTTCGCAACTCAAAGCAGGTTTTGTGAGTGACGTGAATGAAGTGGTCAAGTTACACCAACACGTTACTGTAAAAGTCGTTGAGGTTGATGAAGATAGAAAAAGAATTCAGTTGACGATGATTTTGTAAAAATCGTTACCTTTGTTTTGATGAAGAAAGAAATAACCATAAATGATTTTTCGAAATTCCTTTTTTGGGATGTAGATTTGAATGGATTTAATTTTGAAGAACACAAATCTCATCTTATACAAAAAGTTTTAGAGTATGGATTTATTACTGATTGGAATTTATTAAAAGAACTTTACGGTTTAGAAACCATAAAAGAAGTTTCTTTAAATTTAAGAAGCTTAGATGCCGTTACCCTTTCTTATTTATCTGCTATTTTTAAAATAGACAAAACTGAATTCAGATGCTACAAACACAGACAGTTGTACCTGAACTTATGGAACTCTTAAAAAAAATTATGTCTGAAAAATTGTTTTCAGATTTTAATTTGGTTGGAGTAACTTCATTAGCTTTACAAATGGGTCATCGAAATTCTATTGATATTGATATGTTTGGAAATTCAGAAATCAATTCAGAATTATTTATTGAAAAACTATCAGAATTTGGAGAAGTAAAAGTAGCACAAAGCACAAAAAATATTTTGACAACTAAAATTAACGATGTTAAAGTAGATTTTGTAAACTATAAATACCAATTACTTACAGAATGTTTGCATATTGAAAACATAAGAATGCTTTCTACCAAAGATATTGCCGCAATGAAATTAAATGCAATTGCAGGTAGAGGAAGCAAAAAAGATTTTATCGATTTGTATTTTTTATTGAATGAATTTTCATTGGAAGAAATGGTATCATTTTATGAAAAAAAATATAGTAATGGCTCCATTTTTATGGTCCAAAAAAGTTTAGCTTTTTTTGAAGATGCAGATTCTCAACTTCAACCTAAAATGTTCAAAGATTTCAACTGGGAAGATTGTAAGCAAAAAATTGTGGAAGAAGTTTTGAAACTTTAAAAAATAAATTCCGTAAAGATGAAAATAAAAAGCACAAAAAATCCCAAACGCATTTATTGAATTTGGGATTTATTTTTTTGTAACTAAAGAAAATTTATTCCTTCGTTTCTTCTTTTTTAGCATCTGCAGGTTGATCTCCTTTAGAAGCATCTTTAAATTCCTTGATTCCTGTTCCTAATCCTTTCAAAAGTTCAGGAATTTTTTTACCGCCAAATAATAATAAGACAATAACTAATATAACTATAATTTCGGTAGCACCAAATCTTCCCATTGTTTCTGTATTTTACGCTTTCGCAAATTCTTAATCAAAAAATAATACCACAAAGGTAAGTATTTTTAATAAACCGAGTAATTTTATAGCATAAAATTAACGTTGTCACTTTTCAAACAAAACAATTATAATAAATGTTTTATATTTGTTAGAAAGTTCCCTTTTTATGTCAGTAAAACGATTCAAACGCAAAGCCTTTCTCGATAAAATAACTACGAAGAACAGACTGGTTATTTTAAACGATGATACTTTTGAGGAAAAATTTTCTTTCAAACTCAATATCTTAAATGTGTTTCTTGTTGCTACAATAGGAGCTATTTTTTTAATTTCGGTAACAAGTTATATCATTGCATTTACACCACTTCGGGAGTATATTCCTGGGTATTCTTCTTCAGAATTAAAACAAAACGCATTGAATTTAGCCTTAAAATCTGATTCGTTAGAATTTGCTTTAAAGAAAAACGATGCTTATATCGAATCCGTAAAAAAAGTTTTGACAGGCGATTTAGAATATGCAAAAGTCAACAAAGACTCTATTATGGCTTCAGAATATGTAGATCCATCTGAATATAATTTTGATGCCTCGGAAGAAGAATTAGAATTAAGAAAAAAAATAGAGGCTCAATCGAAAGATATAAAAGAGCAGAAGTCAAAAACACACACTTCTCAGAATTAAAAGCTAACCGATTAAAATACCTGATTTTAGGTGTTTTAAATTTATTTCAAAAAAAACTTAAGATGCATTTTATAATGTTAAATAATAAACACAAAATACAAAAGAAAATGAAGCTTACAATTTTAATTATTTTATTAACAATTACAAGTAGTATATCTGCTCAATATACTCAGAGACTTAATAAAGAATGTCATTTTCTTTTACAACAATCCGATAGTATTTACAAAATAAATAAAGTAAAAAGCAGAATTACTTATCGTGTTGGTGAAAATTATTCTAATAAATTTACTTTTAATAATGAAGGAAAAGTTGTTGCAATTTTATTTCCTCCTAAAGGGAATTATTGGGAATTAAATACTGTTTTTAATTATGATATTTATGGAAGAATAACTAATATACGAGATGTTTATACTAAAAGTAAAAACAACAAATTTTATAGTGTTTTTGTTAAAGGTGATAAAGAACTTGAAGCAAAATTTGATGCTACACCCAACAATGTATTTATTAATTACGAATTGTTTTTTAGAAATGATACTATTACAAAAATTCTTAGAAAAAGTGAAGTTCGTAAAGTAAATACAGAATCTTATTATTCTAACAAAGGACTCAAACAAGTATTTATTGATAAAGATGAATACCCGACAAGTTTTATATGCGAATTTGTTCCTAAAAACACTTTCCAAAATTTACTATCTATTTTTGAGTATAATGAGACCCATGGAAAAAAAATAATTAAATATGAATATGCTTATGGTGAAAACAATCAGTTTATAACTAAAATGATTGTTAGAGAATACCTAATTCTTAAAGGAAAACCTGAAGATTATAAAACTCCTTTTAGTAATGATGAATATGTATTAGAATACAACAAAGTTGGATTATTAGTAAAAGTTAGTAGGAGGGGTTATTCTGTATACGAATATCGGTACGAGTATTTCTAACAAACTTAAGAATTAAAAAAGTTTTGATTATCCGTAGTTACTCATAATTCAAAAAGTATTATCTTCAGAAAAAAAGGAGAAGAATTAATTCAGTTTTACAACAAATTTTGGACGTGAAGAATCCTGTAGACTTTATTTTAAAAAAGAATCAGACATTGTTGGTTATGAAATTTATGATTTAATAGAAAAAAAATAGAATTCAACTCAGTCAGCATAAAACGCATCAATGTTGCTAATTTAAGTAAAGGCATTCACATTCTTAAACTATAGTCAACAAAAGGAGTTTTGAAAAGAAGATTTATCAAACAATAAAGCAAGCCCTTTATTTGTTAATTATACTTAAAAAACACGTATTATTTATATTATAATAATTCATAACAAATCCAAGCGTCCCATAAACAAAATGCTATGGGACTTTTTTATTGGTATTTAGATGTAAAGTATTATATTTACCGTATAATAAAGTCAATAATTTTACACCTTTTTAGGTAAAAATAAAGATGTCAGTAAAAACCTATTTTGCAAAACAATTCGCAAAAACAATTTATAAGAAAACCCAAAAATGGGCGCAAAATCCCATTGAAACGCAACAAAAAGTTTTTAAAAAATTAATTCGTCAAGCAGTAGTTACACAATTTGGAAAAGATCATTTTTTTAGCAGAATAAAATCATACGAAGATTTTCAGAACAATGTTCCTATTCGAGATTATGAAGCATTAAAACCGTATGTAGACAAAGTGGTGAAAGGGGAAAAGAATATTCTCTGGAAAGGAAAACCATTATATTTTGCCAAAACATCAGGCACAACTTCTGGTGCAAAATACATTCCGCTAACCAAACAATCAATGCCAACGCATATTAAAGCGGCTCGAAACGCCATTTTATCGTATATTTATGAAACTGGAAAGGCAGATTTTGTAGATGGCAAAATGATATTCTTGCAAGGAAGTCCAGTTCTTGAAGAAAAAAACGGAATCAAACTTGGACGTCTTTCAGGAATTGTAGCGCATTTTGTTCCAAAATATTTGCAAAAAAATCGAATGCCTTCTTGGGAAACCAATTGTATCGAAGATTGGGAAACCAAAGTAAATGCTGTTGTCGAAGAAACTTTCAACGAGAATATGACGGTAATTTCTGGAATTCCATCGTGGGTGCAAATGTATTTTGAAAAATTGTATCAGAAAGGGCAAAAACCAGTGGGTGAATTATTCAAAAACTTCAATTTATTTATTTATGGCGGTGTCAATTATGAACCCTATCGTGCCAAATTTGAAAATTTAATAGGACGAAAAGTAGACTCAATTGAGCTTTTTCCTGCATCGGAAGGTTTTTTTGCTTATCAAGATTCCCAGAAAGAAAAAGGAATGTTATTGCTGCTTAATTCAGGAATTTTTTATGAATTTATAAGATCAGACGAGTTTTTTTCCGAAAATCCAAAAAGACACACCATTGGAGAAGTCGAATTAAACGTAAATTATGTTTTAATTATTTCTACCAACGCAGGACTTTGGGCTTATAATATTGGTGATACAGTACAATTTACGTCATTAAAACCCTATCGAATTATAGTTTCAGGTAGAATTAAGCATTATATTTCAGCCTTTGGAGAACACGTAATAGGCAAAGAGGTAGAAAGTGCTTTGCAAGAAGCCGTCCAAAATACAAACATTCGTGTCAACGAGTTTACAGTGGCACCACAAATTACTCCAGATGCTGGATTACCTTATCACGAATGGTTTATTGAGTTTGAAAACGAACCCGAAAACCTAGAAGAATTTGCATTAAAAATAGATGCTTCGATGCGAAAACAGAATTTGTATTACGATGATTTGATAGAAGGAAATGTGTTAAGAACGGTAGTAATTACAAAAGTTACCAAAAATGGATTTCAGGAGTATATGAAATCTATTGGAAAATTAGGCGGTCAGAATAAACTTCCAAGGTTGTCAAATGATAGAAGTATTGTTGAAAAATTATAATAGGGATGATAAATAAAAAAATCATAGTATTTCTGTTTTTTGTAAGCTTTTCAATTTCAGCACAAATAAAAGGAATTGTTGTAGATCAATACAACAACCCTATTGCGTATGTTAACGTTTCGGTTGAAAATGAAAACATAGGCACTTCAACAGAAGAAAACGGTCAATTTGTAATCAATGTAAATGATAAAAATAAGAATTTGGTTTTTTCTGCTTTGGGGTTTGAACAGAAAACAATTAAAGCTACTGAAGCTGAAATCGTTAAATTAAACGCTGTGACTTATGAGTTAAACGAAGTGGTTCTTTCAAATAAAAAAGAAACAAAAAAAATAGAAATTGGTCAAACAGAAAATCAAATTTATCAAGCATTTGACAATGGACCAAGAATGGACGCTAAATATTTCCAATATAATCCATCGTATAAAAAAACTAGATTTATCAAACAAGTATCTGTTTATACGGATAGTAAAATAGAAGAAGCAAGTATTAAAATTCATTTTTACGATGTTGATTCAACGGGATTCCCAGGAAAAGAATTATTGGATAAAAACTTTATAGTTTCTGTAAAAAAAGGACAAAGAAGAACTATTTTTAATGTTTCAGACTTTAATCTATCAATAGCAAAAAAAGGAATTTTTGTAGGGGTAGAACGATTGATTATTGAAAAAAATAAGTTTCAAAAAACAACGACAGATTTAATTTCAAAAACCACAAAAACGCAAAACACGTATTTTCCAATTATTCTTTGTGCCTATGTAGAAAGACCTTTTCTCTGGACTTTTTATGGCGGAAAATGGAATAAGTTAAGAAGTAAAACGCCAAATACAAAAGTATTTGAACCAGCAATAAATCTCATTTTAACCAACTAAAAATAAAAACAGTACCTTTGTTGGTTATAAAATAAAAATTTTAATGAAAGAAATTAAAAACATTTCGCGCTCAAGAGCGCAAGAATCGTCGGCTGCTATCGAACGATTGTACATCACAATGCGCCATTTATTCAACCGTGGTTTCTATAAACCAATGGGTGTATCAGGCGACACATTACGAGAAGCATTACTAGCATTGCGTCCAGAAATTTATGGATCTATTGCCGAAGAAAAAGTTGAACTCAACGGATTATTATATGTTATTGAGCGATTACCAATTGGGATTGAAGAGTGTCGATACATCAATTTAACGTCTGATGAAGGGTATTCTAATTCGCATTTTCAAGCGATTGTTCCACCCAAACGTAGAAGAAATTGCTACCGCATTGATGAAGAACAAATGAATGTTGAAATTACCCGAGGGCGTTCGGATATTTATGATATTTTGACGCATTTGACATTTATTTTTATTGAATCCCACAAAATTAAAAACAGGGTTCTTATTGATGATGAAGGCAAAGTTTCCCGTGATTGGTTAAAACTGGAACAAGCTGCTTTACAAAGTAAAAAATTACCTTTAATAGAAAGAGAAAAAGCAATATCACACGCAGCTAATGTGTTAGGAAGAACATTTGCTGAGGTTTCTGCAATTTATGATGATTTTTCAACCCCATCAACCCCAGATCGTTTTTTGGATATTGTATATTGGTTGGGAAAAATTGCCATAGAAGAAGTGTTGGACAACAATAAAAGAACCATTACTTTTAGTCCTATTTTAAGAGAACGATTAGGGCATCATATTCACGGAGAGGTTTGGGCCACAAACATTAAAGAAGTTTTAGATAAAAATAATTTATTGACAAGACCTATTCATATTATTAGTGCTAATATGCACAGTGTGATGAACTCCATTTTTGCCACTACCGTTTTGAAAACAAAGTTCAAAGACAAATCTGATTTCTTTATTTATGAAGAATTAAGCAAATCTGGAGCACACGATGTTCGTTCTAAAGTAGAAGAAGTAGCTTTGAAACACGGTATGTTTTCTTTACCAGACACTTCAGGAACTAATATTGACGTTCAAATATTTGATACTTCCAAAATTGATTGGGCAAAATCATCTTTTCCTAAATCAAAAATAGGCAAAGAAGCACCAGTTTTAATCGTTATGGATTATGCTTTTGGAGAGCAAGCCTTTGAAACTATTGATGAATTATTAAAACCGTACAAAAAAGAAAACAATACTATTTTCCTAAATGTAGAATCGGTTTCTATAATGGGAAAAGCAGGCATTTTACAAGGCGGAAAAGGCGATATTATGATTCCTAATGCTCACATCAATGAGGGAACCGCTGACAATTATCCGTTTCATAACGAATTGACACCACAAATGTTTGAAGGAAATGATATTCCAGTTTTTGCGGGTCCAATGATTTCTGTTCTAGGAACCTCATTACAAAATAAGGATTTGTTGAAGTTTTTTCACGAATCTACTTGGGGAGCAATAGGGTTAGAAATGGAAGGCGCTTATTATCAAAAAGCAATTCAATCGGCATCAAAAATAAGAAAGAGTATTAACGAAGATGTTAAAGTACGTTATGCGTATTACGCTTCGGATAACCCTCTAGAAACAGGAAGTACACTGGCTTCTGGTGGATTAGGAACAACAGGTGTGAAGCCAACGTATTTGATTACCATTAAAATATTAGAACAAATTTTTAACGTTAAATAATTTTAAATGAATTTTATACCAACTCATTTATCAGGCTGTTTTGTACTAGAACCTAAAGTTTTCAAAGACGAAAGAGGCTATTTTATGGAAAGTTTCAATGAAACTACTTTTAATAATGCTGTGGGTCAAAAAGTACATTTTGTACAAGATAACCAATCGTTCTCCTCAAAAGGCGTTTTACGTGGTTTGCATTATCAAACCGGCGAATTTGCTCAGGCAAAATTGGTTCGTGTTTTGGAAGGAGAAGTACTTGATATTGCTGTCGATTTGAGACCGGAATCGTCAACATACGGTCAGTCATTTTCGATTTTATTATCAGCTGAAAATCAAAAGCAATTGTTTATTCCACGTGGATTTGCTCACGGATTTTTAGTAACCAGCGAAACGGCTATTTTCTTTTATAAATGCGATAATTTTTATAACAAAGATTCTGAAGGAGGATTAATATATAATGATCCAGCATTAGGAATCGATTGGAATTTCCCAGAGGAAAAACTCATAATTTCAGAGAAAGATGTTGTTTTACCAACACTAGAAAACGCTAAGAAAGTATGGTAGTTTTAGTAACAGGAGCATCAGGTCAATTAGGACAATCATTACAACACATTGCTCCAGATTACAGCGATTGTGAATTTGTTTTTGCATCCTCGCAAGATTTAGATATTACAAATCAAGAGCGTGTAAATTCTTTTTTTAAAAGCAATAAAATTGATTTTTGTATCAACGCCGCAGCTTACACCGCAGTGGATAAAGCAGAAACAGAATTTGAAAAGGCAGAAGCCATTAATGTTCTTGGATCCAAAAACCTAGCTGTTGCTTGTAAAAACAACAGTGTAAAACTAATACATATTTCTACTGATTTTGTTTTTGACGGTACATCAAACAAACCGTATTTAGAAACAGACATTACGAATCCATTGGGAATTTATGGACAAACAAAATTAGATGGCGAAAAAGCCATTTCGGAAAACTTAAAAGAACATTTCATAATTAGAACCTCTTGGGTGTATTCCCAATTTGCGAATAATTTTATGAAAACAATGTTGCGATTGGCTTCTGAAAGAGATAGTTTGAGTATTGTTAGCGACCAAATAGGATCACCTACAAATGCTGTGGATTTAGCCAATGCGATTATGCAAATAATTTTAAAATCGAAAATCGAAAATCCCAAATCCCAAATAGAGTACGGTATCTATAATTTTAGTAATGAAGGAACAGCCAGTTGGTTTGATTTTGCACAAGAAATATTTAGGGTAAATAATGTAACTATTGATTTAAAACCGATTCCAACCGAAGCATTTCCTACGCCTGCAAAACGACCAAAATATAGTGTTTTAAACAAATCAAAAATCAAGACCGCTTTTGGAATAGAAATTAAAGACTGGAAGGAATCACTATTGCAAACCCTATAAAAAAATGAAAAGAATTCTAATAACTGGAGCAGCAGGATTTTTAGGTTCGCATTTGTGCGATCGCTTTATTAAAGAAGGTTACTATGTAATTGGAATGGATAATTTGATTACAGGCGACTTAAAGAACATTGAACATTTGTTCAAACTGCAAAACTTTGAGTTTTATCATCACGATATATCAAAATTTGTTCACGTTCCAGGTGATTTAGATTATATTTTGCATTTTGCATCACCAGCAAGTCCAATAGATTATTTAAAAATTCCAATTCAAACCCTAAAAGTAGGCTCGTTAGGAACACACAATTTGTTAGGATTAGCAAGAGTAAAAAAAGCTAGAATTTTAATCGCTTCCACATCCGAAGTATATGGAGATCCATTAGTACACCCACAGACTGAAAGTTATTATGGAAACGTAAACACCATAGGTCCAAGAGGTGTTTATGACGAGGCCAAGCGTTTTCAAGAATCCATCACGATGGCTTACCACCGTTTTCACGGACTGGAAACTCGAATAGTTCGTATTTTCAATACGTACGGTCCTAGAATGCGTCTTAATGATGGTCGGGTAATTCCTGCTTTTATAGGTCAAGCATTGCGTGGTGAGGATTTAACTATTTTTGGAAATGGGCTTCAAACACGCTCTTTTTGTTATGTGGACGATCAAGTTGAAGGTATCTTTAGATTGTTGCATTCTGATTATGTTGAACCCGTAAACATTGGAAATCCTGATGAAATAACGATTAAAGATTTTGCAGAAGAAATCATAAAACTTACTGGAACCCATCAGAAAATTGTGTACCACGATTTGCCTGAAAATGATCCTTTGCAACGTCAACCAGACATTACTTTAGCTAAAAAATTGTTAGGCTGGGAAGCTAAGGTTTCCCGCTCTGAAGGAATGAAGATTACCTATGAATACTTCAAAGCACTACCTAAATCGGAACTTTTAAAAGAAGAACATAAGGATTTCTCTGGTTATATTCATTAAAAAAAATGTCAAAAGGAAGATATTCGAAATACATTAGACCCATTAGTATTACCATAGACTGTGTAATACTAGTTGTTTTGTCTGTTTTCTTTTTAGAAGAATTTCCAATATCGTTGCCTTATTTTTTAGTTTATGAAGTAATTTCTTGGTTAGCATTGGCTTATTATATTGGTTTTTACGAAGTATATCGTTTTACAAAACCTACCGAAATAATGACATTATTGTTTAAACAATTGTTTTTATTTTCGTTAATAATCATTGCTTTTTTTTCCATAACACGTGAAATAATTTTTAGCTTTAAATACTTATTATCTTTTATAGCTTTAACTTTTGTGTTGATTACAGTGTTCAAATCACTACTTTTCTATTACCTAAAAAAATACCGAATTGTTTTAGGAGGAAACTACAGGAATGTAATTATTATTGGATACACCAAAAGTTCAAGAAACCTTCAAAAATTATTTCAAAATCGTTCTGATTACGGCTATCATTTCAAAGGTTTTTTTTCAGATAAAGTTAAGACTGAGGAAGTAATAGGAACAATTTCCGAGATAGAAACATTTGTGTTAAACAATAAGATTGATGATATATATTGTGCATTGAAAGAACTTTCAAACCATCAGCTTAAAGATTTAGTGGAATTTGCAGATTACCACAAAAAAACAATCAAATTCATTCCAGAGTCTAATGAAATTTATGCTAAAAATTTAAAAATAGATTACTACGAGTTTTTCCCCATACTTTCGTTAAAAAGAACACCACTTAACGAACCTTTATTAAAGTTTTCTAAACGATTGTTTGATTTATTATTTTCTCTATTTATTCTGTTTTTTATAATGTCTTGGTTAGTTCCTATCATAGCTATTTTGATTAAATTGGAATCAAAAGGCCCTGTTTTTTTCAAACAAGGGCGGCCAGGACTTGACGAAAAAGAGTTTTTTTGTTACAAATTTAGGTCTATGAAAATCAATGATAAAACAGAAGAATCTGTAACCAAAAATGACCCAAGAATAACCAAAACAGGTGCTTTTTTAAGAAAAAGCAGTTTTGACGAATTGCCTCAATTTTTTAATGTTTTTCTAGGAGATATGTCCATTGTTGGACCAAGACCTCATTTATGGTCACACAACAATGAATACCAACTCAAAATTAAAAAATACAATTTTCGTTTGCATATAAAACCAGGAATTACGGGACTTGCTCAAGTAAAAGGGTTTAGAGGCGAAATTGAAACCGATGACGAAATGATTAATCGCATCAAATATGATTTGTTTTACATTGAAAATTGGTCTTTGTTATTAGATCTAAAAATTATTTTTTTGACGGTAATTAATATTTTTAAAGGACAAGAAAAAGCCTATTAGTATGAAGGAACTTGTTTCAATAATTACGCCAACATACAATTCTGAAAAGTTCATATCAGCTACCATTCAATCGGTTCAATCACAAACCCATTCCAACTGGGAAATGATTATTGTGGACGATTGTTCTAGCGATAAAACAATTGAAAGTATTCAAAATTTTATGGAAGACGACCATCGAATTCACTTAATACAGTTGTCTAAAAACGGAGGTGCTGGTGTAGCTAGAAACACCGCTTTAAATGTTGCTATTGGAAAACATATCGCTTTTCTAGATGCCGATGATTTATGGAAACCAAAAAAACTAGCCACACAATTGGCGTTTATGCAAAACAATAATTTGCCGTTCACGTTTTCTTTTTATGATTGTATCGATGAAGGCGGTAATTTGTTAAACAAACGAGTAGAAGCACCAAAAACAGTAAGCTACAAACAATTGTTTTTTTGTAATTATGTAGGCAATCTTACAGGAATTTACAACAGTGAATATTTTGGAAAAATAGCCATTTCTTCCAGCAGAAAAAGACAAGATTGGATGGTTTGGCTCACACTATTAAAAAAAATAAAAACCACACAACCCGTTCCAGAAAGTTTAGCATTCTATAGAGTAAGAGAAGACTCTATTTCTGCTTCAAAAGGCAGTTTAGTAACGCATAATTATTCGGTGTACCGACAATTTCATAAATTGAATGTTGTGGTTTCACTATTTTGTATGATAGGTTTTTTGTTCACACAACTTGTTGTGAAACCTTTGTATGTAAAGAAATTATAACACTTTAGACTTTAAATCTGCAATAATTTCATCTTTTTCTTTCAATCGAAGTTCGTATTGCTCAATAAGTTTTTCTGATAGTTGATTGATGACCAAACCATTATTATCACCCTTTTTATTTTTTTGATTAAAGACGAATCCATCTTCTTTCAAAAGGTCCAAAACATCAATTTCATAAATGCTAGCAATTTTTTCGACAACTTTCAAGTCCAATTTTCCTTTGTTGTTTTCTAGATTGGAATAAGTTGCTTGAGGAATTTTGAGTAAATCAGCAATTTTTTCTTGAGTAAAACCTTTTTCCGCTCGAAGTGTTCTTAATCTTTTACCTATTTCCATAAAAATTTTAATTTTAAGTCGCTGACCAATAAACGTTAACAAAAAACACTATAAAATATTTTGCAATATAATAAATTATCTGTTATTTTGATAAGTGTTTGATGTTGATTTTTTCATTTTTGTACTTGTTTAACAAATAAAAACTTTAAAATTATGAAAAAATTAGAATTAAATCAGATGGAAAACCTAGAAGGCGGAACAATGATGAGAGATTGTTTGCTTCGTGGTATGGGTCTCGCAGTTTGTGTTGGTTGTGGTTTTTGGCCTGGAGCGGTTGCAATTGGTGCTACTAGTGGACATTGCTACTAAAAATATAAATTAAAATAATTATGACGAATTTAAAATTAAGTTTAATTGCTTCTACATTATTAATATTTGCTGGAATATTGTCGCATTATTATAATTTATTCACGAACAGAACGATTATCGACGTATTTTTTCTATTGTCTTTTATAATCAACTTTAATGCTGTAATAGCACTACACAAAAATGAAAAAAATAAATAGATTAGATTTAGAAAAATTAACTGGAGGAACAATGAGTCCTCTAAAGTGTTTTGGACTTGGTATGTTAATTATTGGTTGGGCTCCAGCAGGAGCAGTTTTTTCAAGCTCCATAGCGGAATGCTGGAATAATTAAAATAAATGAAAATAAAAAAATTAGAATTAAGGAATTTACTTAGTATTATTTTTGTCCTAAGCTTTATTGTAAATAGGGTATTTAAAATTTGTCCTGAAATAAATAATTTTTTAATTTTTGGTTTTGTTTTAACATTGGTCGTACCTGTTATTGAAAAGCAAAACCCTTTCAAAACTAGACTTCGTAATTAAAAATTTTTTTTACCGTCTTAAAACTTTAGGAGTAGCAATTTAAAATTGCTACTCCTTTATAAATTCACATAACAGTATTAAAATAATGAAAAGTACTTTCATAAAGTACCTAGTGCTTACTCTTGCCCTAATCCTAGTAACAGAAATAACCAAAAAGGTTCTTAATTTTGACAAATTGCTCTATACTTCTCTAGCTGAAAAACTCACATCATCTCAAATAGAAAGTTTTTTCGATTTACAAGACAAATGGAAGTGGATTTCTTATTCCTTCTTTCCTGTTTATGTCTTAATCAAAACTATTTTGATTGCTAGTTCCGTTTATATAGGCGTTTTCTTTTTTAGCAAAAAAGAGATTTCGTTCCAATCTGTTTGGGATATAATTCTTAAAGCAGAATTTATATTTTTGTTAGTTCCTGTTTTCAAAATCGTTTGGTTTTACTTTTTTCAAATTAATTATACTTTAGAAGATTTTCAATATTTCTATCCATTGTCCGGACTAAACATTATTGGTTATAACGGTTTAGAACCTTGGTTTATTTATCCTTTTCAAGTACTTAATTTTTTTGAGATGGCTTATGTAATTTATATAGCAACTCTTGTGGGGAAAATTACGGATTCAACCACTGAATATGGTTTAAAAATAGTTGGATACAGTTATATTCCAAGTATGATTCTTTGGATTACTGTTGTTATGTTTTTTATGCTTAACAACTCCTAAAATTTAAGTTTGTTACAAAACGCTCATTTAATTTATCAAACGTGTAAAAGCTTAATTAAAAATGAAAAAATATATAAAAATAATAATACCACTTGTTGTATTATCATTATTAGTCTTTATTGGCTATAAAGTTTCAAATAAAATAAACCATAAAAAAGAAATTGCTGAACGTATTAAAACAATGCCTTCCTTTGAGTATAAAACACTTGAAAATAGCACTTTCAACAATGATAATTTGAGTAAAAATAAGGCTACTGTTTTTATCTATTTTAATACTGAATGTGATTTTTGCAATGAAGAAGCGATAATGATTAAACAAAATATCAATAAGTTTAATTCGGTTCAATTGTTATTTATTTCATTCGAGAACACAGAAAAAATTAAAGTATTTGCACAAAAACACAAACTATTAGGTTATGATAACGTTACTTTTATTTTTGATTCAAAAGCTACTTTTTCTAGCACATTTGACGTTAAGTCTATTCCTAGTTTAGTTATCTACGATAATAATAAACAACTTATTAAGATACTAAAAGGTCAAACAAAAATAAATAAAATTATTCGATTACTAAATCCCCCAACCTCCCCGAATAATTAAAGATGAATTTAAAATTAATACAAAAAACACATACTTTACAACTCGACCAATCAGATTGTGGAGTTGCTTGTTTATTATCCATAATTAAACTTAATGGTGGCAATGCAACTATTGAAATACTTCGACACTTGAGCGGTACTTCTCGCGAAGGCACAACAATGTTGGGTTTATATCAAGTTGCAAATAAACTTGGATTTTCAGCTGAAGGATGTGAAGCTGATATGCAAGCATTAAAAGACCATGGAGAACCAGTAATTCTCCATGTTTTGATAGAAAATCAATTGCAACATTATATGGTCTGTTATGGTTTTTCTGAAAATCAAGGGTTTACAATTGGTGATCCAAGCAAAGGAGTTTATAATTTATCAGAAATAGAATTAGATAAAATATGGGTTTCTAAAAGCTGCTTAACTCTGTCACAAAACAAGCAATTTGTAAAAAAAGACGACTCATCTAAATCACAAAAACAATATTTTTTGGAATTGCTTAAAAACGATTACAAAATTTTATCCTTTAGTATTATAATTGGCTTTTTTATTGCGGGTTTAGGTATGGCAATGTCTATTTTTTCTCAAAAATTAATTGATGATATCTTACCGTCTAACAACATTAACAAATTAATTACAGGAATTATTCTTTTAATAGTTTTGCTTTTAGCAAGAGTTGGTTTTATGATTTTACGTGAGTTTTTCCTTTTAAAACAGTCACAAGATTTTAACAATAGAATAAATGCTGGTTTTTATTCCTCATTATTACATTTACCAAAGTCTTTTTTTGATACAAGAAAAATCGGTGAACTTGTAGCTCGTTTAAATGACACACAACGCGTGCAACGTGTCATAAAAACACTAGCAAGCAATTTTGTTATTGATATACTGGTTTCTTTAGTTTCAATTGTTTTTTTGTTTATATATTCTTGGAAAGTAGCTATTATTGCTTTAATTAGTTTACCAATCTATTTTTATATCATTTACAAGAATAATAGAAAAATAGTAGCTTCACAAAATGAAGTTATGCAAGGTTATGCTTTTACAGAAAGCAACTATATTTCAAGTATGCAAGGGATTGCAACTATAAAAAATCATAATCGTCAAGATGTTTATAGTAAAATTAACGAATCTATTTTTAATAAATTTCAAGAAAAAACGTTTTGTCTAGGCAAAATTAATATTCAATTATTAGGACAATCTGGTTTTTCTAGTGTTGTTTTTTTAATTGGAATTCTTATTTACACCTCCATAGCGGTTTTTAATAAAGAAATGAAATTAGGTGAACTAATGGCGATTTTAGGAATTTCAGGTTCTCTATTACCATCAATAGCTAATTTAGCACTAGTTTCAATTCCAATAAATGAAGCAAAAATTGCATTCAAGAGAATGCTTGAATTCTCATCTTTAGAAAAAGAAAACGAGCAAGGTATTGAATTACAAAATTTAAATAAAATAGAAATACAAAATCTATCATTTTGTTTTGCAGGAAGAAGCGAATTGTTTTATGATGTAAATATTACAATCGAAAAAGGAAAACTCTCAGCTATTGTTGGAGAAAGCGGTTGTGGTAAAAGTACTTTAGGGCAGATATTGCAACGTTTTTATGGTTTTGAGAACGGAAAAATCACTGTAAACAATCAATATCAGTTTTTAGAAATAGGATTAAAAAATTATAGAGACCTAATTGGGGTGATTCCGCAAGAAATAATAATTTTTAGTGGGAATGTTATAGATAATGTTTTGTTGGGTAAAGAAGAAAATCCAGAAAAATTATTGCTGTTTTTTCAAGAATTTGGTTTTGATTATTATTTTAATCAATTGCCACAAGGTTTGGCAACAATTTTAGGTGAAGAAGGGATTAATTTATCAGGCGGACAAAAACAAATAATAGCATTAGCTAGAGTTTTATATAAAGAACCACAATTTTTAATTCTTGACGAAGCTACGGCTGCAATGGACAGAAATACTGAAAAATTTACACTTGAACTATTACAGAAAGCAAAAAAAAATTGCGCCATATTGTTTATTTCTCATAGATTAAATATTTTGAAAAGCATAGCAGATTCAATTTATATTCTTGAAAACAAAACTATATCAGAATCAGGAGATCATAATAAATTAATGGAAACTAATAATTTTTACAGTAAATATTGGAACGAATAATTATAACAACGACTTAAATTGCTTCAACTTACCACTTTTTTCTCTTTCTAGTTTTGATTTTCGGGTAAAAACATACTTTAAATTAGGCTCTAAAAAAGCAGTAAATGTCGATTTTATTTTTTCCAATTCATATCCAGAAAGCTCATTTTCACTGGAATATTCTATTTCGAAAGTGTCCAAATGGGTTTGAATAATTTTAAATTCCTTGACATTTCCATCATCATCAAAAAGTTTTTTGGTAATAGAATAAAAAATCATTCCAGGCGATTTTTTCCCACTTGGTAGCAGAGCAACATCATTAGTCCGACCAATTAATTTTCTTAAAATGGGATTTTGTAATGTGCTTTTTTCATCAAGAATACCATAATCGCCTACATCATATCTAATCATAGGATGTGCCTTATTGTAAAGCGAAGTAACCACAATTCTGCCTTCTTTTCCATAAGGTAAAACCATATTGTTGTCATCAAGAATTTCTACAAAAAGGGTCTCCGAGTTTATTTTCCAAATTCCATCAGGATTTTCAAAAGCTATAATTTCCAATTCAGCAGAACCATATTCGTTTACAATAGGAATTCTAAATCGTTCTTCAAGCAGTATTTTATCTTGTTCAAAAAGCATTTCAGAGGTCACAATACAAACCTTCAGAGTTGGGCAAATAGTGTTTAAAAACAGGTTGTTGCGTTCTAAATAACGGGCTAATAAAACAATAGAACTCGTATATCCATTGATATAATCAAATTTTGTAGTTTCAAATTTTTTAATCATTTTTTGAATGCCTTCATCAGAAAAATCGAAAATATTAAAACGAAAACGATTGCTAAAAAAATCCTTAATACGAAGTTTTTTATTGGAAATAAAATCCAAAGGCATTCCGTAAAACCGAGCTTGAAACGAATGATTAAAATCGATTTTATACCACGCAAAACGGCGCATAATATTTGCCCAAATTAGTGCGTGACAATAGTTGTCTTTTGCAAAAACAAAAGGATCACCGCTGGAACCTGAGGTTTTATTTATGTAGCTATTTTTTAGGTTGTATCCTTTTGAAAGTCTTTCTTTTAATGGTTTTTGAAGGTTTTTTTTATGTAAAACAGGCAAATCCTCCCAAGATTTAATAGGTTCTGAACCTACTAACTCACAATAAAAAGGATTATTTTTCAAATGAAAGGCTACAATTTCTTTCTTTTTAGCTTCTAAAAAAGTGAAGTAATCAGTTTCAGATAAAAGGACAGTTTTTTCTAAATCTCTTTTGGCTTTCTTAATTGGAAAACCATTTAGTAGAAGCGTTAAATCGAATAGTTGGAACATTAAAAATAAATTTTATCAAAAATAATAAAAGAAAATACACTTTCGACTTAATTTTTTGCAAGAATCCCTTTTACCCAAATTCAAAACAACCTACTTTTGCAAAACAACAGAATCTGAAACAAGTTCAGATTAAAACAACTACACAATGACAATTTTACTTTTAGGTTCTGGAGGACGCGAACATGCACTAGCTTGGAAAATGCTTCAAAGTGACAAGTGCTCTAAACTTTTTGTGGCACCAGGAAACGCAGGAACTGCTTCTATTGCAACAAATCTAAATCTGAATATTCTAGATTTTGAAGCCATAAAAAAAGTTGTGCTTCAAGAAAATATCGAAATGGTTGTTGTGGGTCCAGAAGATCCATTAGTTTTAGGAATTTACGATTTCTTTAAAAACGATACTGATTTAAAAAACATTCCAGTTATTGGACCATCAAAAGTAGGTGCTCAATTAGAAGGCAGTAAAGAATTTGCCAAACAGTTTCTGGTAAAACACAACATTCCCACGGCTGGTTACAATAGTTTTACCGCAACAACAGTCGAAAAAGGATGTCAATTTCTAGAAACATTACAATCTCCTTATGTGCTAAAAGCCGATGGATTAGCTGCTGGAAAAGGGGTTTTGATTATTCAAGATTTGGCGGAAGCCAAAGAAGAATTACGCAATATGTTAGTGAATCAAAAATTTGGTCAAGCCAGCTCGAAAGTGGTTATTGAAGAATTTTTAGACGGAATTGAGTTGAGTTGTTTTGTCTTGACTGATGGTAAAAACTATAAAATTCTGCCAACCGCCAAAGACTACAAACGCATTGGCGAAGGCGATTCAGGATTGAATACTGGTGGAATGGGTGCGGTTTCTCCAGTGCCATTTGCAGATGCTATTTTGATGGAAAAAATAGAAACTAGAATTGTAAGACCAACCATTGATGGATTAAAAAAAGAGGGAATCGAATATAAAGGTTTTGTTTTTATTGGGCTAATAATCGTGAAAGGAGAACCTATTGTTATTGAATACAATGTACGAATGGGCGATCCCGAAACCGAAGTGGTTATTCCGAGAATTAAAACCGATTTAGTGGAATTATTTCAGGCTGTTGCCAATGAAAAACTCGATACCGTTTCTTTAGAAATTGATTCCAGAAGCGCCACAACCGTAATGCTGGTTTCTGGCGGTTATCCTGAAGAATATGAAAAAGGAAAAGCAATTACTGGAATAGAAAATATTACAGATTCTATCGTTTTTCACGCAGGAACAAAGCAAGAAAACGGACAAGTTTTGAGTAATGGCGGTAGGGTTTTAGCAATCACTTCTTATGGAGATAATTTTCAAGAAGCCATAAAAAAATCTTATCAAAATATAGACAAGCTACATTTTGATAAGATGTATTTTAGAACCGATATTGGTCTCGATTTACTTTAAAAAAGAATGCGCTGTTGTATCTTGATTTTCTTCGTTATTGTCTTTGTGCAATTGCAATTGTTTTACCCAATACCAAGAATAGTAACAACAAATAATGATAAAAGCCCAAGAAATAATATTTGCTAACCACCAGTTGTCCAATTCTAAGAATCGTAACGCTTCGTGCAAGGCCATTAATATTTCGTCATTTAACCATTGTAATGCTTCAAAAAATGATTTCATTTTATAATGTATTATATTTACATTGCAAAAATATAAAATATACTTATGATAACAAGCGTTTTTAGTAAATCTAGACCAATAAATTATGTTTTAATTACAACATTGTTGGTTTTGTGCTTTTTATTGTTTCAATTCCAATCTAATTTCAGTTCAATAACTGCAATACAAATTGGAGAAAAAGTGACCTTATTACTCATATTATTAGGTTCTTTATTTATAACTAATTTTATTACCAAACGCAACGGATTGAGTAAAGACAACAGTTATACTTTTCTATTGTTCTTTGTTTTTTTGATTTTATTTCCAAAAACCCTATCCAATGGTTCGTTAATTATTTCAAATGCATTCCTATTATTAGCACTCCGAAGATTAATTTCACTTCAATCGCTTAAAACCCCAAAAGAAAAAATATTTGATGCTTCCTTGTGGATTTTTGTGGCAAGTCTCTTTCATTTTTGGGTTGTTTTATTTATTATTTTGGTTTTTGTATCTATTATTTTCTATGTTTCAAGGGATTATAGAAACTGGATTATTCCATTTATTGCTTTTTTTACAGTCGTAATTATTGGATTAATGGTTGATTTAATAGTTGGGCAACATTTTATAAATTTATTTTTGAATAAAATAAAGATAGATTTTGATTTAAAATACATCGAAACCATTTTTCAAAACATAGCTTTGTTTATCTACATTTTAACTGCAATAATCGCTTTTTTTTCAATGGTATTTATGGTATCAAAAAAAGCATTAAATATGCAGGCTTCATACAAAAAAATAATTTTTGCCTTTATAATTGGACTTTTGGTTTTCTTTATTTCCCCAAACAAGGATAATAGTTACCTAATTTTCACCTTTGTTCCGGTATCAATTATGTTGACAAATCTTCTAGAAACCATAGAGAAATATTGGATAAAAGAAACAATTCTAGGAATTATAATTGGAGCGAGTATAATTACTTATATTCTTCAGTTATAATTTATCACCGTAAGCTAAGTCACCCGCATCGCCAAGACCAGGAACAATATAGTTTTTTTCGTTGAGTTTTTCATCTAGAGCGGCAACCCACAAATGACAATTGCTTGGAAGATTTTTTTCTAAAAAAGCAATACCTTCTGGAGTAGCAATTACCACCGCAATATGAATTTCTTTAGGTGTTTCGGCTGTAATTAATTTATTAAAAACAGCGACTAATGATTGCCCAGTAGCTAACATAGGGTCTAACAATATTAAATTTTTCCCGTCAAATGAAGGAGCCGCTTGATATTCGACTAATATCTCAAAATAATCATCTTTGTTTGGATGGTGCCTGTAGGCAGAAACAAATCCGTTTTCAGCATCATCAAAAAAACTCATAAAGCCAGTATGCAATGCCAATCCAGCTCTTAAAATGGAACACAAAACCACGTTGTCCGCAATGGTTGTTGTCTGTTTTTGACCTAACGGTGTTTGCACGTTTATTTCTTTGTATTCGAGTGTTTTACTCAACTCATATGCCATAATTTCGCCTATTCGTTCAATATTTTTTCTAAAACGCATACTGTCTTTTTGGATATTTACATCGCGAATTTGGGCTAAAAAATGGTTGAGAATACTGTTTTTTTCAGAAATATAATGAATGTGCATTGTAATAAATTTTGATAAATATTTGTTTTGATAAAGGTATAAAAAGTATATTTGTCTTCAATCAATTCATAGTAAATATGTTTTCACATGTAGCATTTTCCGTTTTTGAACAAAGTATTAACGATTATCATAAGCACGATAGTGTTGAACAACCTATCAATAACCCCTTTCCTCTATCAGAAATTGAGCATTTGTTGTATGCAAAAAACTGGGTTGATACCGTGCAATGGCATTATGAGGATATTATTCGTGATCCGCAAATTGACCCTGTTGCTGCGTTGGTCTTAAAAAGACAAATCGATGCTTCCAACCAAGTTCGTACTGATATGGTCGAATATATTGACAGTTATTTTCTTCAGAAATACAATGCTGTACAAGTTAAATCTTCAGCAAAAATCAATTCAGAAAGTCCGGCTTGGGCATTTGACAGATTGTCTATTTTGGCATTAAAAATTTATCACATGAATGAAGAAGCTACTCGTAAAGAAGCTTCTTCAGAGCATAGAGCAAAATGTCAAGAAAAATTAAATGTGCTCTTAGAACAAAAGAAAGATTTAACCACCGCAATTGATGATTTATTAAATGACATAGAAAATGGCGATAAGTATATGAAAGTATACAAACAAATGAAAATGTACAATGATGATGATTTGAATCCTGTTTTGTATCAAAATAAAAAATAGTTTACATCACTAAGTTGTCAAACATAAAACATATATTGGTAATTAGGCTTTCAGCAATGGGCGATGTCGCAATGACAGTTCCTGTTTTGAAAGCTTTTGTTTTGCAATATCCTGAAGTCAAACTTACCGTTGTTTCACGAAGTTTTTTTAAACCTTTTTTTGATCATATTTCCAATGTGAACTTTTTTGGAGTCGATGTCAATAATCGTCATAAAGGGTTTTTTGGATTGATTCGATTGTTTATCGATTTAAAAAAACTTAATATTGACGCCGTTGCTGACTTGCATAATGTAATTCGATCCAAAGCCATTAGAAAAGCGTTTGTTTTATTTGGTAAAAAAATTGCTTCTTCCAACAAAGAAAGAGCAGATAAAACTGCTTTAACAAGAGCCGAAAATAAAATTTTTAAACCCGTAAAAACAATGTTTCAAATACATTGTGAAACTTTTGAAAGGCTAGGTTTTCCAGTAAATTTATCAAATGTAAAACTTCCTAAAAAGGCAATTTTAAGCCAAGAAATTTTAGATTTGGTTCAACCTGAAAACCAAAGATTAATAGGAATCGCTCCATTTGCACAATACGAATCAAAAGTATATCCACAGGATTTAATGCAAGAAGTTATTGATAATTTAGCCTCAAATCCAGAAAATAAAATTATACTTTTTGGAGGAGGAAACTCAGAAATTGTAGTTTTAGATGAGATGAGAAAAAGCCATAACAATGTAATTGTTGCCGCTGGAAAACTAAACCTTCAACAAGAATTGGATTTAATTTCAAATTTAGAAATCATGCTTTCAATGGATTCAGGAAATGCGCATTTAGCAGCGATGCTAGGTGTAAAAGTGATAACACTTTGGGGAGCCACACATCCTTATGCTGGATTTTTACCATTCAACCAAGATTTTGAAACCGCTATCGTTTCCGATAGAGAAAAATACCCTTTGTTGCCAACTTCAGTCTACGGAAACAAAATTGTGGAAGGATATCAAGACGTGATGCGAACTATTTTACCAAAAACAGTTATCGATAAAATAAAAAAAGAAATACAATAACTCTTTTTTACAACCAAATTCTTTCATCACGACAGCGTTCTAAAATATAACGTTTCAAGTTTGAAATGGTTTCCTGATAATTTGGCGATTCGTAGCCAAAACGTTCATGTTCTACCTGTTCTTTTTCAATAGCATTACACCCTTTTATAACTTCACGAATCATATCGAGTAAAACTATTTCTTTGTTTTTGTCTTTATCAAATTTGAATTCCACAATTTCGTCTTGCAATTGCTCACAATAATCCAAAAGTTTCTCCACTTCTGGTTCCTCAAGAAGGTAGTCTTTTTTTTTGAATAGTTCACGAATTGATTTCATTTTTTTTAATTTCAATTTCAAAAATCAACACAATTACAATTAATTTCAGCTAGAAAAGCTATTCTTAAACTATTAATTTTTGCTATTGTGATTGATTTTTGACTTTGTCGTTTTATACGTCATCATAATCGACAAAAATTTCACTTGATGTTGGATGTGCCTGACAGGTTAAAACTAAACCTTCAGCAATTTCACCATCGGTCAAAATGGAGTTTTTCTTCATTTGAGCCGAACCTTTGGTTACACGAGCCAGACAGCTACTGCAAATTCCGCCTTGGCAAGAATAAGGAGCATCGATACCTTGTTTTAAAGCCGCTTCAAGAAGAGTTTGTTTGGCAGACATTTCAAATGTAGCTTCATCCCCATCGACTAAAACGGTAATTTTAGTGTGTTCGTTTTTGCTAGTGTCAATCGCATTTTCTTTGGTCGAAGTAGAAAAAAGTTCAAACTTTATAGCGGATTCAGCAATGTTTTTTTCTTTTAAAACAGTACTTACCACATTTATCATTTCTTCAGGACCACACAAATAGAACTTGTCAAATTCTTTTTCGGCGTGTTTGTTGTTCATCACAAAATTCACCACAGATTTGTCTATTCTTCCAAAAAGGCTTCCGTCAACTTTAGCTTGACTGTATACAAAATGCACAAAAAAACGACCTAGATAATGTTGTTGTAATTCAATTAATTGATTGTGGAAAATAGCATCATCAGCAGATTTATTACCATAAACCAAAACAAAGGAACTTTGAGTTTCTTGTTTTAAAACCGATTGAATGATAGACATAACTGGCGTTATTCCACTTCCAGCCACAAAGCCTAAGTAGTTTTTTTGACGGTCTTGATGCGGTTCAAACGTGAATTTCCCTTCAGGTGTTCCAACTTCAAGAGTATTACCTACAGCTAGTTTTTCGTTAGCAAATTTAGAAAACAATCCATTTTTGACTGACTTTATAGCAATACGAAGTTCGCCACTATCAGGAGCTGAACATATAGAATAAGCACGACGAATTTCTTCACCATCGAGTTTTAATTTTAAATTCAAATACTGACCCGCAGTGAATTTATAAAAGTCTTGAAATTCTAGCGGAACATTAAAAACTAATGAAATAGCATCTTTGGTTTCTCGTTTAATTTCTTTTATATTTAACTTGTAGAATGTGGACATATTTTAAACTATTTAATGCAAAATTAATAAACGATTTGGACATATTTTAATTAGTTTAAAAAAATTAAAAAATACTTTATATTTCACAATTTCAAAAAGAAACGTATTTTTACCAGTTAGTATACTAAAACACTATTTATTTAGTTACTATTTAAAACATTTTGCATTGAAAACAACTAGTTTAAAATATATTTTTTTTATCATTTTTTCGATTTTTTTAGTAGCCTGTTCTACTAAAAAAAATTCCTTTGTAGGTCGTAACTGGCATGCTCTAAACACAGAGTACAACACACTTTACAACGGTGATGTTGCCTTACAATTAGGGATTACGGAATTAAAAAGTGGCTACAAAGACAATTTTTGGGAGATTCTACCCGTGGAGCGAATGCAGTTAATTGACCAAGCGATGCTTCCAGGACAGAAAACAAAAAACGCAAATTTTGATCGTGCCGAAACTAAAGCAACCAAGGCAATTCAGAAACACTCTATGAATATTGAAGGGCGTGAAAAAAACGCACAAATGGATGAAGCGCACTTGTTGTTAGGAAAAGCAAGATATTATGATCAACGATTCATTCCTGCACTAGAAGCTTTTAATTATATTTTGTACAAATACTCTAATTCGGACAAAATTTATGAAGCCAAGATATGGCGTGAAAAAACAAATATTCGCTTAGAAAATGATGCTTTAGCTGTAAAAAATCTAAAAAAATTAATAAAAACCTATAAGCTTAGTTCTCAAGTGTTAGCGGATGCGAATGCTATTTTAGCGCAAGCACATATTAATTTAGAACAAAAAGACAGTGCCATCGCTCCATTGAAAATAGCATTAGAAGCAACGAAATCAAGAGAAGAAAAAGCACGATATCATTTCATTTTAGGACAACTCTACGAATCGCAGAAATACAGCGATAGTGCTTTTGCTGAATTTCAAGAAGTTATCGAAATGAAACGCAAATCACCAAAACAATATGTAATGCAATCGCACGCTATGCAATCTCAGTTGGTGGATCAAACACAAGACACAATAGCTTTTCTTAAAAAATATGACAAACTTTTTAAAGACAGAGAGAATCGTCCACATCACGATATTTTGAATTATCAAAAAGCTATTTTTTACGATAAGTTGAACAACAAATCCAAAGCAATAACGTTTTATAACAAGTCATTAAAAGCAAAATCTGACGACAATTATCTTCAGGCAAAAACATATAAAAATTTAGCCACTATTTATTTTGACAAAGCAAAGTACATAGCCGCTGGAAAATATTATGATAGTACGTTAACCAAACTTATCAAAAAAAATAGAGAATATTTTAGTATTTTAAAAAAACGAGAAAACCTTGTCGATGTTATCAAATATGAAGATATCGTTCAAAATAATGACAGTATCTTAAAATTAGTTGCTATGTCTGAAACGGGAAGAAAAACTTTTTTTGAAAACCACATCATCAAACTAAAAACCAAAGATGAAACTGCAAAAGCTTTAGAAGCAAAAAAATTAGAAGCAAATAAAAATAATTCAGGAATTTTAGAAATTGAAAACACCTTACCAAGAGAGTTAAGAAAAGGCGACCCTAAAAACGCTACAGAATTTGCAACAGAATTAAACAATAAACCACCCAATAGCGGTGCTGCATTTTATTTTTATACACCAGCAACGGTTGCTTATGGAAAAATTGAGTTTCAAAAACGATGGGGCAAGAGAGATAGAAAAGAAAACTGGCGTTGGTCAAGCGAATCAAAATCAAGTCAGCAAAAAAACATAGAAGTTGTAGAAAATACAACTACAGATTCCAATGATGTTAAGACTATTTCAGAGAATTACACTGCTGATTTTTATTTAAAACAATTGCCAACATCGCAAAAAGTAATCGACAGTTTGGATAGAGAACGTGATTTTGCAAATTATCAATTGGGCGTTATTTATAAAGAAAAATTTCAAGAATTAGGACTTTCAGCTTCAAAATTTGAAACCGTTTTATTAAGTAATCCTGAAGAACGATTGATATTGCCATCGATGTATAATTTATTCAAAATTTATGAAATAACAAACAAGAGTAAAGCTGAAACCATCAAAAACCAAATTATTTTAAACTATCCAAATACGAGATATGCACAAATATTGAGTGGTAAAATTATTGATGAAGAGACACTAACACAATCTCCAAACGACACATACAACAACTTGTACAAGCAGTTTGAAAATCAAGAGTATGCTTCGGTTTCACAAAGCATTGAAAAAAGTTTAACTCAGTTTGCAGGCGATGATTTAATCCCGAAATACGAATTATTGAAAGCCAATGTAACGGGAAAATTAAAAGGAATTACAGAATATAAAAAAGCACTTAATTATGTTGCTTTGAGTTACCCCAACAGTGATGAAGGTAAACAAGCAGAAGATATTTTGAATGTAAATATTCCTAAATTAGAACAAATGAGTTTAGTTCAAAATGATTCGGTGTCTAAAAGTTGGAAATTGCTTTACAAAGCAGGAAATTCTGATGCAATAGAAACGAAAACAGTTATGGACAAAATAAACAACTACATTGCAGAAAAAAAATATGACAACTACAGTGTTTCTTATGATGTGTATACTGAAACAGAAAATTTTGTAGTAGTCCACGGAATTACCTCAAAAGAATATGCTAATTTCTTTATGGAATTGTTAAGAGATACTAAAGAATACAAAATTACAATACCAGCCACAATAATTTCCAGCAGAAATTATTCGGTAATACAAGTCAAAAAGAATTACAATGAATTTCTCGAATTAAAACTATAACTATGTTTGACAACAAACCAAAATCATATACTGATTTACTCGGAAAAACCAACAGAATAGTAGAGGGTACAACTATAAAAGGAAATATTGACTCTATTGCAGATTTTAGACTTGATGGTCACTTAATAGGCGATTTTAATTCAAAAGGAAAATTAGTTGTAGGTCCAGCAGGATGTGTCTCAGGAAACATAACGTGCTTGAACGTTGATGTGGAAGGCAAAGTAGAAGGAAAACTATATATAGAAGAAATCCTAAACGTAAAATCGAAAGCAGTTATTCAAGGTGAAGTTACCTGCGGAAAACTAGCAGTTGAACCAGGAGCAGATTTTAGCGCAACCTGTACAATGAAAACAGACAAATCAGCGCAACTCGAAAATGACGAACAATAATCAAGAAAAAAAAGGATACAATAAGTGGTTGTCACTAATTAATATTCCAATCCAAATGGGAATTATTATTTTCTTGAGTTACAAACTCGGTTTTTGGTTAGACGAAAACCATCCAAGCAAAACCCTCTATTATTACAAATTATTCACAATCTTGGGCGTGTTTTTAGCATTGTATAACGTGTATCGCCAAGTAAACGAAATAGGAAAAAACCAATAAAATGTTCAAACCAAACTTAAAGCAACTAGGAATACTAGTTTTATCAATTATACTATTATACACGTTCCACAAACTATTGTTTTGGGTTTTCGATTTTAAAACAGAAACCTTTACATATTCTTTAGAAATTATTTATCTCTTTTTTTCAAGCTACACCATTATTACAATACTACTATTAATAAAGGTAAAAGAAAAAAACATAGATATTGTAGGAAACACTTTTCTCCTAATATCGTCTACCAAAATGGTATTTGCTTATTTGATAGTGAAACCCGTTTTAAAAAACAGCACAAATAGTTCATTAGAAAAATGGAATTTTTTCGCACTTTTCATAATTTTTTTAGTAGCCGAAACACTGTTTACCATTTATTTACTAAATGCGAAAAACCCAAAAAAACCCAATTAAAAACAACATTTTATTTTTTTTTCTTAAAAAAGAAAAAATAGTAATAAAAATTATACCTTTGTACCAAATTTACAAACGTAGCATTATAGTTTCATATATGATAATTTCAAAGCAATCCCTTAGATTTATATTGACAGCAGCAATTGCTTGTCTTCCATTATTTAGTTTTGCAAATAATGTTTCCGATTCTACTAAAGTTCATACAGAAACAGCACATGCGGTTTCAGATACAGCACATGCAATTACAACAGTATCTCATTCAGAAACCGAAGCTAATCACGATGCTGGTCACGCAGAACCACAAGATCAGAAATCAAAAATCAAAGCATACATAAAACACCACCTTTTAGATTCGCACGATTTTCATTTGTTTTCAAATGAAGAAACAGGGAAACATTATGGTTTTCCATTACCAGTAATTCTTTGGGACAATGGTTTGCAGATTTTTTCTTCCTCAAAATTTCACCACGGAGAAGCTGTTGCCGAATCTAACGGAAACTACTATAAATTGATGCACAATGCAAAAATTTACAAAACCGATGCAGCAGGAACTATAACGGGAGACGAGCATTATCCAACAAATGTGAAACCGCTTGATTTTTCTATAACAAAAAACGTGTTTACCATATTTTTCACTGCGATATTAATGGTGTTGCTTTTTTCAGGATTAGCAAAATCATATGCCAAAAACGGAGGAATCGCATCTGGAGTTGGTCGTTTTTTCGAACCACTTGTATTATATGTGCGTGACGAAATAGCAATTCCAAACATTGGCGAGAAACATTATAAGAAATACATGAGTTATTTGTTGACTATCTTTTTCTTTGTATGGATATTAAACTTATTGGGTTTAACACCACTAGGAATAAACGTTACAGGAAATATTGCCATTACAGCTTCTTTAGCCTTAATTACTTATTTAATTACTACTTTTTCAGCAAATAAAAACTACTGGGGACACATATTCTGGATGCCAGGAGTTCCGACACCAATGAAATTTGTTTTAGCACCAATTGAATTGTTAGGAACTATTATCAAACCATTTTCATTAATGATACGTTTATATGCTAACATTTTAGCAGGTCACGTCGTGTTGATGAGCATAATAGCTTTGATGTTTTTCTTTAAAAGTTGGATAGGAAGTAGCTTGTCTTTCGGACTAGCATTTGCATTGTCATTACTAGAATTATTAGTAGCATTTTTGCAAGCATATATTTTCACAATGTTGTCAGCGCTTTATTTTGGTGCTGGAAACGAAGAGCATCATCACGAGGAAGCTCATCATTAATAGGTTAGTTGTTTAACCTTTAATTTGTTTAATCGATTCAACGAATAAACGAATTAACGATTAAACCATAAAAACAAATGTTTAATTTTTAATATATATAATATGGAAGGTTTAAATTTCGTAGGAGCGGGTTTAATTGTTATCGGTGCTGGTTTAGGTATTGGTAGAATTGGTGGTTCAGCAATGGACGCTATCGCTCGTCAACCAGAAGCATCTGGAAAAATTCAAACTGCAATGCTTATCGCAGCTGCACTTATTGAAGGTATTGGTTTTGCAGCGTTATTCGCAGCTTAATTAAACAAACAGCAACAGTTGTAACGGTTGGTTATAACTGTTGTTTTACTAAAGTTATTATTTAATAGAATTTATATATTATGAAGTTATTAGAAGATTTTTCGTTAGGATTGTTCTTTTGGCAAATGTTAATTTTTGTAGCATTAATTTTTTTATTGAAAAAATTTGCTTGGAAACCTATTCTTGACGCAGTAAACGAAAGAGAAGAAGGAATCAAAAACGCATTGCTTTCTGCAGAAAATGCAAAAAAAGAAATGCAAAATCTGCAAGCAAGCAACGAACGTACTTTGCAAGAAGCCCGTTTAGAGCGTGATACCATGCTTAAAGAAGCCAGAGAAATCAAAGAAAAAATGATTGCTGACGCTAAAGAAGAAGCAAACACGCAAGGCTTACGAATGATAGAGCAAGCTAAAACAGCTATCGAAAGTGAAAAAAACGCAGCTATGGCAGAGTTAAAATCTCACGTATCTAGCTTGTCAATTGAAATTGCCGAAAAATTACTAAAAGAAGAATTATCTAACAAAGATTCACAAATGAAATTAGTGGAAAAAATGTTAGGTGATGCAAAATTAAACTAATATGTCAAATTCAAGAGCAGCCATTCGCTATGCGAAAGCGATTTTAGATTTAGCTACTTCAAAAAGCGTTGCTTCAGAAGTTAGTCAAGATATGACTTTAATTGCAAACACTATTGAAGGTAACTTAGAGTTGAGTTCGTTTATCCAAAATCCAACAATCAGAGTTGAGGTTAAAGAAAGTGCTTTAATGGAAGTTTTTGCATCAATAAACAACGTAACAAAAGGACTATTTCATTTGTTATTTGAAAACAAAAGATTTGAAATTTTAGATTCAATTGCGATTGAATACAACAAATTGTTTGATGAAGCCAATGGTGTTCAAGTTGCTAATGTGACTACTGCCATTGCAATGACACCAGAATTGGAAGCGAAAGTGTTGGCTAAAATAGCTACCTTTTCAAACAAAAAAATCACGATTAAAAACACAATAGATGCTTCCATCATTGGAGGATTTATTTTGCGACTAGGCGACAATCAATACAATGCGTCTGTTGCCAATAGATTGCAAGTTTTAAAAAGAGAATTAACTAATTAAATTTTATAAATGAAGAATTTTTTATATACACTTGTTTTCTGCGTGAGCTTCTTTTCTTTCGGTCAAAAAATAAAAGAGAAAAAAGACCAAATTTTATTTGATGATGTTGCTATCGCAAATGTCGAAAAAGATGCCACAAGTACTATTTTTAAATACAATTCTATAAACAATGCAAATGGTATAATTGTAACCTTTAAGACTTTTAAAATTGATGCTCAAAATTCAAAAAGCTGGCTTCTTGTTACTAATTTAGATGCTTCTAAAAAAACAGAAGTTAATTTTGAATTTTTATCTTTTTCTTTAAACTATAAAAAAGCAATTGCAGAACTTTTGGCAAAAAAATACAATATTTTTACCGCGAATGGAATCGAAAATCTTGATGTTTTTTTTGATGAAAAAAGACCTATTATTTCAGATGAAGTTGAAAAATTGAATGTAGCTAAAGTTTCTCTTCAGAAAGATTTGGCTAATGTAAATTATTTTGTATTCACGCCTCAAAAATTGATTTTTTCTGGAACAATCCCAAATGATGCTTTTTCAAGTAAATATACAGAGCAACAAAATAATGAATTTATGTCTAAAGTAGTTGGCATGTATGCTATCTCAATGAAGCAAGATTCATCGCCTTATCCAGTTTTAAATGTTGATATATCTTCGTTGAGCGAAAGAATATTAGCAAGAGCAGTGGATAGAGGCGGAAAAATGGTAGTTGCATTAACAGAGTCAAACGCTACTTTCGTCTACACACCAACAGTAAGATTGGATCAAAACAATAGTGAATCTGTTGCAAAGTTTGTTAAGGAATTAGTTGAGCAAACTTACATGAATGGTCAAAAATACATCACCTTAATGGAAGCGGAAACTCTTTTAGCAGCAAAAAAAGAAGAAAACAAGGAAAAATTTGCTGAGGCCAAAAAGAATTCAGTAAATATTTATGAAAAAAATGGTTATGCGGTTGACGATAAAGGAGAAAAATTAGAAGGTAAATTGTCAATTGATTTTGAAAAGATAGTTGTAAATAATTCTGGTATTGTCGATTTAGATGGTGTAGGTAAAATGGCAACTATTATTGCTAAAAACGAGAAGGGCAAATTAAGATTTTTCAATTATAAAGCTAAAGAAGGCGTTTATTTTTCGGTAATTAATGACGATAATACTGAAACAATATATAGAGCTGTTTTGGTAAAAATAGATGCCAATCAGCCTAAAGATAATTCAGTATTGGATTTAGGCAGTTTAAGTGGTTTAAGTTTGGCTTCTGCTTCTTGGAAATATTTTAAGGAAATTATAAAAACAGAAAAAATTAGTATTTTACAAGATGTAGTTTCAAAAAGTTTTGTAATAAAAGTACCTAATCAAGAAAAAGGATTTCAAATTTTTATTAGAAACGGAAAACTTGATAAGTTTATAACTAAATTAAACGAATACCTTGGTAATTCTGTAAGCAGTAGTGATTTAGAAAAAATTGATTATACAAATTTAGATGGGCTAAATAATTTAGTTGATTTATATTCAAAAAAATAAATAATAGTAGGAAAAAATAATAATTATGGCGGAAATTAAACCTGCTGAAATATCAGCAATATTAAGAAAGCAAGTAGAAGGTTTTGAATCTGGTGCTACGCTAGAAGAAGTAGGATCGGTACTTCAAGTTGGAGATGGTATCGCTCGTGTTTACGGACTTTCAAATGTTCAATATGGTGAACTTGTAGAATTTGATAATGGTCTAGAAGGAATCGTTTTGAATTTGGAAGAAGACAATGTAGGTGTGGTACTTTTAGGACCATCAACTGGAATCAAAGAAGGTTCAACAGCAAAAAGAACACAACGTATCGCTTCTCTAAAAGTAGGAGAGCAAATGGTAGGGCGTGTAGTAAACACTCTTGGTTTTCCAATTGATGGAAAAGGACCAATCGGTGGGGACTTATACGAAATGCCTTTAGAAAGAAAAGCTCCTGGAGTTATTTTCCGCCAACCAGTAACTGAACCATTACAAACAGGTATCAAAGCAATCGATGCGATGATTCCAGTAGGTCGTGGACAACGTGAATTGGTTATTGGTGACCGTCAAACAGGAAAGTCTTCTGTTTGTTTGGATACTATTTTAAATCAAAAAGAATTTTACGATGCTGGAAAACCAGTATTCTGTATATATGTTGCTATCGGACAAAAAGCTTCGACTGTTGCAGGAATTGCAAAAATGTTAGAAGAAAAAGGAGCAATGGCTTACACCGTTATTGTTGCTGCCAATGCTTCTGATCCAGCACCAATGCAAGTTTACGCACCAATGGCTGGAGCTGCAATTGGAGAATATTTCCGTGATTCAGGTCGTCCAGCACTTATTGTGTATGATGATTTGTCTAAACAAGCAGTGGCGTATCGTGAGGTTTCTCTTTTGTTAAGAAGACCACCGGGACGTGAGGCATATCCAGGAGACGTTTTTTACTTACACTCTCGTTTGTTAGAAAGAGCTTGTAAAGTAATTGCTGATGATGATATTGCTAAGAATATGAACGATTTACCAGATACTTTAAAATCTATCGTAAAAGGTGGTGGTTCATTAACGGCTTTGCCAATTATCGAAACACAAGCAGGTGACGTTTCTGCATACATTCCAACTAACGTAATTTCGATTACAGACGGTCAGATTTTCTTAGATGGTGATTTGTTCAACTCTGGAGTTCGTCCAGCAATCAACGTTGGTATTTCGGTATCTCGTGTAGGTGGAAATGCACAAATAAAATCAATGAAAAAAGTAGCAGGAACATTAAAATTAGACCAAGCGCAATACCGCGAATTAGAAGCGTTTGCAAAATTTGGTTCTGATTTAGATGCTGTTACTTTAAACGTAATCGAAAAAGGAAAACGTAACGTTGAAATCTTGAAACAAGGTTTAAACTCTCCATATACTGTTGAAGATCAAGTAGCTATTATCTACGCTGGTTCTAAAAACTTATTGAGAAACGTTCCTGTAAATAAAGTAAAAGAGTTCGAAAAAGATTTTATCGAATACTTGAACAACAAACACAGAGATACATTAGATGCTTTGAAAGCAGGTAAACTAGATGACAACATAACTGATGTTATCGAAAAAACCGCTAAAGAATTATCTGCAAAATATAATTAAGATTGAAGCTAGAAGTTGGAAGTAAGAAGTGAAAATCTTACTTCCAACTCCCATCTTCCAACTCCTAACTTTTACAAATAAATGGCAAACTTAAAGGAAATCCGTAATAGAATTACTTCCGTTTCATCTACGATGCAAATTACATCGGCAATGAAAATGGTTTCTGCAGCAAAGCTAAAAAAGGCACAAGATGCCATTACAGCAATGCGACCTTATGCCGAAAAACTAACGGAATTATTACAAAATCTTTCTGCAACTCTTGAAGGAGAAGTAGGTGGAGATTTTACAAAACAACGTGAAATTAATAAAGTATTAGTAGTTGCAATAACTTCAAACAGAGGTTTATGTGGCGCTTTTAATTCTAATGTAATAAAAGAAGTTAAAAACCGTTCCGATTTTTATGCAGGAAAACAAGTAGATGTTTTTGCAATTGGTAAAAAAGGAAACGATGTTTTATCTAAAACATTTTCGGTTGTAAATAACGAAAGTTCAGTATTTGATGCTTTGACTTTTGAAAACGTGTCTAAAATTGCCCAAACACTAACAGATAAGTTTGTGGCTGGCGATTATGATAAAATTGAAGTGGTTTACAATCAGTTTAAAAATGCGGCTACACAAATCGTTCAAACCGAACAGTTTTTGCCACTAGCTCCAATTAAATCGGATAAGCCAGTTCAAACAGGTGATTATTTATTTGAACCATCAAAAGAAGAAATTGTATTGACTTTGATTCCAAAATCATTGAAAACACAATTGTACAAAGGAATCAGAGATTCCTTCGCCTCAGAACACGGAGCGCGTATGACGGCAATGCACAAAGCAACTGACAACGCAACCGAATTGAGAAATCAATTGAAATTGACATATAACAAAGCCCGTCAAGCAGCAATTACTAATGAAATATTAGAAATTGTAGGTGGAGCGGAAGCTTTGAAAGGATAAGATTTTTTTTATAAAACAGAAAAGCCAGCATTATTTGCTGGCTTTTCTGTTTTATACTTTTACTACTTCATTAAATAATAAATTAAAAAATCATAAAATTTGGCATCTTCCTGAACGCTTTTATCGTAAGAATTGCCTCCATTATGTCCAAGATTTTTCTTTGTAATTAGTAAAATAGGATTTTTTTGAGAATCTCTATTTTGTAAAGCAGCGGCAAATTTGTAGGAATGAAAAGGCGGAACACGATCATCATTGTCTGCAGTAAAAATAATAGTTGTTGGGTAATTTACATTATTTTTTATCTTGTTCAAAGGGGAATATTTAGTAATTAAGTTAAATTCGTCTTCCAAATTAGGATTTCCAAATTCATCTAAATGGTATTTTCCAACTGTGTATTTATGAGCATTTATCATATCAAAAACGCCAACTTCTGGCATAGCTAATTTGTATAAATCTGGTCTTTCTGTAAGTGCGTAACCAACTACGAGTCCGCCATGAGAACCACCAGTTATTGCTAATTTTGAAGGGTTTGTGTATTTTTGTTTTATTAAAAACTCAGAAGCATCTATAAAATCGTTTAAACCATTTATTTTGTTTTTCCCGCTGCCTTTCATATGCCAGTCTACACCTTTTTCGCCACCACCTCTGATTTCTGCAAATGCATATACGCCACCATTATCTAAAAAATTCAATAAAGAATTGTCGTAATTAGCAGAATTTGTAATTCCGAAACCACCGTAAGCTTTCAAAAGACAAGGATTATTACCATTAAAAAGGAAATTTTTTTTATGAATGATTTTTATAGGAACATCTATGTTATCTCTATTTTTAAAATTCACGCACTTTATTTCAAATTTATCTGCCGAATACATTACTTCTTCATTCGGGTTTCGTATTGTTGCTTTTGTTTCGGTAATTTTTATTTTAAAATTTTTAGTTGGATTTGTGTAAGATTCAACATCAAAATACAATTCATTTTTCGCTTCATCAAAATCTCTAAATGTTATATTGGCTCCAATTGGCGATTCTATTTTTTTTATAAAATTGCCTTCATAATCGTACACTGACAAATATGTTTTTGTTTCAGATTTGTATTCACAAATTAAATATTTTTCAGTAAAATTGGTTTTTTGGAGAAGATTATTGTAAAATTGTGGAATTAATTTTTCATCATCTTTTATATTTTCAAAATTAAACGAACGAATTTCGCCCCAATTACTCTTTTTTGTAGAGTAAAATATTCTTCCGTTATGATAATTAATAAATTCGAAAGAGTTGCTTGCATCTTCATAAAATTGTTTAAGTTCAAATGTATCTAAATTTAGATCTGCATAATAATACTTTTTTAAATTGGTTGCAGGATTATATTCTGTTAAAAAAAACATCGTTTTGTTGTTAAAAAAAGTAATGTCGGTATTTTTGCTTGATCCATCGAAGATTAATTCATCTGCTTTTTGATTTGTATTCAGCTTGTGATAGAATACTTTATAGGTCGAATCTTTTTCAAAATGAAATTTATTTGTGTTCAATTTATAAAAAACACCTTCGTCTTTCTTCCAGGATATATTAGAAAATTTTACATTTACTAAACCATCATTCATAGTTTTGTTTTTGGATAAATCTACAAATCGTACTTCAAGTTTATCACTGCCATTTATTCGCAAAGCGCAAGAAACAAATTTTGAATTGGTTGACATAGAAATTTCATCAACGCTAACGTTTTTATCTGAATAAATTTTATTCGGATTAAAAACATCTTCAAACTGCGAATTAGAGTCCCGTTGCAAAAATAAATGGGGAGATTTTTTCGGATCTATAGTCGCCAAGTAAAATTTTAAACCATTAGTACTTATTGGCACCTGACCTGTTGTTAATGAATTATAAATTTTTAGTTTATTTAAAGTCGAAACTTTCTTTTTTACACTTTTATAAATAGTTTCCGAAAATTCATTTTGTAAATTAACCCAATTTTTTACTTCTTCGGTTTCTGTATTTTCTAACCAAGAATATTCATCATTAAAATTAAAATTAAATTTCGTTATATTATTTGTAATTTTCTTTGTTGCTACATTATCCTGTGAAAAAGAAAAAAAAGATAAGAATAAACAAACTATCAGGCAACAACAATTTTTCATATTAAATTTTTAAAAAGGAAACAAAAGTACTACAAGTTTCTAAAGTATAATATTTATTGTAATTTTACTTTAAAATAATTTCAATGCAAACCAGAGAACTTACCACAATAACAGAAATGCTTTCTCAATTTGAAATAATTACGTATTTGTATCCCAACTTCACAGTAGAAAAATACGAATCGTATCTCAACGAAATGATTCCGCACAATTACAAACAACTCGCTATTTTCGAAAACGATGTTTGTGTAGCGTTAACAGGTTTTTGGACAGGAACCAAACTGTGGTCTGGTAAATACATTGAAATCGATAATTTTATTGTGCATCCAGACCATAGGATGAAAGGTTTGGGCAAAATTATGACCGATTATATTGATGCCAAAGCCAATGAATTAGGTTGTACAATGATTGTGTTAGATGCTTTTACAGGAAATTTTAAAGCACATCGTTTTTATTACAATCAAGGCTATGCTCCCAAGGGATTTCATTTTATAAAAATGATTAACGAAAAAGGATTGTCGTAAATAAAAGCACTTTGTTTTAATAAATTAACTATTTTTAAGTTTTTTAAATAAAACCGGTAACTTTTTATAACTTAGTACGTATAATTTAAGTGAACCACAAAAAAATAAATTAATGACTAAAGAAGGTTTTAACTGGAAAAGTATTTTTGTAAATGACGAATCTTCGTCAAACAACACAGAAAAACAAGTAACTCAAATTCCAACATCTGTACAATCACCAATCAGAGACAATAAGTTTCCTGAAACGAATATGGTAACAAGTTCGGTTCCTATGGGAAGTAGTGAGAATCCTTTTCTGAATGAAATCCTCGAAGTTTACAACAAAGGTTTTGAAGGATTAAATAGCGAAGGTTTCGATTTTTTTGAAATGTATAAATCTGTGATGGCTGTAGGACCAACCAATCCGCAAAGTTACCAAATGGCTTTCACTATGGGAAAAACCATTAAAAGTGATTTGTCAAAAGAGTTGTTGCTGGAAAAATCAAAGTTCTACATTTCTGAAATAGAAAAAGTATATGCCAAATACGATGCTACTGGAAATTCTAAAAACAAAGATTTAAATAACACGATAACAACTCAAAAATACAATCTTTCCAAAAACATTGCCGATTTAGAAACGCAAATAGCTAAATTACAAGCGGAATTAGAAGCTAAAAAAGCAGAATTGGCAAGAATTGATTTTGATAACAAGGAGATGTTTACCCAAATTCAGTTAAAAATCGACGCCAACAATATCGCCAAACACAAAATTTTAGAATCAATCAATACTGTAGTTACAGGAATCAATCAATATTTATAATTATGAGTACAAAATACGAACAAGAAAAAACAGCATTATCTGAACTTCCCATATTAAAACATTTCGACGAGTCAAAAGGCGAAATAGCAATCAATAAAGACACCCTCAAAAAAGGGGAAAAAACATTATTTTGGGCTCTGGCAGCCGCTGTTTTGGGTGTTGGTGGCTATTTAACTTGGACTTATATTATCCCGCCACTTTTCACAATGTTGGGTCAAGCTATTGCCATATCAGCCACCGGAGTTTTCTTGGTTTTTCTAGTAATGATGTATCCTGTAATTATGAAAGGATTGCGTTTTATGACCAAAAACATTCATAAAGCTTTGATAAACAGCAATCCATTCAACGAATTGGAAGAACAAAAACAAAAAATGATTAAAAATCGTGAAGTTTTTAAAGCGACTAAGGCAAAACTGAAAGGTCTGAAAACAGAAATGGAAATCGAAGGCAATAAATCTGAAAAAGAAGCCAAAACTTTTCAAGATGATATTCTTAGTTTGCAACGCCAATCTGAGAAATTAAAATCAGCAATGGACGAAATGGTAAAACTGCAAGGCATAGCTGCAAAAGATACCGACGAATATGTAACCTTACAAAGTGAACTAGCTAGAAAACTAAGCGATTCACAACGTGTTTCAAACCAATATGAGCAAAGTAAAAATTTCACTCAAAAGTATGGTGTCCGTGCCAATGTTTTAGGGAAAATGGATAGAAAACTAACGTTAGCAGGAACAGCAATCGACATTAAAATTGCCGATTTTGACACCACAATCGTTATGCTTCGCAAAGAATATGAATTTGCCAAAAATGCCAAACAAGCAACAGAATCTGCCAAAAGCGCTATGATGTTTACCCAATCTTGGGAATTGGATTATGCACTCGAGGTTGTTACATCAACAATCGCACAGGATATTGCCAGAACTTCAGAAAATTTGTTAGACATTGATACTTTGACTTCTAAATATTCTGTAGATAACGATGAATTGTATTCTCGATTAGATTCTTTGGCAGATAAAATCAAAACGGGCGATAGCACAATTCCAGATTCAACCAAATATACCAGTCCAAATTATAAAATGACCAAAGACGATAAATTGAATGCTGGAGGTTTTGGAGATATATTTTAAAATATGAAAAAAGAATTTATATCTGAGTTATTTGAAAAATTTGAAGATGCTTCTTATGTTTTGGAAGGAATTGAATGTTGGAGCGCAAGAGATTTGCAAACAATTTTGGGATATACAAAATGGGATAATTTTACAAGAGTTTTAGATAAATCAAAAATATCTTGTCAAAATGCTGGAGAATTAATTTCTAATCATTTTGCCGACATCGGGAAAATGATAACACTTGCAAAAGGTGCACAGCGGGAAATTAACGATATAGCATTAACAAGATATGCCTCTTATTTGGTTGCTCAAAATGCAGATGCCACAAAAATAGAGGTTGCATTTGCTCAAACTTATTTTGCAGTTCAAACTCGAAAACAGGAAATAATAGAAAAACGCCTTTTAGATGTTGCAAGAGTAACAGCTCGAGAAAAACTATCAAAATCTGAAAAAAAATTATCAGGAATTATATTTGAAAGAGGAGTTGATAATAAAAGTTTTGCAATTATTCGTTCAAAAGGAGATCAAGCATTGTTTGGAGGAAAATCAACAAATGATATGAAAAGGGTTTTAAAAATCTCAGAGAGCAGACCACTTGCAGATTTTTTACCTACTTTGACTATCAAAGCCAAAGACTTTGCTACAGAACTTACAAGTCATAATGTTATTGATAAAAACTTAAAAGGAGATGTTCAGATTTCTAATGAGCACATCGAAAACAACAAAGCAGTTCGAGGAATGTTAAAACAAAGAGGAGTAATTCCTGAAAACCTTGCAATTGAAGAAGATGTTAAAAAAATTCAAAGAAGATTAGAAAGCGAAGAAAAGAAAGTACTAAAAGACCTTAAAACAAAAAAATAAAACTAAATTTTACATACCAATGGGAAAAATTTTAAGAACAACAAAATTAACGACCTTTTCAGAATTTTTAATTGTGGCTGGAGGAATAGGTGCTATACTAGGAGCAATATATTTTATTTCTCCAGGAATTAAAACCGCAGTTTCAAAACAACTTACAGGAATAGAATTGAATTCTGCCGATGTAAACAATGTTACGAATGCAGAAAAAATTGCACTTCCGTCCAAAGATGTTTCTTCAGAAGTAAGCAGCAAACCAAAAGTTAGAATTGCTGGATATGCTTGGAACGCAACTTCTGGAATGATAGTTGCAAACGGTGGTCCAAAAACCACCAAAGGTTCTTTAATGGAAAAAAACGGAGTAAATCTAGAAATCATTCGCCAAGACTGGTTGAAAGAACTGACCGTAATGCAAATGAAATTTATTGAAGAATTTGACAAAGGCGAAGCATTTCCAACATCAGACAAAAGTGCTTTTGGAATTATGATTATGGGCGATGGCGCACCATTTTACATCAGTTCAACTCAAAAGTCATTGGACGAAAAATACGGTAAAGACAAATACCACGTACAAGTAATGGGTGCCATTGGAATGAGTTATGGTGAAGACAAATTAATTGGGCCGCCTAGCTGGAAATCAGATCCAAAATCGATGAAAGGCGCATTAATTTCTGCAGTTTTAGGAGATGGCGACTGGGTTACTACCGTAAATTATTGCTTCGCAAATGGACTAAAAGTAAATCCAGATCCTGCCACTTATGATGCAGATGCGGTCAATATTTATCCTTCAGAAAATGACGATTACATCAAATCCGCAGAAGAATTAATCAAATCACAAACCACAGGTTGGACCGTTTCTTTGAAAGAAGTAACCAATGGAAAACTAACTGGAAAATCAGTAAATAGAAAAATCGACGGTTGTGCCACTTGGACTCCTGGCGACAAAACCGTTTTCGATAAATTGTCAGGTTTTGTAGACATTGTTTCTACCAAAGAATTCAACAATCAAATGCCAGCAGTTTTAATTGGAGTGAAAGAATGGGCTACAAAAAACCCAGAAATTGTTTCTAATATTTTAAAATCGGCATTGACAGCTTCCAATCAAATGAAAAACTATGATGATTGGATGGTTCGTGCTTCAGAAGCTGTGGCAACAACATACCAAATTGAAAATGCAGACTATTGGTACAAAATGTTCAAAGGACAACAAGGCACAAAAGGAGGTTTAACATACAATATGGGTGGCTCGAAAGTATTCAACTATGCTGATGGTATGCAATATTTTGGAATGTCCGATGGTGTGAATCGTTACAAATCGGTTTACAATCAAGTATCTGGTTATTTGACCGAATTGAATCCGTTTGGATTTAATGAAAATGTAGGTAAAGTGGTGGCTTATGAAGATGCTGTAAATCTGTATTTCCTAAAAAACATCAACGATATTGAATCAACCACAGCTGACAAAGCAGATTATACCAAACAATCTACCGAGGTTATGGCATCGGGGGAATGGAAAATTAATTTTGGTTCTGGAAGTTATGCTATTCAAAACAATTCAAATAAAGATTTAGAGAAAATTTACAACTTACTCATTCAGGCGGAGAATTCTAAATTAACCATAGTTGGTCATACTGATAATGTTGGTAAAGCCGATTCAAATGTAGCTTTGTCAAAAGGACGTGCACAAGCAGTTGTTGATTATTTGAAAAACAAAGGGATTCCAGAAAACCGTTTTCAATTAATTGATGGAAAAGGTGCAAACGAGCCAGTGGCAGACAACAGTTCTGAATCTGGAAAAGCACAAAACAGACGCGTTGTAGTGACGTTCTTGAAATAAAATTGTTGTAGGTTGTAAGTTATGTATTCTTGGTTTTTACTATTCAAAACCTACAACTTACAACCTATAACTTACAACCAAAACTATGATAAAACAACTTTTCACACCGTTTGAACAAATATCAAAGTCAAAAAAAACCATTATTTTAGTGGTATGGATTGTCTTTGTAATTGCGCTTTGGTTTATTACAACATCTGGACAAAAACATTTATTTCCCTCACCTCAGCAAGTTTTTCAGAGTTTCTCTGAATTGTTTCAAGAAGGATTGGTGGTGCATATATTTAGTTCGTTGGTATTGTGTTTTATCTCGATTTCAATTGCGGTGGTAGCTTCAATGCTTTTTGCCTATTCTTGGCCAATTCCGGTTTTCAAACCAGTAGCAGAATTCATTACCAAATTTAGATTTTTGCCTTTAGCAGGATTAACATTGTATATAACATATGTGATTCACGATGCTCGAAATATGCAAATTTGGATATTGGTTATATTTTTAACCACATTTTTAACGACCTCATTAATATCGGTTATAGCAAGTATTCCACAAGAAGAATTTGACCACGCCAAAACTTTAAAATGTTCTCGTTTTGAAGTGCTTTGGCAAGTCATTATTTTAGGAAGAATAGATTACGTTATCGATGTGATTCGTCAGAATCTTGCCATCACTTGGATGATGTTGGTTACTGTCGAATCTACACTTGCTGCGGCTGGAGGATTGGGATTTTTGATAAAAAATTCAGAAAAGTTTTCCAATCATTCTAGAATAATTGCTTTACAGATTATTATTTTACTAATAGGTTTAGCATTAGATTTCAGCATCAATTTCTTGAGAAAAGCAATTTTTAGATATTCAAAAATATAATTATGGGACACAGTTTTAAAGAGGCACTTTTGTATGTCGAAAACTTAAGCGTAGCTTATGATGGCAAAGTAATTATAAAAGATATCAGTTTGATTGAAAAAGATGTTGTGCGATCAGGTGTTGAAAGCACGGGACAAACCATAGCCATCGTGGGAAGATCGGGTCGTGGAAAATCTACTTTTTTTAAAGCACTAACTGGTTTGGTTCATCCCAATTCAGGCAAAATTTTAATCAAAGATTTTGAAAGTCAAGAAAACAATGCTGCCAAACCAGTAAAAGAAGGTGATATTGGATTTGTTGATCAAAAATATACACTTTTCAGACATAAAACAGTAACCCAATCGTTGCAATTTGCGTTAAGAAAAACAGATTTATCTCAAACTGAAAAAGACAAAAAAATAAAAGAATACATTCATAAATGGGGATTGGAAACGTGTGTTGACAAATATCCAAACGAACTTTCTGGTGGACAAAGACAACGAACAGCCATTATTGAGCAATTATTTTCTTCCGACCAATTTATTATTATGGATGAGCCTTTTTCAGGATTGGACGTCGGAAATATTGAAGAAGTAAAAAAAGCTTTCGATTTATTGAACGAAACTTCAGAATACAATACGCTTTTGTTTTCAACACACGATATAAAACTCGCCATCGAACTGTCACAATCCATTTATGTCATTGGTCATCCAACTTTAAATGGCGACAAAAAAGATTATGGAACCGTAGTTGCCAAATATGATTTACGAGAAATGGGATTGGCGTGGAAGGAATATGGTGAAGACCATAGAAAATTGTATAAAGAAATTGTGCATCAGATGATGATTTCTTAAAATTTTTGCCACAGATTCACAGATTTTCATATTTAATTGAAAAATCTGTGAATCTGTGGTTAGTTAAAAAAATAAACTTTGAAAAAACGAAACCCAATATCAATCCTAGAAGAATCGTTCCTTTCCATCAAAGAATATATTGAAGGTGAAATTAATGTGGAAAAAACTTTTTTCAATCAAACATTTGTTCAAGAACTAAAAAAAGAAACAACAACTTTATTAGCCATTTGCGAAGAATTAAACAAAGACGCCGTTTTTATTCAAAAGATAAATGCCAAAGTAAATCCAAACAATTCCAATAGTTTTCTGTTTAAAACCCAGCAATTTTTCTTGTCAGATGTGATTTCAATTTATGAAAAAAAATCGGGTTTAGAAACCGAAAAATCACTATTTGCTTTTGCTTATTATTATGATGCTTTAAGAAATAGTCATTTTGCCGATGAAAAAGCCATAAACACTTTAAATAAATTAGTTTCAACTAAAGAATTTCGAGAGAATTTAAAAAAATTAAGAAATCAGAATCAAATAATTCCGCAAAATAGTAGTCAAACCAATTTTCTAATTTCGGTTTTATCAGAAATTAAACATCCTAAATTGGAAGAAATTACCACTCATTTTGAAAAATTTATTCAATTTTCCTATAATCTAGAAATAGAAAAAACACCAGAATTAAAGGAAATACTTTCGCCTACAATTGCACAACAAAATGTAAATAGCCAAGTGAGTTTTCCGCCAACTGATGATACTTTAGAAAAAGTACTCGAAGAACTCAATGGATTGGTCGGACTAGAAAATGTAAAAAAAGACATCAACGAACTGGTTAATTTACTTGAAATTCAGAAAAAACGTTCTGCTGAAGGATTAAAAAATATAGAAATTGCATTGCATACTGTATTTCTTGGACCACCAGGAACCGGAAAGACATCAGTAGCCAGATTGTTAAGTAGAATATTCAAACATTTAGGATTTTTATCCATTGGTCAAATATATGAAACCGATCGCGAAGGAATGGTTGCTGGTTTTGTTGGACAAACTGCTACCAAAGTCGACAAAGCGGTTCAAGAAAGTAAAGGAGGCGTTTTATTTATTGACGAAGCCTACGCTTTAACGGCCAATAGTTTTGGAAATGATTATGGTTCTGAAGCAGTAAACACAATGCTCAAACGAATGGAAGACCATCGGGACGATTTGGCGGTTGTGGTTGCTGGTTATACCGAACCTATGAAAACGTTTATCGAATCCAATCCTGGATTGCGATCAAGATTTAACCGCTATTTTGAATTTGAACATTTCAAACCAACAGAACTATTTTCAATTTTTGAAACCTTTTGTAAAAAATCTGATTTTATTTTAACCGACGATGCAATAGAAAAACTCAAAGACACGTTTGACTTATTGTATAGTAAGAAAGATGAAGGTTTTGGGAATGCTCGTGTAATTCGAAATTTATTCGAAAAATGTGTACAGAATCAAGCCAATCGAATTGTTACTATAAAAGTTATTACATCAGATGTTTTAAGAGCATTAACAGAAGAAGACATTCCAGAACCAAAAGAAACTGAAAAACAAGTTTATTTTGCAGCACCAAAAGAAGAGTAAATAAAACATTATCTCTAAAAAAATGAAAACAATCATCATCATATTTAGTATATTCCTAGCCCAAAACTGTAACAATAAAGCAACTCAATTGCAATTGCAGGAAAAACTTCCTTCAGCAATCGAATCGGTATACTTTCAACGTTGGATAGGCGGACGACAAGAAACAGGTAGTGGCATAAATTTCCACATTCAATTTAAAACAGCTTTACCAAATGGAGTACAATTAAAAAAAGTGTATTTTCAAAACAATGAAGCGGATTTTGAAGAAAAAGATCCAACAACTTTTGTAGCTTATTTTAAATTCAAACCAAAAAGCGAGATTATTCTTGATAGTGACCCTAAAAAAGAATACGGTAACAAGACCCCAGAAACCAACAAATTGAATTCTGATTTACAACCAAATGAAGCCATTTTAGAATTTGTCAAAAACGAAAAAGTAATTAAAGTAAAAATTCAAAACATAAAAGAAAAAGAACTTATCGCATATCCTTCTGCAAGACCAAGAAATTAGTTATTTTTGTTTTTTAAATAAACACAAATAACACATATCGAAGCAGTTTAAACTAGCTTGCAATTAGTGAAAATTAGTGTAATTTGTGTTAAAAATGAGTCTATATAAATCACTTTTCAAACAAACACTAATCTACGGTTTGGCAACAGTATTGCCTCGAATGATTAGCTTTTTACTCAATCCACTCTATACTGATGTTTTACCAAAACAAGAATTTGCAGACGTTTCCATCGTATTCGCTTATTTAGTATTTTTCAATGTTGTTTTATCCTACGGAATGGAAACTGCCTTTTTCCGATTTTACAATCTCGAAGGCACGAGCGATAGCGAACTGGCAAAGCAAAACAAGAAAAAAGTCACGTCAACAGCTACTATTTCTATATTTTGGACAACTATAGTATTTCTTTTTAGTAGTTTATTGTTTAGAAACACATTAGCCAGTTGGTCCAATATTAAAGTACATTATATAACATACACCATTTGGATATTAGCATTCGATGCACTCGCAACCATTCCTTTTTCAAAACTTAGAGCCGAAAAAAAACCAATGGCTTATGCGGTAATCAAAATTGGAAATGTAGTAATTAATTTTACATTAAACCTTTTCTTTTTAATTGTATTGCCTAAAATCGCAACGAATCCAGATAGTTTTTTTCACACCATTTATTTTGAAAATTTTCAAGTAGGCTATATTTTCATATCAAATGTAATAGCCAGTTTGCTCACATTTTTGGTGCTTTCGCCCAACTATTTCAAAATCAAGTGGAGTTTTGATTTTACACTCTGGAAAAAAATGTTACACTACGGTTTACCCATTCTCATTGCAGGAATAGGCTTTGCGATCAACGAACATTTCGACAAAATTCTACTGGATAAGTTTCACATTTCAAAAGACGACATTGGAGCCTATTCCGCCTGTTACAAGATAGGAATGTTTATGGTTTTGTTCCGAACAGCCTATACACTGGGCATCGAGCCGTTTTTCTTCAGTCACGCTGACCAAGAAAACGCACCTCAAACCTATGCCACAGTAACTAAATATTTTGTAATCACAGGATCGTTTATACTACTATTTGTAATCGTTTTTATAGACATTCTCAAAATGCTATTAGTACCCAATCCAAGCTATTGGGAAGCCATAAAAGTAGTTCCACTCATTATTCTTGCAAATTTTTTTCTGGGCATTTACACTAACCTTTCGGTATGGTATAAACTTATAGATAAAACCAAAATAGGCGCCTACATATCCATCACTGGCGCAGTAATAACGCTGGTTTTGAACTACCTACTAATCCCAAAATTCAGCTACTACGGTTCCGCAATAGCTACTATTGCTGCCTACGGAAGTATGATGTTTATATCTTTTTATCTCGGTCAAAAAAAATATCCAATACCCTACGAAATCAATAAAATTGGAGCTTATTTGGGAATTTCAATAACGCTATCAGCACTATCATTTTACATTCCTAAATTTAGGGAAAGCTATATTTTCGGAATACTTGCACTACTCATTTTTGCGTATTATATTTACCGAAACGAAAAACAAGTAGTATTAAAAATTTTAAAGAGAAAATAAAAACAAACTTTCGACTATAGGAGAAATCAGGAGCTATTTCGCGCTGTACATTTCAATCTTTTTTATCTCAATTACTTTTTTCTAAGCCCTAAAAAGAGCTTCCTTTGGTCGCTTTTTTAGAACAAGAAAAAAGGTAATGAGATTTCAAAAGGATTTTCATTTCCATCACGGCTAGACCAACAGCATTGCTAATAATCAGAATTTTATCAAAATATGAATATCAAAATCAATAACAAATCAAATCATTCATTACCAAGTTATGAAACCATTGCTTCGGCTGGAATGGATTTACGTGCCTTTATACAAGAACCAATAACCTTGCAGCCACTCGAACGAGCCATAGTAACCACAGGGCTTTTCATAGAATTGCCAGTAGGTTTTGAAGCTCAAATTCGTCCACGAAGTGGTTTAGCATACAAAAACGGAATCACAGTACTCAATTCACCAGGCACAATCGATGCGGATTATCGAGGTGAAATCGGGATAATATTAGTAAATTTATCAAACGAAGTATTCACGATTCAAAACGGTGAGCGAATTGCACAAATGGTTATTGCCAAACACGAACGAGCAGAATGGGAACTAGTACAACAACTAAGCGGAACAGACAGAGGCGAAGGCGGATTTGGAAGCACAGGAGTGAAATAATTCAAAGATTAAAAAATTGAAAGATTATAATTATTAATTTTTAAATCTTTCAATCCTTCAATATATAAATAAAAATATGAAAATAATAGTACCAATGGCAGGTCGTGGATCACGCCTTCGTCCACACACACTTACAATACCAAAACCACTAATCCCAATTGCAGGAAAACCTATAGTACATCGATTAGTTGAAGATATTGCAGGAGTTATCAATCAAAAAATTGACGAAATTGCCTTTATCATCCACAAAGATTTTGGACCAAAAGTCGAAGAAGACCTAATTGCTATTGCTGAAAAACTAGGATCGAAAGGAACCATTTATTACCAAAACGAAGCATTAGGAACGGCACACGCCATTATGTGTGCTAAAGAGTCAATGCAAGGACCAATAGTTGTGGCGTATGCCGACACACTTTTCCGTGCCGATTTTACACTCGACACATCAGCGGATTCTGTAATCTGGGTAAAACAAGTCGAAGACCCAAGTGCATTTGGTGTAGTAAAATTGAATGAGAACAATCAAATTGTCGATTTTATCGAAAAACCGAAAGACTTTGTTTCCGATTTAGCGATTATTGGAATTTACTACTTTAAATCAGGCGAAGCCTTACGCTCGGAACTACAATATTTACTAGACAACAACGTTGTAAAAGGAGGTGAGTACCAACTTACAGATGGCTTAGAGAATATGAAAATAAAAGGCATGAAATTTGCTCCAGGAAAAGTAGACGAGTGGATGGATTGTGGTAACAAAAACGTAACAGTGGACACCAATTCTAGATTACTAGGATTTTTACATCAAGATGGTGTAAATTTAGTTTCACCAGATGTGAAGCTAGAAAACTCCACTATCATTCCGCCATGTTTCATCGCAGAGGATGTATATTTAATAAATACAACTGTTGGACCAAACGTATCATTAGGCAAAGGAACACATATTGTTGACAGTACTATAAAAAACAGTTTGATTCAAACACACGCTCATATCAAAAATGCCAATCTAGACAATGCGATGATAGGAAATCACGCCAGTTTTGACGGGAATTTTACAAGTATAAGCATTGGCGACTATTCGGTTTTAGAGTAATTACAACTAGTTAATATAATTAGCAGGGGCGTCATTTCGAGTGTTTTTGTGAAGTGAAACGGAACAAAAATTTTATCGAGAACAGTTAAGATCAAATTTTTATTTTCTAATGTTATGAGATGTTATATTAAAAAATGAGAAAAATAATTCACATCATAATTTTCACACTTTTGCTTTGCAATACCACTTCACTATTGGCACAAGTCGAACCTGAAGATGTAGCTTTAGACAAAAACGAATTTGAAGAATACTATTACGATTCTTTAATACAAAAAGGAATTGAAAATTATGACAAGGCAATTGAGTTACTTGAAAAATGTCTTAAATCACAACCCGAAAACGCCGTTATTTATCACGAATTGGGTAAAAATTATTTTTTTAGAAAAGACTATGCAAATGCAGAAGAAGCCTATATGAAGGCAGTTGCAATTGATCCTGTGAACAAATGGTTTTTGATCGATTTGTTTGACGTGTATTATGAAACTAAAAATTACAATCAAGCTATTTTGATGGCTCAAAAAATAATTCCGTTGGATAAAAATTATAAAGAAGATTTAGTTTCTCTTTATATGTACACCAACCAGTATGACAAAGCCTTGGTTTTAATTAATGATTTAGACCAAAGTGTTGGTAAAACAGATTTTAGAGACCGATACAAATTGGAGATTTTATCCCAATCAAAAACACAATCTTCGAGTAAAAATGAATTAGAAAAAGCCATAGAACAAACCCCTTTAATTGAAGAAAATTATCTATCCTTAATTTATTTGTATTCTGATAACAATCAAGAAGAAAAAGCCAGGCAAGTAGCAGAAAAACTTCAAAACAACATTCCAAACTCAGAATGGGCACATGTTTTTTTATACAAATATTATGTCAATGAAAACAAAGGAGAGTCTGCCGTAAAATCATTAGAAATCGTTTTGAAAAGCACAAAAATTGACAAGAAAATCAAGTACAAAATGTACAATGAGTTTCTGATTTTTGTACAAAAAAACCCAACTTTCGAACCACAATTAACTACAGCAACATCTTATTTTGAAAACGATTCTGAATTTAGTGTTTACAAAGAAATAGGTAAATTTTATTTCAAGAAAAAAAACTGGGAGTTGGCTATAAAAAATCTAGAAAAAGCGAGTAATGAAGATAAAGAAACCAACCTGTTTCTACTAGTTTCCTATGAAGAATTTACTAATTTTGAAAAAATGCAATCCAAAGCTTCTGATTTAATTGATACCTATCCGAATCAGCCAGAGTATTATTTTTTTGCTGGAAAAGCCTCAAATAAATTAAAAAAATATAAAAATGCTATTGATTTTTTAGAATCAGGCATAGATTATGTAGTTGAAAATGTAGCTTTAGAAATCGACTTCTTGAAACAATTAGTCGAAGCTTCGGACGGGATAGTAAACACAAGTAAAAGCACAGTCTATAAAACGAGATTGTCTAAATTAAAAAAGTAAATTAATGAATAAAATTTTATATGCACTCCTAGTTTTTGTATTGTTTTCTTGTAAATCGAAACAAAAAGCAGTGATGCAAAATAGTGAAAACAAAGACGCTTCGAAAGAAACAATTGCCAATATTATTCAAAATCATTATGGGTTAAAGCGTGATTTTAAAACCGCATACATCAAAGCGGGAGTCGATTATGAAGATGCAAAACAATCTCTAAGTCTGTCAGCGGACATTCGAATCAAGAAAAACGAGATTATTTTGATAAGTGTCAAATTTATTGGTATTACAATGGCAAAAGCAATAATCACACCTACACAAGTGCGGTATTATGAAAAAGCAGGAAATAAATTTTTTGAAGGAGATTACAAAACATTAAGCAATTGGCTAGGAACCGATTTGGATTTTCAGAAAGTGCAAAACATAATATTAGGGCAAGCTATCGATGATTTAACCAAAGGAAAATATAGAATGATTGTTGAGAATAATGCGCCAAAACTGGAAGAAATTTCACAAGGGAAATTCAATAAAACTTTCGTTTTTGACATTAACTCTTTTTGGTTAACAAGCCAACAAATAGAACAAGTGCAGCCGCAAAGAAAATTAATTGTGAATTATTTGAATTATAAACCATATCCAGAAACTGTTTTACCAGGAGAACTTCTTATTTTTGCAAATCAAGACAGTAAGACTACTAAAATTTCTATTGAATATAAAAATGCTACTTTCAACGAAGAATTGACATATCCTTACAGCGTTCCTAGTGGTTACGAACAAATTAAAATAAACTAAATGTTAAAGTATATATTTTGCCTTTTACTATTATCCAGCACACTTTCTTGGGGTCAAGAAGAGGACAAACAACGAAAACTTGAAGCTCAAAAAGCGCGTCTTCAAGAAGAAATTCGTGCACAGGAACAATTGCTTAAAACAGAAAAAAAGAAAGAAAGATCAGTAACCACTGTTGTTGTCCAGCAAACCGTAAAAATTAATTTGCAGCAAAAATTAATCAATACCACTGCCAAACAAGCTAAGGTTTTAGGAAATAGTATGTACATAAATCAAGTTAGTGTAAACAATTTGAAAAAAGATTTAAAAATTCTAAAAGAAGATTATGCTGAAATGATTGTTAAATCATACAAAAGCAGGTCAGAACAAAGCAGAGCAATGTTTTTACTATCCTCTGAAAACTTTTTGCAAGCCTATAAGCGAGCACAATATATGAAGCAATATTCAAGCTTTCGTAAAATGCAAGGGGAAGAAATCAAAGCTAAAACAGATGAATTAGAAAAATTCAACAACAAATTATCGTCTCAAAAACAAGAAAAAATAAAACTTATAGCTGTAAGCGAAAAAGAAAAACAAGAACTTGAAAAAGAAAAGCAAGAGCAGCAACGACTTTTAAATTCGATTAAGAAAGACAAGAATAAAATTATTGCTGATATTAAGAAAAAACAAAAAGAATCTAAATCGATAGAAAGACAAATTGATCGATTAATTCGTGAAGCTATTGCGGCTGCAAATAAGAAAGTTGGAAACACAACAAATACAACCTCATTTGTATTAACTCCTGAGGCTAAAGCATTAGCAAACGATTTTAAATCAAATCATGGCAGTTTGCCTTGGCCAGTTGAAAAAGGATTACTTACTAAAAAGTTTGGAAGACAACCCCATCCTTTAGAGCCTTCCATCATAATTGAAAGCAGCGGAATTGAAATTTCTTCCGAAAAAGGAGCAAAAGCGCGTTCCGTATTTTCTGGAGAAGTGAGTGATGTTCAAATGGCGGCAAACGGTACGGCAACAGTTATGGTTCGCCACGGAGATTACACCACTACATATTCCAATATAGGAAAAGTTTTTGTTAAAAAAGGAGATAAACTAGCGACTAAACAAGCCATCGGAGAAATTCATTTTAACAACTTTACTGGAAAAGCGATTCTTAAATTTTTGATTTTTCAAAATACAACCAAGTTGAATCCTCAGTCTTGGATTGTGAATATGTAAACTTTAATGGGTTAATCCTAATACAAAAAGAGTTCACATTTGTGAACTCTTTTTGTATTTATACGAACAATGCTTTTAACTCTGTGGCTTCTTCAGGCTTCATTTTTCCAGCCAAAACAAGACTCAGTTGTTTTCTGCGCAAAGCAGCATCGAAACGAGATTTTTCTTCTTCGGTTTCAGGGATAATCGGTGCCACTTCTACTGGACGACCTGTTTCATCTACCGCTACAAAGGTATAGATGGCTTCATTCGCTTTGGAACGAGAACCTGATTCACGATCTTCTACCCAAACATCTATGAAAATTTCCATCGAACTTTTAAAACTTCTGGAAACCTTAGCTTCAACAGTAACGACACTTCCCAAAGGAATTGCTCTGTTAAACGCCACGTGATTTACGGATGCAGTGACGGTAATTCGTCTGGAATGACGTCTTGCTGATATACTTGCAGCACGATCCATTCGAGCTAAAAGTTCTCCTCCAAATAAGTTGTTTAATGGGTTGGTTTCACTCGGTAATACTAAATCAGTTAATATTGTTAACGATTCTGAAGGAAATTTAGGTTGCATCATTTTTTATATTTTATAAAAGGAAGGATATGTAACTTAAAAAAACCACAAATTCACAAATTAAAAATAAGTGAACCAGTGGTTGCTATTTTATAAAAAAGGCTTATTCTTCTTCTATCAAAAGCCAAGCGTCTTTATTGCTTTTTTCTTTAATTTGATTCAAATTGTATTCCGCTTCTGTGTGAGTTGAATAACTTCCGTAGGCTACAGGATAAAGCCCGTTGCTATTTTTTGATAATATCGTAGCTTCAAATCCTTTTGAAATTAAATTTTGACATTCCTTTTTCGCATTTCTTTTATTTCTAAAAGAACCGGCCATAATATGAAAAGAAACTATTTTTTCAGCAGGAGCATTATTCGTAACATCAACAATAGGAGTACTTATAAAAAAAGTAGCTTCTTGAATTTTAGCTTCCACTTCTTTTTGAACTTCTGCTTGTACAAGTAGTGTTTCTGCTTTTTCAGTTTGTGAAATATAGCTTGAATAACCGATACCTAAACCACCAAGTGATAGCGCAAAAATAGCAGCATATTTTAAATAAGGATTTATATAACGGCGATTCTCATATTCTATTTCCACTTCATTTACAACAGGCAAAGAAGTTTCAATCGCACCAAATTCTTGAACAAGTTCTTTATACTGCTCTCGTTTCACAACTGGTGATACAAAGGAACTCAGCCCAAACGAATCGGTTGCATAATTAAGATGGTTTGACGGACTAAAAACCAAATTACCCTCACTATTCTGCCTTAAATCACCAATGTTTTTTAACAATAGACTTTCATTGTTTTGCAATATTGAATTCCAAGTTTTTACCTCTCTCTCAATAGCAAGCAAAGCATTGTCATAAGTCAGTTTTTCTGAATTAGAAATATGATTGGCTAAAAAACCATCATTGTTTTTCAAATGCGCATTAAACGAAATAACTTTCCTTGGAGGATAAAAAGTTTGATTACTTTCTTGTATGTTTGCAGAGACGTTTTCAGTCAAAAAAGCACCAAAACCAGGTACAGAAACGCACTGATAACGGTATAGTAATTGCGATAAGTGATGAGCTATATTCATAATAAGCAAAAATAATAATTTTTATTAACAAACAATGTTAACAAGTTAGCTTTATTTTATAAATATTTAAAAATTTATGACAGAAACCGAGTTACATTCCTTATTGTCACTACAAAAAGTGGAAGGTGTTGGCGATATTATGGCAAAAAAATTGCTCAACCATTGTGGTTCCGCCGAAGCTGTTTTTAAAGCAAAAAACACCCAACTTGCCGCTATTGATGGAGTTGGGAGTGTTTTGTTACAAAATTTAAAAAGCAAAACTGTTTTTGGTCAAGCCGAAAAAGAACTCAAATACATTCAAGACAACGCAATAAACGTATCGTTTTTTAAAGATGAAAATTATCCAGAAAGATTAAAAAACTGTATTGATGGTCCTATTTTAATCTTTACAGCGGGGAATATCAATTTAAAAAAAAAGCGAATTATTAGTATTGTGGGTACACGTCAAATCACATCTTACGGAATCGATTTTTGTAAAAAGTTAATTGCTGATTTAGCACCACTTGACCCAGTTATTGTAAGCGGTTTTGCTTATGGAGTCGATATTGTAGCACATCAAGCGGCTATGGAAAATAATTTGCAAACCATAGGTGTTTTAGCGCACGGATTAAATCAAATATATCCCAAAACCCACAAAAAGTATATGACTAAAGTCGAAGAAAACGGTGGTTTTATGACGGAGTTTTGGAGTGATTCCAGTCCAGAAAGAGAAAATTTTGTCAGGCGAAACCGTATTGTGGCAGGAATTTCGGAAGCAACATTAGTCATTGAAAGTGCTGACAAAGGCGGCTCCTTGATTACCGCAAATTTAGCAAACGATTACAACCGAGATGTTTTTGCAGTACCTGGAAGAGCATCAGACAAGTACAGTCAAGGATGCAATACCTTGATAAAAACACAACGAGCCAATTTACTCACCAGTGCAGCCGATTTGGTCTATATGCTAAACTGGGATATAGAGCCGAAAGAAAAATCGGTTCAAAAACAACTGTTTGTTACGCTGGAACCACATGAACAACTTGTTTTTGATTTTCTCCAAAAAAACGGCAAAGAACAAATGGATGTTATTGCCATAGAATGCAATTTGCCTATTTTTAAATTATCTTCAGTGTTATTAAATATGGAATTGAAAGGCGTAATGAGACCGTTGCCAGGGAAATTGTTTGAGGTGATATGAATATAAAATTTTAACATCATACCAAGCAACCTTTTTTCACTATTACCATCTTCAATATAACAATCACTAAAAAAACTTAATATGAAATGGTTACTAAAAATTATAGCACTCTCCTTAATGTTACAAAGTTTTCAATGTTCTGAAAACAAAGTTCAAGTAAATCCAAGAAGCACAATTATTTTAACGGAGTTAATCCAAAAGAAACAAGCAATTATCAAGTACATTGCTACTTTCGATTGCTCAGAAACTGTTGGTTGTGGTAGCATTGCTTTTGGTTCAAAAGCGTGCGGTGGTCCAAAAGAATATTTGCTTTTCCCGAATAGTATAAATAGTGCCACATTGCAAGAAATGGTTTTGGAATACAACAATTTGGAAGCAGAATACAACGTGTTAACTAATGCAGTTTCCGACTGTATGTTTGTTCAACCACCAACAAATGTTGGCTGTGTGAATGGCGTTTGCAGTGTTATAAATTAAGATATTAAAAAATAAATTTATTACAAAATCTTTCTGGTTTCAAAAAATCAGGAAGATTTTGTTTTTTTCAATTTAGAAAAAAAACTAACTTTGCGCTCATATTCTAGTTTTTAGAATTAAAAATTTCAAACTTAATTTGTTTATAGCATGCAACTGTACAACACCTTAAGCGCAGAAGAACGAGCGGCAATGATTGACAATGCTGGAAAACGACGATTGACTTTGTCGTTTTATGCTTATGCGCAACTACAAGATCCCACACAATTTCGTAACGAATTATTTCTTGCTTGGAACGCACTCGAGGTTTTAGGTAGAATTTATGTTGCCCACGAAGGAATCAATGCACAATTGTCATTGCCTGCGGATCATTTTTATGCGTTTAAAAAAACCATTGAAAAATATGATTTTATGAAAGGAATTCGACTGAATATTGCAGTCGAACAAGACGACCTTTCATTTCTAAAACTAACCATCAAAGTGCGTGACAAAATTGTAGCCGATGGTTTAAACGATGATAAGCTTGATGTTACGAATATTGGCATTCATCTTAAAGCAGCAGCATTTAATACTTTATTAGATGATCCAAACACCATTGTTGTTGATATGCGAAATCATTACGAAAGTGAAATAGGTCATTTTGTTGGCGCAATAACTCCAGATGTAGATACTTTTCGCGAAAGCTTACCTATTATTGAAGAGCAGCTTGCCAATCACAAAGAAGATAAAAACTTGTTGATGTATTGCACAGGTGGAATTCGCTGTGAGAAAGCATCGGCTTTTTTTAAACACAAAGGCTTCAAAAATGTATACCAGCTCGAAGGCGGAATTATTGAATATACAAGACAAATAAAAGAAGAAGGTTTAGATAGTAAATTTATAGGTAAAAATTTTGTTTTCGATCAGCGTTTGGGCGAACGAATTACGGAAGATATTGTTTCCAATTGTCACCAGTGTGGAAAACCTTGTGATGAGCATACAAATTGCGCTAACGATGGTTGTCACTTATTGTTTATTCAATGTGATGATTGTAAAGAATTGTTGGAAAATTGCTGTACGTACGAATGCCAAGAAACAACCCATTTGCCACTAGACGAACAAGTAAAATTACGACAAGGCATAAAAAACGGAAATAAAATTTTCAAGAAAGGAAAAGCGGAAGCCTTAGTTTTCAAAAAAGCGTCGGGAATAAAATTATTTTCTTCCGAAAAACCCCAAAAAAGAGAAGAAATAAAACCAAAATTAACCAAAACCTATATTGGCAAAGCCCAACATTATTATACTAAATCAAGCATTGGTGAGTTTTTAATTGAAGACAAGGAAATCAATATTGGAGATACATTACTCATTAAAGGGAAAACAACTGGCGAAGAAATTTTTGTTCTCGAATCAATGTTTATTCTAAAAAAAGAAGAACAAGTAGCTAAAAAAGGCGACCGCGTGAGTTTTAAATTGCCTTTTAGAATACGATTGTCTGATGTGTTGTATAAACTAGAAAAGTAAATTTTATAAATACCAAAATATATATATATACCAAGTCACAAATAAATTCCAAGAATACAATTTTCTATAAAAAAACAGTCCAATTAAACATTATTCAATGTTTGAATTTTTTAAAATTGGAGCTTATTTGTGTTTTGCTTTTTGTGTTTTTGCTTTTTGAAATTTAAAAAGCACTATATTTACACTCAAAACGTTTTTACTAAAAGTAGCTTTTATATGAAGCAATCAATATATATTCAAAATTATGGCATGTACAAGTTGTTCAACTTCCGATGGTGGTGCACCAAAGGGGTGTAAAAATAATGGGACTTGCGGCACCGATAGCTGCAACAAATTAACAGTTTTCGATTGGCTTTCAAATATGACATTACCAGGAGGACAAGCTCCTTTTGATTGTGTAGAAGTACGATTTAAAAATGGAAGAAAAGAGTTTTACCGCAATACAGAAAAGCTAACCTTAAGTATTGGAGATGTAGTAGCTACTGAAGCTTCTCCAGGACATGATGTAGGTATTGTAACGCTTACAGGCGAACTTGTTAAAGTTCAAATGAAGAAAAAGCAAGTCAATCATGAGGGCGAAGTCGCTAAAATTTACCGAAAAGCGTCTCAAAAAGATATCGATATTTGGAGTACAGCTCGAGATAAAGAAGAACCAATGAAAGTTCGTGCTCGTGAAATTGCGATTCGATTACAACTCCAAATGAAGATTTCAGACATTGAATTTCAAGGAGATGGATCCAAAGCAACGTTTTATTACACCGCCGAAGACAGAGTTGATTTCCGAGTGTTAATCAAAGAATTTGCTGGTGCTTTTAGTACTAGAATCGAGATGAAACAAGTAGGTTTTCGCCAAGAAGCTGCTCGACTTGGTGGTATAGGCTCATGTGGGCGTGAATTGTGTTGTTCTACTTGGCTTACAGATTTTAGAAGCGTAAACACGGCTGCAGCAAGATACCAGCAACTGTCTTTAAACCCGCAAAAATTGGCAGGACAATGTGGAAAATTAAAATGTTGTTTGAATTACGAATTGGATACTTATATGGATGCTCTTAAAGACATTCCAGACATGGAAACCAAACTTTCTACTGAAAAAGGTGATGCAATTTGTCAAAAAATAGATATTTTTAAAGGATTAATGTGGTTTGCTTATATAGGCAATTTTGCACAATGGCATATTCTAAAAGTTGAACAAGTACAAGAAATTATAGCTCAAAACAAGCAAAAAATTAAAGTGGTTGCACTAGAAGATTTTGCAATAGAAATTGAAAAACCAGCAGTCGAAAAAACTTTTCAAAACGCAATGGGGCAAGATAGTTTAACTCGTTTTGATCAACCCAAAAAGAGTAATAATACTAAAAAACCGAACAAAAATCGTCGCCCACAACAAGCTCAAAAACAAAACCAAGAAACAAGTGTAAAGCCAGTAAAAAAAATAATTCCAAACCAGAACAATCCCAATACAAACGGTCCAAAAATTAGAAATGAAAACAAAGATTCTAATACATAGTATCACTTTTTTTGTTCTTGCGATATTTTGTATATCGTGTGACAAAACTCAAGTCTTTGATGAATATCATACTTTTAAAGACGGCTGGAACAAAAAGCAAAGTGTCAATTTTGAATTTGAAAACCAGTTAACTCAAAAGGCAAATAATTTATTTATAAACATTCGTGCAAACGATGATTACGAATACAGTAATTTGTTTTTAATTGTAAAATTAGAACATCCATCAGGAAAAATTAAAGTTGACACGCTGGAATATCAAATGGCAAACCCAGACGGATCAATGCTAGGAGAGGGCTTTTCAGACATTAAAGAAAGTAAATTGTGGTATGAAGAAAATGCTAAATTTACTGAAAAAGGGAAATACAAACTCTCGATTTCACAAGCCGTTCGTCAAACAGGCAAAGTAAAAGGAGTTGAAAAACTAAAAGGAATAACCGATATAGGTTTCAGAATAGAATCGTTAGAACAGAAATAAAATGGCACAAAAACTGAATTCTCACAAAACAGATCATTCGCATTATGTGAAAAAATTCTGGAAATATTTCTGCATTGCATTTGGAGGGGTATTGTTGTTTTTCTTATTTGCATCTTGGGGACTTTTTGGCTCTATGCCATCATTCTCTGAATTGGAAAATCCAGAATCTAATTTAGCAACCGAAATTATTTCAGCAGATGGAGTTACTTTGGGTAAGTTCTATAATGAAAATAGAACCCCAATAAAATATAAAGATTTACCAAAGCATTTAGTAGACGCACTAATATCTACCGAAGACGAACGTTTTAGAGAGCACTCTGGAATTGATGGAAAACGAACACTTGGGGCAGCGTTAAGACTAGGTTCTAATGGAGGTGCAAGTACACTGACACAACAATTAGCAAAACTTCTTTTCCATAAAGAAGGATCAAAATTTTTACCGCTCAGAATTGTTCAGAAAGCTAAAGAATGGATTATTGCCATCAGACTAGAAAGGCAATATACTAAAAACGAAATTATTGCAATGTATCTTAACAAAGCAGATTTTGTCAATACAGCGGTAGGAATTCGATCAGCTGCCAAAGTATATTTTGCAAAAGAACCAATGGCTTTAACTGTCGATGAAAGCGCAATGTTAGTTGGAATGTTAACAAATCCGTCAGCATTTAATCCTGTAAGGAGACCTGAAAAAGTTCAAAAAAGAAGAAATATTGTTTTAGGACAAATGGTTAGAAACAAATGTTTGTCTGAATCAGCTAAAGAAAATTTTTCAAAAAAACCAATCTCTCTAACCTTTTCTCCAGAAAAACACAACGAAGGAACGGCTACTTATTTTAGAGAATACTTGCGTGAATATATGAAAACGTGGGTGCAAGAAAATAAAAAAGAGGACGGGTCAGATTACAATATTTACGCTGATGGTTTAAAAATATATACCACCATTGATTCAAGAATGCAATTGTATGCTGAAGAAGCCGTGAAAGAGCATTTGAAAAACCTACAAGAAGAATTTTTTCTTGAAGCCAAGCAAAACAAAAACGCTCCATTTCTCAACATCAGTAAGCCAGAGATTGACAAAATAATGAATCGTTCAATGCGCAATACCGAGCGTTGGCGATTAATGACCGAACAAGGTAAAGAAGAAGAAGACATTATAAAATCATTTAGTGTAAAAACTAAAATGACTGTTTTTTCTTGGGATGGTGACAAAGAAATAGAAATGACACCTTTGGATTCCATAAAGTATTACAAACATTTTCTACAACCGGGAATGATGTCAATGGAACCACAAACAGGACAAGTAAAAGTTTGGGTTGGCGGAATTGATTACCGCTATTTTCAATACGACCACGTAGATCTTGGAGCAAGACAAGTAGGATCTACCTTCAAACCATTTGTATATGCAACCGCTATTGAACAGCTCGGGATGTCACCTTGTGATACAATCATAGACGGACCATTTATGATTCATAAAGGAAAGCATAATGTAACCGAAGACTGGGAGCCACGAAACTCTGACGGAAGATACCGAGGAATGGTAACCCTAAAAAAAGCATTAGCAAATTCAATAAATACGGTCTCAGCAAAACTAATAGACAAAACAGGACCAGACGCCGTTATAACACTAACTAGAAAACTAGGAATTGATAGTGAAATACCATCGCAACCTTCAATCGCATTAGGTGCAGTTGACATCACCGTCAAAGACATGGTGGCAGCCTACAGCACATTTGCAAACGAAGGAATCTATATGAAACCGCAAGTAATCTCTAAAATTGAAGACAAAAACGGAAACATAGTGTACGAACCAAAACTCGAATCCAAAGATGTATTAAGCAAAGACATTGCCTATGCCGTAATCAAATTACTAGAAGGAGTTACTGAATCAGGATCAGGTGAAAGACTAAGAAATACAGGATCTGGCGGATATGCTTACAAACGAGTAACAGGATATCCATACGGATTTAAAAACGCAATAGCTGGAAAAACGGGAACCACACAAAACCAGTCAGACGGTTGGTTTATGGGAATGGTACCCAATCTTGTAACAGGAGTTTGGGTAGGAAACGAAGATCGATCCGCACATTTTAGAACCATTACAAACGGACAAGGAGCCACAATGGCACTACCAATCTGGGGATTATTCATGAAAAAATGCTATGCAGATGAAAACTTGCATATATCCAAAGAAAAATTTGAAAAACCTTCAGATTTATCCATAAAAGTAGATTGTGCTCCAATATATGTACAAAGACCTAGTGTAGAAACCGATTCAACAGCCATAAAACCTGAAGAAGAAGAGCAACCAACTGAAGAATTTGGATTATAATTTTTTGAAGCTATTCCTGCTATCCATTGCAATCTTTTTTTAGGCAAAAAAGCCTAAAAAAAGGATTTTCATTACTATCAGGGCTAAAAACAAACAGTATGATTAACAAGAAAGTAAACAATGTTCAAGAAGCATTACACGACATAAAAGACTCTCAAACCATAATGCTTGGAGGTTTTGGACTCTGTGGTATACCAGAAAACAGTATTGCAGAACTCGTTAAAAAAGATATAAAAAACCTAACCTGTATTTCAAACAATGCAGGTGTAGACGATTTTGGATTAGGACTACTATTACAAAAGCGCCAAATCAAAAAAATGATTTCTTCCTATGTAGGCGAAAATGCTGAATTTGAACGCCAAATGTTATCTGGAGAACTCGAAGTAGAACTCACACCACAAGGTACACTCGCCGAAAAATGCCGCGCAGCACAAGCTGGAATCCCCGCTTTTTTTACACCCGCAGGTTATGGAACAGAAGTAGCTGAAGGAAAAGAAACAAGAGAATTCAATGGCAAAATGCACATAATGGAACACGCCTACAAAGCAGATTTTGCCATAGTAAAAGCTTGGAAAGGCGACACGGCTGGAAATCTTATTTTTAAAGGAACTGCAAGAAACTTCAATTCCTGTATGGCTGGAGCTGCAAAAATAACTATTGCTGAGGTCGAAGAACTCGTCGAAGCTGGAACATTAGATCCAAATCAAATTCATATTCCAGGCATATTTGTCAAACGAATTTTTCAAGGCGAAAAATACGAAAAGAGAATTGAACAACGAACCGTTAGAACTAGATAATTAAAAATTACAAAACGAATTATCTAATTAGCAAATTATCTAATTGCCACATTAAATATGTTAACAAAAGAAGACATCGCAAAACGAATAGCCCAAGAAGTAAAAAACAATTACTTCGTAAATTTGGGCATTGGCATACCAACATTAGTAGCAAATTACGTTAGTCCATCTATTGCTGTCGAATTTCAAAGTGAAAATGGAGTTCTTGGAATGGGACCATTTCCGTTTGAAGGTGAAGAAGATGCAGACATCATCAACGCAGGAAAACAAACTATTACAACACTTAAAGGCGCATCATTTTTTGATTCAGCAACAAGTTTTGGAATGATACGAGGACAACACGTAGATTTAACAATCCTTGGCGCAATGGAAGTTTCAGAAAACGGAGATATTGCCAACTGGAAAATCCCTGGCAAAATGGTCAAAGGAATGGGTGGGGCTATGGATCTAGTAGCCTCAGCAGAAAATATTATTGTAGCTATGATGCATATCAACAAAGCAGGCGAAAGTAAAATCTTAAAAAAATGCACATTGCCATTGACAGGAATAGGTTGTGTAAAAAAAGTAGTTACGGAACTAGCTGTTTTAGAAATCACGCCTCAAGGATTTAAATTACTAGAACGGGCACCAGGAGTTTCTATTGAACATATTATTGCTTCTACAGAAGCAAATCTAATCATAGAGGGTGAAGTTCCAGAAATGAAAATATAAGTTTTTAGACTCAAAAAAAACATTGGAAAAGGCAAAAATTATATCAATTTTTGCCTTTTTTGTTTTTAATACCATTCGTCGATTATTTTTAACACATTGATAGTTAATTTTACATTTAGTCGATTACATTAAAAATAATGTAAAGAAAACATTAATTAATTAAAATTACTTAACTAAATTAGCAAATGTTTAAGAATTAAACTAACCACTTGATTCAAGTTTAACCAACCAAAAACCAACTATTATGAAAAAAAACTATGGCAACATTGTTACAGTCTTAGCTGTATCTATGTTTACGCTATCTGCACTGGCACAAGAAACAGATAAGCACGTAAAACAAAAAAGCAAAAGTGAAAATGGCATACCTAGCCTAATCACATTCAATGAAAAAGCAGAATACAAAAATTCTGATTCTCAAAAAGTTTTCAAAGAACAATTGGGTTTAAAACCAAACCAAAGCTTCTCAAAAATCAAATCCGAAATTGACCCTCAAGGATTTACTCACGAAAAATTTCAATTATTTCACCAAGGCATAAAAGTTGAATATTCAACGTATGCGCTCCATTCTAAAAACGGAAAAATTGAATCTATGAGTGGTGAGTTTTATAATATTTCAAATGTTAAGACAACTCCTTCTTTATCAAAAAATGAAGCTTTTAGTAAAGCGGTTAATTACATTGGAGCCTCAAAATACATGTGGGACAATCAAGAAGATGCTGAAACTATTGGTTATAAAAAACCTCAAGGTGAATTGGTTTTATTACCATCAATGAATGAACAAGGGAAAAGCCGAACTTCGGATAAGTTCTTTTTAGCTTATAAATTTGATATTTATGCTACAAACCCAGTTAGTAGAGGCGATTTGTATATTGATGCAAATACAGGAAGCGTTTTATATTACAATGCTACCATCAAACACATAGGAGAGCATGCACATGGGAAAGCAAAATCTAGTGAAAACAATGCATCTTTTTTGTTTAATAAAAAAAGTAGTATCGTAGCAGCTAATGCCGCAACGAGGTATTCTGGAATACAATCTATCCAAACCTTGTTGAGCGGGTCGTCTTATATATTATCCGACAATACTCGTGGAGGCGGTGTTCAGACCTACAATATGAAAAAAGGAACAAATTATGCATCAGCAGTAAATTTTACGGATGTAAACAACGACTGGACTGCCGCAGAATTTAATAATACTAATAAAGACAATGCTGCTTTAGATGCACATTGGGGAGCAGAAAAGACATTTGATTATTTTTCAAGTACTCATAACAGAAATAGTTACAATAATTCAGGAGCCAAAATTAACAGCTATATTCATTATAGTAATGCTTATGATAATGCTTTTTGGGATGGAACAAGAATGACTTATGGTGATGGAAGTGGAACATTATTTGATGCATTAACTTCACTAGACGTTGCTGCTCACGAAATTGGCCATGCTGTTTGTGAAACTAGTGCAAATTTAGCCTATCAAAGAGAATCTGGAGCGATGAATGAAGGGTTTTCAGACATTTGGGGCGCTTGTGTAGAATTTTTTGCAGCACCTGGAAAACAAACTTGGTTAATAGGTGAAGACATTGAAAAAAGAGCTGCTCACATAGCATTACGCTCGATGAGCAATCCAAAAGCAGAAGGACAGCCTGACACATATGGTGGAACAAATTGGAGAGTTATTAATTGCGGAACTCCAACTCAATCAAATGACTATTGTGGTGTTCATACTAATTCAGGGGTTTTAAATCATTGGTTTTATATTTTATCAATTGGGAAATCTGGAACAAACGACAAAGGAAGTGCTTACAATGTAACTGGAATTTCTATTGATAAAGCAGCAAAAATTGCTTATCGTTTAGAGACCGTTTACCTATCTGCGAATTCAACTTTTGCCAATGCAAGAACATCAGGTATTCAGGCAGCAACTGATTTATATGGTGCTGAATCAGCAGAGGTAATTGCAACAACAAACGCTTGGTACGCTGTGGGAGTAGGTGCTGCTTTTGTAGGTGGTTCAACAGATATTACTGCCCCATCAACTCCTGCTAGTTTAGCTGCTTCAGGAACAACATCATCTTCAACTAATTTGTCTTGGACTGCGTCTACTGATAATGTTGGAGTAACTGGATATAATGTTTATAATGGAACTACTCTTATAACTAGTTTAACAGGAACGAGTGGAACTGTTTCTGGTTTAACTGGGTCAACTACATATTCATTTACAATTAAAGCAAAAGATGCTGCTGGAAATTTATCAGATTCTAGTAATGCAGTAAGTGTAACAACATTAATACCCTCTGTTACTTATTGTGCTTCCAAAGGTAATAATACTGCTGACGAAAGAATTGGGAAAGTTGTTTTTGGAACCATAAACAGCATTTCTACTGGAACAGCAGGATACGAAAATTTCACAGCGCAATCAACAAATGTTACAAAAGGAACTGCTAATACTATAACAATTACTCCAGCATGGACTTCGACTAAGTATAATGAAGGGTATGCAGTATGGATAGATTACAACAAAAATGGATTGTTTACCGATAGTGGTGAATTAGTCTTTTCTAAAGCCGCTTCTCAAACAACTCCTGTCTCTGGAAGTATAACTATTCCTTCAACAGCATCAGTTGGCGTCACTAGAATGAGAGTTTCTATGAAATATAATGCAATTCCAACCTCTTGTGAATCATTCACATATGGTCAAGTGGAAGATTATTCTGTAAATATTACAGGAACAACTGTTTCTTCTATTGCTGAAAGTAATGATAATCAAACCAATGCAACAGAATTTAATTTATATCCAAACCCTACTGATAGTGTTTTAAATATTGTTGTTAGTAATGATGAAAATACAACGTATAAAATCTACAACTTGGTTGGACAAGAAGTTAAAGCTGGAAACTTAAATCAAAATGAAATTAATGTTTCTAATCTTACTGCTGGATTGTATATTTTTGAACTAAATGATGGTCAAAAAACAATTACTAAAAAGTTTGTAAAAAAATAATTTGAGTTTGTTTGTTAAACTAAAATGCCTCACAGTAGACTGCCCCCAAAAAGTTAGACACTATTTGGGGGTATTTTTTTATTTGTCTTATTTAATTACTACTTTAATTTCTTTTTCTTTAGTAGTTATTATTTTTATAACTTCTTGGGATTGCGCGAATTCTAAATTTTTTAAAAACAAAAACAATGACTCTGGAACATCAGTAAATGCATTTCCGCCTAAATAAAGTTCCTTCATATTAACTAAATTAATAATTTCAGAAGGGATACTTCTTAGCTGATTGTTATCTCCATCCAACAACGTTAACTTGGTAAGCTTTCCTATTTCTGAGGGTATTTTTTTAACTTGATTTTGCTCAAAATTAAAATGAGTTAAATTAACGAGTTTCCCCATTTCATTTGGAATAACTTGAATCTTATTGTCTTTTATATTTAAAACCGCTAGAGAAGGATAACTTCCAATTTCAGCTGGAAGGAGTTGAATTTGATTTTTCTCAATATTCAACGATTTTAAATTTACTAATTTTCCAATTTCTACAGGAAGAACTTTGATTTTATTATCAAAAAAATTCAACTCATTCAATTTCAAAAGTCTTTCAATTTCTATTGGAATTTCAACCAATTGATTTCGGCTTAAGTCTAATTTTTTTAATTTGGATAAATTTCCAATTGATGGTGAAATGGATTCAATTTTATTTCGTTGTAAATCCAATCTTTCTAAACTTGTAAGTTTACAAATTTCTACTGGAAAACGCAGAAATTGATTGTTGCTCAAATGCAATTCTTTTAACTTGGTAAGTTTAGAAAGTTCTATAGGAAGCGCTTGTAAATTATTGTTACTTAAGAATAATTTTTCAATGTTTACAAATCGCCCAATTTCAGCAGGAAGTTTAGTAAGCATTTTATTAGATAAATCCAATTCCTTTAAATTTTCGGCATTTGGATCATTCAGAATTGCAATAATATTTTTGCTGATTTGCGCATTAGTAGGTAAAAACACACAACTAAATAAGGCTATTAAAAACACTCTTTTGTAGAATTTCATTTTTGTAGAATTTAGATATCACAAAGATATACTTAAATTTCAAAAACCTGACAATGTGCTTTTTAATTTCGATTAAATGTTGTTTTTATTATTTTTTATAAGAATAAATTTACATTAAAAATTAATTTTCTTTCCTAAAAGAACCAACTTGCAACCAAAATAGCGGTAATCACACATATTAAATCGACCAAAAGCATTGTGCTAAGAACATAACGTGTGTTTTTTACTTTAATAGAACCAAAATAAACCGCAATTACATAAAAAGTAGTTTCGGCACTACACTGAAAAATGCAACTCAATCTCCCTGTAAAAGAATCTGGGCCAAAGTTACGCATCGAATCGATCATAAAACCGCGTGAACCACCAGAACTAAAAGGTCTTAGCATAGCAACAGGCAATGAATCAGTGATTTGTTTGCTCACACCAATATTCGAGAAAATAAATGAAATTCCGTTGCTTATAATTTCAAACAAACCACTGTTTCTAAAAAAAGAAATAGCCACCAACATTCCCATAACATAAGGGAAAATGGTAACTCCAGTTTTCAAACCATTATTGGCCCCAGTTACAAACGTATCAAAAATAGTAGTATCTTTTTCCACAAATTTTTTCTCTTTAACAAAAGCAAAAACCAATGTAAATGCAATGATTAAAACCAAAAGTAAACCAGAAAGATTCGACGTAAAAAAGTTTTTCCCAATCAAATCTAAAGTGTTTACATAAAACAACAATCCAACAATAGCTGCAATTAAACTTACTAACCCTACAACAAGCGAAGCGCTTTTAAAATTAATTTTTTGTCGAATACCAACAATTAAAAAAGCAGCAATAGTACCAATGAATGAAGTGATAATACAAGGCAACATAACATCGGCAGGATTGGCAGCATTTTCCGCAGCACGATACCCAATTATCGAAGTTGGAATCAAGGTTAAACCAGCTGCATGCAAACACATAAACATAATTTGCGGATCACTGGCTTTGTCTTTCTCAGGATTCAATTCTTGCAAACTTTGCATAGCTTTGAGTCCAAAAGGTGTTGCTGCAGAATCTAACCCTAGAAAGTTAGCAGCAAAATTCATCGTCATATACGAGATAGATTCGTGATTTTTAGGCAACGACGGAAATATTTTTCCAAAAACAGGACCTAATTTTTGAGCTAATTTTTCGGCAGCACCAGAAATAATGAGCAATTCCATAATGCCACAGAAAAAAGCCAAATATGCAATTAACGGAATAATCAAATCCAACAAACTGTTTTTGCAAGTGGGTAATAATCCGTCCGATTTTTGAACACCGCTATATATTTTTACGGTTTTACTCTTGTAAACATAAGTAGTATCTGGATTGGCATCTACTTTATTAACAACAATAGTTTGTTCTGGTGCTTTCTCAATGCTGTCTTTTACAAATGCAGGGACTTGATTTAAGTATTTTTCAGATATCAAGATAGGATCATCTTTCTTACCGTTCAATACATAATCAATCGTATAACTATTGCCCGAAAACAAGCTGAATACTACAAATACAATTGATGAAATAAAAATTGCTAACCAGAATCTACTTAATACCATAATTTTGTTTTTTTGCTAATGTAATTATTAAATTAATTTATTCTTTAATAAAAAGACAATGTATATTATTTTAAACTTGTTGTTTATGTTTTGCTAAGTACATTAATTTTTCTGAACCATCATAAATGTCATCATAATATTTTTTAATATTATCAAAATCATTTAATAAACTATTGAATAGATTTTTTAAAATTAAATTTCCATCAGGGAAGAATTGTGAAACAATATCAATTGAACTTTTTAAAACATTATTACTTTTAACCTCATATTTTTCGTCAACTGAATTTGATATGAAATGATCCATTATGTAAAAAATACGAATATAAATATGCGGATGATAAGTTTCACGATAGAAAACTTTTGTTGATTTATAATCTTTACCAAGTAAAAGAAGGAAATTTATTATTATCGATGAAAGACCTAATGAAAGTGTTTTTTCATAATTTTGTGTGTTTTTTAATTCATAATCTAATTCATCAAAATAAATTAAAATATGATTCAATACATAACTTGCTCCATACAAATCTGAATCATATTCCATCAAATGGTTATTAAAATCAAATGGTTTAGCATCATTTTTATATGATTCACTATTGTTCAAATTTGAACTTTTACCATACATACCAGAATATTGGATTAAATGTCCTAACTCATGATAAAACGTAAATAATGTAGATGCTTGAAACATTAAATAATTTACTGATATTTTATTACCGTTGTTTAAGAACAAAAGTTCCTGTAGCGTCTTATTTATTTTAAATAGATTATTATCTCCTAAAAATATTTCATATAAATTATAAAAAAAACCTTCATTTATATTAATTAGATAAAATCCATTTTCATAGTAATCCGCAGCGGCGTTATTTGTAGAATCGTTTTTGAAATAAAAACTTGCAGGATAAATATTAAATTTTTGATTTTCTTCTAACAAATTAGTTTGACAAAAAAAGAAATATTTTCCAAATATATCTTTAAAGTTATCTGATAAATCTTGTTTTTTAAAATCATAAATCTCTTCATCTGAAAATCCGATATTTTTATTTAAATACTCAATAACATCTGAATAATTATATAAATCCATAAGTGAATTTTTAAACGTGAATAATCTCCTCTTCAATCAATAAATCTTCTTTTCGCAATCGCAAGAAAATTTGAGCAACTGCAATGGTGTCTTTTTCGCAATACGTCACAATTCTATCAATATCTTTTTCAACATAAAAAACATGACCCACTTGGCTACCATCAATATCGCCTTTTGAAGTTGGAATCCCTAGAACTTTGCACATCAATTTTAACGAAGTGAAATGTTTGTAATCGCCAAATTTCCATAATTCTAAAGTGTCTAAATGTGGAATTTCCCATGGTTTTTTTCCAAATAAATTCAACTTGTTTGGAATAGAGATTTGATTGATGATCATCCGTCGAGCAATAAAAGGAATATCAAATTCTTTGGCATTATGACCACACAAAACGTGTTGAGGTTGGTTGAAATGATTGTTTAAAAGATTGATGAAATCGTGTAAAATTTTCTTTTCTTCTCCAAAAAATGATGTCACTCTAAAATTACGAATGTCACCCTTGGTCGTAAAATAACCAACTGAAACACAAACTATTTTCCCAAACTCTGCCCAAATTCCTGCTCGGTCATAAAATTCTTCTCCCGAGAAATCGTCTTTGCGCTGGTATTGGGTTTTGAGTTCCCATAGTTGTTTCATTTCGTCGTCAAGCGAATGGAAATTTTCTTCTTCAGGAACAGTTTCGATATCGAGGAAAAGTATATTGTCTAAGCGAATTTTTTCAATCATAATTCTGACACGAATTTCACAAATTTACACAAAAGTAAAAACTAATTATATTTCACGAATATAAAATAATTAGTGCTAATTAGCGCAATTTGTGTTTAAAATATCAAAATAAACTTTGTTGATTTGTTGGGTTTTCGTGTTCCAACAACCATTTTTTACGCCACAATCCGCCAGCGTAACCCGTAAGTGAACCGTCGGTTCCAATAACTCGATGGCACGGAACAACAATCCATAATGGGTTTTTGCCATTTGCAGATGCAGCAGCACGAATAACTTTTGGATCACCTAATTTTTTGGCTAATTCTAAATAGTTTATGGTTTTCCCAAAAGGAATATTCAATAATTCTTGCCAAACCTTTTGTTGAAAATCAGTTCCTTTTGGATTAATTTTTAAAAAAAAATCAGTTCGTTTTCCTTCAAAATAGTCTTGAAATTGTGCAACGGCTTCTTGAAGAATTTCAGGAATTTTATTTGAAATTTTGCCATCATCAATAACTGAAATTTCAGAAATACCATTTTCATCACCAACAATTTTGGCAATTCCTAAAGGTGTGTTGATGAAGCAAGTTTCCATTTGATAAAAATAGCAAACTTCTGGCTATTAAAACAAAGAAGACTATATTCTTTCGTTGTGTTGAGAAATATCCAGTCCTAAATCTTCTGAATCTTCGGAAACTCTCAAGGAAATTATTGAATTTGTGAGTTTGAAAAGTAAATAGGCACCACCAAATGTAAAAATTGAAATTAAAACCAATGCCATCATATGTTTTGAAAAAACTGTGATGCCGCCATGAAGTAAGCTCGAATTTTCGCCATGAGAAAAAATTGCAGTTAAAATCATTCCTGTAATTCCACCAATGCCATGACAGGCAAAAACATCTAAAGTATCATCAATTGATTTTAGTTTCTCCCAATAAATCATTTTATTAGAAACTACTGCTCCTATAAAACCAAAAAAGATGCTTTCAGGGATTGTGATAAATCCAGCTGCGGGAGTTATCACTACCAACCCAACAACCGCACCAATGCAAGCTCCTAAAGCAGAAACATTTCGACCATTTAATCTGTCAAAAAATATCCAGGTGATCATTGCAGTTGCAGATGCTAATGTAGTAGTTGCAAAAGCCATTACAGCAGTTGCATTGGCAGCAAGTGCAGAACCAGCATTAAAACCAAACCAACCAAACCACAACAGCCCTGTTCCTAAAAGTACGAATGGAATATTTGTTGGAATATGTTCTTTGTTTTTTCGTTTCCCAAGAACTAAAACACCTGCCAACGAAGCAAAACCAGCACTCATATGCACTACGGTTCCGCCAGCAAAGTCTTTTACTCCAAAATAACTTCCGAATAATCCGTTGGGATGCCAAATCATATGACAAATAGGGGCGTAAATAAACACACAAAAAAGACTAATAAATAATAAAAAGGAAATAAAACGAACCCTTTCTGCTAATGCTCCTGTGATAATAGCTGGAGCAATAATGGCAAATTTCATTTGAAAAAGCGCAAAAAGTGCAAATGGAATAGTAGTTCCTAATACTTTGTGAGGTAAAGCACCAACTTGGTCAAAAAATGAATAATCGAATGGATTTCCAAAAATACCATAATGAACACCGTTTATACTAAATCCAAGAGGAGACCCAAAAGACAAGCTAAAACCTACAACTACCCAAAGAATTGTAATTACACCTAAACAAATGAAACTCTTCAACATAGTGGATATTACATTTTTCTTACCAACCATTCCGCCGTAAAAAAAAGATAATGCAGGAGTCATTATTAAAACCAGACAAGATGATGTTAATATCCAAGCGATATCGGCAAAATTTAGAAAGGTTTCGTCGTTAAAATTGGTTTTATCTATTTTAGGATTCTCTTTCCAGAACAATCCAAGTATGGATACAATAGTAATTATCACAAACGAAACAATCCATTTTTTACCAGTTTTCATATTTTACCTTATTAAATTTAGGGTAAAATTAAAAAAAAATATGTTATTTTTATATTTACGGTTAAAAAAAAGAGGGCTATTTTTGATTTTTATTAATTTAATAAATTATTTACACATTTTTTATTAAATAATTAATTATTCTATATTATAATAAATATAAGCCTCAATTGCTTTTAACTCTTCGTCTGACATACTTTTTGTAATTATAAAATTAGTTTTCATAACGTCATACTGACTTGGATCTACAATGGGTTTCGCATCGTTTTTCAAAAAATCAATGATGCTTCCCTTTTTATCTTTATAAATTTTTGCCATTTCTTGAATGCTTGGGCCAATTACTTTTTTGTTTACCAAATGACACGCCACACAATTTCCTTTCCCTTCAAAAATTTCTTGCCCAAGTTGGATAGGTGTTTGAATTGTTTCTGGGTATAATTGTTCTTTTTTATTTTCTTCTTTACAAGAAAAGAGAAGGTTAAAAAACAATACTAGAATTAATTTTTTCATTATTTTAGGAAATCAATTTTACAATATCTTTAGCAAAATAACTGGCTATCATATCGGCTCCAGCCCGTTTTATAGATGTAGTTTGTTCCATCATAATGGCATCGTGATCCAGCCAGCCTCTTTCTGAAGCTGCTTTTATCATTGCATATTCGCCTGAAACTTGATACACTGCAACAGGAACATCAACTGCATTTTTAACTTCTCGAACAATGTCAAGATACGAAATTCCAGGTTTTACCATCACAATATCGGCGCCTTCTTTAACATCCATAACGGTTTCACGAATGGCTTCGATACGATTGTGGTAATCCATTTGATAAGTTTTTTTATCTTTTGGAATATCCATCAAATCAACTGGAGCAGAATCTAAAGCGTCACGAAATGGGCCGTAATGTGCTGAAGCATATTTAGCAGAATAGGCTAAAATTCCTGTATTGATGAAATTATTTTGTTCTAAAGCTTGGCGAATAGTTTGAATTCGACCATCCATCATATCACTTGGCGCTACAAAATCGGCTCCAGCTTGTGCGTGAGAAATACTCATTTCTGCCAAAAAATTAGCTGTTGAATCGTTGGCAATTTGACCGTTTTCTATAATGCCGTCGTGACCATAAATGGAATATGGATCTAAGGCCACATCAGTCATTATTATGATTTCAGGCGCAACATTTTTCACTGTTTTTATAGCGCGCTGCATTAGACCGTTTGGATTAAGCGCTTCTTTTCCAGCGTTATCTTTTAAATTATCGAGAACTTTTACAAATAGCAATACCGATTTCAAGTTGAGTCTTTGAAGTTCTTTGACTTCTTTTTCGATATTATCCAAGCTCATTCGGAAATAATTGGGCATCGACGGAATTTCTTCCTTTATATTCGACCCTTCAACTATAAAAAGGGGAACTATAAAATCGTTTGGATGCAAAATAGTTTCGCGAACCAGACTTCTTATAGATTCGTTGTTTCTTAAACGACGGTTTCTTCTTAACATATATTTATTTTTTTGAACCATTAAGAAATTAAGGTTCATTAAGTTTTAATTTTGGAATTCTATATCCAATCTTTTGGTTTTTCTAAAACATGTATCAATTTTTCTTCTTTGCTTCCTTTTTCAGGATGATGGTCATAAACCCATTGTACATGCGGTGGCAAACTCATTAAGATACTTTCGATTCTACCATTGGTTTTTAAACCAAATAACGTGCCTTTATCGTGAACCAAATTGAATTCGACATAACGACCACGACGAATTTCTTGCCAACTTCGTTGCGCTTCTGAATATGGTATGTTTTTTCTTTTTTCTACTATTGGAATGTAAGCTTCTAGGAAACTATTGCCAATTTCGGTTACAAAATTAAACCAATTTTCCATTGACATTTCTTGAGTGGTTTTGCAATAATCAAAAAATAATCCGCCAATGCCTCGTGCTTCGTTTCTGTGTGCATTCCAGAAATACTCATCGCATTGTTTTTTATATTTTGGATAAAAATCCACATTGTGTTTGTCACAAGCCGTTTTACAAGTTTGATGAAAATGAATGGCGTCTTCTTCAAATAAATAATATGGGGTTAAATCTTGTCCTCCTCCAAACCACTGATTGATGACTTTGCCATCGTCATCATACATTTCGAAATAACGCCAATTGGCGTGAACTGTTGGCACCATTGGGTTTTTTGGGTGAATAACTAAGCTCAATCCGCATGCAAAAAAATCAGCTTCACCAACGCCAAACATCTTTTGCATAGCATCCGGCAATTTTCCGTGTACTGCGGAAATGTTAACACCGCCCTTTTCAAATACATCACCGTTTTCGATAACTCGTGTTCTTCCGCCACCACCTTCTGGTCGTTCCCAAATGTCTTCTCGGAATTTGGCTTTTCCTTCGACAGCTTCTAATCCTGAAACGATTTGGTCTTGCAGATTTTGTATGTATTTATAGAATTTATTTTTCATGGCTTACATATAATATTTATTGACATATCCAATTACAAAAAAGATGGCAACGTGCGTTAATACGCCTAATATAAATGCCAATAATGCTTTTAGATAGTTTACTATTTTTCTCTCTCCAAAAAACTGTCCAATTGCCCAAATTTGATAAACAATAAAGAAGATGGTCAAATTACTAAAAGAACTTGTAATTTTAATTAACGCAATTAGTGGTAAAATAATAAGTAAACCTGTCGCTAAAACATAGGACATCACTACAATCATTTCGAAAATATTGTATTTTCTCTTTCTATATAACAATACCAACCAAGGTGCTATACAGAATCCAACAATAATGTTGGTGTACGCAATATGGTTAATTAACCAATTGTCTATGACTTTTAAATTTACTTTATCTTTTAACGGTTCAATATAACCTACATTTAAATAAGTATATGTGATATGAAAAAATGAGGTAAACAAAGTAAAAATTAACGATGCGAAAAACAAATAAACGATTGGTTTTACATATTTATTTCTGTTTTCAAACAAATAGGTACGAATTGTTTTTCCTGGTTTTATGATTAGTTGCCAAGCTGTAAAATGGAACCCTTTTTCAAAATGAAGAAGATGTTGAATTTCATGAACCATATACTGAAAATCAATTCTTTTTATGTTCTTTGGTTGTCCACATTTTGAACAAAAGTCATCTACAACTTGATGGTTACAGTTTTTACAATTTGTCATTTATAATCTGATTTCAATAATCCATAATAGTTAATGTCTTCCAAAACACCTTCGCCATTTTTGAATTCTTGACGTAAAACTCCTTCTTGTATAAATTTGTTTTTTAATGCGATTTGCTGACTCCCAAAGTTTATTTTGGAAGTACAAATATAGATCTTGTTCATCAATAATTCTTTAAAACAAAAAACGATTACATCAGAAATTGCTTTTGAAATGATTCCTTTTCCTTCAAAATCTTTGTCAATGAAATAGAATAATTCACATTTTGAAATATTATAATCAATTTTTTTAATGCCAATATAACCTATTAAATGGTTGGTTTCTATATTTCTTATGTAAAAATAAAAACCTGTTTTTTCTTTTTCGATTTGAATATTATTTGCAACAAATGATTTTGACATTTCCAAATCAATACAATTAGAAACCGTAACGGGAAATGTTTTATTGATATGATTTCTATTTTTATCAATCAAATCAAAAAAATCTTCAGCAAGAATGTTTTCTATTTTATCAAGTTTCCAGTTAGTGAATTTCATTTGTTGTTTTTTGTAATGTAAGTTACTGATAAAAGAATTAAAATGTAAATTCCAAGTTGTTTTAAAATTTCAGTCAAAAAAGAATTAAAATCGCAATCACCATCAAAACAAGTAATTTTTCCAGAAAAAATCAAATTTGAAATAATAAAAAGTATTGAAATTAGATAAGTTAATAAATTTGAATTTCTAATTTTTTTGAACCAAAATACTTGACTTAAATAGGATATGTAAACATTAAAAACCAACCTAAAAACCAATATTTACCCTTAAATCGATTTATTAAGTTTTCATCTTTTATTAACGAAAAACTCCATAATAATAAAAATAGTATTCCCGAAAATCTAATAATATATATTGAAGAATTTATAAGTCTTTGTGTGTTAATTTTTAAAACTATTTTGAAATAGATTAAAATAAAAGTAACTAATCCAAAGCCAAAAAAGATGGGCTGTATTAAATTACTTTTTATAAAATCTTCTCCCATAAAATATTATCTACGGATTATATTCCTTCACAGCATCAACAAACGCTTTTGCGTGATCCACAGGTATATTTGGTAAAATCCCGTGACCAAGATTTACAATATATTTGTCTTTTCCGAATTCGTCAATCATTTCGTGCACCATTTTTTTGATGGTTGGAATAGGCGATAACAATCTCGAAGGATCAAAATTTCCTTGCAACGTTATATTCCCACCAGACAAATAACGTGCATTTCTCGGCGAACAAGTCCAATCTACTCCAAGTGCGGATGCTTTTGATTTTCCCATTTCGCCTAATGCAAACCAACATCCTTTTCCAAAAACAATTACTGGTGTAATTTCAGCCAATGCTTCCACAATTTGGTTGATGTATTTCCAGGAAAATTCTTGATAATCCACAGGAGAAAGCATTCCGCCCCAAGAATCGAAAATCTGAATGGCGTTGCAACCAGCTTTTACTTTTTCGATTAAATAAGCAATCGTAGTATCAGTTATTTTTTGCAATAAAACATGCGCTGCAACTGGATTGGAAAAACAAAATCCTTTGGCAGTGTCAAAACTTTTAGAGCCTTTTCCTTCTACAGCATAACAAAAAATCGTCCACGGCGAACCCGCAAAACCAATTAGTGGCACTTCGTCGTTCAACATTTCTTTGGTAAGTTTGATGGCATCAAAAACATAACCCAAAGTTTCGTGAACGTCTGGAACAATTACCCGTTCCACATCTTGAATGGTTCTTATTGGATTGGGTAAAAATGGCCCAAGATTTTCTTTCATCAACACTTCAATGCCCATCGCTTGTGGCACAACCAAAATATCCGAAAATAAAATTGCCGCATCTGGAGCAATTCTACGAATGGGTTGCACCGTGATTTCTGAAGCCAATTCTGGTGTTTGACAGCGTGTGAAAAAATCGTATTTGTCACGCAAAGCGATGAATTCTGGTAAATATCTTCCCGCTTGACGCATCATCCAAACTGGTGGTCGTTGCACGGTTTCGCCTTTTAAGGCTTTTAGAAACAGGTCGTTTTTGATCATTTTTTTATTTTTAACCACGAATTACACAAATTTTCACGAATTCTTTTTCGCAAAATTGTAAAGTCGCGAAGTTTTAATTATTGTAATATTCTATTACTTCTGCAATCACATCTTCTATAGTTGGATTTTCGGCAATAATTATGTTTTTTGTAATTTTATGTAATGCACTTGCTGTGGATTCCCCAATGCAAAAACAAGTTTCCGTTTTGATTTTATTATCTATCAAAAAACTTTCAACTCCCGATGGACTAAAAAACAAAATACCATCAAATTTTTCTTCCTTTGATAATTTAAAAGGCGCTAATTTTGTTTGATATGCTTCAATTTCGTTAAATTTAATTTTTTCAGCTTTTAATGCTTCAGGTAATGTTTCTTTGCGCAAGTTGCCACTAAAAAAAGTAAAACTATCATTAGCGTAAATTAATGTTATAATTTCTGACAATTCGGATGCATAATCCATATAAACATCTACGGAAAAGCCATTTATTTCTAACAATTCTTTGGTTTTTATACCAACACAAAAAACAGATTTTGTTTTTAGTGTTTCCCAATTGGGTTGTTCTATCAAACTTAAAACCGCATTTTGACTACTGAAAATAAGGTTATCATTGATGTTTTTTAATTCGAAATCAGTATTTTCTATTTCGATAAAATCTTCTTCCAAAATATCAATATCAGCATCGATAAATGCCTGTCTTTGTTCTGAAGACAATGTTTTTGTAGATAATATGCTTGTTTGTTTTTCCATTATTTTTTCAAACTATTTTTTATAGTTGTCATCAATTCTGTTCCTCCAGCACTAAGAATTTCTTGGGCTAAATTATATCCTAATTTTTTCCATTCTTGAATTGGAACAACTTTATCGACTTCAATTTTTTGTTTTCCATCAATGGATAATAAAGCACCTTTGAAGGTTATTTCATCTTCATCGAAAGTGGCTAATGCGCCAATTGGTGCTGTACAACCGCCTTCAAGAGTTTTAAGAAATTGACGTTCTATATAGGTACAAATATCGGTTTCGAGATTGTTTAATTCGGCAACAGCAACTTTACAAAACTCGTCTTTTTGCATTGCGTGTATTACCATTGCGCCTTGTGCAGGCGCAGGAATCATCCAATTTAAATCGATAAAATTTTCTGGTTTGATGTTAATTCTTTCCAATCCTGCGGCTGCAAATATGGCTCCGTTCCAATTATTATCTTTTAGCTTTTGCATTCTAGTATTCACGTTTCCACGCAAATCGACCACTTTGTGATTCGGATATTTGTTGAGCCACATCGCTTGACGACGCAAACTTCCAGTAGCAATTGTCCCTTCTGAATCTAAAAAATCTAGATTGTTATTGTACACCAAAATGTCTTTCTCGTTGGCGCGTTTCAAAACTGCGGCTTGCATCATTCCGATTGGCAATGCTGTAGGAACATCTTTCATAGAATGCACGGCAATGTCGATTTCGCCATTTATCATTGCAATATCTAATGTTTTGGTGAAAATTCCCGTAATTCCGAGTTCATAGAGTGGTTTGTCTAACAATAAATCGCCTTGCGATTTTACAGCAACTATTTGGGTTTTATAACCTAAATCGTTGAGTAATTTTTCGACCGTTTTGGCTTGCCAAAGTGCGAGTTCGCTATCACGAGTTCCTATTTTTATTGTTTTATTTACCATTATTATTTTTGAAACATTAAGAAATTAAGGTTCATTAAGATTTTAATCTTCTAATCTTGAAAAAAACTCATTAACAAATGGTTTCAATGATTTTGAGATATTTGTTGTGTAGAAATTTATTAGTAATCCTTAAGGTTTTTCTAATAATTTCATATAGGTTAAAAGTTGCGCTTCGTGTATTGTTAAAATGTTTTCAACTGTTTTAAGTTCAACAATCACGCTATCATTAACCAATAAATCTATCCTTAATGTTGATTCAAGTTCTAAATTATCATATTCAATTTTAACGACAAGTTGTTGTTTTACATCATAACCATTTCTCTCTAATTCGAACTTTAAACACTGTTCATAAACACTTTTTAGTAAACCTGGCCCCCAGTCTTTTATGAACTTTTATTGCAAATACAGTTATTTCAAAAGATAATTTGGTTATTTCTTTTTTAGTCATTTTATAATATTCTTAATGATTCTTAATTTCTTAATGTTTTAATTTTAACTAAAAATAATTTTAAGCTATAATTGAAATATTTTATTAATATAATTGATACTTTCATCCACCATAGTGTCTTCATCTTTTAAATGATTTGCAAAATGATTGGTTATTTTTTGAATGATGCGATTGCTAATAAGTTCTGCTTGTTCTTCATCAAAAGAAGATAATTTTTTACGTTGAAAATTTAATTCTTTTTCTTTAATTGTATTTAATTTTGCTTTTAAAGCGTGAATCGTTGGAGCATATTTTCTGCCATTCATCCAAGCAATAAATTCGTCTTTAATTTCTTCTATAATAACCTCTGCGGCAGGAATGTGTAGTTTTCTATTTTCGAGTGTTTCATCTGTAATTTGAGATAAATCGTCCAAATGTATTAACGTTACATTTTCTAAATCTTTTACATTCTCGTGAACATTTTTTGGAATTGATAAATCCAGAATCAACAATGGTTTTTTTAAGTTTAAAATCGCCTTGTCAATAGTTGGATTTTGTGCCCCAGTTGCTACAACAACAACATCTGTTTTTTGAAGTTCTAGCTGCAAATCTGCATAATCTTTAACGATCAAATTGAGTTTACCAGCTAATTTTTCGGCTTTGTCTTTCGTTCTGTTTATTAAAGTAATATGTTCGTTTTTGGAATGTTTTACCAAATTTTCACAGGTATTCCTTCCTATTTTTCCAGTTCCGAAAAGCAAAATGTTTTTATCCTTAATGTTCTCTACGTTTTTTAGAATGTACTGAACCGAAGCAAACGAAACTGAGGTGGCTCCTGAAGAAATTTCGGTATCGGTTTTTATTTTTTTACTGGCTTGAATTACTGCATTTACCAATCTTTCCATAAAAGCATTGGCTAATCCGAGCAATTTGCTCTCATTAAAAGCAATTTTTATTTGACTTATAATTTCAAAATCGCCCAAAATTTGGCTATCTAAACCAGTGCCTACTTTAAATAAATGGGAAATAGCTTCTTGGTTTTTATATACATATGCAACTTTCTGAAAATCTTCTACGGTTCCGTTAGAATTTTCGCAAAGTAATTTGATTAATTGAAATGGGTGTTGTGCAAAACCGTAAATTTCGGTTCTGTTACAGGTAGAAGTAACGATTAAACTCTCGATTCCTTCTTCTTTGGCTTGTAATAATAAGTTGGATTTAGATTGTGTGTCAATGCTAAATTTCCCTCTTATCACGGCATCGGCTTTCTTGTAATTTAGCCCAATGGCGTAAAAAGAAACGTGCTTTGACATTGTATTGTTCTCCATAGTTTTCACTTCAAGTAAAAAGCAAAACAAAAGTATTACTATCGTCTTTACAAAAGTAACGCTAGAAGGTCTATTTGTGTCGCTTAAAGATTTTTACAATTAAAAGTGTCTTTTTATCGTTATTTCTTTTAAATTTGTATTAAAATCAACACTTTTGAATTTATTAATTTAGAACAATTCTAAATAAATAATTCACTTTTGATTTTTATTTACTTAAAAAAATATCGCTGTGGGTTCTAGAGAAGAAATAAAAATTGATGACGATTTTATTTTAATTCGTTTTCAGAATGATTCTGACGAGAAGATCTCGTTCGAACGTCAAGTTCATAACGACTTGATTCAGTTTCATTTTGGGTTAAAAGGCAATGCAAAATTTATTTTCAATCAAGGAAATTATACTTTAGATTTGAAAGAAGAAAAGTCTTTGCTTTTTTACAATCCACAGAAAGAATTGCCATTGCATTTGGAAATTGCGCCTAAATCTTGGGTGATTTCGATTTTGGTTTCTATCAAAAAATTTCACGGATTGTTTTCTGCAGACACTGAACACATTCCGTTTTTGAGCATAGAAAATCAGGATAAAAAATATTATGGAGAAGAAAACATTTCTCCATCAATGGCAATTGTACTGAACCAAATGTTTCATTACAACTTAAATCCATCCATTAAAAACTTGTATTATAAAGGAAAAGGATACGAATTACTAAGTTTGTTTTTCAACAGAAACGAAGATCCAAACGCCGAGCAATGTCCGTTTTTGATTGACGAAGAAAATGTATTGAAAATTAAAAAAGCCAAAGAAATTATAATTGCTAATATGGCAGAACCTCCAGGTTTACAGGAACTTTCTGATCAAATAGGATTGAATTTGAAGAAACTCAAAATGGGTTTTAAGCAAATTTATGGAGATACGGTTTACGGATTTTTGTTTGATCACAAAATGGAATATGCAAGACAATTGCTTGATTCGGGTTCGTATAATGTGAATGAAGTGGGTTTAAAGATAGGTTATAGCACAGGAAGTCATTTTATTGCAGCGTTCAAAAAGAAATTTGGCACTACGCCGAAAAAATATTTGATGGGGTTAAATGTGAATGTTTAAAACCCAAACAACAAATAAAAAAATGTTAATCAAACCGATAAAAAAGTAAGAATAGTTACTTTTATAAAAATTTTAAAATTACTATGAAAGGAGTATTACTCGTAAATCTTGGTTCGCCAGAAAGCCCAACCGCAAAAGATGTTAAGCCGTATTTAGATGAATTTTTAATGGATCGATTTGTAATAGATGTTCCATTTTTGTTGCGAGCTTTATTGGTTCGTGGCATTATTTTGCAAACCAGACCAAAAAAATCAGCAGAAGCCTATGCTAGGATTTGGACTGACGAAGGTTCTCCACTGATTGTGATTTCTAAAAAAATGCACAAAAAAGTACAAAGTCTAGTCGATATTCCAGTAGTATTAGCAATGCGTTATGGTACGATTACCATTATGAAAGGCTTGCAAGAATTGAAAGACAAAGGTGTGAATGAAGTAATGCTTTTTCCTTTGTATCCGCAGCACGCAATGGCTTCCACGACTACAATTTTGGTTTTGGCAGAAGAATTGCGAGCCAAACATTTTCCAGAAATGAAATTCACTACGGTTCCTGCTTTTTACAACAAACCTGATTACATCAAGGTTTTAGCCGAAAGTATCAAAAAGCATTTAGAAGGTTTCGAATACGATCATTTATTGTTTTCGTACCACGGAATTCCGAAACGTCATATTCGTAAAACCGATATAACCAAATCGCATTGCAAAATTGATAGAACGTGTTGTAGCACACCTTCGCCGGCACACGAGTTTTGTTATAGTCATCAATGTTATGAAACCACAAAATTGGTTACTGAATATTTGAATATTCCAAAAGAGAAATACAGTCAAACATTCCAATCAAGATTGGCTGGTGATAAATGGTTGACACCATATACCGACGTTGAAATCAACAAAATGCCTAAAAAAGGAATCAAGAAACTGGCTGTTGTAACTCCAGCATTTGTATCAGATTGTTTAGAAACTTTAGAAGAAATTGCAATGGAAGCCAACGAAGAATTTTTGCATCACGGTGGTGAAGAGTTTACCGCTATTCCTTGTTTGAATGATGAAGATGCCTGGTGTGAATTGGTTGCAGATTGGATTGGTGAGTTTAATAAAGTAAAAGAATATAGAGAATAGATAATAGATTTTCAATGGAACTTTACAATTACCTAAAATCACTTCACTTAATTTTTGTAATCACATGGTTTGTGGGATTATTTAACATTGTTCGTTTGTTTGTATATCAAATAGAAGCCAACCAAAAACCATCGCCAGATCGAGAAATTATACTTTCTCAATTTAAAATAATGTCCTACAGATTGTGGTACATTATTACTTGGCCAAGCGCCATTTTAGCGAGTTTTTTTGCTTATTGGATGTTATTTTTTACGCCTTTGGGACAAGCTTGGTTGCAAATGCCTTGGATGCACGTGAAACTTGGCTTTGTTTTTGTGCTGTATTTGTATCATTTAAAATGCCATCAAATTTTTAAGCAATTACAAAATGAAAAATTCAAATATTCTTCTAATTATATGCGTCTTTGGAATGAAGGAGCCACAATAATCTTATTTGCTGTTGTTTTTTTGGTGGTTTTAAAAAACGAATTTAATTGGATTTATGGAGTTGTCGGAATTATTCTATTTTCAATTTTGTTAATGTTAGGTTTTAAATTTTATAAACGAATAAGAGCCAAAAACAAATCTTAATGCATACTATTTTGTCTATCAAAAGTTGGTCGTTGCGTGTAAGAATTTTTCTTTCGATGATTCTTATCACCATTATTTCTTCGATTTTAGTTGCATCAGTTTCTATTATTCAATTTCAAATAGAAAGCCAAGAATACCATCAAGAAAGATTGGAGCGTAAGGAAAAACAAATCAAAGAACACATTGTTTATATTCTTTCCAAGACACCACATCCATTAATAACACAAAATATTCCGTCTATCTTTCAATCTAGAATTTTCGAAATATCAGACATTCATAATCTTGTTATCAATGTTTATGATTTGGATGGGTTGTTGCTTATCAATTCCAATGCACCTAATGCAAAAATTGAAAAGGCACCAATTATCCCTACTTATATCCTTGAAAATGTAAAGCTCTCTAACGAAAATCGTTTTGTGACTTTAGCAGAAAAAGAAGGTGATAAATACCGATATTCCTATAGTTATCTGATGGATTATGTAGAAAACAAACCCATTGGAATTTTAAAATTACCATATAAGGAAGACGATACTTTTTATAAAAATGAACTTGAAAATTTTCTTTCCGTTTTTGGATTGGTTTACATTTCAATGATTATTGTTTCTGTATTTATTGCATACTATTTGTCAAGATTTATAACAAAATCACTGAAAACAATTTCAGATAAATTGACAGAAACTAGTTTGACCGAAAAAAATGAAAAAATTGAGTTAACCAGCAACAGTTACGAGATTGACAGACTCGTAAAATCATATAATAAAATGATTGACGAACTGGAAGAAAGTGCCAACAAACTCGCACAAAGCGAACGAGAAGAGGCTTGGCGTGAAATGGCAAAACAAGTGGCTCACGAAATCAAGAATCCTCTCACACCAATGCGATTAACAGTGCAAAGTTTTCAACGAAAATTTGATGTTAACGATCCTTTAGTTAATCAAAAACTAGACGATTACTCCAAAACTTTGATTCAACAAATAGACACGATGAGTGCTGTGGCTTCTGCTTTTTCTAACTTTGCATCGATGCCAGCACAACAAAACGAGACGTTGAATGTCGTGGATATTGTGGAACTGACTTTGGATATTTTCAATGAAGAATTCATCCAGTTTGAATCCGATTCAGAAGAAATAATTACTAAAATTGATAAAACCCAATTGATACGTATTGTAAACAATTTGGTTAAAAATGCTATACAGGCTATCTCAGAGGAACAAGAAAACAAACAAATTATTGTTACAGTAAAAAAGGAATCTAACAATGCCATTATAAAAGTAAAAGACAACGGAAAAGGCATTTTAAAAGAAGATTTTGAACGTATTTTTGAACCAAAATTTACTACAAAATCTAGCGGAATGGGTTTAGGATTAGCAATTATTAAAAATATTATCGAAAATTACAACGGAACTATTACTTTTGAATCACAATTAGGAAAAGGAACTACTTTTAAAGTTACTCTACCTATTATTAAACAATAAAAAACCAAATTATGGCTTTACAAAATATCATCATCGAACACGAAAAGGGCATTGCAACTATTTTTATAAATCGTCCAGAAAAGTTAAATGCGTTGAACAAAGCAACCATTCAAGAATTGCACGAAACTTTAAAAACGGCAGAAAAAAATCCAGAAATTAAAGTAATTGTGATTACAGGAAGTGGTGAAAAAGCTTTTGTGGCTGGTGCCGATATCTCTGAATTTGCTCATTTTTCATCAGAAGATGGAGCAAAACTAGCAGCAAAAGGACAAGAAATACTTTTCGATTTTATCGAAAATTTGAAAACTCCAGTCATCGCTGCCATTAATGGTTTTGCACTTGGTGGCGGACTAGAACTAGCAATGGCTTGCCATTTCAGAATAGCTTCTGATCATGCCAAAATGGGCTTGCCAGAAACCTCACTTGGAGTAATTCCTGGATATGGCGGAACCCAACGTTTGCCACAACTAGTTGGTAAAGGACGTGCTATGGAAATGATTATGACCGCTGGAATGATTGATGCAGAAACTGCAAAAGCTTATGGATTAGTCAATCACGTTGTCCCTCAAGCCGATTTGTATGCTACTTATAATACTTTGGCAGATAAAATTATGCGAAATTCACCAGTCGCAATCTCCAAAGCTATTGAAGCTGTGAATGCCAATTTTAAAGACGGTGTAAATGGTTATGATGTGGAAATTAGAACTTTTGGAGAGTGTTTCGCTACCGATGATTTTAAAGAAGGAACTACGGCTTTTTTAGAAAAAAGAAGAGCAGTTTTTACAGGGAGTTAAACATTCCAAATATCATATTATTATACTTTTTTTGATATCGTAATATCATATTATTATATTTTTATAATATTATAATATTAAATTATTATACTTTTATGATGTTGTAATATCAAATTATTATATATTTGCATTATAAATCGATGCAATATGATAGCTAGAACCCAACAATCAGAAATAGATTCTTATCTTTTTAAGGGAAAAGCGATTTTGGTATTTGGTGCTCGTCAAGTTGGTAAAACATCTCTGATAAGAAACACTATCAAACAAAACAGCTTTCTTTGGCTTAATGGTGATGAGCCAGACACTCAGCTTTTGTTAGAAAACATAACTTCCGATAGGCTAAAAGCAATTGTTGGTGGCAACTCCATTTTGGTTATCGATGAAGCTCAAATGATTCATAATATTGGATTATTAATAAAAAGAATGGTGGATAATTTTCCTGAAATTCAAGTTATTGCTTCAGGAAGTAGTGCATTTGAATTGGCTGATAAAACCAAAGAATCTATGGTTGGTCGTAAGGAAGAACTACAACTTTTTCCGTTGAGTTATTCGGAAATGGTTCAACACACTAATTTTATAGAAGAAACAAGATTGGTAAACCATCGTTTGGTTTATGGATATTATCCTGAAGTAGTTACAAATTTGGGTAAAGAAGAAAAAATATTAAATGATCTAACAGAGGGTTTCCTTTATAAAGATATTTTAAACCTAGAAGGTGTCAAAAAATCATCTAGTTTACAAAGATTAGTTCAGATGTTGGCATTTAGAATTGGTTCAGAAATTAGCACAAATTCTTTAGCCAATGATTTAGGAATAAATCGGTTAACGGTTGAAAAGTATATCGATATTCTCGAAAAAAACTTCATCGTTTTTAGTTTAAATGCTTTTAGTAAAAATCAGGATAATGAGATTAAAAAAAGCAAGAAAATATATTTTTGGGACAATGGTTTACGCAATCGAATAATCAAAAACTTTAAACCCATAGAACTTCGCGATGATTACGGATCTTTATGGGAAAATTTTATTATTAGCGAAAGAAAAAAGAAATTATCTTATGAAAGACAATATAAAGACACTTATTTTTGGAGAAACACACAACAAGCAGAAATTGATTTTTTGGAAATAAAAAACGACGAAATTGAAGCGTTTGAAATTAAATTCAATCCAAATGTCAAAGTAAAATTCACAAAATCATTTACAGAGAAATACCACCCAAAAACAACCCAAGTCATTCACAAAGAGAATTTTTGGGATTATTTGTTATAGTATTTACTTGTTTCCATTCCATTCCCCATAAAATTGCTCCAGAAACGTTTCCATATAATTATGACGTTCTTGAGCAATTTTTTTACCAGTTTCGGTATTCATTTTATCTTTAAGAAGCAACAATTTTTCGTAAAAATGATTCAATGTTGGTGCTTCCGAGTTTTTATATTCCTCCTTACTCATATTTAAGTTTGGAAGAATTTCAGGATTGTATAACTGACGATTTTTAAATCCACCATAATTAAAAGTCCTAGCAATTCCTATTGCTCCAATGGCATCCAATCTGTCGGCATCTTGTATAATTTCAAGTTCTTTAGATGTGAATTTCTTGTCAAAATTTCCGCCTTTAAAAGAAATATTTTCGATTATACATATAATGTGTGCAATTGTTTCTTCCGAAACATTTACAGATTCCAAAAAATTTCTAGCCGTTTTTGGACCAATAGATTCATCGCCATTGTGAAATTTACTATCAGCAATATCGTGAAGTAATGCACCAAGTTGAACAATTTCTAAATTACAATTTTCTTCTTTAGCAATTAAAACGGAATTTTTATAAACACGTTCAATGTGAAACCAATCGTGACCGCCTTCGGCATTTTGAAGTTGTTGTTTTACAAATGCGATTGTTTTTTCAATCAAATTATCCATAATATTCTATTTATAAAAAATGTTGATTATTGAAACGATTTCAATAATCAACATTTGTAATTTTTTTAATCCATTTTTAATTATCTTACCATAGCTGGTTCTACCCATTTAAATAATTGTGATTCCACAGGAATAATCAATCTTTCAGAAACTTTTGCCATTCTTGCTGGCAATTTCATCAAGTAATCTCTCGCTTTTTCGGCTTCGTCAGTTAGTCCAGAAAGTGTACTGATTTCCCATTTTTCAATAAGTTTCTGCATAATATCTACATAATCGTTAGCGGTATAAACCCCTATTCGTTGTGCTGAATCCGAGAAATTCAAGAATGCAGAACCTATTTTTTCGCCTGATTCTCGCAAAAATTGTGCTGGCATAACTATTTTTTGTTTCATCATAAAGTTGAAAGCAATAAGCATTTCACTAGGATCTACTTTAAAAATTTGATTTACAAATTCCGAGTAGGCATGATGGTGACGCATTTCGTCTCCTGCAATCATTTTGCAAATTTTAGACAACTTGTTGTCGCCATATTGCTTGGCGATTTGAGCCACTCGATTATGTGAAATATAGGTTGCTAGTTCTTGAAAACTGGTATATATAAAATTTTTGTATGGATCACGACCAGTTCCAATATCAAAACCGTCAGCAATAAGATGTTGGGTTGTAATTTCGATTTCACGCATATTAACACGACCTGATAAATACAAATACTTGTTGAGTAAATCTCCGTGTCGGTTTTCTTCGCTTGTCCATTGGCGAACCCATTTTGACCAGCCATTGTTTTCTACTTGCCCTACACCATCCACATCCATCAACCACGATTCGTAGGTTGGTAGTGCTTCTTCGGTTATGGTATCACCAACTAAAGTTACCCAAAAATCATAAGGCAATTCTTTAGCTATTTCTCGCAATTCTTTTACCTCTTCAAAGAAATTTTCGTTTTCTGAATTGGGCAAAAAATCAGTAGGTTGCCATATTTTTTCCACAGGAATAAGATATTGATCGACAAATCCATCAATTTTATTTTCCAATGATTTCATTACTTCTAAGCGTATATTGTGTGTTGACATTTTAATTTAGAATTTAGAATTTGCAATTTAGGATTTGACCTAAAATTCAAATGTTTTTTATTTTATGGATTGTATTACTGCTTTTTCAGTGCGTTTCATCAGTTCTTCAAATGGAAAGTCTTTTACTGCAATAGCATCGTGAATGACAAATTGTAGTTTGTTTCCTAAACCCATCGGAAAAGTTCCAAATTTAACCATTTTCCACGAATTGTTAATTGTTATTGGCACAATATATGCAGATGGGGCATATTTACAGAGCATTTTGAGTCCGCTTTCAGCAAATCTCTTTGGTGTTCCGGTTTTGCTTCTGGTTCCTTCTGGAAAAATTACTGCCGATCGTTTGTTTTTTTCTAAGTATTTTGACAATCCAGAAATGGCTGATATGGCTTGTTTTGAATCTTTTCTGTCAATTAGAACAGAACCGCCGTGTCTCAAATTGTATGAAACACTTGGTATTCCTTTTCCCAATTCTTTTTTGCTTACAAACTTGGCGTGAAAACGACGTAAGTACCAAATTATTGCAATAATATCATACATACTTTGATGATTAGCAACAAAAATAATAGGAACATTTTTGGGGATTGAATCTTTGTTTTCAAATAGATACGTTGTTCCTAATAAATTAGTACATTTCACTAAAAAAAAATTCAAATAATCTACACTTTTTTTATGTGTCTGATAGCCAAAAACATTCAGGCAAATCCATTGTATTGGGTGAAATATCAAAAGACAAATCACAAAACACAAATAATAAATTATAGATATTGGATATGATATTATTTTTTCCATTTTATTTGAAATATCTTCCAAATATACTTTTTTAAATAAAAAAACCACGCAAAACGTGGTTTAGATTTGCGTTTTATAATTTTTTTTAACAATATTCGTTGTAAGCATCTTTTAGGTTTTCTGCAATCAATTCTGCTGGACGACCTTCAATATGATGACGTTCTAACATATGCACCAATTCTCCATTTTTAAACAAAGCCATACTTGGTGATGAAGGTGGAAAGGGAAACATCAACTTACGAGCTGCATCCACAGCATCTTTATCGACACCTGCAAATACAGTTACTAAATTTGTTGGTTTTTTGCTATTGTCTAAACTCATAGAAGCTCCTGGACGTGCATTTCTTGCCGCGCAACCACAAACGGAATTTACTACTACAAGAGTTGTTCCTTCTTTAGCAATTGTATTTTCTACTTCTGATGCGGTATATAATTCTTGAAAACCTACATTGACTAACTCGTCACGCATTGGTTTTACCATTTCTGCTGGATACATAATTTTGTATTAATAAGTTACTGAGTTACAAAGTTACAAAGTTTGACAGGAAGTAAGCCGAATGTTAGTAGTTTTTTAACGAAAGTTAATCGAAAATTTGTTTTGCAACTCGATAGGTATTGGCATGTGCTTCAATTATTGTTTTAATTTTTGGCGAATAACCACCTCCCATACTTACTTGAACTGGTATTTCTAGTTTTCTGCAAAGAGAAAACACAATTTCATCTCTTTTTTTACAGCCATCAATTGTACAAGCTAGTTTTCCTAATTTATCAGTTGCTAAAATATCGACTCCAGCCAAATAGAAAATAAAATCAGGTTTATGATTTTCTATCACTTTTGGTAAATTTTCCTTTAAAATAGATAAAAATTCACTATCGTTTGTATCGTCTTCTAGTGCAATATCCATATTGGAGACCTCTTTTTTGAAGGGATAATTTGTTTTTCCGTGCATCGAAAAAGTAAAAACATTAGAATTGTTTTTGAAAATTTCTGCTGTTCCATTTCCTTGATGCACATCGAGATCTACAATAAGTATTTTTGAAGCTAATTTTTTATCTAACAAGTATTGTGCTCCAATTGCTTGATCGTTCAACATACAAAATGCTTCACCTCGATTAGTAAATGCGTGGTGTGTTCCGCCGGCAATATTAAATGACACACCTGTTTGCAATGCTTTTTCACATCCTAGAATTGTGCCGTTTGCAATGCGTAATTCTCTTTCGATTAATTGAACAGATAATGGGAAACCTATTTTTCGAGCAACTTTTGCATCTAGTGTTAAATTCAATAGATTATCGACGTATTCTGGAGTGTGAACAGCTAAAATATGTTCTAAATCTGCAATTTCAGGTTCAAAAAAATCTAATTTGTCTGCTGTTCCTTCATATAATAATTGCTCTGGCAATAATTCGTATTTTAACATTGGAAATCGATGTCCTTCAGGTAAAGGGTGTTTATAAATAGGATGGAAAGCTATGGGGAGCATTATTTATCTAGTAATTTTTGAAACAAATGCACAAACTGTCCAATGTGAAATCCGTCCATTAATCCGTGGTGTACGTGAACAGACATCGCCATTGTTTTTTTACCGTTTTCTTCCATCATTTTTCCGAAGGATATTTTAGGACAACTGTCAGGCCAAGTAAAACTTCGAGCGTGTGTAAATGAAGTAAAATTAATCCAAGGCAAAGCCGAAAAATGAATTAAATTTTCGGTAAAATCTCTTGTAAAAAGCCCTGTCGTTGTTTGGATTCTAGTAATTTCGTTTTCGGTGTTTTTAGAAAATTTTAAAATATCTTCAGAAAATTCTATTTGCGAAAATCCAAAGGTTTCGTCAGCACGCAATATGGTTGCAGAAGCATCGATTTGGTCAAAAATATAAATCTCGTCATTTAGTATTCTGTATCTGAAATTTTCAATTTCGTTTACTGCAACCAAAGTTTTGTGAAGATAATAGGTAAAAAAAGAGACGTTTAATTCTTTGGCTTTTTCATACGCTTTGGTACAATCGATAGTTGTGGTAATGCCAAAAAAAGGCTCTTCCATTTGTTTAAAAAACAAATAGTGTTCCTTACGGTTCCAAGTTTCTAGATTTAGCTTTTGTTTCATTTTTATAGTTACCGTTAATTAGCTAATTTTTAGTAATTTATAAAAAATTAACAAATTAAAAGTCGATTTATTTTAATAGAATAGGTAGTACTTCTGTTATTTTTTCAAAAGTTTTAAAATTAGGATGTTCTACTTTATGACTTATTTTTTCGTGTTCCCAAGTGGTGTGAAATGGAATATGAACAGCATAACCACCAATTCCCAATACTGGTAAAACATCTGATTTGAGAGAATTTCCAATCATAAAAAACTCGGAAGGCTCAATATCTAAACGTTTTACTAATTTTTGATAATCTATTTCTTGTTTGTCTGACATTACTTCAATATGGTGAAAATAATGACCTAAACCTGAATCGTGAAGTTTGCGTTGTTGGTCTTTCAAATCGCCTTTTGTTGCCACAACAAGCTTGTATTTTCCTTTTAATGCTTCTAGTGTTTCTTCCACACCATCCAATAATTCGATAGGTTTCTGAAGCAATTCTTTTCCATAGTCAATTATTTTTTCAATAATTTCCATAGAAATCGTATTGTCAGAAATTTTCATTGCAGCCTCAATCATCGACAAGATATAACCTTTGATTCCATAACCGTACAAAGGTAAATTTTGAATTTCTACACGAAACAATTCTTGAGACAATCCTTGATGCGACAAGTAATCGTTCATCAATGCACAGAATTTTTGTTCCGTTTCTTGGAAGTAGGGTTCGTTCAAGAAAAGTGTGTCGTCGGCGTCGAAAGCGATTACTTTTAGGTTCATTTAGTTGACAAATTTTCGAAATGAATATTCATTTTTTAAAAACGATCCTAAATAATAATCGTTTTCAAGTTTGAAAATAGTTTGAGAAGAAACAGTTGGGTTATTTTCAAGATAAATTCTTATTTTTTCAAATGCCAAAGGTTTTACACTTCCAGTTATATGTTCTCCTGTTTGATTAAAAAGGCAATTAACGTAGGTTACTTCTCTGTTTGCATAAGCATTAAAGTTTTCCATTGTAGGACTACTCAATGCTGATGCAAGCAAAACTCCCGCAACTCCAAACATAGCTCCAACCATCATTTTGTTACTCATTTGTTGTTGAACTTGAGAAACACTTCCAATTGTTACCAAAATAGTATCATCTTGTTTATAGCAGGAGATAGCAGGAGATTGATTATTTACTTTTCTAATGAATTTAGAGTTTTCGATAGTCTTTTTGTTTTTTGAACTTCCATTTTCTAAAAAAACTTCTGAATTACTAAAGTCGATTGGTTTCTCTTTGTGAATTGTATTTTCATATAAAATCTTATCATCTAAGTCTTTTATTGAAAATTTAATCAAATTTGGTGAAGATTTTATTTGAAATAGTTTATCTTGATGTAAAAAAGAATTTGATTCAAGTTCATTTACTTCTGCTGAAGGATCTTTCATTAAATCTGGTTTTTTAATCATTTTTTCTTTTACAATAAAGGTTTTCAAATCAACCATTATTAATTGGGTATAAAGTGAATTATTATCAAAAGTAAAAGTTAATTTGTTGTTTTCTAAATAAACCTTTCTCTTTTTGTAACTCAATGCTAATGAAATTGGGCTGTCGGATGTTATTTTTTCGATGGATCCAGATTCTTGTTTTCCGTAAAAGTTTTCCAAAAGTACATTATAAAAAGTTGTTCTTTTAATATCGGAATCTAAAAAATTAAAACCATTTAAATCTATCGTTTTTTCAGTTTTTTCAGTTTCATTGAAAACATAAAATTTTAGAGAATTGGTGTTTTTAATCACTGAAATAATATAAAAATTACCATTTAAAGAAAATTCTTCAACTACTTTTTCTCCTATAAAAGTCAAATCATATTTTTGCTCGGAAGTTTTATGCTCTAAAAACTTAAATTTTTGAGTTAAAATTTCTTTATCATTTGAGGAGGCCCAAAATAGCATTGGATTTGATTTATCGCCACAAGTACCAATCATTTTAGAATATTTGCTATTTGGTCTTGGTACAGACATAGTGTCCACAACTTGCATTTTCTCATTTAATCGAATGGCTTTCACTTTTTTATTATCACTTAAAAAGAAAGTAGTTTGTTTTGTTGTTTCATTCACAATTTGAAAAACATCTGTGCCTTTCTTCAACTCTAAAGGAATTGAACCTACTAATTCTTGCGAAAAAGAACTAAAACTCAATAATAATGCGAAGATTGTAATTTTTTTAATCATTTTTTTAATTTTTTTTTAATTTATAGTTTCCCCATTCCCAACACCATCCACATCTGGATTTACAAAAACCAATTTCCCATCAGGTAAATTTGTCATCAAAATCATTCCTTGACTATCCACGCCACGCAAATTTCTTGGTGCCAAGTTTACCAAAACCGTCACGCGTTTTCCAACCACTTCTTCGGGTGAAAAATGTTCGGCAATTCCTGAAACTATGGTGCGAACATCTATTCCTGTATCGACTTTCAGAATTAATAATTTATTGGCTTTAGGCATTTTTTCGGCTTCCAAAATCGTTCCAGTACGAATGTCCATTTTGGCAAAATCTTCAAACTGAATTAACTCTTTTTGTTTTGTCATTTCGACGATAGGAGAAATCTCATTGGCTTTTTTTGTTGCTTCTAGTTTGTCAATTTGTTTTTGAATTTGATCGTCTTCAATTTGCGAGAATAATATTTCCGCTTCGCCAATTTTGTGACCATAAGGAATCAAATCAGAAGTTTCTGAAACGGAGTTCCAACTCAATTTGTCTATTTTTAAAATGGCCGCCAATTTATTAGATGTAAAAGGCAAAAATGGCTCACACAAAACCTGCAAAGCAGCCGCAATTTGCAATGCCACATACATTTGTGTTTTCACTCTTTCTGGATTGTCTTTCATCACTTTCCAAGGTTCTTCATCGGCCAAATACTTATTTCCTAAACGGGCAACATTCATCAATTCGCCTTGCGCTTCTCTAAAACGATAACGTTCAATAGAAGATGAAATAACGGCTGGATAGGCTTTCAACTCAGCCAATGTTCTTTCATCAACTTCCGAAAATTCGTTTGGTGTTGGTACAATTCCTTCGTAATATTTGTTGGTCAAAACCACCACTCGATTGATGAAATTTCCAAAGATTGCTGCCAATTCATTATTATTTCTCGCCTGAAAATCTTTCCAAGTAAAATCGTTATCCTTCGTTTCTGGTGCATTCGAAGTCAACGCATAACGCAACGAATCTTGCTTGTCTGGAAAATCCTCCAAATATTCGTGCAACCAAACCGCCCAATTTTTTGAAGTTGAAAGTTTGTTTCCTTCCAAATTCAAAAACTCATTCGCAGGCACATTTTCTGGCAAAATATAACTTCCTTCGGCTTTCAACATCGCCGGAAAAATTATACAATGAAAAACAATATTATCTTTTCCTATAAAGTGGACTAGTTTCGTATCTTCTTTTTTCCAGTAATCTTCCCAGTTTTTGCCTTCACGAGCTGCCCATTCTTTGGTTGCCGAAATATAGCCAATAGGCGCATCAAACCAAACGTATAGTTTTTTTCCTTCGGCTCCAGCCACAGGAACATCAATTCCCCAGTCCAAATCTCTTGTAACGGCACGAGGTTTCAAACCATCGTCCAACCACGATTTTACTTGTCCAAGTACGTTGGTTTTCCAATCTTTGGCGTGACCAACTAGAATCCATTCTTTCAAAAAATCTTGGTATCTGTCCAAAGGTAAAAACCAGTGTTTGGTCGATTTTAAGGTCGGAATTTCTCCAGTTATTGTCGATTTTGGATTTATTAAATCCGTTGCATTCAAGGTCGAACCACATTTTTCGCATTGGTCGCCATACGCTTCTTCGTTGGCACATTTCGGACAAGTTCCCACCACAAAACGATCGGCAAGAAACTGATTGGCTTTCGCATCATACAATTGCTCGGTAACTTCTTCAATAAAATCGCCATTATCGTACAATTTCTTGAAAAATTCCGAAGCTGTCTCGTGATGAATTTTCGCCGAAGTTCTCGAATAATTATCAAACGAAATCCCAAAATCTAGGAACGACTTCCTGATAATTCCATCATATTTATCAATCACTTCTTGTGGAGAAATGCCTTCTTTTTTTGCTTTCATCGATATGGCAACACCGTGTTCGTCGCTACCGCACATAAACGCCACATCTTTTCCTTGCAGTCGCAAATAGCGTGCATAAATGTCTGATGGCACATAAACACCGGCTAAATGCCCAATGTGAATAGGCCCGTTTGTATATGGCAAAGCTGCCGTA
>NZ_JANOQD010000029.1:0-2185 GCF_031422135.1 Flavobacterium sp. | reverse complement strand
AAAGGCTGGCACACAACAGCGGTTTGCTGCAAGTTGGGCTTTCGGGCAAACTCCAAAGTTGGTTTTGTACTTGGAAGTTCAGTCATAAATTTATACATTTGGCTTATCTAATCCCAACCTGACAGCAAGCCACGAGACGTTAGTGGCAATTTTACAAAAAATCGTAAATTATGAAAGATAAAATTATTGTTACAACAACTGATTTTGATAATATCGTTTCTGAATTAAGAGGAGGAACTATATTTGAAAGTTATTGGGAACTATTTCGTGGACAATCGAAAAATTCTTACGAGTTAAAATCCGGAATTTCGCGATATGCAAAAACAAGTAATGATATTATATCACTTGAAACTAATATTTTAAAAGATTTTCAAGATTTAGTAAATCAATCCAAAAATCCAGACAAATTTATTCAGCTAAACTCAGAAAATCTAGATTATGAAAATAATTGGAGATGGCTTGAGCAAATTCAACATTACAGACTTCCGACAAGACTTCTCGATTGGACAACATACGCAAAAGTTGCTCTTTATTTTGCTGTAGAAAGTAATTTTGAAGATGATGCGCAGTTTTGGGCTTTTAAAAGTCCACTTACTTGGAAATGTGATGAACATTTTGAAGTTAATCCTTTTGAAAAGAATCTAGATTTAATATCAAATAGCAGTTTTTACATCGATGAAAAACACAAAGATAAAATTGCAGAACAGAGAAGAGCTTTTCAAGAAGGAAAATTTACTATTCAAGATTATAGTAAATCATTGTTAGCACTTGAAGAACAAGTACATATAAAAAATAGATTAATAAAATATATTATTCCAGCTGACCGTAAAAAATACTTTTTAGATTATGTTAAAGAATCAAATATCAGTGAAGAAACAATTTATGTTAAGTATGAAACTGAAATTGAAGATTTAGTTTCAAAAATTAAAACAAAATATAATTTCAAATAAAAACTGCCACTAACAGCGGTTTGGCGCAATTGGGGTTTTAGGCTAACTTTAAAGTTGGTTTTGTACTTGGAAGTTGGTTTTTTATTCGATACATTTGGCTAACCAAATCCCCAACTGACGCCAAGCCACGAGACGTTGGCAGATAGTTTACCAAAACAGTAGTAAAAATAACGAATAAAATATAAATATGCAATTATCTGTATTCAAATTTGAAAGCCCAGAAGAAAAAATGTTAAACGAAATTAGAACGGTCGAAATTGACGGTGAGATTTGGTTTGTTGCATCTGACGTTGCCAAAACATTAGGTTATGCAAAACCAAGTAACGCCATAAACACTCATTGCAAAAGTAAGGGTACCCTGAAACAGGGCATCCCTACAAACAGTGGAATTCAAGAAATGACTATTATAAATGAGCCTAATGTTTATCGATTAATTTTTAGGTCACAATTACCAGCTGCTGAGGCTTTTGAAACGTGGCTTTTTGAGGAAGTAGTCCCATCAATACGAAAAAAAGGATACTATGGAAAAATTGACAGAACGCAATTACCTAATTTCTATTTAAGATATAAAGACAATCTTCACAAAATTGACCGAAATTACTTTTCAGTAATAAGTGAGCTTTTTGTTACTTTAAATGCAGAGCTTGACAAAGTAGGGTATGAAATACCAGACAAAGGAATAAAAGGACAAGGAATGTACCCAGACATATCAGTTGGTATGATATTCTCAAATTATTTAAAGAAAACAGATTCGCCATTTGAAGGAACTCACAAATATTACGAACATTCATTCCCAGATAATCGAGATGACGTTCAAGCAAGAATGTATCCGATTGAAGTTTTGCCAACTTTCAGAAAATTTGTTTTTGAAAAATGGATTCCAGAAAATGCAAATAATTATTTCAAAGACCGTGATCCATTAGCGTTGGATTATTTACCTAAACTATTAGGAAAATAAAAAACCATCTGCCAACAGCGGTTTGGCGCAATTGGGGGTTAGGTGTTTGTTTATTTAGTTTATTCATTGTCTAAAGTTTTAGGTTTATTTATTAAGTTGTTTTTTGATACGCCCCAACTGACGCCAAGCCACGGGACGTTGTGTGCAACCTTCGAGCGACAGAAACGCAAAAGAAAATATTCTACATTAACAATATTATAATGAATCTTAATATTTTGTAACATATATTTAAATATATTATAAACTATCAAAAAACTTTATTGCACAAGCATAATAT
>NZ_JANOQD010000028.1:0-49245 GCF_031422135.1 Flavobacterium sp. | reverse complement strand
AAAAACAGATAGTAACGAATTTGGCTGTCTGTTTTTAGTTAAAATACTATCTTTTACTTTTTTCTAGTTTATACAAAAATCTAACTTCTACATCAGAAAGTGCTATATCATAAATTCTAAATTCGTCCATTAGACCCGTGTATGGTATCATCCAAGGTTCTGGAGTTCCCCATGGTGCTCCTAAATGCTGTTGAAAACCTCCAATAACAAATTTGGAAGCATCCGAATTAACTAAACCTCCTAAAGGCAATCCTCCGTTTGATGGATCACTTGCATATCTATTTGTAAATCCATCCGAAAGGTTTAATTTTTCTCCGTCTACATACATTTTATATTTAGATGTTGTGGCATCATAAGTCCAAACTAATTGTTTCCATTCCCCATACATATTTGGTAAAGCATTATTGCCAACATGTTCCATCCATTGACCACTCCAATCAGCACCCGTTTTTTGAATATGAACTTTTAAATTCATGTTTCCGTTACTAGAACCATCAATTAACACAAAAATATTACCAAAAAAATCGGATGTTTTTGGTAACATAAACAAGCATTGAGCGCCAGAACCAGGCGAAGTTTTAATCCACATTGAACTAGTTATACTTTTTAAACCAATAAGTTTTGCACTTGATGCGCTATAACCCACAAAGCTTGTTGAAGTACCATTATATGCTTTTCCTTTTACGCCTTCTACATAGGTAACATTCGTTGCAACTCCGCCAGTAGCACCATTAAAAGCATCATTAATGTTGTCTTCAAAACCTAATTTTACAATTAAATTAGATTTTGCAATATCATCAGAAGTCTCATATCCACCAATTGGCGGATAAGGTAACGGCTCATTGCTGTCAACATTATCGGAACAACTTGTGAATAACTGCAAAGAAATCACTGCCATTAGACAGCTTATTTTTATACTATTTTTCATATTTTAAATTTTTAATAATTAATAATTAATAGTTACTTTTTTTTAAAATCCGTATTTACCAGAATGAAATCCAAGAGTAATCAAACCTTGTTTTACCTCTGGAGCATTCATAAATAATTGCCAAATTAAACCGGATCGGTAATTTTCTAACATGACCATTTCTGGTCCTTGGTCTATAGCTAAATAGCGTTGTGCTGACCAATTGTATTGCTGACTGTGTGCGTCATAAAATCCAGCAACTCCCCAAGTATCTTTATTATAATTTTCATATAAATTACGCATGAGCGCTTTAGATTCTATAGGTGTATAAACAATCGAACTTATTGCCGCTGTTGGCGAAATAACTGCTTTGTCGTTGCTTGGCATGTGTGAGTCATACCCTATTGTTCCATCAGTATTTCTAGAATATGATGCAGATAATCCCCAATAATTTGCGCCATAACCTTTGTAGCTTAGAGGATTTGCAACACAATACAAATAATCAATTTTGACTTGATTTGAATTTAAATCCCAATAATTAGCATACTGATCAGTTAATTGATGTGGGTCTAAACCTAAATACGAATAATGAGCCCAAAACAATGGACCACCAAATTCTTCTGCACCATTGTGTTTTAAAATCAATGGCAAATTGTATTTAGTTCTAGCCGAAACTATCGCGCCACTTCTCGCCCAACCTTCGTGATAAGCAATAGGTGCAATTGGATGTGTTGGCGAAGCTGCAGCCATGACATAGGTTATCAAGCATTCGTTATAGCCTTCGAGCGGAAAATTCATTTGCCAAGCATAATTGGGAGACCAATGCCAAAATAATTTATTCTGACCGTTAGTGTACCATTGCCAATCGACTCCTTTATAAAGATCATCGAATTTTTGAGCCAAAGCTTTTTCGCTGGTTGTGCCATTTTTTAAATATTCACGAACGGTTATCATTCCAGCTACTAAAAATGAGGTTTCAACTAAATCGCCACCATTATCTTTAGTTCCAAAAGGGATAACTTGTCCTGTGTTTCCGTTTATCCAATGTGACCATGCTCCATGAAAACGATCAGCAGTTGCCAAAAAATTAGCAATTTTATTGAGCCTTTCTGTGCCTTGATCTCTACTGATATAACCTCGAGACATTGCCGAAATTATAGCCATTAAACCAAAACCTGAACCACCTGTTGTAACAATATGTTCGTCATAAGTTGGGTCTTGAGGATGGTATCGCTCTCGTGCCATTCCAGAATTGGGTTGCGCATAATTCCAAAAATAAGCGAAGGTTTGTTTTTGTACTAAATCCATCAGTTCTTCGTCTGTGAGTTTTACAACAGGAACTTCTACTGGAGGAACAACAACTGGCCCACTTGGCTTCGACCCAGAAGAATCGCAACCAGTAAATAGGAAAAATGCAAATAAGATTGATATTTTAATCATTTTTGGATTCTATTTTTATAATATTTAAACCAAACTGCCTTAAACTTCAACCCTTAAAAAAAGGGTTGAAGTTGTTGGCCTTTTAATTATAACCTGGATTTTGAGTTGATTTTCCTGCGGCTTGAGTAATGAATTTTTGAGGAATCGGGAATAATTCATGTTTTCCAACTACAAAAGTTTTTCCATCAGCAGCCATAGCACTTTGTGCTTGACCAGTTCTCACTAAATCAAACCATCTGTCGTGTTCAAAAGCCAATTCGTGTCTTCGTTCTGCTCTAATTGCAGTTCTTAATCCTACTTGACCAGTAGCAGTTGTATTTGCTAAACCAGCTCTGTTTCTGATAGTATTCAAAGGGCCAATTACATCTCCAGAACCACTTTCGTTGGCAGCTTCGGCTTGCATCAATAATACTTCAGCATATCTCAAAACTCGAATGTTTTTTGTTGTTTCCCAGTCACCATTGAACGCTTCTGCAGTATTGCTAACATAAGCTTTCTCGTTGTACATTGGATTGGCAACAAGTGGCGAAACTACTCTTCCGTCCCACATGGTTTCTCCAGCAAAAACAATGGTGGCATCTTTTCGAAGATCGCCAACTTCATAAGAATTAGCCAAATTTGCTGTTGGTGTATTGAAACCCCAACCCCAACCACTTGTTCCTCTTGCTCCTTGTGAAACCATATAACCTTCTATTCCTTGAGAAGGGTTTCCACCGTAACCTCGAATTTCGAAAATAGATTCTATATTGTCTTCTCCAGCTTCTCTCCAAATTGTAGCATAATTTGGTGTTAAATTATATCCTGTTACTAATGCACATTGTGCTTTAACTCCTTGCCAATTGCCTTGATATAAATATACTTTTGCTAGTAAAGCATGTGCAGCACCTTTAGTCGCTCTACCTAAATCACCAGCTGTATATCCAGATTTTTCAGGTAACGCATCGATAGCTGTTAATAAATTAGCTACAATAAATGCATACACTTCTTCTTTAGATTTACGAGTAAGTGTCATATCAGTATCTTCGGTAGAAGATGGTACTGGAACGTGATCCACAATAGGAACACCGCCAAAACATCTTACCAAATTAAAGTACATCAAAGCGCGAAGAAATTTTGCTTCACCAGTTAATCTTGTTTTTAGAGCAGCGTTAGCTTTATCTAATTTTGGAAGGTATAATAAAGCAATATTTGCTCTACTAATTCCTTGATAATTAGCCTCGAAAACTTCCTGTGCAGATAGTGAAGTTGCATCTAGAGTTAGTGCATCGCATTTGTCTTTATCTGCTCCAGTATCACCTGGATCTGATCCTTTATCAGCATCGTCAGAGGTCATACTTGATAATCCGTTCCATGAGAACGAACTCATGTTCCAGTCGAGTGATTTGCTATAAATAGCGGTCACAAAACTTTTTGCACCAGCATCATTATTATAAATAGTTAATAAATCAGATTCGGCTATGTTCTCCGTTGGAGGAACATCTAAGAAATCATTAGAGCAACTATTTGAAAATAGTGCAATAGTTACTAAAGTTATGGGTATGAATATTTTTTTCATGATATTAAAATTTTAAGTTAGCACCAATAATGAATGAACTCAATGTAGGATAGGCATCAAGCTCTATTCCTTGCATTCCCATTGGGTCGCCATCATTATTCAGTTCTGGTGAATATCCTGTGAATTTTTGAGAAATAAATGGATTTATAGCACTGGCATATATTCTCAAAGAAGAGATAGCACTTGATACTTTTGGTAAAGTATAGCCTAAAGTGATGTTGTTTACTCTAAAATAAGCGCCAGATTCTAAATAATAATTTGACGATAATGGAACTGAATTAAATGGTGCTGGATTTCCTGCATTGGTATTTGTAGTGGTCCAAAAATCTGTAGCAATAGCAGCCTCGATGTTTTCGTTACCAAAACGTTGTGCTTTTTTGCCATTATAAACTTTGTTTCCGCCAACTCCATATCCATCTACAGAGAAATCGATATTTTTATATTGGAAACCTAGATTTACACCATAATAATAGGTTGGCAAAGAGGAACCAAAGAATTTTCTATCTGTTTCAGCTGGTGTAGAAGTGATAACACCGTCTTTGTCATAATACGTAAAATTTCCCGAAGCATCGTATCCAGCTACTTCCCATAAATAAAAACTACCTAATGGTTGTCCTTCTGCTAGTTGCTTGGTATATTGTCCGTTACCTATTCCTCCGCCTTGTTGTTTTATTGCTAATGGATTGTAAACATTAGAAACTTCATTTTTATTATTAGAATAATTAGCACCAACCCAATATTTAAAATCTTCGCCAATTTTATCGTCCCATCTCAAGGCAACTTCAAATCCTGTATTTGTAATTTCACCTGCGTGTGCTGGAGTTGAACCTGTACCTACAGTAAGTGGCGGTGTAACATTTAGAATTACATTTGATGTGTTTTTATCATACCAATCAATTGATCCCGATAATTTATTATTTACTGTTTTAAAGTCTAAACCTATTGAAGTTTCTTGGGTGATTTCCCAACCCAAAGTAGGGTCAATAAAAGCACCAATAGTCGTTCCGGAGTAAAGTGATCCTCCAAAATCATATCCTAATCCGTTGCCTGTACTAAATGTTTGTTGATTAATAGGCACATTTTGATTTCCTAATCTTCCCCAACCTCCACGAAGTTTTAAGTAGTTTATTGCTTTGCTGTCTTTCAAGAAATCTTCTTTAGAAACAACCCAGCCTAAACCAAATGACGGAAAATTACCCCATTTGTTATCAGCACCAAATTGTGAAGAACCATCTCTACGAATTGTCCCAGTCAAAAGGTATTTTTCCATTAATGAATATTGAAAACGAGCAAAATAACCAATTAAGTTTTTTTGGTTTCCAATAACGTGTTTGGTAACTACATTATTAGACGGAGAGTTTGATAAATTCAAATTCCAATAATTGGAATTTTCAGGAACATTTCTTCCTTTTACTTCTAATTCTTCCTTACTTCCCCATTCTTGAGCAGACATACCTACTGTTACTTCAACGTCGTGAATGTCAGCAAATTTTTTATTATAAGTCAAAAAGTTATCAAAATTCCAATTGAAATAATCACTTCTTGCAGTTGCCAATTCGTTTGTAGGTTCAGAAGCAGAATAATTTGCCACATCTCTTGTTGGATCTGCCGCTAACCAAAGTTCACGAGATGGTGTGTAAGCAAATTTTTTCCAATTATTATATTCAACTCCTAATCTTGAGGTGAACTTCAATTCTTTAAAAATTTTGTATTCAGCACCAAGGCTTCCTTGAAATAATAAACTTTTTTGTTCTTCAGTAAAATATTCTAATTGCGCTACTGGGTTTCCTACATTGTTAAACAAAGCACCAGTTGTAGAAGCTTGTCCATCTGTACCAATAATAGGCATTCCCCATCTTCCGTTAGGATATCTAACAGGAACTAAAGGCGATTGTTTGTAAGCAGCTGTAAAAGCTGATAATGGTTTTGGTGTAGATTTAGAGAAAGATACACTCACGGTTTGCATTATTTTAAACTTATCAGAAATTTTGTAATCGTTGTTGTTTCTAAAAGTAAAACGTTGAAAATTCAATCCGTCAAGAACTCCTTTTTCGTCATAATAATTCAAACTAAACAAATAGTTGATTTTTTCGGAAGCACCAGATAATGACAAATTGTTTGATGAATATGTACCTAATCTAGTGATTTCGTCGAACCAATTTGTATTATACAATTGATCTGTAGAGAATCTAGTGTTTTGTTCAGCAACATCAGAATAGTAAGCAAAATGATTTGAGCCAGCCATTTTAACTGTTTTAAGTGGCGTTCTCACTCCGTAGAAACCATCATATTCAACAGTAGTTTTATCTCCTTTTCCCTTTTTGGTAGTAATAATCACAACTCCATTTGCAGCTTGATTTCCATAAATAGCTAACGAGGAAGCATCTTTTAAAATATCAAATGACGCAATATCATTAGAATTTATGTTTCCAATATTTTTGGTTGGTATACCATCAACAACATATAGTGGTGTTCTATCTGCGCCATAAGTTCCAATTCCTCTAATAATAAGTGACGGTGAACTTCCTGGAACATCGGTTCCAATAACCTGGACACCAGCCGCTTTACCTTGTATGGCTTGTGTGGCATTGAGGACTTTAGATTTAGTTATATCTGCAGCCGAAAGTTGCGAAATTGCTCCAGTGTTGTCAGCTTTCTTTCGTGTTCCGTACCCAATGACAACCACTTCTTTCAATTCCATGTCTTTAGATTCTTGCAACGTTATTGTTATTGCGTCCAAAGATGCGGTTGCAGATAAAGTATCAAAACCTATCATGCTAATTTTTAATACTTCTCCCACTTTGGCATTGATATTAAAATTTCCATCAAAATCGGTATCAGCCGTAGTTTTAGAATCTGCTGCAACGACAATTGCGCCAGGAATTCCTATGCCTTTGGAATCTAATACTTTTCCTTTAATTACTTGACCAGACATATAGGCTGGAAGTAAAATGAGTGCTAAAAAGCTAAAAATAAAATTTCTCATAAATTAATAATTTGTTAAAGTTAGTAGAACGAAGTTATAGTATTACTGCGTTGCTACATGTTAAATACAGTTACTACATAAATACATCAAAGTACCGAAATTATTGATAAAATCAATGATTTAAGGTGTTTTAAGCTGTACTAAAATGATGTAGTTTGACTAAATGATGTAGTAATGATGTGTTGTGATTCTGCAATAAACTACTAGAAAAAAAATAGTATCCATAAAAAAAACCACCTATTTATACAGTTAATAAAAATTTAGAGAGGTTTTCATCCTGAACAAGGTTTAATTTCTTGCGCAAACGATACCTGTGTAACTCTACACTTCTAAAAGAAATATTCATCATTGGTGCAATTTCTTTCGAAGACAGATTCATTTTTAGGTAGATACAAAGTTTAATATCCTTTGAGGTTAGGTTTGGATATTTTTTAGAAAGATTGATTATAAACTCATTGTGAATTTGATTCAGATTTGTTTCAAAAGTTTCCCATTCATGCTTGTTTACAGCGTTAATTTTTATGGCTTTTTTAATTTCACTTTTTAGCTTATTGAAGTCGGTTTCATTGTCTAAAATTCCTTGAATATTCTCAATCATTTCGCTTTGCTTTGCTATCGAGAGCGATTTACCCGCAACTTCTGATGATTTTGATTGTATTTCGATTTCTAGAATATGCTTTTCATATTCTTGAGTATTCAATTCATTTTCGGCTTTCAACTCCATTTCTAGAATTTTTTTCTGATGTTTTAATTCTTCCTCACGCAATTCTAATTTTTGAATGTAACGCATTTTATTCCATTTATAATAAAGGTATAAAATCACTCCAATAACGACGAGATAGAGCAGAATCATCCAAAATGAAAAATACCAAGGTTTTGCCACTGTAAATTTGAAATTTGAAATTTTTGTGTAGCTCAATCCATCGTGATAAAAAATAGCGACATCATGCGAACCATTGCTCAAGTTGTTTAAAACGATTAAGCCTTCTTTTACAGAAATAAAATCTGTACCATCATCTATTTTATAAAACAAATTGGGTTTTGTAGCTCCAAATATTCCTGAAATTACATTTATCCGCAACTCTGAATTGTAGCTAATTTTTGATTTGTTTTGAACTAAATTATCGTTATTGTAAGCTTCAATTTTTATATTCGTGCTTTGCTTATTTTTATATTTTGATTGAATCGAAATAAAGCCATCATCTAAATTTAGCAAATAATTATCTCGATTTTTGAAAATTTTTAAATTGTCATTAATGATTTTTCCTTTGTAATATTTCTCTTGAATGCTGTTCCAAATAAACTTGTTTTCATTGGCATAAATATGATACAAAAGCCCTTCTTGTTGTACCAAAAAATGATTTTCATCAATAGAAACAATATCCGAAACGTTTTTAAAATTGGTGTTAAACAATTGATTTTCTACTAATTGATTGGTAATCGGATTGTAAGTGTACCAAGAATTATGTATTAGAAAAAGAACTTCATTGCGGAATTCAAATATTTTTACGCTAAAATCATTCGTGATTTTACAACGCTGTGTAACATTCTCTACTTTAGTAGTTTCGTAATTGTCATTATATAAAATTCGATACAAACCTCGGTAATTATCGGCTGCCCATATTTCATTTTTTCGATTTTGAGCGACATATTTTATGGGTTTCAAAAGTCCTTTTACAACTATTTTTTGAGATAAATCATTACTATCATTATAAATTAAAACACCACTATAAGTTGCTTGCAAATAAGAATTATTGATGCTGCTTTTTGTTAAATTCCATCCTCCATTTACCGTATTCAATTTTGAGAATGAACCGTTATCATAAACAAAAGTGCCTTCGTTGTGACCTATGAGATATTTGCTGTTTATTTTGCTAATATTCCAAGCTTGTCCTTGTGTATTTGAAATCAAGGAAAGGCTATGATTATCGTATTCAAAAATACCATGATTAGAAGCCATCAAATAGCCTTTTGGAGTAGTTGCTACCGAATATACAGAGCCTAAATTCCCAGAATTATCATAAAAAATAGAGATAGGAGAATTGACCTCAACATGAGCAATACCGTTGTCTAAACCCAGCCATAAATCATTTTCTTTGTCTTGACAAATACTTAATATGGAGTTGTTCATCAACACATTATTTCTGTTGATGTTTTTATAAGTATTGCTATTTAAATCAAAAATAAAAACTCCTTTGCTCGCTGTACCAATTACAAGTTTATCGTTTTTTATAAACTTAGCAACATTGATAATCCCTTTTTTTAAAATTTCGTTTAATGGATTATTCCAAGTACTCAAAGTACCATTTTTTGCAATATAAATGCCGTTTTTTTGAGTAAAAACAAATGTTTGGTTTTCATGTTTTTCTATGGCATGTATAATATTATTTTCTAAAATTTCCCAGCCTTTTACCTTTTCAGGTTTCAAATTATTCATTTTATAAACTCCACTTCCAACCGATGCAATCAAGAGTTGATTATCAACAACAAAGCAATAGGAAATAAGAAACGGAAGTGTGGTTTTCTTTATTTTTTTTCCGTCGTACAGAAAAATTTCATTAAAGGATTGAAAATAAATTTTGTTATTGAGCTTAAAAATTTTCCAAATTTCCTCATTTTCGTTCTCGTCAAAAACATTGGTTTTATCCGAAATAGAAACATACTCCATCTTTCCGTCCTTTCGAAACCAATATCCAAATTCCTTGTAAGAACCAGAGTAAATCTTGTCGCCATCAATCAGTATAGAACGAATTATGGTTTTGTTCGGCAACAGGTATTTTTCCCATTTCACATCATCATACCGCAACAAATAATGATTGTTAGCAAAATACATCGCATCATCATTTCCTTGTGCAACATTCCAAATCTGATTATCACCCTGGTAATTTGATTTGCTATAATTCTCAACAAAAGGAAGCAACTCCTGTGAATATAACTGAAGTGTCATCAAGCCAAAAAGGAATACTATAAATTGTTTGGTTTTCAAATTGTGAGGATTTATTTTCAAATATAATCACAATTTTTGAATATAAATCATATAAAAAAAAAGCCCCTGACCATGCAGAAGCTTTCGATTATAATAAAAAATTAAATTATTTTCCGTCTACATAATCCTGCAAATAAGAAAAATTACTGGTAAGCTTACCGTTTTCGGTCATTTTAGCACGTTGCAGAATTCCGTCTTTGTCGCCGTTAAAAAAAGCTGGAATTACATGTTCCATAAACATTTCGCCAAAGCCTTCGCTAGAATCTTTTGGCAGTTCACAGGGCAAATTATCAACCGCCATCACTACTAATGCTGCTGGATGAAACACATCTACTTCCTTATTTTCGCTCGGCAAATAACCGTACAAAGGTTCTGCAATTGTGGATGCTCTTACGGTACAGGCGATTGGTCCGTTGACATCACAAGAAATATCAGCAACAATTTTTATTTTGCAATCTTTGGATTGAAGCATTGCTCGAGTCAAAATTGCTGGTGCTGCATTGGCATGAAAATGACCCGTGATATAAATGTCTGAAACTTTTGTAAATCGCTCAAAATCAGAGGTGTATTCCTGCGGGTTTTGATAAAAATCATTGAAATCCAATACTTTTCCATCAACTCGTTTGTTGTATTCTAAAACATCAATTTGCGTGTAAACCGGTTGCGTGTAATTTTTTGCCAAATAATTTTCGACCGAGACTTCCTTAATTTTCATCGCGTCAAGCATTTCTTTTACACCGTTGCCCACTTTTCCAGTTCCTGTGATTACAAATTTTAATGGTGGAAGTACAACTCGTTTCAGATGCACAATCAAAGCTTCTTTCCCGGAAAGTGTTTCTGCTTTTGGCAGCTTGAATAATTCAAATTTTATTCCAAAAGCACGAATGCTATTGTATGTACCTACAATTCCAGCATATTTCCCAAAACCTATAAGCCTGCGATTATGCGCATCAACTATGGTTTCATGATCGTACAAGTCAATGTTTTTTTCTAAAATAGCTTGCAACAATTTTCTGTTGTGAGTTTGCTTTTTTATGGTATGCGAAAAAAAGAAGTACGCTTTATTAGGAATCAAATCGGCAATTGGAACTTCTTTTACTCCAAATAAAATATCACAATCCGAAATGTCATTTGTAACTTCAATACCAAAACTTTTGTATTGCTGATCTGTAAAAACTCTAATATCGGAACTCTCTACTTTTATTATCGCTTCGTGGTATTGCTGTTTCAATCGTGCCAATTCGTCTGGAGAGAAAACAACTCGTCTATCTGGTGGACTTTTTCTTTCTTTTATAATTCCGAATTTCATTTTTTGTACTACTTTTTATTTTAATATAACTTTAAATGTAATTATTGTTACAAATATAACATTTTTAATGAATTAGAAATAATATTTTAAAATAATTATAAAAAAAGAAAATGTCAATAAACCCTTTATTAATGTTAATAAAATAGTGTTTAAAATTATAAATAACATTACCCAAGAAGGATTGATTCAATATATTTGTTTTTTTAGACCTACAAAAAAATGAATTTTATAAAAAGCGCAAATATACTACAAATACTCGTATTGATTTTGGTTTTTAGTTCTTGTTCCAAAGAGAAAAAAGTGGCTTTAAGCGATGCTCAACTTCCAAAAAATGCATTGCCAAAAATGAAACCTTTACAGAATGAAACTCCCAAACTTACAGCCGATTACATCGACTCTAAAAAAAGAAGTATCGATTCTTTTTATACAAAAAACTGGAATAATAGTGCCAATGGTAGTTTTCTCGTGGCAAAAAACGGTCAAATTATCTACGAAAAATATGAAGGTTATGCCAACTTTAGAGACAAAACTCGTATCACAAGCAAAACTCCACTACATATAGCTTCGGTCAGCAAAGTCCTGACTGCAACAGCAATTCTAAAATTGGTTAACGCAAAAAGAATCGATTTAAACCAAAAAGTAACTACCATTCTCAAGGAGTTTCCTTATCCAGATGTAACTATACGAACACTACTCAATCATAGAAGCGGTATGCGCAGTTATGCTTATTTTACAGATCGCGATCCCCAAGTTTGGGACAGTCATAAAATACTTACTAATCAAGATTTATTGACCATCATGGCCACAAAAAAAATAGCTTTAGAATATAAAACCGACTCACGTTTTACCTATTGTAATACTAATTATGCCATGTTGGCTTTGATTATAGAAAAAACCACCAAACTTACCTACAAAGAAGCGATGAAGCAAATTATTTTCAAGCCACTCGGCATGAAAAATACCTTTGTAATGGATTATGATACCGATAGAAAAACAGTTGCTCCATCCTACAAAGGCAATAAAGTGGAAATTGGAATGGATTATCTTGATGCTATTTATGGTGACAAAAACATTTATTCCACTCCTCGTGATTTGCTGAAATTTGACAGAGCACGATATTCTCCATCGTTTTTAGAACCAGCACTACTTGCCCAAGTTTACAAAGGTTACAGTAACGAACGCAAAGGCACAAAGAATTACGGACTTGGAATTAGAATGATAAACTGGGACACAGGACAAAATTTTTATTTTCATAATGGATGGTGGCATGGTAACACTTCGGCATTTATAACTTTACCAAAAGAAAAAGTAACGCTAATTGCTTTGTCTAATAAATTTACAAGAAACACCTACAATATCCGAAAATTGTCTGTATTATTTGGTGATTATCCATTTCGATTGGAAGACGAATAGCTTTTGAGTTTACCATTTTTATCTAAAATTCTAACCAAAAAATCGACAAAAAAAACATATCTTTGCAAATTCAAAATTCAATTTTTTTTTAAAATAAAAATGGGGTCGACTGGTTTTGACAGCAAGTCGAATTGAAAAGTAAGCACGTCGAGAACTGGGACAATTCTCGTTAATAAAAGGTTTCAAAACACATACACGGCGAAGGAAACTACGCTCTTGCTGCATAATCTGAATCATAGTAAGATTAGCCTCGCTCCTATCAGATAGGAGAGCAGGATTTACCTCGAAAGCTTTGGTTTATAGCGGTCGATAAAGGTGAATCGTAAATTTAAACCTAGATTTGATAAAGCGTTGGTGTCATTTCGAAATTAAAACGATAAGCGTTTGGTGGTTGTTTCTGTCCTAGCCCAACGTCGAAAACTCAAACAGGAAATAAGCGTGTAGAAAGCTCTTTAGTTGCTTGTTTGGACCCGAGTTCGATTCTCGGCGACTCCACTAACCTATTGTCAAATAGAACTAAATGCCCGTAAATCTTAGGATTTACGGGCATTTTTGTTTTCAATACTTTCTAAAATCACCATTAAATCATAATGTCGAGGGTGCAAATTCGGGTACCTAAAAAAATCAAAAAAAAAGTACCCGAATTTCACGGGGACACCTGTAAAATAAGGGGTTCACAATATGAACATCTTGACAATAGAATATTAATAGTCTAATTTAATAACTTCAAAAAGTCACCACATTATGAAAAACAAAATTGCAATACTTTTTTATACAAAAAGTGCCAAAGTATTAAAGAATGGTTTAGTGCCAATTTATTTGAGAATTACTGTTGACGGAGTTCGCATAGAAGTGAGCACATCAAAATATGTCGAAAAATCAAGATGGTCAGTTGAAGCTGGCAAAATCAAAGGCAATTCAGAAGAAGCCAGAACAATTAATAGTTACCTTGATATTTTAAAAAACAAAGTGTATGAAACTGAAAAGTCAATGATTAACAACAACCAGAAAATATTCTCTAATAGTTTCAAAAACACATTTTTAGGTGTTGAAGAAAAACAGAGGATGCTGATTCCAATTTTCCAGGAACACAACAAACGAATGAAGTCATTGATTGATAAAGAATATGCACTAAATACACACAAACGATATGAAACGTCACTGAATCATATTCAAGATTTTATTAAACATAATTATGCACTGAATGATATCCCAATAAAAGATGTCAATTTGGCTTTCGTCAATGATTTTGACTTTTATCTCCGAAGTGTACGTAATTGCAACAACAATTCTACTATTAAATATGTTAGAAATTTTGGAAAAATCATAAAATCCTGTTATGCCAATGAATGGATTGAAAGAGATCCATTTCTCAGTTACAAAGGAAAGGTTAAAGAAGTCGAACGAGAATTCCTCTCAAAAGAAGAAATTAACACCATTTATCTAAAAGAATTTTCCACAATCCGGCTAAACCAAGTTAAGGATGCCTTTATTTTTTGTTGCTTCACCGGTTTGGCATACATTGATGTCTTTCAACTTAAAAAATCAAATATAGAAATTGGCATTGATGGCCAAAGATGGATATTCACCCATCGCCAGAAAACAGACACACCTTCGAGAATTCCCCTATTGCAGATCCCAGAAGAAATAATCCATAAATATGTGAACCATCCACAATGTTTAAACGAAGACAGACTACTACCCGTTTTAAGCAACCAAAAAACGAATAGCTATTTAAAGGAAATAGCAGACGTTTGTGGCATCAACAAAGAATTGACCTTCCACATTGCCAGACATACTTTTGCAACCACCATAACCCTTACAAATGGCGTACCCATAGAAAGCGTCAGCAAAATGCTGGGGCATAGAAGTTTAAGGACTACACAACATTACGCCAAAGTTTTGGATAAAAAAGTAAGCGATGACATGGAATTATTAAAATCAAAATTAGGCAATTTTAAAAGTAATATTTCGAATGGAACTGATTTATGAGTTTTCACTTATCCCAGTTTAAAGTCAACAACTATATGTTTTTATAATTATGCGGTGATTAAATCTTATTTTTATCGTAAAAAACCGGTAATCTTTAATCTTGATTGAGAAATATTTTGTTTGCGCAACACTACACATTGTGTAGTATTGCGCAAACAAAATCACTTACTTCTGAATCGTCTTTGATAAGTATTTTTTTTAATTGATTGTATGGTTTGTGTAAATTTTTCTTACATTATTTTTTTTTATTAGTTAAGATAAAAATATGTAAATTCGCATTTGAACATTCCCTATATTAAATGCACTTACATAAAAAAAAAATATCGCCTGCAAATTTTGAAGTTGTAGATTTATTCTGCGGCGTTGGCGGGCTATCTCATGGTTTCGTTCAAGAAAATTTCAAGGTTAAAGCAGGTATTGATTTTGACAACTCTTGTTCCTATGCATTCGAAGAAAATAATGATGCTACATTTTTGCATAGAGACGTAAAAGAATTTAGCTCCACTGAGCTTAGTAACCTATACTCTAAAGGAAAGTATAAAATTTTAGTTGGTTGTGCTCCATGTCAGCCTTTTTCCATTTACAATAGAAATAGTTCAAATTGCGAGAATCGTCCAGAGGACAAATGGGGTCTATTGTATTCCTTTTCCAACTTAATTGATGAACTTGAACCTGAAATTGTATCAATGGAAAATGTTCCTCTGCTATTGAATTTTAATGGAGGAAAGATATTTGATGATTTCGTTAAGCGCTTAGAAGAAAAAAAGTATTTTATCAGCTACAAAGTACTTAACGCGCAAGATTATGGAGTAGCCCAACGTAGAAAACGATTAATTCTACTGGCATCAAAATTAGGCCCAATTTCGATTATATCACCAACACACAACAAAAACACATACAAGACAGTTAAAGAAGCTATTGGTCACTTACCAAAGATTGAGGATGGTGTTTTTTGCCCTACTGACCAATTGCATTACGCAAAAAAACTCAATACAATAAATAAAAAAAGAATTCAGGCCACTAAAGAAGGTGGTTCTTGGAAAGATTGGGATGAAAGTTTATGGCTTGAATGCCATAAAAAGGAATCAGGTAAAGATTTTGGTAGTGTTTATGGTCGTATGAAATGGAATGATGTAGCTCCGACAATGACAACTTATTGTATTGGTCTTAGCAATGGGCGCTTTGGACATCCTGAGCAAGACCGAGCAATAAGTTTACGCGAAGCTGCATTAATTCAAAGTTTTCCTGAAAATTACAAGTTTATTGACCCAAATACTGAATTCTCATCACCAAAAATAGCTAGACAAATTGGCAATGCAGTTCCAGTTGGATTAGGAATTGCGATTGCAAAGAGTATAAAAAATCATATAAAAGCACTTGAATCAAAATAAAAAAACACAGGAAGAGGATAATAATAATCAAACTTTGCAATGGAGGTTTGATGTTAACACTTTTCGTCTTCTCGGAAGAGACTTAATTACAGATCGTGTGACCGCAGTTTTTGAATTAGTTAAAAACTGTTACGATGCTAATGCAAAAGAAGTTCAAATTCAATTTTTTAACATCACTAAAAAATCTGAAGTTCAAAAAATTATTATTTCCGACAATGGAATTGGAATGTCTTTTGAAGATATTAAAGACAAGTGGATGGTTGTTGGAACTAATAGCAAACGAGCCAACTTATATTCTGACAAACCTTTTAATCGTAAATATGTTGGTGAAAAAGGAATTGGAAGATTTGCAGTTGACAAACTTGGTGAACGAGTACAAATAAGAACAAAGCAGCTGGGCACAGATGCTTGGCTTTGTGTAAACATAAATTGGGATGAATACGAAGAATTATCCAAAAACTCTGCTCAAAATCAACTATCTCTATTCACTGACGTTAAAAACACATATACTTATGAAAAGGGAGATATTAATGAGCAAGGAACTCAAATCATCATATCGAAAGTTAGCGACGAATGGCAAGAAAATGACTTGGATAGATTGTATAAAGAATTATCAACGTTAGTATCACCATTCTATCCTGTCTCTCCGCCATTTGATATTCGAATGAAATGTAATGATTTCAAAAATTACGAAGATGTTCCTGTAAAACCTGAACCATTAAAGTATTATTCACATCATGCAGAAATTAGCTTTGATAAAGAACAAAAGACTCAAGAATCACTGGTTTTTAATGAATCTAATGGGCAAATTGAAAAAATAAATGTAGAAATAAAAAGCTTTGGCCCAATTATACTTAGAATTTACTATTTCAATGAAAGCGCTAAAAGAAGGTATAACAGTGCTTACAAAAATAATGATACCAGAATTGACGGAATAAAAATATACCGAGACGGCATAATTGCAACACCTTTTGCCGAATATGAAGCCGATGTAAATAAGAGAAGGGACATTTTAGGACTCGATAAAAGAAAATGGAGCGGAACTTTTGACACAATTGGAACACGCGAAGTAATCGGCGTTGTCGATATTACTAAAGAAAATAATCCTAATATTATTGATGCAACAAACAGGCAAGACTTCATTGATAATAAAGAATACAGTGCTCTGAAGGAGTTTATTTTGGAGCAACTAACCGCTTTCGAAGAATTAAAAGTGTATGAAAGGACAGCAAAAAGGAGTGAAGTTGAAAACAAACTTATTGATGCTGGTAGCAATGTTAAATTTTTTGAAAAAGAACTCGATAAAATTTTTGCTGATTTAAAAACATCTAGCCCACAAACTAAAGATGTTATAGACCTTTTGAAGAATCAGTCGCAAGAATTGCATACAACAATAAATAAAGCAATTGCTGAGCAAAAGAGGTTTCAAAAAGAAGTTGAACGAAAGGAAAAAATATTCTATAGTATTGTCTCAATGCAAGAATATGCATCTTTAGTTGCACATGCTGTCAGAACTTCAATTGCAAAGGTCAAACATTTAGCAGAATTTTTAAAAGTAAATTTTCCAAATCCACAATTTGATGATTATTTTAAATTATATGCTGCACAAATATATAATGAAATGAATACCCTAATTGGGGTTACAGACTTTATGTTAAGTTATGCTAGCGTTGATGAAAACTTTGAAGAGTTCAGTGTTAAATCTCTTATTAAGGATTTAATAGAAAATCAATATCAAGCTGTTTTTAGTAATGAAGGTATAGACACAACACTTGATATGAAAGATGAATTCATTATCGAAACTAATAAAAAAGCATTTCAGGATATTTTCCAAAATTTAATTTCTAATTCTATTAAAGCCTTAAAAAATGTGAATGATAAAAAAATTAAATGCTCAGGATTTTTGGGTACAGATAATTTTACGATATATTTCTCAGATAATGGATACGGAATAGCCCCGGAAGATAAACAATGGATTTTTGGTCTATATAATACCCGTACAGCCGAACAAGGAGGTGGTGGTGTGGGATTATTTATAGTTGAAAAACAAATTAAATCGCTTAACGGTCAAATCGAAATAATCGATAGTGAATTTGGAGAATTTGGAGCAACATTTAAAATCACATTACCTTTTAATCAATAAAAAAATGAATGAGATAGTACCAACAAAAGTTGTCGTAATTCATGACAATATAGAAGAGACTTCACCTATAATGGTCGAAATGAGAATTAAGTATGGCTTTGAAAATGTTATTTTATTTCAACATTCACAGCAAGGGTTGGATTACGTACTTTCCAATCTTGGAAACAAGATGGTTGTCTTATTAGATAAAAACTTTGATGGTAATGAAATAGATGGTATAAAAGTTTTCAGTGAAATAAGGGAAAAGACATCTTTGGTTTATGTAATTCTAATTACTGTAAGCAAAATTTCTGAAATTAATAGCGAAACTCTTAAAATGCTTATCAATAAGGATTTATTTAAACTTGAGAGTTTTACTCAGGACTATCGAAAAATTATTGAATTAGTGGATGATGCACTTTCATCTCTTAATGTTAGGATTGATGCCGTTATTGAAGATTGGATAATGAGGCACCCAATTGAAAAAAGAGAACAAATAATTCTTAAAACTCGGGATGGTCAAGCTTATTCAATGAATGATATTTTAGAAAGCATAAGAAAAGAAACGTCAGTTGGTATCCAATTCGAGAGAAATCTATTAAAATTAGCCATTGAACTATTTAGTCGTCAAAAATTGAAATTAGATGATAAATAAAATTATTGTTTACGATGATAATGATTTTGAGTTAGGAGAATATTTTGAAACTAGCTACCAAGATATTACTGATAATGTTTCACTATTGGATTATGTATCTACAAATTCTGTGGATGGAATGACTTGCAATATAGAGCATATAAGTGGTCTACTAGCTGCATTTAACCAAAGTCCTTCAGTATTTGTTGGTATCTCACATGGCAATGAAAACGAAATGGTAATGAATAATTGCGGTGCCTATGTAAATGCAACAAATGCACATAATTTCATTAATTCTTTAGTTTTTTCAGCGACTTGTAGAAGTGCAAAAAAACTGGGACCAGTTTTATTAGCAAACGGATGCAATTCTTTTATTGGATTTATTGATGATGCACTTGCTACATATGATGAATTTTATCACTTATACACTGCTTGTGAAAACTATTGCATTAAAGAATTTTTAAATACTGAAAAGTCTTTACAAACATCTTATGACGAAATGATGGATTATTTTGACAATCAGATTAACACATTGTTTGAAGGAGATGGCGACGAAGTACTTGTAGGAATGGAGCTCCAGTCAAATAAAGACTGTTTAGTTTTATTAGGTAATCAATCAGCATTAACGAAATCTTATTATAACATTTAAGATTAACAAATTCTTTACAATTCCAACAATCCCCCCCTATTATCTCATACCATTCCATCTGTCAAAAATAGAATAGTAATCAAGAAATTTAAACATGTTGAACTCAGTTGCTACCGATTTGACAAGTTTTTATTCAGAATTGACAAGCACCTGAAAAGCACAAAAAAAAGATGCCAATAGCATTTTTATTTGTGCTTTTCAACTATATCAATTCTAATAACGTTTTTTATTAGGAGTGTTTTAAAATAAGCTACCCTATGTAGCCTATTTTAAAAATAAGTTTCTAAAAGACTTATGGACATTCAGGAAGACTCAGAAGATTGTTCGATGTAGTAGTATCATTCTTGGTTTTCAAGTATTTATAACCTGCAGCACTTTCTGCAATAATGACATCTACTTTGTTTAATCCTTGTCCTACAAAAAACTGCCATTTGTTAGCCTCAATCGCAGAAATAGCATCCCTTTGACTTATTTTCCAACGTGTGCCGTCTTGATTGATACCTCCGATATTAACTATCCTTTCGTGAATGTTTGTCCTATCAGATTTGTTAATGCATCTGATTTCATGTGATGATGCCATAATTAAAATATTTAAGTTAAGTTCCAAATGTAACTATTATGAATTTTAGTGTTTTACGGTTTTCCACATTATCAGAAAAAAAATAAAAATTTATACAAAAAAGGCTCCTCCCACCACCTCCTCTATTTACCTCTATTCCTCCAACTCTCATTATTATACCTATTCCTCAAACGTTCATAAACCTTCCCTCCTAGCCATAATCCAGCAAACCAAACCACAACAAACCCTATTATCTCATACCATTCCATCCTTCAAAGATAAATTGGCAATTCCAGTAATAAAGTATTCTAAATTCTAATAATCCCGAATGGACAAGTATTAATTCTAAATGGACAAACTAACTGAAAAGCACAAAAAAAAGATGCCACTGGCATCTTTTTTTATTTATCGATTAACTTAAAAAACTCTGAAAGCTTTATGTTTCTGGCCTCGCAAATTTTGTTAAGTGTATTTACAGGTATGTTATAATTTGAGCCTTCAACTTTTAGTGCAGTATTTTTAATTTTTCTTACTATACTCTCTTCAACGTTATGATCTAATGCAAAAGAGCGCTGTGATTTATATGATTCAATCCAGTTTCTATAAACATATTTACAAATAATATTGTTTGCTTCAATCATACTAACAAAGGAAAGTCAATCAATAAAAAATAATGCGTACTAAAGTGCGCATATTGAAATATTTTGTTATATTTGTTACCAATTACATAAATTTGCGATTCTTCATATAAAAATATTTGAAGCATTCGCTTTGAATTTCGTCTTAGAAAACTGGTAATTTTAAAAGGAACGAAATGATAAGTAAGATGCTCACGTCCTATGGCGTGGGCTCACTTATTGTTCCCCGGTATACCAGTACCTCTAAGGCAATAAGCTGAGTTCCATGCCATTTTTTATTCCCATTGGTTTCTCACTTCAATTCTTGGCAAAGCTTCATTTTTAAGTTTCGTAATACATTTTTAGTTAACTGAATTAGTCGGGAAAGGAACCGCTTGCGCTTGGCTGCAACAAGCAATAGCGGTTTCATTTCCTATTCAAAAACCTTTCAAATTAATATGCCTATGAATTAAACACAAAAAACCTTCGTGCCTTGTTGTCTTCGTGGCAAAAGCACAAAAAAAGGCCCTCTACCCTGTCGCCAAACGAGTATAGAGGACCAAAGCAAACAAAACTAATGTTTCATTAAAACTAACCAAAAGTATGAATAAATATTCACTCTTCAAGACTTGGGTAGTCATAGAACTGCCTAAATTATATTACATTTTTTTCTTGTGTTGCATATCAGGAGTTTATGGACAAAACAAGACTATTACAGGAACCGTAAATGATGTCAACGGGGCTTTGCCAGGAGTAACAGTAACCGTTAAAGGTACTGGAATAACAACTCTCTCCAATCTAAACGGGAGTTACATCATTACAGCCAATCCTACCGATGCTATCATCTTTTCTTACATCGGTTATATGACAATTGAAATAGACATAAACAACCGACAAACGATTGATTTAATGATGCAGGAAGATACTTCTATGCTTCAAGAAGTCACAATAAATGCGGGCTATTACTCCGTAAAGGAAAAAGAACGGACTGGAAGTATTGCCAGAATTACGGCAAAGGATATCGAGAAGCAGCCTGTAACCAATGTGCTTGCTGCGATGCAAGGACGGATGGCTGGAGTTAATATAACACAAACGACAGGAGTACCTGGTGGTGGATTTTCTATACAGATACGAGGACTAAACAGTTTAAGAAATACCAGTAATGAACCATTGTATATTATTGACGCAATTCCGTACTCTTCTGAATCGATAGGTTCCTTTTCTACATCTAGTCTTTTAGGTGGTTTATCAAGTCCGTTAAACAGTATAAGTCCCGACAACATAGAAAATGTTGAGGTGCTGAAAGATGCCGATGCTACGGCTATTTATGGTTCACGTGGTTCTAACGGTGTTGTATTGATCACGACCAAAAAAGGTAAAATTGGAAAAACCCGTTTTACTGCAAACTACTCTAAAGGTGCAGGACGTGTAACCCGATTTATGGATTTGATGAATACGGAACAATACCTTGCTATGCGCAGAGAAGCTTATGCGAATGACGGTATTACTACTTATCCGGCAAATGCGTATGACCTTAACGGAGCTTGGGATCAAAACCGATACACCGACTGGCAGAAGGAACTAACGGGTGGAACTGCAGAGTATACTAATTTGAATGCAACCGTTTCGGGAGGTAACAGCAGTACACAGTTTTTAATGAGTGGAAATTTTGCCAAACAAACGACGGTATTTCCGGGAGACTTTAGGTATAAAAAAGGTAATATTCATTTGACAGCCAACCACGAATCGGAAAACAAAAAGTTTCGTATTTCGTTTTCGGGTGGTTATACGGTGCAAGACAATAATCAGCCCTATCTTGACCTTACGAGAGACTCCAGGTTATTGGCACCGAATGCACCAGCACTATATGATGCTAACGGAAATATAAATTGGCAGAATAACACTTTTAATAATCCGTTGCGACACTTGAACGGAAAGTACAGTGCGTTGACTTATGATTTGCTCGCCAATTCTGTAGTTTCGTATAACGTATTACCGAATCTAGAGTTAAAGTCTGGATTTGGATTTACTGAACTGCGACATCAAGAAAGTAGTACGGCGCCTTCAACCATTTATAACCCTGCGTTTGGTATTGGAACTGATAATTCTATTTTATTCCTCAACAATTCCGGTCGCCAGTCATGGATTGTTGAGCCGCAGACAAATTGGAGCAAAACCTACGGAAAGGCAACTGTTTCAGTACTTGCCGGCGGCACTTTTCAAAATAAAACGGGAAACCAGATTGTGCATCAGGCATTGGGATTCCCGAGTAACAGCCTTATCTATAATCTAGCGGCTGCATCCAATGTAACCATAACACAAAATGACGAAACTGTTTATAAGTATCAGGCCTTCTTTGGTCGAGTGAATTTGAAATGGGATGATACATACATCATCAACTTAACAGGTCGACGTGATGGTTCAAGCCGTTTTGGACCTGGCAAGCAATTTGCAACGTTTGGTGCCATTGGCGCTGCCTGGTTATTTACCAATGAAAAAGTACTTAAGGACAACAAAATTATAAGTTTCGGAAAATTACGTGCGAGCTATGGTACGACCGGAAATGACCAAATTGGAGATTACCAATTCCTTGATACCTATACTACAACTGGTGTATCGTATGATGGAGTTGTGGGGCTTGAACCAAGCCGTCTTTTTAATCCCGCCTTTGGATGGGAAACCAACAAGAAATTTGAAGTTGCCTTAGAGACAGGCTTTCTTAAAGACCGAATATTTTTAACTGCCGGATGGTATTCTAACCGTTCTTCGAATCAGCTGGTCGGGATACCGCTTCCGGGAACAACTGGATTTACTTCGGTGCAAGCCAACTTGGATGCCACCGTTGAAAACAGAGGATTGGAAATCACCTTGCGTTCGGTTAATTTTCATAATAAGGACTTTACATGGTCTACGAACTTCAATATATCTTCGTCGAAAAATGAACTTATATCGTTTCCGGGATTGGAAGCATCAAGCTATCGCAATCAATTTGTGATAGGTCAACCCATCAATATTGTGAAGGTGTATCATTTTACAGGTGTAGATCCTGCTACAGGTCTTTATCAGTTTGAGGATGTAAATGGTGATGGTTTTATAAGTGAACCGGAAGATAAACAAACGGTGAAAAATTTAAATCCTAAATTTTTTGGAGGGCTGCAAAACCAATTAAAGTATAAGCAGTTTCAGCTTGATTTTCTGTTACAATTTGTTAAACAGGAAAACTACAACGCCAATACCACTTTTAACATGCCAGGAACAAGAAGCAATCAATTGGCCTCTACTTCTGACCATTGGCAAAATGCGGGTGATGTGTCGCCTCATCAAATGTATTCTGCTACAAATGGCTCCGCCGATGAAGCTTACTTTTATTATACTGAAAGCGATGCGAGCATAAGCGATGCCTCATACATACGACTTAAAAATATTGCTCTTACTTATGATGTTCCTGAGAAGTGGCTCAACAAAATGCGATGCCGTATATCTATCACCGGACAAAATCTTTTGACGTTTACCAAATTTAAAGGTGCCGATCCGGAATTTCAGATGTACGACCGTTTGCCGCCACTAAAAGTTATCACTGCAGGAATGCAAATCTCCTTTTAATCTTAAATCATCACATTATGAAAAACACTATTGAATATATAACAGCTAAATTTTTGTTATCGGTTTGCTTGGTTTTACTGCTTTCTGGCTGCGATAATTTTGTGGATGCGGAGTTACCTAATTCCCAACTGACAGCACCTGCCGTTTTTGAGGATATGGCTACTGCGAACGCCGCCATGACAAGTATCTACTCGAAAATGCGCGATACGGGTTTACTGAGCGGTTCGCCAGCAGGATTGTCGCATCAATTAGGTAATTACAGTGACGAACTTGACTTTTATGGATATCCGCAAAGCAGCACCGATTATTTTTATAGGAACGCTTTAACACCTTCGTTGAGCGACATGAAAAGTCTGTGGACAGACAGTTATAATAATATATACGCAGCTAATGCGGTTATTTATGGGACTGAAAACTCCATTGTTCTTGCCGTTGCTAACCGCAACCAGCTTAAAGGTGAAGCTTTGTTTGTTAGGGCATTGCTGCATTTTTATTTGGTTAATCTTTATGGTGATGTGCCGTATATCACTACGACTGATTATGCGGTAAATAGTACCGTTACGCGCATGCCTGTCGTGGCGGTTTATGATGCTATTAAAACGGATTTAACCACTGCGCTTGATTTGCTTCCGGAAGGGTATTTGAGTGCTAACCGTGTACGACCGAATAAATATGCTGTACGCGCATTGCTTGCGAGATTAAACCTATATCTGGGTAATTGGGATGAAGCGTCAAACGATGCTTCCGCAGTTATCAATGCCACTGGGTTATATACTCTAGCCACTAATATTGATCTGGTTTTTCTGAAAGACAGCCCATCGACGATATGGCAGTTTAGCCCTGCGTTGCCTGATAATAATACGCAAGAGGGAAGTACATTCCTTTTTACGTCGGGACCTCCGCCATTATCAGCGCTGACTAACAATTTAGCAAACAGTTTTTCGGCAGGCGATCTGCGAAGAACGCATTGGATAGGTACCATAACAGACGGAACTTCTACATGGTTTTATCCTAACAAATACAAGAACACGTTGACGGAAGGCGGTTCTGTGGAGTACTCGATTGTACTACGATTGGAAGAGCAGTATTTGATACGTGCTGAGGCAAGAGCACACCAAGGCAACCTGACAGGGGCTAAAGATGATTTAGATATCGTGAGGAACCGTGCAGGACTTGCAGGCACTACTGCAATGACGGGAACTGATATTATTGCGGCTGTATTGGTAGAAAGACGATTTGAGCTATTTACTGAATATGGGAACCGCTTTTTTGACTTGAAGCGCACCAACAATCTGAATTCTGTTTTGGGTATTGTTAAGCTGGGATGGAACGATACGGATAAGTTGATACCATTGTCAGCTTCTGAACTTATTTTGAACCCGAATCTCAATCCGCAAAATCCGGGATATTAAGTTATGGATATAAAATTTAGTTATAAGAGCGCCATTTGGCGGATTTCATGTTTCCTTTTTTTTGTTTTAGTTTCCTGCTCCGTTATGGGGCAGGCTAAACCAAAAAAGCAACTTACTCCGGAAGATTATCATTTATGGAGCAACCTCGATATTTCGGATATTTCCAATAAAGGAGAATGGGTCAGTTATTCACTTAGTTATCAATCTAGTAATGATACGCTGTTTGTCAAAGCGACAGACGGAAAAAAAACATTTTCATATCCGCTCGGTAATAAGGGAAAATTTTGTGGTGAAGATTGGTATGCCTGTACCAATGGAAAAGATATGAACTTAACCAATTTGAAGAATGGCAAACTTGAGGTCTTTGCAGCTGTCAGTAATTATGAATTTAGCAGTAATGGAAAGTACCTGTTTGTATTTTCTAACCCAAAAGACGGTAGAAGAACAATTACGATTAGGAATTTATCCAATGGTGAAACTTCACAGATTGAAAATATAACAAGCTGGCGGTTTAATAAAGACTTAACCCTATTGGCCTATTGCCTGCAAAATGGTCAGAGTGGTGAGGCAATTGTTATAGCAATTGAAAATGGCAATTTACCCGTAACACAATTACAATTCCCGAGCGGTATTGGAACCGACATCGTGTGGCAGGATAATAATGCTTCACTAGTGGTTGTATTGCAACCCATCAACGAATCGGGAAAGGTGGATGGATTGAATACAGCATTGGCACAATATCGATTTAAGGATAAACAGCTCCTAATTTTACAGCCAAAACAGACTACAGGTTTTTCGAAGGATAAGCACATTGAAGCAGGATATTACGGTGGTCTTAAAATTTCAGATGATGGCAGCAACGTCTTTTTTCAGGAAGTGCCAGACAAGCTAAACAATTCATTTGATAATCCCATTGTTGAGGTATGGCATGGTGACGATAAAATACTCTACAGCGAGCAAAAGCAGTATGGGAACTTTAGCGATTGGAGAAAAACAGCCGTTTGGTATCCCGATACCAATGAGGTCTTTGAGTTTATGCCCAATGAAACCCATGTAAAGTTATCGGGAAATCAGCAATTTGCGTTAACATCTAGTATGGAGCCCTGCGAGTTGCAGTTCAGGTATTCCCCGGATAGGGACTTTTACCTAACAAACCTAACAACAAAAGAACGCGGGTTATGGCTGCACTGCCATTCGCCGGAATTGCACCATACCTTGATGTCGCCTTCAGGGAAATACATCGCCTACTTTAAGGATGGGCATTGGTACAGTTACAACATTGCTACAGGAGTGCATAAAAACCTGACTCAAGGATTGAATGTTGTTTTTTATGATGAGGCGAATGACATTGGCGACAAACCGGATGCCTATGGTTTTGCAGGATGGACTCCAAACGATAAGGCAATTGTTATTTACGATAAATGTGATGTTTGGGAAGTGAATACGGATGGAACGGCAACAAAACGATTGACCAAAGGAAGGGAAAAAAGCATTGTTTATCGCATCACCAAGACAAAAGCCGCTGGAGATTCATTTAATGGAGTTTATCAGGAAGATGTAATTAATTTGAATACACCATTGGTACTTAAAGCTTTGTCACTTGATGAGCGTATGCAGGGCTGTTACCTTTGGGAAAACGGAAAAGAAAAGCCATTAGAGTTTAGCGCACATCGTATCTATGACCTGAAAAAGGCAGAAGCTGTGGAATCCTATATTTGGCTTCAGGAAGATTATGAACATCCTACCAGCCTGCAGTATAAAAGTAGTTCAACAACTAAAACAGTGTATCAGTCTAACCCGCAACACGACAATTTCTTTTGGGGAAAGGTCACCACAATAAATTATATGGGTGCCACAGGTGTTCCGCTTAAAGGGTTGCTTTATTATCCTTCCGATTATAAAAAAGGAACAGAGTATCCAATGATAGTTCGTGTGTATCAAAAGACATCCAATCAATTGTATTATTACCGGAATCCTTCCAATACTATTGATGACGGGTTTAGTATCTTTAATTTTGTTCCCAAAGGGTATTTTGTATTGCTGCCTGATATTGACTACATCATGGGCAATCCTGCGGATTCAGCAGTAATTTGTGCAACAGCAGCTGTCAATGAAGTATTGCAACAGGGAGATGTCGATCCTAAAAAGGTCGGATTGATGGGTCATTCTTTTGGTGGTTTTGAAACAAGCTACATTATTACAAAAAGTAATCTGTTTTCCACCGCTGTGGCAGGTGCTTCACAAACGGATCATTTGAGTGGATATTTAACCATAAGTGAAAATTATAAAAAGGCAGAGAGTTGGAGGTTTGAATATTTTACCAATCGTATGGGCAAACCATTGTTTGATAATTTGGAAGGGTATATACACAATTCACCCGTTTATGGAGTGCCCAATATTAGTACACCCTTATTGCTGTGGACGGGAGAAAACGACCAGCACATAGCATCAACACAATCTACTGAACTATACCTGGCCATGAGAAGGCTGGGCAAAAAGGTCACCATGCTGCGATATCCCAAAGAAAATCATAATTTAGTAAACCCAGCCGCACAGTCGGATTTGGTGAATAAAGTTATGGAGTGGTTTGACTATTATCTCAAAGATGCTCCAAAAAAGGAATGGATAGAAATCCCCTAAAGTAAAATAAATGGAAATGCAGTTCCCGAAAGGAACTGCATTATTCTTTTAAACTCAGAAACTAAGGGTTTCTGGTTAATGGATTTGGACAACTTACAGTGCTTACAAAATCGTAAAATTGATTAGTGCCCTGCTTACAAGGAAGACCTCCACCAATTGTGCACATTACGTTTGTCAGCACACAATTCTCGCCCTCTAAATGTGTGTATCCCCATTTGTTAATTTACTACTATTGCTTTTTTATTCATCGCGTTGGTATGGATTGCACTAGCAATACCAAAGACAATTACAGCCGTTGGTATGGCTAATTTAAAAATTCTGATTTTCATGATATAAGTATTTACAATCTTATGAACTACTGTTTAAGACAAAAAATGATAATGCAGTTCCAAACGGAACTGCATTATTCTTTTAAATAAAAATACTAAGGAATTTTATTTAATGGATTAGGGCAACTTGAGGTACTCACGAAATCGTAAAGCTGCACTGTACCCTGTTTACAAGGAGAACCCGGTTCGGTTCTACACATCACGTTGGTTAGAACACAGTTCTGTCCCTCGATATGTGTATAACCCCACTTGTTTGCCAATGCTGTCGCTTTTTTGTCCATTGCATTAGTATGCATCGCGCCAGCCAAACCAAAAGCGACAACCGCTAATGGTAGAATCAATTTAAAAAATTTGATTTTCATAATCGTAAAATTTAAAAGTTATGATTTACTCTTTTATACAGGTTTTCAATCTTATCCCTGAAACCAGCTGGTATATTTTTATTGTAGAATTCTTTGTTTAAAATTCACTGTAATGGACTTTCGGAGTTTATAAATGATAATATTTGAACCTATAAGTGCATATAAATTATCACCTTCTATATATAAACTGCGCATTTTTTCCCCATCAACATTATATATGTAAAAACTCAACAAATAGGAGCGATTTTCCAGATTGTATACGTCAACGATGGCAGCTTTTTTCCACATTAGCAGACTTTCATATTTCCCAGGCAAATTAGACGAGACGAATAAAGTGTTCTTAAAAACGGCGCTGGTGTTATTAACGATTAATGGTGGTGCTGCTAATTTTGTTTCACCTGAATTGGATATTGTTACTACTTTTAAATTGGCGTGCGCAGTAGTATCTATTGTATTTCCGCGATTTAGTAGTTTTAGATTGCTGTCTGTGACACTATACTGGTTGCGATAGGTATAGATATAAACAAGCTTTTCAAAGGCGGAATCATAGAGTGTTTGGCCATCGGTATCAAAAACGCCATCAATTTGTTTTTCGATTATTTTAGGTTCAAATTTTATAGAAGTTGTATCTGTCAAATCAAACAAACCCAATGTATTTGTTTTCGTCTTTTTTAAAATTGTTCGGAAAGCAATTTTTGTGGAGTCAATGGGCGCGAATTGCGAAAAATAAGGATCACCACGCATTATGTAAGATGCTTTCCAATCTGTTGTTTTGCCTCTGAAAATGCAAGGCACATTACCATCTACAAGGTAAAAATACGGAGAAAGAACTTTTATTTGAATTGTAGTGAACGGCAGGTTCATCTTATTGAGCTTTATTCTGTGAACTGTTTTGGTTTTTAAAGTGCTGTCGATTTCCTGAATTTGAAGTGGTGCAGTATAGTTACCAAGATAAATTTTACCATTACCACTACCAGCAAAGTAGTAGGAATCAGCATAAAGATTCATTTCTTTATCTATAACAGCTGGAAAGTGTGGAAATCTGCGAGTGAAATTATTGTGGTGATGGATGACGTTTTCAGAAAGTTGAAATAATATAGCAACAAGTCCAATGCTGAATATACTGCCACCTCCTAATATGATATATTTCTTAACCTGATATTTAGGATTGTTAACTAATACGCCGATTATGGCAAGAATTATAAACGCAATGTTGAAGAATATATGTTGGTTCCAAGAAAGGTCTTCTAGAATACCACCGCAGGAGCATGGAATAAAGGAGCTGTAATTTAAGATTATGTAGATGTATGCTGTAAACATTACCATCAATCCATAAGCTGCAAATAGTCCAATCATTCTACATCGTGGTATTATAAATAGGCAACAAATAAGTAGTTCGAAAGTTGGAACGGCATAGGAGATAAAGTACGCATAAGCACTTAATAATGGTGACTGTCCCAATTGCACTTGAAAATTTTCAAAATCCAATAATTTACTGGCTGCCGCATAAACAAACAATAGAATGTAAATCATGGTGATAAACTCAATAATTATACTTTGTGTTCGGACAGATAGTTTCATAAAGTAATGATTTAGTTTTGATTCCGTAAAATTCTGGATTTCAAAACAAAACCACTTTCCTTATCGGGAGGAAAATTTGATAAAAAAGGATAAAAAGCTAAAACTTAAAAATTATTCTTCTAGGGTAAAACTGGAATTATTGCGTTGAATCGCATTGGGGGCATAGCCAAATCGTCTTTTAAACGACTTTGAAAAATTGGGGTAATTGGAAAATCCATTCATCACTGATATATTTTTAAAGGGAATATCAGTTTGCTGAATCATTAAGTGGGCTCTTTTCAAACGCTCATCATTGTAAAACTGGTAAATACTTGTTTTAAAAAAATGACGAAACCCATCTTTCAATTTATATTCATTGGTACCAAATAGACGGGATAGTGCTTTCAAGGAAGGAAGTGGTTCCTCAAGATGAGCCAAGATGTAATCATATAATTTCTGGATCAAAAGGGCATCTACTTTTCTGGAACCTGGCTGTTTTTCTGTATCGTTGTCTTTTTCAAACATAATGTTAGTAAAGGAATCCTGTGGTAATGGACTAACGAAACTTAAAATTATTTCAGGTTTATTCAATAGTTTACAAAACTAACAGTCGGCTGAAACGTATAAAGCATCCTTGGTAAGAAAATGCAGAGGGACAATGGTCTGAAAAGATTTGTTATCTTGTAATGACTCTTTTACAAAAGTTAGTTTCTCAATAGATTCAGGACTAATAAAAATTTCAAGAGGTTGATGAAGCAAGTCCAATTCAGAAAATCCTAAAACATTGGAAATCTGTGGATTAAAACTTTGAATTAAAAAAGAAGGGTCTAAAATAAAGGTAGTTTGGTTTATAAATCGATATGTGGTATGAGGATTAACATAACCGGAATGAAAGATGGTTTCTTTCATTTCTTCAGCAACCATGTTAATTAAAACAACTAAAGTCTCTAATTCATCGTCATACTGGCTCAATGGAATACGACTATTGAAATTACCTCTAGCCATCTCAAATAGCATTTGATGAAGGACAACAATACGCTCTTGATTATGTGGATTTTCCATAAAATTTAATTTTCAATACTTATAACTCATAACTGAATACTCATAACATTACACAAATTGCTTCAAATAAGCCAATGCTTCATCTGGATCAGTGAAAAGTTGGGTGGGTACGGTGGGCTTGTTGATCCGTAAATAAAAATTACTGATGGTGAGGGATACTTTTTGGTTAACAAGCAAGGCGACAGCTTTGGTTAATACGGAACCCGACTGGGCAAGATAATCTCTACCTGATTTGTCTGTATTGACGATACCTCTTACATCACACAAAACAGGAAAAGCCTTTTCATTTTGAAAACGGATCCTGTCCGCAACAACGTTTTGGGCAACTTCTAAACCAAGAATAAGGTTTTGTTTATATTCAAAAATGAGAATGCCATTGGTAATCCAAAATTGGGCATATTCATTTTCATAAAAATCATGGGCTGCAATCATTTTTTTATGAATTTCATATTATAATTTAACAAAAATAGAAACATTCTTAAGTAATACAATTGTCAATTAGGTATAATTTATTGCAAATTGATTAATTTAATGTCCATTTGGGATTATGAATTGTCATAAAGGGAATATTACATAATCTAATGAAATAATTATCAAATATTATAATGAATTTTAAAAATTCTAATTTTTGGATAATAAACAAATTCTTATAAAAAAACAAAAAAATGGCCAAAATCAAACACAACAACTTTATAGATACTGTCGATGAAGTTTTATCAGGAGCAAAAAAAGAAGGGATATTGCATTTGTATGCAGAAGACAAAATTTTAACAGGTAGAACGATCCAGATTAAGGGAAAAGAAATGTTCCATTTCGGCACAACGGGCTATTTGGGATTGGAGCAAGACGACAGGATCAAGGAAGCGGCAATTCAGGCAATTCGGGATTATGGTACCCAATTTCCCCTATCAAAATCTTATATTTCGCATCCATTATATAGCGAACTGGAAAGTAAAATTGAACAGATGTATGGCATCCCTCCTATCATAACCAAAAACAGCACATTAGGTCATCTAGCAGTTATCCCAACACTTATAAGGGACGAAGATGCTGTTGTAATGGATCATCAGGTGCATTGGAGTGTTCAAAATGCTTGCCAATTACTCAAATTAAGAGGTATTCCCGTGGAAATGATTAGACACGGAAATTTGGACATGTTGGAAGAAAAAATCAAAAAACTGTCATCAAAATGCAACAAAATTTGGTATATGGCGGACGGTGTATATTCCATGTTTGGTGATTATGCACAAATCTCTGAAATATTAGATTTGACTAAAAAATATCCTAAACTCAACCTTTATTTTGACGATGTCCACGGTATGAGCTGGAAAGGCAAAAACGGTACAGGCTTTATTTTTGACGCTATCAAGGAACTACCCGAAAATATTGTTGTCGTAAGTACACTTAGTAAAACCTTTGGTGCCAGTGGAGCAACATTCTTTTGCAAGAACCAGAAATTAAGAGATAAAATTAAAAACTTTGGAGGGCCTTTAACTTTTTCGGCTCAATTAGAGCCAGCTTCTGTGGCGGCGGCAATTGCTTCAGCTGACATCCACTTATCACCCGAAATAACAATTCTCCAACAAGACTTGGCGGATAAAATTGCTTACTTTAACCAATTGCTAACTAACGGAAACCTCCCTATAATTTCAAAAAATGATTCACCGGTTTTTTTCTTGGGAATGGGCACGCCTATAACGGCTTATAACTTTCTGCATCGATTATTCAATGAAGGATTTTTTCTGAATCTGGGAATTTATCCAGCGGTTCCTATCAAGAATACCGGGATTAGAATTACACTATCAGCCCACAATCTCAAACAGGACATCAAGGCATTGGCTGAAGCGATGGAACACCATTTCCCTAAAGCTTTGGAAGAAACAAATAACAGTGAATACAAAATAAGAAAAGCCTTTGGAATTCATGCTGAAAAACCAGAAATGATTTCAGAACCTCCAATGCAAGAACTCAGTATCGTAGAAAAAATCTCTATCAATGAAATCGTAAAATCAGATTGGAATCACTATATAGGAAAACAAAATATTTTCGATTGGGAGGGAATGATGTATTTGGAAAACACATTCAAGCATCACCCAGACCCAACTAACCAATGGGATTTTTATTATTACACGGTCAAAGACAGTGGGGGTAAAATCATACTAATGACATTTTGCACGTATGGTCTTTGGAAAGACGATATGCTGGCAACGGAATCCGTATCCCTTCAACTCGAAGAAATAAGAAAAACAAATCCGCTTTACCTCACTTCAAAAGTATTAGGTATGGGCTCTTTATTCACCGAAGGAAAACACTGCTACATCAATCAAGAACATCCTCTAGCTGAAACAGCCTTGAAATTATTATTGGATAAATTAGAAGAAAAATACAATGCTTTAAACGCTGATATGTTGGTGCTGCGAGACTTTGAAGAACACAACAAATACGACAAAACAATCCAAGAGCAAGGCTATTTCAAAATAAATATGCCCGAATCCTGTGTCATAGAAAATAAAAACTGGAACACCTATGAGGAGTTGGCAAAAGAATTATCTCCTCGTTCCCGAAAACATTTCAGTAAAGAAATATTGCCATTTGAAAGACATTATGATGTGGTAATAAAAGACAAATTAGACAAAATAGAAATCGAAAGAGCCTATCAACTTTACAGTAACGTCAAAAATAATAATTATGCCATCAATACTTTCCTGTATCCTCAAGAGGTTTTCGAAAATATGAATCAAAGTCCCAACTGGGAGTTTATCTTGTTGGCACTAAAAAACAACAGCGAAACACCAATCATTGGAGTTATGTTTTGCTACAAAAATGACAATCACACTTATGTACCCGAATTGGTGGGAATGGACTATAAATGGGCTAAAGAATACCAAATCTACAGGCAACTGTTGTTTCAAACTATAAAGCGAGCCAATGAATTACAATTTTCAAAAATAGACTTTGGAGTATCGGCTTCCTTTGAAAAAAGGAAATTAGGTGCTCAAATAATTCCAAAAGTGGCTTATGTACAGGCGAGAGACAATTTCGCTATGGAAGCAATGAATACCTTACAAAACGATTATAAATCGCTCACAAAAACAACTTAAATTCATTGTGAACTAATAATTCAAAAAGATGTTAAAAAAAACAATTGAATCATTTAATGCTACTTGCAATGAAATTTTAGAAGCAAACGAAATGATGCTAACCAAGGCAAGCAATGGTATTCTATTATGCAATAAAACATTATCGGACTTAAAAGAAATTGTCGACAAGAAAGATTTCAATACCGTCCCTGAAGAAATTGATTTTTTTAAAAATGTTAAGCCCATACCAATGAGCTTATTAATTTATTTTACCGAAGTACGTTCCTGCGAATTGAGAACGCCTAAAGCAGGCAACACCTACAAAATTCAATTTCTCCAAAAAGAATTGCGAAAAATAAATAAGTTCTTTTATCGCAATGCTGATTTTGTACATTATATGGAACAAGGATACAATTATTTGGATCATCAATTCTTCACCCGAAACCACCGGAATAATTTTCCGTTCACACCAATGACCGATTATTACCAGTTTCCGGAATTTTCAACTTCACAAGATATGCTATGGGCTAAGGTAAAAGCGATGTACCGTTTTATTCATTATATCCGACAAGCACTAAAAAGACTGAAAGTAGATGATTCCGAAATCTTTGAAGAAAAAAAACACAAAGTATTGGTATGGACAGGGCCAAAAACAGCCTTGACAGAATTGATCTATGCCTTGTTTTCGAACGGGGCGATCAATCATGGTGCGGCTGATATTAATATGATAACATCATCCTTTGAAGATTTTTTTAACATTAAATTGGATAATGTGTACAAAACCTACACCGAAATAAAAGCCCGCAAAAGTAGCAAGACAAAATTTTTGGAGGAATTGACCCTGAATTTACAACAAAAAATAGCAAGAGAAGACGCTTAAAAACAGCAATACTAAAGTAATTTAATCTCGAATGTGTCGTCTTGATGTTGAATTTTATTCTAAAAAAGCAATATGAAATGACGTAATATATTAGAAGCACTCCAAACTCCCCTCTTGAAATCGAAGATTCAACGACTCCAATACTAAATAAAAAATGGAGTTATAGGGGTTAGGAGTGTGTTTTCATAAGCACTTAAAATTCAAAATTTCATGTTCTACACACGAAAAACAAGGGATACTTTTCCCATCAAATCGTAACTACGAAAAACAACAAGCAGTAAAACCTTATTTGAAGCGGGATTTACTGCTTTTTTATACCTTAAATATTCCAAAAATAAAATCTAGAAAACAGAACTGCTGGAATAAATAAACTACCCATTTTTTTTTTTTGCAATTATTTACCCAGTAGTATCTAGACTTAACTAGTTTTTAATGTTAAATCTTTTCGGTACTACGAAAGCTATTGGGATAAACTTCAACAAAAGCTACTGAATTTTGTGAAAGCAAACTAAAGTGTATTAATCTAAAACAAAAAATATGTCAGCAACAATAATTACAACCGAAGATCTATTAGAATTCAAAATTGATTTATTGCAAGAAATCAAAAAAATGATACAATCATCAGAACTAAGTAGTATCAAAAAATGGCTAAAATCAAAAGAAGTAACCAAACTCCTCAATATCTCTCCAGGAACACTCCAAAACCTCCGAATCAACGGTACACTAACCTACACCAAAATAGGCGGAACAATTTACTACGATAATACTGATATCGAAAAACTATTAAACACAAACAAAGTATCCGCAATACCTAGTTTATTCAAATAATAACAGGCAGCTCAAGTCCCTCTCTGTCATTGCGAGAAACGAAGCAATCTAGGGAAATAGGGTGAGGAAAAACCGTATAACCGTATAACCATATAACCGAATGATCCATAAATCATAAACCACAATGAACTACATCAAACACCTTACCGGTTTCTTCGACCGTATCATCCAGGATCGGAACCTCAACCCTACCCATATCAGCTTATACATTGCCTTGTTTCAGTTCTGGAATATCAACCGCTTTCAAAATCCTATAAGCATTACCAGAGACGAAGTGATGCGAATAAGCAAGATTTCTTCCAAGGCAACCTACCACAAGTGTATGAGAGAATTAAATGAAAAAGGATACGTCAAATACGAACCCTCATTCAATCCCTATAAAGGAAGTATGGTGATCCTTTTTGATTTTTCAGAATACCTAAAGCCAGTTCAAAAAAAAGCAAGCACTTCTGAAAAAATTTTGCCAAATATTGAACAAGCACTGAACAAGCAGCAAACAGGTAGTGATACAAGTACTAGTACAAGCACTGAACAAGCACTGGTATCTTCTATAAACAATACAAACATTACAAACAAAACAAACATTTTAAAAGATTTAAACTTGGATGAGCAAACTCAAAATTTTGAAGATGAGAATGTCATTGCGAGGAACGAAGCAATCTCAGAAAAAAATGAAGAAGAAAAAAAGTTGCGCGAAAAAAAGAAAGGTAATATTGTCGCTTCGAGCGCGTCATCCAGAGCGCAGTCGAAGGACGAGAAGCCAACAAACGATGAAGTCAAATCCTATTTCCTCCAACAAAACTTACCCGAACTCGAAGCCAATAAGTTTTTCAATTACTTCTCCAGTGTCGGTTGGCTAGTTGGTGGCAAAATCCCGATGGTCGATTGGCAAGCCGCTGCGCAAAACTGGATGCTAAATGCGAACAAATTCAATCCCAACGAAATACTCCCAGACAGAGCAAAACACCTCAACATCGGAAACGACAAAGACTATTCAGAACCGCTATAACTAAATACAAACGTGCTCAAAACCCCTCTCCTTTAGAGAGGGATTTAGGGTCAGAATAACCCAAAACTGAAAACTAAAACCTATGACCCAACACAACTACCCCGAATTAATCACTTGGCTCGAACAAAAGGGAAAAAAAGACTTTGGTAATAAATTCCACTTTCTCGAGCAGGACATACCATACATCACAAAACTCATTGCTTATTTCCTCGAGGATGAAGCAATTTGTTATCAATTAGATATAGACCTCGCCAAAGGAATACTACTTTCAGGTCCAGTCGGTTGTGGAAAAACGACCCTAATGACATTAATGAGATACGTTCCACAACCCAACAAAAAGTTCTTTCTCAAACCTTGTCGTGATATTAGCTTTGAATTCATCAAAGTCGGTTACGAAGTCATCCACCGCTACAGCCACGGACACAACACCCACGCAGAACATAAAAATTACTGTTTCGACGACTTAGGCATCGAAAAGAACCTCAAATACTTCGGTAACGAGTGTAATGTAATGGCAGAGATAATACTCTCCAGATACGACATTTTTATCTCCAAAAAAATCCAAACCCACATCACCACAAACCTATCCGCCACCGAAATAGAAACAGCATATGGCAACCGAGTCCGCTCCCGTCTCCGCAATATGGTCAACCTAATCGCCTTCGACAAAACCACCAAAGACAAACGATAATGAAACCTATACCTCATCGAAAAGTACTCCTAATTCCCCTCTTGAGATGGGCTATGGGTGTGTAACCCATACACAATTAACCGATTAACCCTTTACAAAAACCCACAAACACATCCCTCACCATGAAAAAAATCATCACCTTTTGGAACTATTTCAAAAAAAACGAACAAGAAATCTTGAACGCAATCCTGCTCGGTATCAATACCGAAAAAACCCTCTCCCAAATAACAAAAAAAATGGATTATGTTTCTCGAAGAATCGGATATATAATTAAAGCTCCAAAAACAATCAATGACAAATTCATTATTATTTTTACCGGGAACGGATACCGCAAACTATTCGCAAAAATCATTGCATTAGAAAACCAAGCACCGGTGCTGTTAAACTTCAGCGCCCAGGCATTTATAAAACCATTGGAAGATGCTACAAAATTCATAAACGGTACCGACGAACCCTGTAATTGTGGCAACTACGAAATCAAAATTAGTGAATTACAAATAGCACTATTGGACTACAATATCGAAACTAAGCAAATAAAATTAAACATCTACCTACCCGATTACAACGAGCTAAAACATTTCGAGGATTTAAAACATAATATCAATTGGATTGTAATGCAAATCATAGGAGAAATAGCCTTCCACAGACACATTAAACAAATACAGTTAAACCAAATGCTATTAGAACAAAAAGGGCTGTTAAACCTAATAGAACTACCAGATTTCATTGAGTATCTTTACAAAATCAATTCCAGAAATAAAAAGAGACAAGTTTAGATGAAATTGCATCAAATTATGTTATCCTATACGAAGATTATTTTTGTCAATTCTTAACAGAATATTTTTTTAGGTAGTATCCCATATTTTGGTTATTTTTTGTAGTAGAATGCGGTAGCGCTTTTGAATAGTGCCATTATTTTTAATATTTACTTTTTTAGAGGTGTTACAAGATAGCTATGAATGATAGTTTTTAGTTGCTTTTTTGCTTTTTATTTTTGTTTAGCTCCTAATTCTTCTACTTTCACTAACCACTTTTTTCTTAAATCTGTTGTTGCTGTTTTTACTACACCAATGTATGTTACTTTCACTGGCTTCACTCCACAAAATTCCAAAGTTGCTTTTTTAAGTTGATTAACACTTGGTCGCCCATATACAAGCCAATAATACCAACTTGGCTGGTCAAGAGTTGTAATAATATGTGCTGTTTTCCCTTTTAATAATTTGTCCCACAATATGGAATTTTCTCTATATTGAAATGCAAAACCTGGCAAAAAAAGTCTGTCAATAAAACCCTTTGTAATTGCAGGAAGTCCACCCCACCAAACAGGATGAATCCACACTAAATGGTCAGCCCATTTTATTTTTTCCCAAGCATCGGTTAAATTAGGTTCTAATTCCGTTCTCTTTTGGTAGCCAAATTGTAGATTAGGATTAAAATCTAAATCTGCAATTATTATTTCTTTTACTTCTGCTCCTGAGTTTTCTGCTCCATTTTTATAAGCTGTCGCAATTCCAAAACTGAATGCATCCTTATTTGGATGTCCGTTAATTATTAAAATTTTTTTCATTTCTATTTAATTATAATTGAGTTGTTTGATTTTAATGAATCAATAAATTGGTGAGATTTGTGTAATTGGTGGCTAAAATAAATGCCATTTGGATTTGAATTTTCTAACATTTTTTCTACATGAAGCACAGTAGAAAAAGCTGTTAATTCTGACTGTCCTTTTTCGCATTTCAAAATAATTTTATTTTCTGTGGAATTATTTTTTACATAGACAATTTCAAAAGTAGCAATATCACCCTTACCGCTTCCACCGAAAATCAGCTTTTTTTCTTTAAAATTTAAAATTTTAAAGAAGCTTATTTTTTGCAAAATTGCTAAAGTTGATGTAATAAACTTAGAATCAAATGTTAATTTAGAACTTACATTTGGAATTTTTTCTATTTGGTTAAAAATATATAAATCTGGGATGTCAAAATCAAAAACCTTTCTAGTTTGTTTATCGAAATCAAAATTGTGATTTTCTGTTTCTAAAAAATGCTTAGTTTCAATAGCCAAATTGTTTTGATAAACAAAGAATGGTTTGCTTACATTTTCAGCCATAAAATCAGCAGAACTGTTTCCAGCTTTGTCTTTGGTTGAATAATATGCTATGATTTTTATTTTTTTTATTTCGTTTGCTAATACACCTGTAGCATAAAGTAATAATGGAGTTATGCCACCCATCCATCCAGAGCTAAAAACAATTCTACTTTCTACTGGACTATCTTTTATCTTTAGATATGCTTTGAGTAATTCACTCGAAGGTTTTGTAATATCAATATAATCAATTTTATGTGTTATGGCATAGTTGAGAATATTATTATTGGTATCTTTGGTGCATACAATTATGAGATCAATAGAATGGTTTTTCAATGACTCGTACGTTTCTAAATCATTTACATTTATTTGAATATGATTTTGATCTATACTTTTTTTTCTTGTTCCTATGATGATTTTTTGATTGGGATTTCTTTCAGTCATCATTTTTTGAATGGTTTGCCCTATCAATCCTGTTCCGCCAATAATTAAAATTTTTTTACCCATCTTTTTTATATTTATGATGCGCAAAAATAAAAGTCAAAAAACAAGAAATACAGGACAAATGTCTAAAAAGAAATTTCTCTTCTAATTCTGCTCAAATGTCTTTGTGTAATCCCTAAATATGAGGCTAAATATTGTAAAGGAATGTTTTGTATATATTCTGGTTGATTTTTAATTAGGTCAGAATAACGTTGTAAAGCATTATTTTTTTGTAATTGAAATATCCGCTTTTCTAGTTCGATGTATTGTTGCTCGGCAATAATTTTTAAGAATTTTACCCAATTCGGATTTTTCATTGCCAAATCATCAATTTTATTTTTCGGAATTATCAACAATTCAACAGAAGTAATTGCTTGGATGTTTTCATCAGTACTTTGTCCCGTAATAAATGAAGAATAGGCTGTCATTAAATTGTTTGGAAAAGTAATACAATAGGTAATTTCTTCTCCTTTGTCCGAAATATAAAAGGAACGCAAAGTACCACTTAATATAAACGCCACATCTTTGCAAGTTTCGCCTTCACGAATAAAATAATCTGCCTTGTTTAAAACTCTCTTTGTTGATAAATGAATGAGATTCCCAATTTCATCATCGGTTAAAATATTAAATGATTTAAGGTAATTTTTTATCATTTTTATCAGAGATTGTGACCAAAAGTCGTTGTTAATTGCTATTTAGTTTACGTATTTGTAATCGGTTGATAGTTGTAGAATGTCGTTTTACAATTACAGCTAAGGCTTTATGGCTTTATAAAGTTGTGTTTTTCAAAACACAAATGTTCAATAAATCGCATATGTTGATTAGGGATTCAAATGTTCAAAGTTAGCAATTTGCCCCAATTTTGCAAAATCCCTGCTGTGCGTCCGTCTCTTACGTCCTGTTGGCTACATTTTATTCATTTCATTTACCAATGTTTCCATTAATATTTTAGCATCTCGATGTTTTAATAGTAAAGCCGATTGTCCTGCCCAATATGATTTATAGTCTGAGTTTGAATCAGTGCTTGATGGATATGCTTTTAGTAAACCCATAAACTTACTTTGCAAAGGGTATGGAGCAAATAAGTCTTCGTGATGCTTTAATTCTTCGGTAAGCCTGTTTCTAATTCCTCGTGATAGTCTGCCAGTGAATACTTTTGTAAGTGTTGTATATTTGGCATCCAAAGTAAAAAGTTTGTCTTTATGGTCTTGTGAAGCATTAGATTGTGTTGTTGCCAAAAAAGCTGTGCCCATTTGCACTGCATCAGCGCCTAAAGCTAATGCAGCCTTTATGCCTCTTGCATCTGCAATTCCCCCTGCTGCAATTATTGGAATTTTCACGTTATCCACAACTTGTGGTATAAGTGAAAATGTTCCTGTCAAAGAATCTTCAGCCGACCTTAAAAAAGAAACTCTATGACCTCCAGCTTCAAAACCTGTTGCAACTATTGCATCAACTCCTCCATTTTCCAAAGCAATTGCTTCATCAACTGTTGTTGCAGCACCAATTGTTTTTATGCCTAGCCTTCTACAATTCTCTAAAACATCTGATGAAGGAATACCATAAACAAAGCTAAATATTGCTGGTTTTGCATCATAAATAGCTTCTATTTGTTCCTCAAAATTAGCCCCAAAATTAGTTGGTCTTTCTGGAATTGGCATGCCTAATTCATTAAAATAAGGCTTGAATAAATCTGTTAGTCTTTTATAATCTTTATCGCCAAAACTTGCTAGTCGTTCATCTCTGTCATTTACCCATAAGTTGATATTAAAAGGCTTTTTGGTTAGTTTTCTTATTTCGTTACAGGTTTCAATAATTTCTTTTGAAGAAAACGGTTGACCTCCAAACGAACCTAATCCGCCTGAGTTTGAAACGGTACTTGTAAGTTTAACGGACGATAGTCCGCCACCAAACGGACCTTGAATTATTGGATATTCTATGCCCAATAGTTTTGTAAATTTTGTATTATTCCACATTGTCTTTTTACTGTTAAATGTTGATTGATTCACAAAAGATGAAAGCGAATTGAATGAAACACCTGCTAAAACAATCGCTTTTAATGCACTTCGTCTTTTCATATTATTTTAGATTTTATGCTTGTCCTATAAGTTTGAATTGTAAAACAAAATCATCATAAATAAGTTTATCGCCCAAGTTATCAATAAATTTTCCCGAACCGTAGCGAATATTGTATAATGTTCTATCTATTACCACTTCGCCAAGTGAATGCAAAGTATCTGTAAATATTTCAATCGAAGATATAAAACTGATTGGATGTGAAATGTCTTTGATAGTCAGATTTCCATCTATTTTGAATTTATTGGTTTCGATTTTATTTGAACCTGTTATAGTAAGTGTAGCAGTTTTAAATTTATCAACTGAGAAAAAATCATCGTTTTTTAAATGTGCTAAAAAATCATCGTGCGATTTTTTGTCTTCTATATCTGTAATAACAATTGAAGTCATATCAATTTGGATTTCTCCACTTTTGATAAGGTTGTCTGCCATTTCAATAAAGCCGTCTTTAATATTAATGCTTCCGGTATGTATGCCTAAAACCTTTTTGCCAGTCCAGTTTACAGTACTACTTGATTTTTGAATTTTAAATTTTGCCATTTTAATTTTGTTTTAAATTATTAATGGCGCAAAGTTCTATGAAGTAAAAAGGAAGCAAAAGGACATAAATCACAACTTTTATGTGATGTACATCACATTATTTTGAGGAAGAGTTAAATCTGCTAAGTGTTTCTCTTGTAACACCTAAATTAGGACGCAATAAGTTGTTTAGGAACTTTTTGAAAAAGTTGGGGATATAATTGTAGTAATTGATCGTATTTTTCTTTTGCATTATTGCTTAATAATGAAAGTATTCTTTGTTGTAATGCAACATTACGTTTATTGGTTTTCTTTCTAAAAAAGTGCTCTATTTTATGAATTTCGGCACAAAGTTTTTCTCTGTTCTGAAAAGATAAGCAAAGTAATTCACTGTCTTCAATACAATCAATATTTATAGTTGCTTTTGATTGATTGTAGTACGCCTCATAGTCAGTAATCCACCAGTCCTGAATTCCAAAAGCCAAAATATGCTCTTTGCCATTTTTGTCTGTGAAGTATGATTTTAAGCAGCCATTCAAAATGAAATAGTCGTTTGGCACATTTTCTCCTTCTTGAAGTATAAATTGATGCTTTTTAAAATTCTTTTGTACAAAATGTGACAAAACGTATTCAAATTCTGAGTCAGAAATTTGAATGATTTTCTCTATTTGTTTTCGTAAAATAGTGCTCATACACTCTTAATATTTGTTAGTCTGTTGTTTTGCGTAGGCTGTCTTGCGATGTCTGTTAATGTCTCGTGGCTTGGCGTCAGTTGGGGATTTGATTAGCAAAATATATCAATTTAAGACCGAACTTCCAAGTACAAAACCAACTTTAAAGTTTGCCTAAAACCCCAATTGCGCCAAACGTCTGTTGAACTAAACCTACGGTAGCTGTATCTTGAATAGCAACTTTCAAATTGTTGATAATAATTATTTTTTTTGTATTTTTAAAGATAATTCAAGGCGACTGATTTTAATTTAAAATATTGATAATCCGTTAAATGTCGATAAGTTATAGTAAGAAGTATCTAATATCTTTGATCTCTCTCAAAACTTTATAATAGTTCCTTATTCTTAAGGGATGTGTAATTGGTTCCGTTCAACAGGGGTTACATTGTCCATGCTGCGCACACAACGAAACCCTAGCCGTTAGCGGTAGTTTTATTTATTAGTTGTTAAGTCTTTATACATTATGTAAGTGTCAACAAGTCCCAAGGTTTGGTGTCTAAATGCTTTTGGTGTTGTCCCAATTATATCAAATCCAAATCTTTGCCACAACTTTACTGCACTTTCATTTGTGCTAACTACAATATTGAATTGTATTCCTAAAAATCCTTTGTTTTTGGCAAATTTTATTGAGTGTTCACAAAGTAATTTTCCTGTGCCACGTCCATGAAATTTTGGGTTCACCATATAACTGCAATTTGCAACGTGGTCGCCAAGGTCAATTTGGTTAGGCTTGATAATATATGTTCCTAAATATTTCATTATTGTCGTCAACCGCTACAAAAGTGTCCATATAGTCAGCAAACCAATGCTTGTTTAATTTGTTTTTTTTTGTCTTTGGGTCAAAAACATACGTGTCACCTGTCGAAATAACATTTGTAAAGATGTCCCAAACTTTGACGTAATCGTTTTGTTCGTCTGCTTTTCTGATATTCATTATAAATTCCTTTTAGTGATTTTTGTCTTGCCGATGGTCGGTTCTAACTTTGCACATTCTGTTTTCGGTTACAATTTTCAAGTTTCCACTATTTAGGTTTCCACTTACAATTCCAAATTTAAGTTTTCCGCTTATTTGGCAAAATAAAAATTGAGTCAATTCGTTTTTTTTATTTACACATTGTATTTAAGTAAAAACTTAAACTTTGTCCACTTTTTCTCCAACTATCCATTGATTTTTCTCTGAAAAAACTTGTTTCTGTCGCTGACATTGCCGTTGATATTCCAAAATATTTGCTTTTTTCGTTAGCTTTTTTGCTTTCAACCCATTGAATTGTAATTACAATATTCTCGGTTTCCTTATCTAAATAAATTTCATATGGTTTCAAGTCTAAATTAAACCAACTTTAAATTCATCTTTGATTTCAAAAACTATATCTTTTTCGAAAATAAGTATTGTTGGAAATCCATTTTCAATTTTATAAAAATTCAACCTAAATTTCAGAGAACTAAATTCATTAGAATTTATGTTGAAATTTAAATCATTTATTTTGCAATCTTTTTTTAGTTTGAATTTCATTCCAATTTCTTTGCTCAATCGATCATCAACATCTTTTTCGTAATAATTAAAAATTAAAGTGCATAAGTCCAAAACCTTTTGAATTTCTTCCAATTATTTTTGGTTTTGGTTTTACAAGTTTCACTACAACTTCATCTAATTGGTTTTTCTCTGGGTCTAATTCAATTACGTTATTTGATAATTTAAGTTTTGATATGGCAATTGTTTGAGTTTGATAACCAACATAAGAAAAAGATACCAAATTATTTTCATTAATTTTTTCATTAATTTTTATAGGAAATTTTCCGTCAGAGTTTGATACAGTTCCTGTATTATTATTTGAAATTCCGATATTGGCATATTGTAAGTAAGTTTTGTTTACTGCATCTTTTATTTCTCCGTTTATTATTTTTTCTTGAGAAAAAGAATTTAATGTTATTGCTATTAAAAGGAAAAAATATAATTTCATATTTTGTTTGTTTTTCGTTCATTCGGGCAAAATGACGCACAACGTCTTGCTAGTAGGCGATGGTCGGGCTAAATAAAGCAATTATTTTCGGATTTTCACTAATTTCCCAAATACAAAACCATTTTTCCATTAAGCCTGATTCCCGACTATTGCTTACTAGCTGTTACCTGCTGGCGTTTTTGTCGGTCAATATATTTTTTGCTATTTTGTCTATCGATTTAGCAATTCGTTCTACTTTTGTTGCGTCTGTTTTGGCAGAATAAATCCATTCTATAATTGTTTTTTGTTCTCCATTTGTATAGTTTAAAAAGGTTTCATAAGTATTTGGTTCGTCCATTAAGCAAAGTTTTAATTCCTCTGGAATGTCAGTTGGAAAATTGTCGGCAAATAAAACTATGTGAACATAGTCGCCTTCTTTTTTTCTTATTTTTTTTCTTATTTCTACTTTCACGGGCAGAAATAGATTTCCATTTCCCATTGGTTGCAAATTATAATTTTTAATTTCAAATTGGTCAATTGTTCCTCGAACTCTTACCCAACCAAAAGGCGTGTTTTTGTTTTGTACTATTTCAGGAATTTTTGCAAATGTCCAACCGCCTTTGCCTTGGAATTTTTCGAGCAAGTATTCTTTATCAACCAATGGGATTTGTTCTGTCATTTTTCGTTATGCTATTAAATACCAAAAATCAAGTTCCATTGTGGTTTCGTCTGCCATTTCCAACAATGGTTTGCAAAATGGATTGTTAAAATAACCAAAACATATTTCTTTGGTTTTGCCCAAAGTTTCACCAATGGTTATTTCCGAAAATCTATTTTCTTTTACTGAACCTATAAAATGTGCTTTTGTATTTTCAAAAGTGTTTAAGTACTCTCTTTCTATACTTTCTGATATTGTCAATAATTTATGATTATCATTATTATTTTTGAGTTCAAAAGTTCCACATTCCACACACGAAAAATGATTTGGAACGACAAAATCATCTTTCAATATTTTATGAAATACCATTTTAATGCTTTGTTCATCAATTAATTTAAAAAAATCTTGTGCTTCTTGAAGTTGCATTAGGTTTTCTTCTATTTTTTTAAAATCATCAATTTCTGTTACAAAAAGTACATTCGCATAGTCATTTTTGAAGTTACGAACTAGACAGTGAAAAATTACCCCATTTTGTTTACTTAATACCGTTTCAAATTTCCTAACTGCATTTATCAGTTCATCATCTGTTACAGCTTCTTTTTTCTTGAAACTTGTAAATTCCATTGCTCCTGCAAAATTGTTGTTTACTCTTATCATTTTTTTGAGTTTTAAATTAATACTTCTGCAAAAGTATAATGGGGTTGCGACAACCTTATGTCAAGGGTCAAATTTATATTTTACACATTTCAAAATATTCTTGAAGTGAAATTTTGTGCGGTTCAAATTGTTTATTAAGTATTTTTAAATTTTGAATTTTATCCAATCTAAAAGCTCGAAAATCTTTTCTCAATTGGCAAAATGCTATGAGTACCCAATTTTCTTGTGTGTTGTAAAGTGCAAAGGGTTCAATAATCCTTTTGGTATTTTCGTTTTTCTCGTTTGAAAGATATTCTATTTCTGAACAATTAAAATTGGTCAAAGCTAACTGCAATGTTGATAAAAAGTTACTGGTTTGATTATTGTCTATGTTGTATCTGAATGCTATTCGATTTGAGAGCAAGTTGGCTTTCGCTTTTGTATTGTCTCGTAAAACTGATTTGATTTTGTTAATTGCTTCCGCGAATGCTGCAACTAATGAAGCGTCTTTGTTTTTCACTATTAGTTGTTCTGCCGTAATTAATGCGTTGGCTTCACTTTCTGTGAACATTATAGGTGGAATTCTGTACCCTTCCATCAAATAGTAGCCTTTGCCTTCTTCTGTCAAAATTGGAACTCCTGCTTCTTCTAATGCTTTTAGGTCTCTATAAATTGTCCGGTTACATACTGAAAATTTGTTGGCAAGTTCGGAAGCTGTCAAGAGCCGCTTTGATTGCAGTAGTGTCAAAATTGTTGTTAATCGTGAAAGTCTTTTAGTATTGTCATTCATTTGTGTTTCATATTTGAGTGTTTCATTTAGCCCAGTCCTCATTTGCTTGTTTGAGAGAAAGGAGGAGCCTTTTTTCTAACTCGTTTATAATTAATATAAATTGATAGTAAAGACCCTAATAGGGAAGATTGCCCCTAGTAATTATGATTTTTTAGAAGAGATTTCTATTTTTTTACACTTTTGTTTAACCTATTTTAGGACAAGATAGTTGTAATTTCTGACATTCCATTTAATACTGACCACCATCTAATAAAATTATAGTTGACTTATTCTTTCTGCCACAACATTTTTTCTTGAAATTCAGCATTCCAAAAATTACCAGTTTCCATTTCGGTTTCTATTAAATTAAAGATTCCGTTTGCTGAAATTTCAGTAGTAAAAATCAATAAAATGATTAAGTTAAATATTTGTTTAATAGTGATTTATCCGTAATTTCCACATCCTTTTGTATTTTCGTCGAATTTTTGCCTGTTTATTTCTTGACAAAAAACATTCTTGTAATAAATATTCCTTTACCATCATTCGTTCCAGAGTCTGATTCAACTCCGCTAGTAATAAATGCAACTGACCAACCCTGCTTGACTACCTCGTTTATTTTTGCAGCTATTATTGCGTCATTTGATGCAATATTGCCAAAATTTATACCCACTAAGCTATAAAAGTTTAATAACTTAGTCTCTTTCATATTCTCACCTATTTCTTTTAGATCTTCTCTTTCAATTAAATCCTGTTTTGATTTATTTCCTTCTCGAGTTGTAGTTAGCGCATTTACATCAGGTGTTCCTTGGGTTTCAATAATTCTTGAACGACCAGCACCCATTGGTACTATTGACTCAATTATTGTTACAACTTTATACTCTTGTGCAGAAACAGTTAAAGTGGTCATTAATCCAATTAAAAATAAACTTTGTTTCAATTTTTTCATTTTGTTTTTGTTTTTATTTGTTCTTACTCATTTGGCTTTTCAGAATCCGCCCCGTTTATTTGAGTGGGTTCTTGGCTCCACTTTATAAAATTATTTTTATTGATTTCGTCGTTTTGAAAACATAGACAAAAACATAGCTGGCAGTAATCTTTAGTCAAATTTGATGTTTGGTTTTTCGATTAACATTTTGTTTTTGTTTAATGTAGCAAAACGGGTTTGGTTTGGCAAGATGGCCGATTTTTAGTATTATAACCCGTTGGGTGCAATTAAATTATTTGTGTTTTAATGTTGTTTATTGGTCTTTCAAAAATAAATTTATTGATGAATTGCACCAAAGTTAATGCTGTTATTTTAGCTAAAATTCTTGTTTTAAAACCTTGAAAAGATTT
>NZ_JANOQD010000027.1:0-21512 GCF_031422135.1 Flavobacterium sp. | reverse complement strand
GTTCGCAACTAAATGTTTCATAATTCCAAAACTTACTAACTAAAAAAGTCAACTTGTTTTCAGAGTAAATTCCGCCTCGGAATTTGTTGAGAAATTGTCGCACAACTCGTAAATATACGCAACTGCTAAAAACGCAGTTATCTCATTTACAGCTATTTATAACAATCTATTTAAAAAACGCATTGCGTTTTTTAAATAGATTGTTTTCAAATATATGAAAAGTATTCAACCAAACCTTAAAATCGAACTCTTTTTCCTTATTTTCTTACTCTATCCATTTTATAAAATTCACAAAGCCTTCAGTTTAGTATAGTTCTATCTTTTTCTAATCAATTCTGTTCTTTTACGATCTGTTATTCGCAATAGCTCCAATAACAAAAATGATGATTACTCAAACCATTAGAGTTTATTCCAAAAAACTATTTCTAATGGCTTTTACTTTAAAAATAGAGGAAAAACACCCTATGAAAAAGGGTTTTTATGCTGCTGATTGTCAATTAGATAAAAAATATATTTGCCATATAATTAACTATTATACCGTAAGCCGAAAAGGGAATAGAGTAGGCAATATTTTAAATTTTACAATTATGGGAACTATTTTTTATTTAATGATGGGTTGGTGCGGTACAAAATATCCGGGTTGGTGGCGTAATCCAAATCCTCCAGGACCGCAACCAGAACCTTGGAGACAATATGGTATTAACACAATTATTGGAATTGTTGCTGGTTTAGTTGCGGGTACATTATTCAATAATGCAATTAGTGATAGCGCACTTTTTTCAGAACAAAGTACTATTGCTTCTGGATTAGTAGCATTTGCAGCATCAGGAATTATAACCGAGATTGCAGGTAGTTTTTCTAGAAAATAGAAATTTGACAAAACAATCCCTTGAAATTATAGGGATTGTTTTTGCCTCTATTTATTTTTTTCTTTCTTCAATCCATTTCCTAGCATTCACAAAACCTTCCAACCAGGGCGAAACTTCGTCTTTTCTATCCATTGGATAATGTGCCCAGTTCCAAGGGAAAGTTGATCGCTCAATGTGTGGCATCATAACCAAATGTCTTCCTGTTTTATCACAAAGCATTGCTGTATTATAATCGGAACCATTAGGATTTGCAGGATAACTGTCGTAACCATATTTTCCTACAATATTATAATTTCCTTCAGTTTCAGGTAAACTGAATTTTCCTTCTCCGTGTGAAACCCAAACACCCAAAGTAGCACCTTCTAAAGAGGAAAGCATTACTGAATTATTTTTTTGAACGGTAACCGATGTAAAAATACTTTCGTGTTTCTGACTTTCGTTGTGGAGCATTTTTCCGTGAATTTTGTGTTCTGGATTGACCAATTCTAATTCCATAAACAATTGACAACCGTTACAAATTCCAACCGATAAGGTATCTTCTCGTTTAAAGAAGTTTTTCAGGGCTAAATTTGCTTTTTCGTTATATAAAAACGCACCAGCCCAACCTTTGGCAGAACCTAAAACATCAGAATTAGAAAATCCGCCGACAGCACCAATAAACTGAATTTCTTCTAGAGTTTCTCGACCTGAAATCAAATCGGTCATATGCACATCTTTCACATCAAAACCAGCCAAATACATAGCATTTGCCATTTCACGTTCCGAATTGCTTCCTTTTTCACGAATAATAGCCGCTTTTGGTCTCTCGACTGTGCTCGAGATGATATTGATTTTACTTGGGATGACAGGTTTTTTTCCATCAAAATGATTTGGAAAAATATAGTGTAAAGGTTGGTTTTTATAATTGTTATACCTTTCTAACGCCATTCCGTTTTTGGATTGCTTGGTATCTAACAAATAAGAAGTTTTGAACCAAGTATCTCTTAATTTTGAAACTTCCAACTTCCAACTTCCAACTTCCAAGAAGTTACTTGTGGTTACTTCTCCTAATTTAAAAAATTCAACATTATTTACTTTCAATTTATCTTCGAAAGATGCATTGTCTTTTGTTTGCAATACCAATCCGATATTTTCTGAAAACAGGATTTTAACCAAATCTTTTTCTGCAAAAACATTGAAATCAATTTTTGCACCTATATTAGTATTAGCAAAACACATTTCTAACAAAGTAGTAATTAATCCGCCACTTCCAATGTCGTGACCAGCCAAAATTTGTCTTTCTTTGATTAAATCTTGTACGACATTAAATGATTTTTTGAAAAAAGCAGCGTCTTTTATGGTTGGTGTTTCGGTTCCAATTTTGTTTAAAGTTTGTGCAAAAGAACTTCCTCCTAGTTTGAAATCATCTTGCGACAAATTGATATAATAAATGCTTCCGCCAGTCATTCCATCATTATGGAATCTCTGTAAAACAGGTTCCACCACTTTGGTAATATTGGAACAATTTCCTGCTGCGGAAATAATTACAGTTCCAGGCGCAATAACTTCATCGTTTGGATATTTTTGCTTCATTGAAAGCGAATCTTTTCCAGTTGGAATATTGATTCCCAATTCGATAGCAAAATCGGAGCAGGCTTTTACCGCTTCGTATAGTCGAGCATCTTCGCCTTCGTTTTTGCAAGCCCACATCCAATTGGCAGAAAGTGAAACCGATTTTAAACCCTCTTTTAATGGAGCAAACACAAGGTTTGATAAGGCTTCGCCAATAGCATTTCGAGTTCCAAACACTGGATTTATCAACGATGAAATAGGGGAGTGTCCAATACTTGTTGCGATTCCTTCTTTTCCATTATAATCCAATGCCATCACACCACAATTATTCAATGGTAATTGCAAAGGACCCACACATTGTTGTTTGGCTACTTTTCCACCCACACAGCGGTCGACTTTATTGGTTAACCAATCTTTACACGCTACAGCTTCTAATTGTAAAACTTGGTCTAAATAATCAAAAAATTTGTCTGTATCGTACTCTAAATCAACATATTTTCTGTTGGTAGTTTTGTCTGTCATTATCGTTTTTGGCGAACTTCCAAAGAAATCTTCCAAGGCATAATCCATAGGCTTTAAACCCGTCGATTTCGATTGAAATGTAAATTGATGATTTTCAGTAACATCACCCACTTGATACATTGGCGAACGCTCTCTATCGGCAATTTTTTGTAAAATAGCGATGTCTTTTTGACCAATAACCAATCCCATTCGTTCTTGGCTTTCGTTGCCAATAATTTCTTTGGCAGAAAGCGTTGGATCGCCAACAGGCAATTTATCCAAATCGATTAATCCTCCAGTTTCTTCCACTAATTCTGAAAGACAATTCAAATGTCCACCAGCACCGTGATCGTGAATGGAAATGATTGGATTGTTGTCGCTTTCTACCAAAGCTCGAATGGCATTTGCGGCACGTTTTTGCATTTCAGGATTGGAACGTTGGATGGCGTTTAGTTCGATTCCAGAACCAAAAGCACCAGTATCAGCTGAAGAAACTGCGGCGCCACCCATTCCAATTCTATAGTTTTCACCGCCCAGAATTACAATTTTATCACCTGCTTGAGGTTTCTTTTTAATGGCTTGGTCTAACTTTCCGTAACCAATTCCTCCAGCTTGCATAATCACTTTGTCGTAACCCAATTTTCTATTTTCTTCTTCGTGTTCGAAAGTTAAAATAGAACCTGTAATTAATGGTTGTCCGAATTTATTTCCAAAATCGGAAGCGCCATTGGAAGCTTTTATTAGAATATCAATTGGAGTTTGATAGAGCCATTTTCGTTCCTCAAATCCTAATTTATTATCTTGTAAACGAGAATAGGAAGTCATATAAACGGCTGTTCCTGCTAGTGGTAGCGAACCTTGTCCACCAGCCAAACGATCCCGAATTTCGCCACCAGAACCAGTTGCAGCACCATTAAATGGTTCGACAGTAGTTGGAAAATTATGTGTTTCGGCTTTTAGAGAAAGTACGGAATCAAATTCTTTTTCTTCATAAAAATCAGGTTTGTCGGCACTTTTTGGAGCAAATTGAGTTACTCTTGGTCCTTTGACAAAAGCCACATTGTCTTTGTAGGCTGAAACAATTTCGTTTGGATTTTCAGACGATGTTTTTTTGATTAATTTGAATAGCGAAGAAGGCATTTCTTGACCATCAATAATAAAAGTACCATTGAAAATTTTATGACGACAATGTTCTGAATTGGCTTGAGAGAAAGCAAAAACTTCCGAATCAGTAAGTTTCCTATTTATTTTTTTGGATAAATTATTCAAATACTCTATTTCTTCGTCATTTAATGCCAAACCTTCTTGATTATTATATTTTGCAATATCATCAATGTCGAGAATGGATTCAGGTTGAATATTGATAGTAAAAATAGCTTGATTTAACTGCGTGTATTTTTGCGAAAGCATAGAATCAAAATCGGAAAAAGTTGAAGAAACTTCTTGAAATTCTTCCAATCTAGTAATACCTTCAATTCCCATATTTTGAGTAATTTCGACAGCATTAGTACTCCACGGTGTTATCATTGTGGCACGAGGCCCAACAAAAAAACCCTCAAGTAAGGATTTTTCTATTTGATGTGCATCTGCAAAAAGCCAATTTAATTTTGAGATGTTTTCGGCTGAAATTTCGTTTTGCGTGTGTACTGCAAAAATAGTATTGGTTTTGTTTCCGAAGAAAGAAATCATAGTGTTGTTGTTTTATTCCGCTGCGCTCCATACAAGTCGGCTTTGCCTCGGGTGTAGTTGTAATTGCAAATTTAATTATTTCAAATCAAATTTTAGATAAAAAAAGCGACAAATACTGTCGCTTTTAAATTTAGTTGATTACTATTTTTTTCATAATTGTTTCAGCACCTTTTGTCACTTTTATTAGGTAAATTCCTTTTTGGAGATTTGAAACCGATACAGTAGAATCTGTATTCTCATTTTCAAATACTTTTTGTCCAATTAAGGAATAAATTTCGATTGAATGAGTTGCATTTATGCTCTTAAAATCAATAGTAAAGTTTCCGTTTGATGGATTTGGATAAATGTTAAAATCTATATTTGTTATATCTTTTATCTCGCTTCCGTTTCCCATTCTATTTCCAATTCCAGTGCAAGTATCGGTTGCAAAAACATCCCATTGTGTTGATTTATTGAACGTTATTGTAGGTCTAGTTACAGTTGATTTTCGTCTGATAGTTTCATCAATAGAAAAATTAGCAGTTCCACCATTGAAAGTGCCAATAATATCAATTAATGTTCCGTTTTTGAATAATCCAACAGCATCATTTCCGTTGAAAGTCATCTCTGCTCCTGAACTAGATAAGTTTGCACTACTAGTAGAATAACAAGTAGATGAAATTAAACTATTTACAATTACAAATTTAGCATTACTAGCTAAAGTTCCAGAAAGTGTAATTCCTGTACTCCAAGAACCGGCACCATTACTCTGTTTTTTGATACTGTAAACGGATAAGCTGATTGAACTTGCTGTTTTATTGCTTATTTCTAATGCTTTATTGTTTGATGAACCTTCTAAATATTCAGTAAAGAATAATTCAGTTGAAGTTGAAGTTGCTACAGCATTAGTTGTTGCAGAAATTGAAGAACTACTTACAGAAATGTTTCCAGCCGCATCTTTTGCTTTAATCGAAAACGAATAGCTTGTTGAAGCGACAAGTCCAGTAATAGTTGCACTTGTTGAAGTAACTGAGGTTTTTAAAGTTGTTCCTTGGTATACATCATAGCCTGTTACAGCAATATTATCAGTAGAAGCTGTCCAGCTTAATGCAATACTAGTAGTAGTTTTAGTACCTACGATTACACTTGTTGGAGCAGAAGGTGCTGATGTATCGCTACTACCTCCCCAAATGGAGGCAATATATTCTGGATGATCTATATATGGATTTCTGTTTCCTTGACGAGCATAAATAGCATTGTTGCGAGCAATTTCTCTTGCGCTTACAGGATCATTGGTATGCCAAGTTTTTAACATATCTAAAAAAGCAGTAGTAAAAACTTGATTACTAGTCCCATTAAACATATCAAAAGTATATCCAGAAACTGTATTCTCATAACGCGTGGCAAAATAGAAATACATTCTAGCAATGTCACCTTTAAACTCATTGATAGGTTCAAAAACTGTTCCAGTGTATCCAGATACTGCACTTGTCCCTAATTTGCTACCGTTTCTAGTTGTTGTGGAAGCGGTTGCTACATTTCCGTGAGGATAGTTAGAACGAATACCGTTAACTTTACCATCAGTAGGAGGAATGTGGTGTGCATCAGAAACCATTGGAGCAGCAGAACCAAAAGTAGATTGTGGAATAATATGTTCCCTATTATAACAATCACCTTCAACACTATATGTGCCACATTGATTTGTATTTAACGTAAATTTATATGGATCAGTTCCGGTTGGATTTTCAGAATAAATATCGATGATTGAATTGTCATTTTCGTATTGATTATCCCTATCGGAAGTGGCATAAGTTGTCCAAAGCCCATTATAACCTGGATCTGTATGTCCTTTAATCTTATTGTACAATTGGGTTTTTAAGGTGTAACCTGTTCCCGTTGTTGTGCTGTAATAACCTGTTGGAATTTGTCCATATGAAAATAAGGAACATAATAATGCGAGTAGTAATAATCTTGTTTTCATTTAGTTGTGTTGTTTGTTTTGGTAAAAATAGGTACAAAAAAAGCGGCAAATTTGCCGCTTAAATTTTAGTTGATAACAATCTTTTTAACAATTGATTTAGTATCTGAACTTAGTTTTAGAAAATAAAATCCTTGTGGTAAATTCTCTAAAGTGTATTTGTTTTGATTTCTATTAGGATTAGCAATCTGTTGCATAATTTGTCCGTTGATGCTTACCACTTGAATGTTGTCTAACTCATTTTGAGTTTCAATATTGATTCTTTGGTCGTTAGATGGATTTGGATAAATATTGATGTCAGCAATAAGTTCGAAAGAGTCTGTAGATAATACACTTGGCCAACGATTCTCTGCAGCTGGACCACCCCATATTACAGTTGCTAAATAAGGATTATCAATAAATGGATTTCTGTTTCCTTGACCATAAGTATTTGATATATTACCTAAATAAGTATTTCTTTTATCTTCATATTCAGAAACTGGATCTTCTGCATTCCATTGTAAAAATAATTGGACCATATTAGTATCTGTAGAAACGGTAGCTCCAGTTCCAACACCTGTTGGTAAGCATTGAGTAGGGTATCTTAAATACAAGTACATCATATTCCTGGCAACATCACCTTTCCATTCATCACCTGGATACCAAAAAGAACCTGATGTTCCTGAATTTCCTGAACCAGTTCCAAATTTTGTATTACCTCTATTTGCATTTCTGTCAACATCACAAGTTCTTAAATGATGGGCATCTGCACCAGCACCAACTTGCCCTAAAGATGGTGTACCAAGCGCTTGTGCGTATACATGTTCTCTATTCCAAGCACACATACTACCTGCAGAAACATCGGCTTCTTTATGCCTTCTTCTGTGATCATTGTCGTTTGTAGAGGTTCCAAAATTTGATTCAGATGAGTAGCTGCATAAATCATTAGTAAAACCATACAATAATAATACATTAGTATTTGTAGCATCTGTAGGGTCTAAATCAACAATTTTTAAAGCACTTTCGCATTGAGCATAACTTAATATATTAGTGTGTGTCGATGTAATTTTTGTAGCTAAAGCATTTTTTAAGGTGCTTCCTGTCGATGTCCAGTTAAAACCATTATAATAAGTTGCTGGTGCACCTGCTTGAGCAAATCCTAAAAATGAACTCAATAAAAATAAAAGTAGGTAATTTTTTTTCATTGTAAATTTGGGTTTAAATTTTTCTTTCTAATAATGCCATATAAAATCCGTCGAAACCTGATTCTGAGGCTAATATTTTTTTTTCGTCGACAAATGTAAAACTTTTTCCGGTTTCTGTGGTTAAAAAATGTTTAATTTGTTCCTGATTTTCAGAAGGTAAGATAGAACAAGTAGCATAAACCAACTTTCCGCCTGGTTTTACGATTCTAGAATAACTTTCTAATACTTCGGCTTGAACTTTTCGGATATTGTCTATAAATTCAGGTTGCAGTTTCCATTTGGCATCTGGATTACGTTTGAGAACACCCAATCCGCTGCAAGGCGCATCAATAAGAACTCTATCTGCTTTTTCGGCCAATTTTTTGATAACTTTTGTTGAATCGATAATTTTGTATTCAATGTTGAAAGCACCATTTCTTTTAGCACGTAATTTTAATTGCTTTAGTTTACTTTCGTACAAATCCATTGCAATCAATTGTCCTTTATTTTCCATTAATGAAGCCAAATGCAAAGTTTTTCCACCTGCACCAGCACAAGTATCCACGACACGCATACCTGGTTTTACATCAAGAAATGCAGCTACCAACTGAGAATTAGCATCTTGCACTTCAAACATTCCTTGTTTGAAAGCATCTGTCAAGAAAACATTGGCTCTTTCTTTCAAAACCAAAGCATCTGGTTGGTCTTTTAAGATGTCAGTATCAATATTCAAATCCATTAATGTGGCACGCAATTTTTCTCGTGTTGTATTTAAGGTGTTGGTTCTTAAAATTACTTTTGCTGGTTGGTTTTGAGCTGCAATTTCGGTTGCCCACAATTTTTCACCCAATTCTTTTACTCCCAATTCGTCCATCCAGTCTGGAATAGATTCTTTGATGGCTCTGGTTTTTGATAATTCGTCAAAACGACCTTTTATTTTGCGTTCAGGAGTTCCTTCCAATTGTTTCCAATCAGGAATGGTGTAACCACGCATTACGGACCAAGCGGCAAACATTCTCCAAAGATTGTCTCTATCAAATGGTTCTTTTACTTCGGCAATTTCAGAATATAATCTTTTCCAACGAACTATTTCGTATATGGTTTCGGCAACAAATTTCCGATCGGAACTGCCCCAACGTTTGTCTTTTTTTAAAGCTCTAGCTACTACTTTATCGGCATATTCGCCTTCATTGAAAATGGCGTTTAAGGAATCAATTGTAGTGTAAACTAAATTTCTGTGTAATCTCATTTTTTGTAATTGAGGGGCAAAGGTACAATATAATAGTATAAAGTTGCAAAGTTTCTAAGCTTCTAAGTTGCAGAGATGCAAAGGGTCAGAGGTTTTAGCGGGTTTTGCGTTACCGATGGCAGCGATATCCTTTTGCTTTTTTCTTTAAAAAGTAAAAGATATAGCGAACAGCGGGTTAAAACGCCCAAAAAAATAAATTCCTTATTATTAACTAAAAAATAATACTTACTTTTGTTTTCGTTAAAAAAACAGACCATTTTTATGAAATATGATATTATAGTATTAGGTAGCGGTCCTGGTGGATATGTTACTGCAATTAGAGCTTCACAATTGGGATTTAAAGTTGCAGTTATCGAGAAAGAAAGCCTTGGCGGTGTTTGCTTGAATTGGGGTTGTATTCCAACGAAAGCTTTATTGAAATCGGCTCAAGTATTTGAATATTTAAAACACGCTTCGGATTATGGACTTATTGTAAAAGATTTTGATAAAGATTTTTCTGCCGTAGTTTCTCGTTCTCGTGGCGTGGCTGATGGGATGAGCAAAGGAGTTCAATTCCTGATGAAAAAAAATAAAATTGATGTTATTGATGGTTTTGGAAAATTAAAACCTAGCAAAAAAGTGGATGTTACTGATAAAGACGGAAAAGTAACAGAATATAGTGCCGATCATATTATTATTGCTACCGGTGCTCGTTCTCGTGAGTTGCCAAATTTGCCTCAAGATGGCGAAAAAGTAATAGGTTACCGTCAAGCAATGACTTTGAAAACGCAACCAAAATCGATGATTGTTGTAGGTTCTGGAGCCATAGGAGTGGAGTTTGCTAGTTTTTATAATTCGATGGGAACTAAAGTGACTATTGTGGAATTTATGCCAAACATTGTTCCAGTAGAAGATGTTGATATTTCTAAGCAAATGGAAAAATCACTGAAAAAGGCTGGTATCGAGATTATGACCAATGCTTCTGTTGAAAAAGTAGATTTCATAGGAAATATTGTTCAAGCTACTGTAAAAACGGCTAAGGGTATCGAAATGATTGAAGCAGAAATAGTGCTTTCGGCAGTTGGAATCAAAACAAATATTGAAAATATAGGTTTAGAAGAAGTAGGTATTGCTACCGATAAGGATAAAATTTTGGTTGATATTTATAACCAAACTAATATTCCAGGATATTATGCTATTGGCGATGTAACGCCAGGTCAAGCCTTGGCTCACGTGGCCTCGGCAGAAGGAATAAATTGTGTAGAAAAAATAGCTGGTCATCATGTTGACGCTATTGATTATGGGAATGTTCCAGGTTGTACCTATGCTAGTCCAGAAATAGCTTCAGTAGGTTTGACCGAAAAACAAGCTTTGGATAAAGGATATGAAATCAAAGTAGGTAAATTTCCGTTTTCGGCTTCTGGAAAAGCAACGGCCGCTGGAACGAAAGATGGTTTTGTAAAAGTTATTTTTGATGCTAAATATGGCGAATGGTTAGGTTGTCATATGATTGGTGCTGGTGTTACGGATATGATAGCCGAAGCAGTTGTAGCTAGAAAATTAGAAACTACGGGGCACGAAATTTTAAAATCGATTCACCCACACCCAACTATGAGTGAAGCAGTTATGGAAGCGGTTGCCGATGCTTATGGAGAAGTGATACATTTATAATTTTAAAAATAGTAAAGTTGAAAAACATAAATTTAGGTAAGTCAATATTAACGTTAGTATTAATTGTTTTCTTTTTTAATCCAACTGAAATGTTTTCACAAGGTCCTCCACCTTGGGCTCCGGCTCACGGATACAGAGCCAAAACAAGACATATATATTTTCCTGAACAGAATTTTTATTATGATATTCAAAAAAAGAATTATATTTATTTGAAAAATAATAATTGGGAAATTTCAGTTTCTTTACCGAGTATTTTTGTGGGAATAAATTTAGGAAATACCGCTCAAATCGAATTGGATTTTGAAGGAAGTAATCCTTATCGATATAATTCAGTGCATATTGTAAAATATAAAAAACCTAAGAAACATAAAGAAAAATATAAAAAAGAACACAAGCATAAATATAAAGATTAGTTTATTTAAAGAAATCCGTTTTGTCAAGGCAAATCGGATTTTTTTGTAAAAAAAATTAATAATAACTTTACAAATGATTTGGTTTAATCATATAAAATCTGCCAAATATGATAAGTCTAACACAAATTTCAAGAATTCACACAAAATTAATTCGTGTGAACGGTTGAAATTTGTGTTTAAGTTTTTAGAATGTGAAAGGTAAATACACCAAAGGCTATAGTTTTAAACTATATATGAACCAATAAATTTTTTAGAACCCGAATTAAACTTTCAAATCGGATTTTTTTTAACAATAATTTATCTAATATCTAATCCTTAAATCCAAAATAGGTTTTTACATTTGTATATACAGATTTTAATTCTTTTATGGGAAATTTAGACGAATTTTTCTTCGAAAAACTGCACAAATATCAAACGGAAAATTGGGTTAGAGCAATCGATTCCAGAAAAATATTCAATTGGATTGATGAATTATTTTTTGTTTTATTTCCAGAAAATCCTTTAGATATTGATGAAATTAAGTTGCTTTGGTTTAAAAATAAATATAATTTCACTACTATTTTAAAAGATATTTTAGAAAATAAGACTGAAGTGGAGATTTTTAAAATCATAGATTTATTATATTTAGAATTTTCAAATGTTTATTATTCGCTTCAAAAAGATGCTCAAGCCATTTTGGATACGGATCCTGCCGCCGATTCTATTTCTGAAATAATCAATTCCTATCCTGGATTTTTGGCAATTGCTTTTTATAGAATTGCAAATACAATTTCGAAGCAAGATATACCTATGTTGCCTAGAATAATTTCAGAATATGCACATAGCAAAACAGGGATAGATATTCATCCTAATGCTACAATCGATGTTCCTTTTGTGATTGATCACGGAACGGGAATTGTAATAGGAGAAACCTGTATTATTGGTAAAAATGTATGTATTTATCAAGGCGTAACGTTAGGAGCTTTACAAGTTGATAAATCTATGGAAGAAAAAAAACGGCATCCTACTGTCGAAGATAATGTAGTTATTTATGCCAATGCAACTATTCTAGGCGGAAGCACTGTCATTGGAAATCATAGTATAATAGGCGGTAACACTTTCGTTACTAAAAGTGTCAACCCGTATTCAATTGTTATGCAGTCATCAAAAAATACTGTTTTAGACCAAAAAGAATTTAACGATATTAATTCATTCAATATTTAAATTATGAAGTACAATAACATTCTCGAAACTATCGGCAATACGCCACATGTAAAAATTAATAAATTATTTGGTTCAAACCAAAATGTATATATCAAATTAGAAAGAGCAAATCCTGGTGCGAGTATCAAGGATAGAATTGCTTTGTCTATGATTGAAGATGCCGAACAAAAAGGATTATTAAACAAAGATTCAGTAATTATTGAAGCAACTTCTGGCAACACGGGAATTGGTTTGGCTATGGTGGCTGCTGTAAAAGGATATAAATTAATCTTGGTGATGCCCGAATCTATGTCGGTTGAAAGAAGAAGATTAATGAGTCTTTATGGAGCAACTTTCGAATTGACACCTCGCGAAAAAGGGATGAAAGGTGCCATCGAAAAAGCAAAAGAAATGACTGCCGAAATATCTAATACTTGGTCGCCACTACAATTTGAAAACCCTTCAAACATCGAAATTCATAAGAAAACAACAGCACAAGAAATCATAAACGATTTCCCTGAAGGATTAGATTATTTGATTACTGGAGTAGGAACTGGTGGACATATAACGGGTTGTGCCGAAATCTTAAAACAACATTTTCCAAATCTGAAAGTTTTTGCAGTAGAACCGGAAGCTTCTCCAGTAATAAGCGGAGGAAGCCCAGCTCCGCATCCTATTCAAGGAATTGGTGCAGGGTTTATTCCTGCAAATTTGAATACCGATTTATTAGATGGTGTTATTCAAGTTTCTAAAGACGAAGCTTTTGAATATGCACAGAGAGCAGCAAAAGAAGAAGGAATGTTTATAGGAGTTTCTTCTGGTGCATCTTTAGCAGCCGTTGCCAAAAAACTCAAAGAAATTCCTGCCAATTCTAAAGTATTGACTTTTTGTTATGATACTGGAGAACGATATTTAAGTATTGAAGGACTTTTTGTTTAATCAAACCTCTTTAAATAAAGGAACATATATTTTAAAACTTGAGTTTAAAAATAGAAAACTTATATTAAAATAATCTCTTATAATTTTTAATTTGTATTAAAATTGATGTTTTAAAAAATAAATAACTAAATAACCCTTTTTATGGCGTACTTTTGCAAAAACAAGCAAAAAATATATGCCTTACAGCGACCTAGAATTAGAAGTTGAAGAGAAAAAAGTACTTTACGATTATCAAACTCGTGACATTAATGCTATTTTCAATAAAATGGAAAATGTCGAAAGCACTTACCATTTATTATACCAATTGCCAACGGGTGGTGGAAAAACAGTTATTTTCTCCGAAATTGTGCGTCGTTATTTAGAATTATATGACAAAAAAGTGGTGGTTTTAACACACCGAATTGAACTCTGCAAGCAAACTTCAAAAATGCTCAAAGGATTTGATGTGAAAAACAAAATCATCAACTCTAAAATCAAGGAATTACCAGACCAAAACGAGTATTCGTGTTTTGTGGCAATGGTTGAAACTTTAAAAAATAGACTCAACGACGAAAAACTAAAAATTGATAATATCGGTTTAGTGATTATTGATGAAGCACACTACAATTCGTTTCGAAAATTATTAGGTTCGTTCAAAAATGCCTTTATTCTTGGAGTTACAGCAACACCTTTAAGCTCTAATGTCAAGCTTCCAATGTATGAAAACTACAAAGAACTTATTGTTGGAGACCCTATAAACAAGTTGATTGAAAATGGCTTTTTGGCCAAGGCAAATACCTATAGTTATGATGTAGGTTTATCCAGTCTGAAAGTTGGAATCAATGGTGATTACACTATAAAATCATCTGACGAATTGTATTCACAACTCGATATGCAAAACAAATTATTGCATTCGTATGAAGAAAAATCAAAAGGAAAGAAAACCTTAATTTTCAATAACGGAATCAACACCTCATTATACGTTTATGAAACGTTTAAAGAAGCAAATTATCCTATAAAACATTTGGATAATACGACCTCAGCAGAAGATCGAAAAGATATTTTAACCTGGTTCAAGCACACACCAGACGCTATTTTAACTTCGGTAGGCATCTTAACCACAGGGTTTGACGAACCTACTGTAGAAACTATTATCATCAATCGTGCTACAAAATCACTTACTTTATATTACCAAATGATAGGTCGTGGTTCTCGAAAATTACCTTATAAAAATGAGTTTACCATCATCGATTTGGGTAACAATGCTGCACGTTTTGGGCTTTGGAGCGAACCAGTCGATTGGCAACACATATTCAAATCGCCTGAATATTACCTTGATAATCTTCGTGAAGATGCCGAAATCGAATTGTATTTCAAATACCAAATGCCACCCGAACTACGTGCTAAATTCAGCAAAACCGATATCGTAACATTCGATGTTGATGCAGAACACAAACTCGCCATATCTCTCAATTTGCGTTCCAAAGTTGTACTCGAAAAATCACTCGATCAGCACGCTGCAATGTGTGTTGACAATACCGAAGAGCTAATTCAAGCTAAAAATTTATCTAAAGAATTGCAAGACGATATCGAATGTCGAATGAAACGCTACACAAAATGTTTGAGTCAATGTAGTAAAAACTATCGTGAATGGTTGGTCGAAGATTACAAAGTTAAATTGCTACTTTTGGTAGGAAAAAAATACAGAGAAAAAATATTTGCAGAAGAAGATTAGGAGCTATTTCCAGCTATACGTTTCAATCTTTTCTTTTTTTAAAGAAAAAAAAGAAAAGGATTTTCACTGCTATCTGGGCTAGTGCATTTCAGTCGTATTAAAATCCTATTCCAAATAGGAATAGTTCTAAATACCGTAAGGTTTAAAAAAATAGTATGTCAACACAATTTGCCCATTTAGGAATCAACAAAGCCATTTTAAAAGCACTTTCTGATTTAAAAATTGAAATTCCAACCGAAATTCAACAAAAATCAATTCCAGTTTTACTTACAAGCCAAGACGATTTTATTGGATTGGCAAAAACAGGAACAGGAAAAACAGCCGCTTTTGGATTACCATTATTGCAATTAATTGACACGACTAATTCAAAAATACAAGCCGTTATTCTTGTTCCAACACGGGAACTAGGCAATCAAATTTTCAATAATTTAGAAAGCTTTGCTAAACATTTGCCAGAAGTTTCAATAGCCTCCGTTTGTGGTGGCATACCTATAAAACCACAAATAGAAAGAGTGCAGCAAACCACACATATTCTTGTAGCAACACCTGGTAGGTTAATCGATTTAATCAAACGAGGTGCTATAAATATCAAAGAAACCAACTATTTGATTCTTGATGAAGCTGATGAAATGGCAACCGCTTTGAAAGAAGGATTAGAAGAAATTGTTTCACAATTACCAAAAAACCGAAAAACGTGGTTGTTTTCGGCTACAATGCCAGGAACGGTCAAACAGCTAGTGCAAAACTATATGTCCAAAAAAGTGACACAAGTAAGCGCTAGTATGGAAATTGTTGGAAATGCAGGTATAAATCACCAATATATTGTTGTAAATCCTATTGAAAAATTAGAAGTACTAATGCATTTTCTTTCTTCAAAAGAAGGACAACGAGGCATTATTTTTTGTAAAACCAAAGCAGCGGTTAACAAGTTAGCAAAGAATTTAGCCATAAATAGATTTTCTTCAGGAGCCATTCACGGAAGTTTGACACAACCTATTCGGGACCGAATAATGGATCAGTTTCGAGCTGGACATATTAATATTCTAGTAGCAACTGATTTAGCTGCGCGTGGAATCGATGTTAAGGAAATCTCTTATGTAGTCAATTATCATTTGCCAGACGTTCACGAAACCTATGTGCATCGAAGTGGACGTACAGCAAGAGCTGGAGCCGAAGGTTTTTCGTTAACTATTTTGCAACAAGAAGAAGTTCAAGAAATTGCTGAATTTGAAGCCGCATTAGGTATCAAATTCTCAAAATTTAAAAAACCAAGTGCCTCAAGTATAGAAGATAATAATGCCTACTTATGGGCAAAACAAATTTTTAAAACCAAACCCAATCACGAAATCGCTATAGAATTGAAAGACAAAATAAAAACCGTTTTTCATCATTTGACTAAAGAGGAACTGATAGAAAAATTAATGGCAAATTATTTTTTGCAAAACAAAACAGAAAATACTAAAGTATAGATTAAAGACTAAAACAAACTTACACCAATTTATATTGATAGTATTGTCATTTCGACGAAGGAGAAATCTCATCCAGATTATTAGATTTTTCCTTCGTCGAAATGACAAACCGTGTGTTTATTACAGTAAATTTAAGTTACCCTATCAATGAAAGATCTTAAATATTTTTGAAGCCTCATTGTAAGCACTTTCAAAACTCATAGGACTGGTATTTGTGTTTGCTTTTTGCGCCGTAAAATAGGAGAGTAGTTTCTCCGTTGGCATATTCCCAGTTAGATTATCGGTTGCCATTGGACAGCCTCCAAAACCTTGAATGGCTCCATCAAAACGAAGGCAACCCGCTTTGTATGCAGCATCGATTTTTTCAAACCATTTCTCAGGTGTGGTGTGCAAGTGTGCTCCAAATTCGATATTTGGGTACTTTGTAATTAAATTTTTAAAAAGATAATCGATTACTTCGGGTGTCGAGCTTCCTATAGTGTCTGAAAGGGATAAAATTTTCACACCCATTGCAGCTAACTTTTCGGTCCATTCGCCCACGATTTCTACATTCCAAGGATCGCCATATGGATTACCGAATCCCATAGATATATAGGTTACCACTTCTTTATTGGTCTTATAAGCAATTTCTAGGATTTCTTGTAATGTGATTAAACTTTCGGCAATGGTTTTGTGTGTATTTCGCATTTGGAAATTCTCTGAAATCGAAAAAGGAAAACCTAAATATTGAATTTCGTTGTGTACTGAAGCTAATGCTGCTCCTTGCGTGTTGGCAATAATTGCTAGTAATTTGCTTGTAGTTTGGGATAAATCAAGTTGTTCTAAAACCAGTGCTGTATCCTGCATTTGCGGAATGGCTTTGGGAGAAACGAAGCTACCAAAATCAATGGTATCAAAACCAACTCTAAGAAGCGACTGGATGTATTGCACTTTTTGTTTAGTAGGAATAAAGGTTTTGATGCCTTGCATAGCATCCCGCGGACATTCGATTATTTTTATAGTTTCGTTCAAATTATTGGACTTTTCGAGTTGCTAAGTTACTACCTTTTTTAAAACTATCATATTCTATTTGTAATAAAATATTACGTATTTATGTAATAATTACAATTATTACATATTTAGGTAATAATTATTAATATTACATATTTAGGTAATAATTATAAATATTACACATTTAGGTAATAATATTAAATAAAAATGATTTTTTAACTATTTTTTGCTTACTTTTGAGATATGATTAGTGTAATAACAGGTGATATTGTCAATTCAAGAAAGCTTCCAACGGAAATTTGGATTAGCGGTTTGAAGCTAATTCTTAATGCTTGGGGAAAAAATCCCGTTGATTGGGAGATTTATCGTGGAGATCAATTTCAGTTAGAAGTTAAAAATCCAGAAAACGCTTTAGCCATTGCTTTGCAAATAAAAGCGTATTTTAAAACCTTACATCTTGATGCTAGAATGAGTATTGGTTTTGGTGATAAAACGTATAAATCCAAAAAAATATCCGAAAGTAATGGTACTGCTTTTGTGCGTTCTGGGGAAGTTTTTGAAACTTTAAAAAAGCAAAAAGTAAATTTAGCAGTTCATTCTGGCAATGTCGATTTTGATACCGAAATGAATTTGATATTGCGATTGTGTCTTACTTTTATGGATAATTGGTTGGTGCAATCGGCAGAATTTGTTCAAATTGCTATGGCAAACAAGTTGTTGTCGCAGGAAGAAATTGGTGTTAAATTAGGAATAAATCAAGCAGCTGTAAGCCGAAGACGTAAACGAGCACAGTTTGATCTAATGATGGAAACAGAAAATTACTTTCGTCAAAAAGTAAAAAATTTAAACGAATGATTGTTTTTGTAAAACTACTTTTGGCACACTTACTAGGCGATTTTATTTTGCAACCTACTTCTTGGGTTTTAGACAAAGAAATCAAAAAACACAAAAGTATTTACTTGTACATTCACACTATCTTGCACGGTTTGTTGGCTTGGATTTTAGTTTTTGAAATTGCATTTGGCTGGTATGCCTTGCTGTTAGCATTGTCACACGGTGCTATTGATTTTTTGAAATTATATTTTCAAAAAACAAGCACCAAAAGAATGTGGTTTGTTGTTGACCAAGTTTTGCACAGTATTGTAATTGTTTTGATAGTAAGCGTTTATAAAAATTTGACTATTGATTTTGAGGTATTTACTAACGGTTTTTGGATTGTAATAACTGCTATTTTATTTCTAACGAAACCAGCTTCCATAATTATTAAGAATGCTATTTCTGTTTGGACACCCGAAAATGCGTCTGGAGAAAACACCTCTCTACAAAATGCAGGAAATTATATTGGCATATTAGAGCGGTTGTTGATTTTTTGTTTTTTGATAACCTCGCATTTTGAAGCCATAGGGTTTTTGTTAGCTGCCAAATCAATTTTTAGATTTGGCGATTTAAAAGAAGCTACAGATAGAAAGTTAACCGAATATGTGCTAATTGGAACGCTTTTGAGTTTTGGAATAGCACTATTAATTGGACTTTTGGTGCAGTTTTTAACGTAATTTTTTTTCGAGGATTCTTTTATTTATTGCTTTTACCAAAGCTGGTCCTTCGTATATAAATCCTGTGTACAATTGTACCAAACTTGCTCCAGCTTCAAGTTTTTCAATAGCATCTTCGGCGGTGTGAATGCCACCAACTCCTATGATAGGAAAGGCTTTGTTGCTTTTTTCAGATAAAAACCGAATCACTTCCGTGGAACGATTAGTTAAGGGTTTACCGGACAATCCGCCCATCTCTATTTTGTTTACTGATTGTAATCCTTCTCGTGAAATAGTTGTATTTGTTGCTATGATTCCTGCTATTTTAGTTTGTTTTACAATATCAATAATGTCAAGAAGTTGTTCGTTGGTTAAATCTGGAGCAATTTTGAGTAGAATTGGTTTTGCAATTGGTTTCTTTGAATTTGTATCTTGTAAAACTTGCAAAAGCTTTGTTAGAGGTTCTTTTTCTTGCAGTTCTCTAAGATTAGGCGTGTTAGGCGAACTAACATTTACAACAAAATAATCGACATAATCGTACAAAGCTTCGAAACATATTTCATAGTCAGAAGTAGCGTCTTCGTTTGGAGTGTTTTTGTTTTTTCCAATGTTTCCACCAATTAAAACGCCGTTATTCCTTTTTAGTCGCTCAACAGCCTCTAGAACGCCGCCATTATTAAAACCCATTCGATTTATAATAGCTGAATCGTCTAACAATCGAAACAATCTCTTTTTAGGATTGCCTTCTTGTGGTTTTGGTGTCAAGGTTCCTATTTCAATAAAACCGAAACCAAAATGTGAAAGCTCCTTGTATAGTTTTGCATCTTTGTCGAAACCAGCTGCTAATCCGACAGGATTTTTGAATTTTAGACCAAATACTTCTGTTTCTAATCGTTTATCGTTTACTTCGTAAAGCGTTTTAAAAATTATTTTGAAACCTGGAATTTTAAATAAAATTCGAATAACTGAAAACGTAAAATAATGTACTTTTTCAGGATCAAAACAGAAAAGTAATGGGCGAAGCAGTAATTTATACATAATTGTGTTGTTGTTTGGCAAAAATAAAGAATTGTTTTATAATAAATATTGATGCAGGCTTCTTTTTTAGCCCTTATGGAAGCGGCATCCTTTTCTTGCTTCCTTTAAGCAAGAAAAGATACAGCGGACAGAAGGAAATAGCTCCAAAAAAAATTAGAAATAAATCGAATTACTATATTTGTAAAAATTATAAAATTATGCAACACATTATTGACCGTTTTATTAGTTATGTAACTATTGATACCGAATCGGATCCAAATTCAGCTACTACGCCAAGTACCAAAAAACAATTGGTTCTTGCAAACCTATTGGTCAAAGAATTAAAAGCTATAGGCTTAACCGAAATTTCTATAGACAAGAATGGATACGTTATGGCTACATTAGCCAGTAATGTTACTCACGATGTTCCAACAATAGGTTTTGTATCTCATTATGACACCACACCTGATTTTACGGGCAAAGATGTGAAACCACAAATTATTTCAAACTACGATGGGAAAGATATTTTGTTAAATGCAGCTCAAAATATTGTGCTTTCGCCAAAATATTTTAGTGATTTATTGCTGTATAAAGGACAAACAATAATTACTACCGATGGCACAACTTTATTAGGGGCTGATGATAAAGCGGGTCTTACTGAAATAGTTACTGCAATGGAATTTTTGGTTAAAAACCCTGATATAAAACACGGAAAAATTAGAGTTGGGTTTACACCCGATGAAGAAATAGGACGTGGTGCACATCATTTTGATGTGGAAAAATTTGGTTGCGAGTGGGCATATACTATGGACGGAAGCCAAATAGGGGAGTTGGAGTACGAAAATTTTAATGCTGCAGGAGCTAAAATTACTTTCAAAGGAAAAAGCGTGCATCCAGGTTATGCTAAAGGCAAAATGATAAACTCGATGTTACTGGCAAACGATTTTATTAATACTTTGCCAAAAGGAGAAATTCCTCAGGAGACCAAAGGCTACGAAGGTTTTTATCACGTAACACAACTTTCAGGTAGTATTGAAGAATCGCATTTGGAATTGATTATTCGTGATCACGATGCCAAAAAATTTAAAAAGCGTAAAGATTTTATTCATTCGATTACTCTAAAAATGAATGCCAAATATGCAAAACAATTCGGTTCCGATATTGTAATTACAGAAATAAAAGATCAGTATTATAATATGAAAGAAAAGGTAGTTCCTGTAATGCATATTGTGGATATTGCCGAAAAAGCGATGAGAAATTTAGGTATTAAACCCTTAATAAAACCCATTCGTGGTGGAACCGATGGTTGTCAATTGTCCTATAAAGGCTTGCCTTGCCCAAATATTTTTGCGGGTGGACATAATTTTCACGGAAAATACGAGTATGTTCCAGTTGAAAGTATGCAAAAAGCAATAGATGTAATTGTTCAAATTGTACAAATCACTGCTTCAGGCGATTATGTAAAGAAGGATAAGATTGTAAAAATCAAAAAGAAATCGATTTCAAAAAGGAAAAAGCAATAATTTTTGATTTTTGTCCAGACAGTTTTAAGTCCATCGTGTTCCTAGTAGAGAAAATAAAACCGTATGTCTATAATTTAAAAAAAAGACTAAATATCTGATTAAAA
>NZ_JANOQD010000026.1:0-13180 GCF_031422135.1 Flavobacterium sp. | reverse complement strand
GTTGGAATACAAATGATTACAAACACTGGTGCTAGTACATTTCAAATAGTCAATCAAAATGTTGGCAATACTGTTGTAGATCAATGGCAAACACTTAGCTGGACTCTTCCAGCTATACCACCAACGTTAGAAACTAATATTGCAGCTTTTGTGGTTTTTGTAGATTGGACTCAGGGTAATCCCGATCGTGCAGCTAATAGTACTATTTATATTGATAATATTCGTTTCAATGCTGAAAAATTAACTAATCCTCCAGTGCCAACCTGTACCGATGGAATTCAAAATGGAACAGAGACTGGTGTTGATTGCGGTGGTAGTTGTTCAGCTTGTATTTTAGACCCAATAGTATCAGCCCCAGTTCCATTAATTCCAGAAAGCGAAGTACTTTCAGTATACAGTAATACCTATTCTACAAACACAGTTTCGGGATTTGTTTTTCAAGATTTTACTGGTGGTGGGCCCAATACACAAGTCGATATTCAAGGCAATGGTAATATGACTGCTAAACTTACAAATTTAAGTTATTACGGTCCAGCATTTTCTGCTATTGATTTAAGTGTTTTAGATGCAGGTTTGCCAAGATATAATTATGTACATCTAGATTATTATGCTACTACATCAAGCCAAATTCAATTTTTTGTTCTTGATCCACAAGTACCTTGTTGCGGTTCTCCACAAGAACCAAGATATACAATTAGTTTGACAGGAGGAAATGAAACATTGGAAAGAGGTGTTTGGAAAAGCGTTTTTATCCCACTTTCATTTTTCGCTACTTACCCTGGTTTAGGTGGTGCGGTTTGGAATGGAAACCCTGTTACTCAACTTAAATTTGAAGGAAATGGGAATTTATATTATGACAATGTATATTTTAGTAAAAATAATACATTATCAACAGCTAAATTTGAAGCTTCAAATATAAAAATGTATCCAAATCCTGCGACTACAAACTTTACAATAGATGCTGATAAAGTGGTTGAAAAAGTTTCTATCCACAATTTATTAGGACAAGAAGTATTCTCTAAAACTCCAAATAATCAATTGGTTACTCTAGATATCTCTACTCTTCAAGTTGGAGTTTATATTGTAAAAGTTACTATCGACGGTAATGTATCTACTTCTAGAATTATTAAAGAATAAGTTTTTTTAGTTTTTTAAATTGAAAGCACGTTTTAAAAGACGTGCTTTTTTGTTTTTATTTTTTTAAAATAGTAAAGGATTTATTTATACCTTTAATATTTTAAGTAAAAAGCTACAATGTTTCCAATTCAACTATCAAAATTAAATTTACTTGTTTTATTATTTACTGGAATTTTGGGATTCTCTCAAGATTTACCACCTATTGTAAAATATACTTCCACCGTTTATGCTGCTGGAAATCAAAATTGGATGATTTCTCAAGATGCAAATAAGTATGTTTATTTTGCTAATAATGATGGTTTACTTGAATATAATGGATCAAATTGGACATTGAATCCTTCGCCAAATGAAACTATTATCCGATCCGTAAAAGTAGTTGGGGATAAAATATACACAGGTTGCTATATGAACTTTGGATATTGGAAAAGACAATCCACGGGGCAACTTAAATACTTTTCATTATCCAATTCAGTTAAGAATAGAATACTTGATGATGAACAATTTTGGAATATTATAAACTATGATCAATGGATAATATTTCAATCTCTAAGTAGAATTTACATTTATGACACAAAAACTTCAGAGATTAAAATTATTACGCCGAAACACAATATCACAAAAATATTTAAAACTAATAATTCGATATATTACCAAGTATTAGAAGAAGGATTGTATGAAATTGAGAATGGTAAAAGTAAAATTATTTCGAATAATATCATTCTACAAAAAGACAAAATAGCCGCAATTTATTCGAAAGATGATGGCTTGCTAATTCATACTCAATTAAAAGGTTTTTATAAATTTAAGGATTCTAATTTGTCAAAGTTTGTAACCAAATCTGATGCTCAATTAGAATCAAGTAGTATTTATAGTAGTCAACTTCTTTCTGATGGGAGTTTTGCAGTTGGATCTGTTTCAAAAGGAATTTTTATTCTAGACCAATTGGGCAATACTAGGTACCATATTGATCAGAATAAAGGGCTTAGTAACAATACAGCTTTATCTTTATTTGAAGATTTAGATAAAAATCTTTGGGTTGGTTTGGATAATGGGATTAATTGTATCAATCTGCAATCGCCTATAAGAAGTCATTCAGACAATGCGGGTATTTTGGGAACTATATACAGTTCAATACTTCATAATGGTAAGCTGTATTTTGGTACAAATCAAGGATTGTTTTGTAAAAATATTAATAGTAGTGCCGATTTTAAATTAGTAAATGGTACAAAAGGACAAGTATGGTCACTATTTGAATATGAAGGAACGCTTTTTTGCGGTCACGACTCTGGAACTTTTGTAATTGAAAATGAAACAGCAAAAAATATTTTTTCACAATCTGGAACTTGGAAATTCACCAAAATACCAAATCAAAAAAACATATTGCTACAGGGAAATTATTATGGTCTTTCCGTTTTACAAAAAGTTAATAATCAATGGACTTTTAAAAATAAAATCAATGGGTTTAATTCATCTTCTAGGTATTTAGAAATTTTAGATGCTAATAATATCTATGTAAGTCACGAATATAAAGGCGTTTTTAGGCTAAACGTTAATTCAAATCTAGAAAAAGTTTTAAAAATAAATACTTATGAAAATCCCTCAAAAGGAAAAAATTCAAGCTTAGTAAAATATAATAATGAAATTTACTACGCCTTTAAAAAAGGAGTTTTTAAGCTAAATTCTAAAACACAAAAGTTTAGTAAAGACACAGTTTTAAGTTCGGTTTTTGAAAAAGATGAATATACTTCTGGAAAAATAATTGTAGATGAATCGAATAAAATTTGGTTATTTTCAAAAAATTATATTAACTATTTTTCACTAAGCAAACTAAGCACACAGCTCAAACAAAATACAATTCCAATTCCTGCCTCATTAACAAACTCACTTTTGGGTTTTGAAAATATAACACAACTTTCAAAATCAATTTATCTAGTTGGAACATCAAACGGATATTATACAATTAACATTAATGATTTAAGCTTTAAAAACTATAAAGTATCCATAACAAATATAAGCAACAGTAAATTAGAGGGAAAAATATTTAATCATCCTATTTCTGGAGAAGGAAATTTTAATTACAAAGAAAATAATATTACTTTAAGCTACACTGTGCCTGAATATGATAAATTCATAAATGCTGAATACCAATATTTTTTAGAAGGTTTTCAAGAGAAATGGAGTGAATGGAGTTCAAAACCATCGGTTAATTTTAAAAATTTGCCACCAGGTAATTATGTATTTAAAGTACGAGCAAGAGTAGCAAATTCTCAACCTGAAAACATTGCTATTTATTCTTTTGTAATATCAAAACCTTGGTATTTAACAAATTTGTTATTGATTTTTTATTTTGTATTGATATTTGTTTTAGCCTATTTTATTAATAAAACGTATGAGAATTATTATTTGAAACAAGAACAAAAATTAATTGAAGAAAACAATTTATTACTAGAAATAAAAGAATTAGAAAATGAACAGCAATTAATGAAATTGAAAAACGAACAATTATCATTGGATGTAGATACAAAAAATAGAGAATTAGCAGTTTCTACAATGAGTTTAATCAAAAAAGACGAATTACTTTCATTAATAAAAGAAGACTTAAACAAAACTTCAGACGAAGCAAGTTCAAGAAGCATCAAATCCGTAATAACTACAATTAATAAAAATATATCCGATGATAATACCTGGAATGTTTTTAAAGAAGCATTTGACATAGCCGATAAAGACTTTCTGAAGAAAGTAAAATTAGCACATCCATTACTTACACCAAATGATTTACGACTTTGTGCTTACTTAAGATTAAACCTTTCATCTAAAGAAATAGCACCGTTATTAAACATATCGGTTCGGAGTATTGAAATAAAACGATATCGTTTGCGTAAAAAAATGGAATTACAACACGAGAAAGGACTTGTTGAGTATATACTTTCAATATAACATATACATCAATTTTATATTTTAACTATACATCACCACAACAAAAACTGTTTACAATTTGTTTTTTATAGGTGTCTAGATTGAATTTTCAACATTAAATTACTGTTAACTATGATGTAATTTGATAAATAGCAAAAAAATACTTCTGTGTATGTTTTTTGTTGAGGTTTATATATTGATTAAATCATTATTTACTAATACTTTTAACTTTCTATCAATTAAATAGAGATAAAAATACATTTTATTAATTTTTTATTACAATTTTTTACCAAATATCTAAATAAGTACGTCCTATGAAAAAAATCTTTTTTTTACTAACCTTCTGGTTTTGTTCTTCTGCTATTTATTCCCAATCGGATAAGGTAATAATAGATAAGTCTGATTCAGGATTTAAACTTAAAGTCAATGGAAATGATTTTATGATTAATGGTATGAACTGGGATTATTGTCCTATTGGAAATAATTTTTCTTATAGTTTGTGGAAACAACCAGACAATATTATTAAAGAAGCTTTAGAAGACGAAATGTCTTTGCTAAAAAATATGGGGGTAAATACCATAAGAGTGTATTCGGATATACCTAAAAAATGGATAGAATATATTTATGCCAATTATGGAATTTACACTATGCTTAACCACACTTTTGGTCGTTATGGATTAACTTTAAAGGGTACTTGGGTTGCTAATACTGAATATTCTGACGATGCTACTCGTGAAGTACTTTTGAATGAAGTTACACAAATGATAAAAGACTATAAGGATACCAAAGGATTGCTTTTATTCCTATTAGGAAATGAAAATAATTATGGACTATTTTGGGATGGTGCAGCAACAGAAAATATTCCTGTAGAAGATAGAGTATCGACTAAACGTGCTCGTTATATGTATAAATTATTCAATGAAGCGGTTGTGGCTATGAAAGCAATTGATACTTCACATCCAATTGCAATTTGCAACGGAGACTTATTGTTCTTAGACATCATCGCCGAGGAATGTAAAGATATTGACATATTAGGATCTAATGTTTATCGTGGTGTATCATTTGGAGATTTTTTTGAAAAAGTAAAAAAAGAAACTGGAAAACCTGTTCTATTTACAGAATTTGGTTCTGATGCTTTTAATGTGATCTCTAACGAAGAAGATCAAAAATCACAATCCTATTATTTAAAAAACAATTGGAGAGAAATTTATGAGAATGCCGCTGGTCTAGGTAAAGCTGGAAATTCATTAGGAGGTTTCACTTTTCAATTTAGTGATGGTTGGTGGAAAACGGGTCAAACTGTTAATTTAGATGTCCACGATAATGCAGCTTCTTGGTCTAATGGCGGTTATCAAAAAGATTATGAAGAAGGCGAAAATAATATGAACGAAGAATGGTTTGGGATTTGTGCAAAAGGACCAAGTAATTCAAAAGGCTTGTACCAATTGTATCCACGTTCTGCGTATTATATTCTAAAAGAAGCTCACCAACTCAATCCGTACGCATCGGAAACTACATTGAGTTCTATAAAAAACCATTTTGATAGAATTCAACAAATGGATGCAACACTAAAAGCTAGAGGAGACAAGGCGGCTTTAGACAGTAAAAAAGGAGATAAAATTAGATTTAGCAGACTATCAGCTGAATTTACAACATTCAATACAGGCGGGAGTTTAATTACAACACCTAAAAAGGAGGTTGTAAACAATACCACATATCCAAACCAATTAGGTTTTGATCACATGCAATCCTATTTCATAGGTGTAGAAGGCAATCCATCAGCAAATTCATCTATAAATGTTGAATTTAATATTTTAGGAAACGTAGCCAAAAATCCTATTGATCAAATATTTTATGAAAATCGTGGACTACCAATAGCTGTAAATAGCAATAACGGCAACCTAACATTAGACTCAAACAACAGAGTTCAAGTTTACAAAGCCAGTTATAAATGGAACCATAAATTATTTGATTTAAATGGATTTTATAGAACGGGTCATTATCATTGGGGTTACGAAGGCGATTTCTTCGGTTTATATCCAGAAGCTAATTATGGTCCACAAATTGATGTTTATAATGGTGCAGCACCTTTTGGGTTTGAAGTTGAAGGAAAAAAACTATTCAAAGGTTTAAAACTAGCCTTTGGACCACAACTTTGGTGGGGAGCTAATCCAGCTTTATTACTTAAATATTCTAAAAAAATTGGAAAATTTGATTTAACAGGTATTTTTCACGAAGATATAGCACAACAAAGCCTTACTCAAAGTTCATTTGCAATTCCACAACCCAAAACTAGAAGGTTGACTTTACATATGAATAGAAAAATTGGTAATTTTGGAATTGATTTAGGAGGTATCTGGGGAGGTCAACCATTGAATGGAAGAGATTATCAAGTATCAAGAGGCGAAGAGGGAAATTACAAAGTATATCAAAATCAAATAGAATCTAAAGACAATTGGGGAGGAAAAATTAAATTTACTTACCTAGGTGGAACATTTAATTGGTATGGACAATCTGCCATTATGGGATTAGTTGCAAACGGTGGAGCCGATTATACCAAAACATTTACAGGATGGCATTTAAAAGATAGCGGTAGTGGAAATCAATACAACTTTTTAAGTGGATTTACCTATACTGTTGGTAAATTACAAATTGCACCTAACTTCTTGTGGCAAAAACCAATTGAGGGACCAATGACAACAAATGTTCCAGCTCCCGGAAGACCTAGAAATATTCTTGATGACCCTTTTGTTGTTAGAGGCAATAGAGAACAAGTTGCAGGAGAATTATTACTTACTTACGATCCAACTCCTGGTACGTGGATGTATGATTGGGATAATGATCGAACAGAAGATTCTAAATTTTCTCTTAGCGCTGGTATAGTTTACCGTCGTTTACCAACTACACAAGATGCTGCCATTGGAATTTTCCCAAATGGAAGAACTACTTTTGCCTTTCCAGGTGCAGCTCCTGCCAAAAATTTGTATGAAATTAATACTCGTATAGTATCAAAATTCAATAGAGATTTTAGCTTTATTGTAAATATGTATGGTGGTGAAGGTCAAGCAAATGGAAGTGATGGCAGAACCATTAATCGAATTGGTATTGATATGCGTATGATTTATAATAAAATCAAGTTAAGCACTTTTTTCAAAATAAACGATTGGGGACCTTATGATTACCACCGAGATTTTAACCTAACTTTTCCAGTACAATTAATGGCAGATATTTCAACACAAATAGGGAAACCTGATTGGTTTATATTACCAAATACACGCATAGGTGTTCGTGGAGCATGGCGTTCATTAGACAAATATTCCCCAAGATACAATCCTACTCAAATGTTAGATGGAACAGGTAATTTTGTTCCTAATCCAAATGCAATAGGTTTTTCAAACGGTCAAGAGTGGGAAATCAGAACCTATGTTCTTATAAATATTGGAAATTAAGAAAATATAAATATTATGAAATCAAATTTTAATTTTGTAAAATCTACATCGCTATTGATGATTGTAATGTTCTTTTCAGGATGTGAAAAAGAGCTAAATGAACTAGAAGAAGCAAGCTTTCCAATTAATCCAGAGGTTTTTATCGACGGATTTAGTCCTGGATTAAACTATGCATCTTTTGGTGGCGCAGTACCCTCAGCTTTTCAAGTAGATAATAAGGAAACTTATAGTAGTTCTAGCGCCTCTATGCGTTTTGATGTGCCCAATGTAAACGATCCCAGTGGAGCTTATGCTGGTGGTTCCTTCTTTACCTCTGTTGGTAGAGACTTGTCAGGTTATGATGCTTTAACTTTTTGGGCAAGATCGTCTAAAGCTGCAACAATTGATGTAGTTGGTTTTGGAAATGACTTTGGAGCCAATAAATATCAAGCTTCAATTTCTGGATTAACCATAAGTACAGCTTGGAAAAAATATATTATTCCGATTTCAGATGCTTCAAAATTAAAAGCAGAAAAAGGAATGTTTTTTATATCGGAAGGACCCGAAGGTGGCCTTGGTTATACATTTTGGATAGATGATGTGAAATTCGAAAAATTAGGTACTGTCGCCCATGGCAAAGGCTCTATTTTTAACGGAGTAGATAAAGTGGAGACCTCATTCATAGGAGTTTCAAAAACAGTCGATGCTTTGACTTCAATTTTCAATTTACCTAATGGAATTAATCAGCAAGTAGCAGTAACTCCAGCCTATTTTGTGTTCACATCTTCAGATACATCAGTAGCGACAGTCGATGATCTGGGTAAAATATCAATAATTGGCTCAGGAACTACTAAAATCACTGCAAAATTAGGAGGCTCTTTAGCAATAGGCTCATTAACAATAAATTCTTCGGGTGCATTCATAAATGCTCCAACACCAACAAGAAGTGCAGCTAGTGTTATTTCAATTTTTAGCGAAACATATCCTAATGTTCCAGTTGATTACTATAACGGATATTATGCGCCTTTTCAAACTACACAATCAGCTGATTTTACCGTAGGTACTGACAATGTTTTAAACTATACAAATTTTAATTTTGTAGGAATACAGTTTAGTGCACCTACAATTAATGCCACTTTAATGTCGCACTTGCATTTAGATATATTTATTCCAAGAGCAACACCATTACCAGCAGGCACTAGTTTTAAAATTGAAGTAAACGACTGGGGACCAGATGCTGCTTTTGGCGGAGGAAATGATGTAACAGGTTCTCGTACTTATTTTACACCTACTTTAGTTTCTCAAAATTGGATAAGTTTAGACATACCTTTATCAAGTTTAGCTGGTTTAACAAGAAAAATTAACTTGGCTCAAATAATATTGAGTACTACAAATGCAAATATTTCTACTTTTTACGCTGATAATATTTATTTCTACAACGACGGTAGTATAATTCCAGCAGTGCCAACTACAGCTGCACCAACACCTTCAGTTCCAGCAGCAAATGTCACTTCAATTTTTAGCGATGCTTACACCAATGTTGCAGGATCTAATTTAAATCCAAACTGGGGACAAGCAACAATTACTACACAAGTACCAGTTGCAGGAAATAATACACTTAAATATGCAGGACTTAATTACCAAGGATTACAAATCGGAAGTAGCCAAAACGTGTCAACAAAAAACTTTTTGCATTTAGATTATTATACAGCTAATTCAACTAGTTTAAAAGTGTATCTCATAAGCACAGGACCTGTAGAAAGACCATTTACATTAACCGTTCCTTCTTCAGGAGTAGGAGGTTGGCGAAGTATAGATATTCCATTATCTGCATTTGCGCCAGTAAATATGAGTGATGTAATTCAATTAAAATTTGATGGTAATGGCGATATTTATTTAGACAATATTTACTTCCGTAATTAATTTATAAAAATAATAGTATGAAATATTTTTCAAAAAACAATATATGTAATCTGCAAAAATTTAGTTTGCTTTCAATCCTTTTATTTTCGTTGTCTGGTTGTAATTCTGACGACAAACAAAAAGTTGATGAACGAAATTGGCAATTAACATGGAATGATGAGTTTAACGGCGCCACGGGAGAATCACCAGACGCAACTAAATGGACTTATGATATAGGAACAGGAAACGGTGGTTGGGGAAACCAAGAATTGGAGTATTATACCAATCGACCAGAAAATGTGGCTATGGACGGGAATGGTAATTTGGTAATTACTGCCAAAAAGGAAAATTTTGGAGGATCAGCTTTTACTTCTGCTAGAATAAAAACCCAAGGTTTGTTTTCTCAAACCTATGGTCGTTATGAAGCTCGACTAAAAACACCTTATGGACCTGGAATATGGCCTGCTTTTTGGATGCTAGGTTCCAATATTACAACAAATGCCTGGCCACAATGTGGAGAAATTGATATTATGGAGTTAAGAGGTCAACTGCCAAATATTAACAACGGTACTATACATGGCCCTGGTTACTCAGGAGGTAATGCAATTACTGGTTCTTACGCTTTAAAAAACAGCCGTTATGACGTAGATTATCATGTTTTTGCAGTAGAATGGGACGCCAATAAAATGGACTTTTATGTTGATGATTACCTATACCAATGCATCGAAAAAAGCGATGTCTTACTAAAAGGACAGTGGGTTTATGACAATCCATTTTTTTTAATTTTAAACATTGCAGTTGGAGGAAATTTTGTAGGATTCCCTACCGAGCAAACACCTTTGCCACAAACAATGACGGTAGATTACGTAAGGGTTTACAAGTAAATTTAATTTCAGTTTTAAAATATTATTTAAAAATCAAAATTCCCAAATTCAGAACTTATTTCAAATATAATTCTAATCGGGAAGTTTTGTTTTGTAATAAATTCAATTAAAAATAATCAAAATCAAAATCTCATTTATTGAGTAAAATTTATATTATAAACAAAAATACAGCAATGGATATAGTAACTATACAAGGAGAACAATTCTATAAAATAGCAAATAACGATAGTATGCGTCCTTTTTTTATGAGTATAGTAAGCGATTCAAACCATTGGATGTTTATATCTAGCAACGGAGGACTTACAGCAGGTAGAAAAAATGCCGAGTTTGCGCTTTTCCCATATTATACCGATGATAAAATTACTGAATTTGCTGACATTACGGGTAGTAAATCCATTTTTCAAATCCATTTTGAAAATCAAATCCATCTTTGGGAACCATTCTCAGAGAGATTTAATGACGAATATTCGATTACAAGAAATTTGTACAAAAACGTATACGGAAACAAAATAATTTTTGAAGAAATTCTTAATGATTTTCAATTAACTTATAGATACGAATGGAATTCAAGTAATAAATATGGATTTATCAAAAAATCTGAAATTACAAATAATTCTCAAAACAATTATTCCATAGTATTACTTGATGGAATTCAGAATATTTTGCCCTTTGGTGTAAGTAGTGATTTGCAAATGAGCACCAGTAATCTTGTTGACGCCTACAAAAGAAACGAGATTATAGAAGAGAGTGGTCTAGCTATTTTTGCTTTAAGCGCTATTATTGTTGACAAAGCAGAACCAAGCGAAGCACTCAAAGCAAATATAGCCTGGAGTTTAGGACTCGATAATCCAACATATTTACTTTCTTCAATGCAACTTTCAGCTTTCAGAAAAAAACAAAAACTACATTCTGAAAAAGATATTAAAGGAGAAAAAGGAGCCTATTTTGTGTCATCTGAAATAGAATTACTAAAAAATACTTCCAAAAACTGGAAAATTGTAGCCAATGTAAATCAAAATCAATCTCAAGTTATTCAACTCAATGATGATATTTTGAATGATAAAATACTTGAAAACAAATTAAATGAAGATGTAGAATTAGGAAAACAAAACCTAATTGCGCTTAATGCCACAGCCGATGGATTACAATTTACAGCTGATAAAAGAAAAGATACACGGCACTTCTCAAATGTACTTTTCAATAGTATGCGTGGCGGAATTTTTGACAATAATTATCAAATAGAAAAAAAAGATTTTATTTCTTATTTGTCTAAAGCAAATAAAAATATATTTCAAATCAACAAAAGTTTTATAAGCAATCTAAAAGAAGAGTTTTCATATTCTGATTTACAACAATTACTTTATAAACAAACTGATGTCGATTTAATTCGTTTATGTACAGAATATTTACCACTCAAATTTAGTAGAAGACACGGAGATCCTAGCCGTCCTTGGAATAAATTTTCAATCAATACGCGAAGTGAAATTGACGGATCTAAAATATTAGATTACGAAGGAAACTGGAGAGATATTTTCCAAAATTGGGAAGCGTTAGCCTATTCTTATCCAGAATTTATTGAGGGTATGATTTTTAAATTTTTAAACGCTTCAACTTTTGATGGATACAATCCATACCGAGTTACCAAATCAGGTTTCGACTGGGAAACCATAGAACCAGACAATCCTTGGTCTTATATTGGATATTGGGGTGATCATCAAATTATTTATTTATTAAAATTTTTAGAGTTTATAGAAAAATTTAGCCCTGGTAAATTACATTCTTATTTCGAAAAAGACTGTTTTGTTTATGCGGCAGTGCCTTATACTATAAAACCGTACCAAAATATTCTTCAAAACCCAAAAGATACTATAGAATACAACCACGAATGGGATAAAAAAATTAATACCCGTAAAGAATTAAATGGTGCGGATGGTGCGTTGTTACGAGATAATAATGACGAAATTTATCATGTCAATTTTATTGAAAAAATACTAGCAACTGTATTGTCTAAAATGTCTAATTTTATTCCTGAAGCTGGTATTTGGATGAACACACAACGTCCAGAATGGAATGATGCTAATAATGCATTGGTTGGTAACGGAGTTTCTATGGTCACACTGTATTATTTGAGACGATTCTTAAAGTTTTTTCAAAATTTACTAGAAACATCAACACAAGAAAACATTAAAATTTCTAATGAAATGGTTGAGTTTTATCACGCCATTAGAGAGAATCTAATCAAATTCAAACCTTTACTTGATGCACCTATCAATAATCAAGATAGAAAAAAAATAATGGATGCTCTAGGAAAAGCAGCATCAGAATATCGATTTCAAGTATATAATAGTGGTTTTTGGGGCAAGAAAAGAACACATTCTATGCAAGGACTAAAAAACTTTACATCAGTTTGTTTAGATTTTATTGATCATTCGATTAAAGCAAATCAGCGAGAGGATAATTTGTATCAGGCATATAATTTAATGTCTATACAGAATGAGGAAGTAGCAATTTCGCACTTATCAGAGATGCTAGAAGGTCAAGTGGCTGTTATTAGCTCTGGATTTTTGAGTGCAAAAGAAAGCTTAGAAATTTTGAATAGTTTAAGAAATAGTGCTTTGTACAGACCAGATCAACAAAGTTATATTTTGTATCCAAACAAAGAACTTCCAAAATTTTTAGAAAAAAATATTTTACCCAACAATAAAGTAAAACAATCTAATTTACTAACAAACCTTCTTCAAAAGAATAACACACAAATTATCAATCAAGATAGTAAAGGCGACTATCACTTTAATGGAAATTTTCACAATGCATCAGATTTAAAAAACGCATTAGAAACCCTAAAAAATGATGAAACTTATAAACTATTAGTTGAAAAAGAGTCAGATTCAATTTTACAGATTTTCGAAGAAG
>NZ_JANOQD010000025.1:0-2331 GCF_031422135.1 Flavobacterium sp. | reverse complement strand
GATACTATCATAATGAATAATTTAAAAAATGCTTCTCACTTCAAAGGTGGAGAAACGAAACCTGAATAGATGATAACCAAAAAGCCGAACCACCAACAGCTGTTTCAATATACTTGCGGATTTAGTGGAATTACGTGCTATTATCATAAATCCATTCAACCAAAACTACTCTGCTATCAACTCCGCAAGCATCTTGAAGCAGCGGGACGTTAGCAGAAACCCGTGAGCGACACGAAACGCTGAAAAATGAAACATCAAAAAAGACGAAAAACTTAAGCAAAAAGATAATCCGAAAAAAAAACCTACTTTTGCAAAGTGAAAAGTCTAAGAAACATAATACTACTATTAATTTGTATACAAATAACAATTCCGTTTGTAGTTGAAGGATGTTTGCGTTTTCCTATTTTAGTATCCCATTACTTTCATCACAATAATCATCACGAAAAAATAAATTTTATACATTTTGTCGGGGAACATTATTCAGAAAAGCACCACGACCAAAATCACGATGAACACGAAAACCTTCCTTTTCACAAACATTGTGATTATTCATTTAATCAAACTTTAGCATTGAATTTAGAAATCGTGCAAATTAAATTTCGTACAAATTTTAATTTTAAAGAGCCAAAGAAAATTCCTTTTAAGCAGAATTGCTTTCAATCGAATGTTTCTATAAACATTTGGAAACCACCAAAAATTAGTTAATAAATGTGCTTCGCACAAAAAAAAACTTACGATGCTAACGCATCGCAAGTCATTATTTTATTAATCTAAATTTTAATTCAAATGAGAAATTATTTGTTATTACTAACTATATTATGTGGAATAAATTCTGCTTTTAGTCAAAACACATTCAAAACAATTGTAAAAGATAGCATTACAAACCAAAAAATTAGTGGTGCAAATATTGTAATTAAAGGAACTCAAATTGGTGCAAGTTCCAACGTAAATGGCGAAATTGAAATCGCAAATATTCCTAACGGAAAACAACTTTTTGTGATTTCTTTTATTGGTTACAGAACTTTGGAAATAGAAATTGATTTTCCCCAAACCAAAGCAATTGAAACCATTTTATTGCAAGAAGACAACAGCCAAGAATTAGAAGAAGTTGTTGTTCAAGGAACAAGAAACAACAGAACTTTGTCAAAAATCCCAACTCGTGTAGAAGTTTTGACAGAAGAAATTGACGAAGCCGCAACAATGGATCCGAGTAAAGTGGCACATTTGCTAACGCATAGCACAGGAATTCAAGTGCAACAAACTTCGGCTACAAGCAATACCGCAAACGTCAGAATTCAAGGACTTGACGGGCGTTATACTCAAATGTTAAAAGATGGTTTTCCATTATATGGCGGATTTTCGGGAAGTTTGAGCATTATGCAAATTCCACCTTTAGATTTACGACAAATTGAGTATATAAAAGGTTCGGCATCTACGCTTTATGGTGGCGGAGCAATTTCGGGATTAATCAATTTAATTTCAAAAGAACCAACAAGCGAAGAAACAATTTTGCACCTAAACGGTTCACATATTGGAGCGTTTGACGTAAATATGTTTACCAGTAAAAAGTATGAAAAAATTGGTTTTACACTTTTAGCACAACGAAATGCTCATAAAGCATTTGATGCTGACAAAGACGGATTTACAGATATGCCAGAATTAGAAAAATTTAATTTCAATCCGAAATTAGTTTTTTATCTAACCGAAAAAACTAATTTAAGTGTTGGCGGTACTTTTACAACCGAAAAAAGACAAGGTGGCGATACTAAATTATTGAAAGACCAAACAGCAACAAGTTCCAATTTTTACAAAGAGAAAAACGAAGTGAGCCGAATTACAACGCAAACCAAATTAGAGCATAAACTAACAGAAAGCAAAACAATTGCTTTTAGAAATTCGTTTAATGTTTTTGATAGAAGTCTGTTTATTACGCCAAACTTTATTGATGGAGAATACAAGTTTGCAGGAAAGCAACTATCCTCGTTTTCTGAAATGTCGTATCTGTACAAAAAAAATAAAAACTCTTTAATTTCAGGTTTAAACTTTTATACTGACGATTTCAAAGAAACGCCTTTACAAAATGTCAATTTAAGAAATGAAAATTATCAAACTCTTGGAGGTTTTGCAAATTACACCTTTGATGTTGGTGAAAAAGTTTCATTAGAAACAGGTTTAAGAGCCGATTATGTGTTTAACGAAAAACTATATTTATTACCAAGAGCATCAGCACTTTTCAAATGGACAAATAAACTTACAACCCGAATTGGTGGCGGTTTAGGTTACAGAAATGCAAGTATTTTTAATCAAGAAGCCGAATTATTAGGTTATAAA
>NZ_JANOQD010000024.1:0-13896 GCF_031422135.1 Flavobacterium sp. | reverse complement strand
GGGTTTACAATCTCGATGTCTAGAGATAAATTTGACATTGTTTTTGTTGTTTGTTTCATTGTTCTAATCATAAATTTAAAGTTTAAAGGGTTAATGTAATTTCGTCTATTTTGAGTTTTAATAAATACAGGTTGTTTATTGTTTTTTGATGTTCGATTGCTATATTAAAATTTTCTACGAGTTGCGCTTTATATTCTGCTATGGTCTTACGACCAAGTTTTAAAAGCTCAAATAACATTTCACCAACACTATTTGATAGTTTATATTGCATATTCAACGAACTTATTTGGGTTTGGAGCGATAGGTGATAATTTGACAATTCATCTATTTGCTCCACTATTTTTTTTTCTTGGTCTTCTAATTCGTACTCTATATTTTGCTTTTCTATTTTTGCTATGGCATAACTACTTTTTGCTTTGCCCCAATCTAAAATGGGTATTTTAGCTCCTATTGTTGCAAACTGGCTTTGTGCTGGAGTATCGTATAAAGTTTCAAAATTATTTGAAGCTGAATTAAGTCCCATACCCATTTGCAAATTTAATGCAATAGCTCCTTCTTTTTTAACTTTGTCAATAGTAGACTCTAGTTCTATCAATTTTATAGTTTTCGCCAACTCAAAACTATTTTTTATAATGGCTTCTTTTAATGCTATTTTGTCAATTTGATATCTACTTTCTTCTATAGCTTCCAATACATACATTTCATCATTTTTGATATTTAACGTATTTTTTAATTGTTTTATTCCTGACGTATGTTCTAAAGTATTCATTTCGAATTGTCTTTTAAGCTGCTCTAATGTAATTTTAGCTTGTTCAACGTCTAGTTTTAATACTCTGCCGAATTTAAATTTTTCTTCTAATTCGGTTAGAAAAATTTCCGTTTTGTCAATATTTAATCTATTCAGTTGTATTTTTAGTTGAATGGAATAAATTTCTGCATACTGTTTTGAAACTTCGTGTTTTAATTTTATTTTTTCTTTTAAAAAATTTATAGCTTCCCTTTTTTCATTTAACGGAATTAACTGTTTGTTCCATTTGTAACTATTGAACCCGTTTATGGTTTGCTGGTAGGATATATTTGCCCAATTGCTCGAATAGTTTGATGTTTTATTATTAAAATCGCAATTATTATTTAAGGAACTTGTTACACTAAAGTTTCCTCCTGTAAAAGGTACTATTTGCGAGATATTCAAATTTATTGATGGGCTTAGAAAATTTCTTTCTATAAATTTTTGACTTCCATCTGATTGCAAAACTTCTGAAATGGATCTTTGATATGGAAAAGAAATCGAGGCTGATACTTTTGGTAACAAAGAAATTTGATAAAAGCTTGATTCAATATTTATTTTTTTATACTCGTTTTCAATGATTTTAATTTTGTTAGAGTTGTTAAGTGTCAAATCAATAACTTCTGCTATCGATAAGGTTTTTTGTGCGTTTATTTTAAATGTTAGTAATGTAACTACCATTATTATCATAGTTTTTATTCTCATTATATTTTGAAACTCATAAACATCAGTTGGTGACATTATATATCTTATTTGTATAGAGGCTTTTTTTGCAATAAAGGTTGGGAAGAAATTAAAAAATAATTTTCTAAAGCTTATAATTTCGTTTCGAAGCTTTAATTCAGTTACAAAATCATACATTATATTGCGATTCTAACAATTAAAAATGGCATTTTTACCAAAATTATAATCGTTAATATTTTTTTATTTTCATTTCAAAAATCTACTTGTATTTGTTTTGCGCGAAAGTATTATTTAGTTGGCAATGTGGCAATTGTTTTAACAGTAATATTCGGCAAATATAAAATATATTTCGGCTTATAAGCTGAAACAATAAAATAAAAAAAGCTTCAACTGTTTTTTTCTTTGTTTGATGCAAAAGCAACTAGAAAAAATTGAGATTGAACTTGCTCAAAGAATCTATAAATTATTTATAGAAAAATTTGACGGCAACAAATCTGCGTTTGCAAGAGCTTCACAATGCAATGAAACTACTATTAGAAGAATATTTAGAAATCAACAAGGAATTACAATTAATCTACTTTTAAGAATAGCTTTTGCGCTAGAAATTTCAGTTACGGATTTGCTCAAAGATTTTAAAATTGAAAGGGAAAACTTAAAACAATAGTTTAAGAAAATATCTAACGCTCTAAAAATTTAAACCCAATTCCATGTAAGTTTTCGATAGAAATTCCTTTTTCGTGGACTAAAATTTTGCGCAATCTAGAAATAAAGACATCCAAACTTCGTCCCATAAAATAATCATCATCGCCCCAGAGTGATTTTAAAATTTCTTCTCTTTTTAAAACTCTATTTTTATTGTCAAGAAATAGTTTTAAAAGTTCGGATTCTCGTTGGGTCAGATTTATTTTTTCAATATCAGTAAAAACTAAATAATTTTCAGAATCAAAGGAATATTTTCCAATTGTGTAATAATTCTTTTCTTTAACAGAACTCTTGTTAGAGCGTTTCAAGAAAATTTCAATTTTTAGAATCAATTCCTCAATGCTAAAAGGTTTTACCAGATAATCATCGGCGCCAAGGCGTAATCCTTTTAGTTTGTCTTCTTTCAATGTTTTTGCCGATAAAAAAATAATAGGGACATCAGAATTTAGTTTTCTAATTTCAGTTGCCAATTCAAATCCGTCCATTTTGGGCATCATAATATCGAGAATGCAAATGTCAAAATTTTCTTTTTTGAAATTTTCTAAACAAGTGTTTCCATCAGAAAAATGAAAAATGGTATAACCACTTTGTTCCAAATTGTCTTTGGTCAAAAAAGCCAATGTTTCATCATCTTCGGCATACAAAATTTTGATGTTATTCATAGTTTTGAAAAAAAGCTTTTATATTCTTATTGAAGTTGTAATTCCTTTTTCAGGATTATTTTTCACAAAAACTTTCCATTTGTGTAAGCTGCAAACCTTTTTTACATAATATAATCCCAATCCAAAACCATTTACTTCGTGGCTTTTTTGATTAGAAATACGGTAAAATTTATCAAAAATAAAAGGCAAATTCTTTTCTGAAATTCCAATTCCATTATCAATAAATTCTAATAAGAAATGGGTATATGTTATTGAAATTTTTATAGTGATTTCAGGTTTAGACTCGCAATATTTTATTGAATTATCAATTAAATTGTAAACCAAGTTCGAGAAATGAAAAGCATCTGCTTCGATACTTATTTTTGGTAAAATGGTTGCGATTTTTATATCAATATCAGCATATTTTAATTTTATATTTTCAATAACATCTTCAATTAAAGGAATAATTTCTAGTTTTTGTTTTTCTAAAACCATTGGTGTATTATCCCATTTTTCAATATTCAAGATTTTTTCGATATGATTGTTCAATTTATTACTTTGGGATATAATTATTTGAGTGTATTTCTCTAGTTTTTCATCTTTAAAAATAACGTCTTGCTTATTCAAATAGTTGGAAGCAATCAAAATCGATGACAAAGGTGTTTTGAATTCGTGCGTCATATTATTAATAAAATCACGTTGCAATTCAGAATATTTTTTTTGTTGCATAATCGTATAAATAGAATATACATAAATCAGTAAAATTAAAATTAATGCCGCCGAAAGTATAAACCAAAACCGAAGCGAGGAAAACAAATAAGAAGTTTGACTTGGAAAACGAATGGCAAAATAATAAACTAGATTTTTATGTTTTGGAAAATAAACGGAAGCTTTTTTTGAAGTTTTCTCTGAAAAAGAAACATAATTGCCATATACCATTTCGTCACTTTGGCAATTATACATAGCATATTCAAAATCAGTATTAAGATTTATTTTTTTGAATTCCCGTTTGAGATAAAATTCCAAAATTTCAGGTTCAAAATCATTGTCAATATTTACGATGTAATAATCGTTGGATATTTTTTTGATAGGATTCTCGGCTGGCAACTCGTGATTGATGCCTTCATATAAGTTTTTTACCACTTCAAGTAACGCAATATGAGCTTTTTGAGAAAACTTTTTATCTTCAATTGTAAAAGCTTCTTTGGTCCATAGAAGTTGGGCAATAAGAATACCAATAATGGCTACAAAACCTAGAATGATAATACTATTAAGTCTGTTTATTTTCAATTAATTGTTTTTTATATATCGATTTATGAACTACTTATGTAGCCAAAATTAATCAAAAATAAGCTTACTTTTTTGCATTAACAACTCGTTAACAAACATTTGAAATTGATTAACAAAGGGCACAATACTTCTGTATTACTTTTGAAGTATCAAATATTTGACAAACCAATTTAGTAATCAATTAAACTTTAAAATTATGAACACTATTAAAATTTCTTTTTTAGCATTAACATTAGGATTAATGTCATTCGCAACGATTTCTACTATTTCTTGGAAAAGCGAAACCATTGATGTGGGCGAAATACCTCAAAGCAAACCCAAAGCCATTACATTTGAATTCAAAAATACTGGAAAAACGGATGTTATCATTACAAATGTTCAAGGTTCTTGCGGTTGTACTGCAACAGATTATACAAAAACACCTATCAAAGCAGGTAAGTCAGGAACAGTTATAGCAACTTATAACGCTGCTAACTTGGGCGCTTTTACTAAAACAGTTTCGGTTACTACAAATGCTGATGCTACACCAAAAGTATTGACTTTAAAAGGTGTCGTGAAAGCAGTTGTTGTTCAGGGATAACTAAAGATGACATACATTATTGAAAAACCAGATCAACTTGATCTGGTTTTTTTTTATTGTTTTAAATAAATATCATAAATACTATTGATGGTTTTTTCATCCAAAATCGCATCAACTTCTGTTTGAATATAATGTAATTTGAAAGCACGTATGGCATAGATACTATTTTTAGTATCATAGCCAATAACTTTCAAAGCCATATTCGTATCAAAATTTTTAGGCGCTTTTAATAATATGGGGTCAGTCCAAACTCCAAAACCATTTTCTGCTAATTTTTTCCAAGGGAAAAGTGCGCTAGGGTCTGTTTTTCTTGATGGTGCAATATCAGAATGACCAATAATATTTTGAGTAGGAATATTGTAGTCTTTTTTTAATTTGGTTAAAAGAGCCAACAAACTATTTATTTGCGCTTCCGAAAAGGGTTCTATACCATCATTATCCAATTCAATTCCAATGGATGCCGAATTTATATCAGTTGTTTTTCCCCAAGTTGCAGCTCCTGCGTGCCAAGCTCGTAAATAATCGTTTAGCATTTGTACTACTTTGCCATCATCAGCAATTACATAATGCGCACTTACTTGTGGTTCTACAATAGTGAATGTTTTCAGGGTTTCTTGTAACGAATCTTGAGCCGTATGATGAATTACAATATAGTTTGGTTTTCGTAAATTAAAATTTACCGTACCTATAAATTCAGATTTGATACCATTGCCCAAACCCAAAGTGTCTCTTTTAGAAATAGTTTTTTTAAAAGTTTTGAGCTGTTCTTTATGAGATTTTTCACTTACTTTATATGGGTTTGTCGCACATGAAGTAATAATGATTGTAAATAATAGTAGGATGTGATTTTTCATTTAAATCTTTTTCTTATCAGGATTTTGTTTGTTTCCAAAAAGTGAAATTAACTCAATATTATTTTCTTTGATTCTATAATAAAGAGAGTTGTGTTTGGTAACTACAGCTTTTCTAATGTCAATTTTTTCTATAGAAGATGGAAATATTTCAGGATTTCTTGAGATGATTTCAATTGTATGGTCTAACTTTCTAGCAAATTGCCTTAATTCTTTTTCAGTCCAGAAGGCTTCTAAATAGTCAACTGTTTGTTTTAATTCAGAAAGAGCATTGTCTGTCCATAAAATTTTATAGCCATTTTTCATAAATCTTTCTAGCTTCAGAATGGGGATTTAATTTTCCGTTATTGGCGTCTTCAACTCCTATATCAATAGATAGTTTTTCTGTTTCAGAAATATCATTCCACCAATCTTTTTTTTCGCTATCACGAAATTTTATGATTTTATCCACAATAGAAATATCATCAAGAGTAGATAACCATTGAATAAGTTCAATTTTTTTATTTTGAAGATTTATTTCCATAATTCAAAGTTAATTATTTTTTTTATAAAACAAAACTCCGAAATAATATTACTTCGGAGTTTTTATATTTTAAATTTTGAATACTGTTATACTGGCTCACCATACAAATCAAACTCTGTAGCTTCCGTAATTTTTACCATTACAAACTCACCTGTTTTTACATAATGTTTTGTGGCATCAATAAGCACTTCATTGTCCACATCTGGGCTATCAAATTCGGTACGACCCACAAAATGGCCGCCTTCTTTCCTGTCGATAATACAACGGAACGTTTGTCCCACTTTTTCTTGATTCAAATCCCAAGAAATTTGCGATTGTAAATCCATAATTTCCATCGAACGTGCTTGTTTTACATCGTCTGGAACATCATCTTCTAGTAAATAAGCGTGAGTATTTTCTTCGTGAGAGTAGGCAAAACAACCCATACGGTCAAATTTCATTTCTTGTACAAAATCCTTCAAATCTTCAAAATCTTGTTCCGTTTCTCCTGGATATCCTACAATAAATGTAGTTCGAATAGCCATTCCAGGAACAGCAGCTCTAAACTCTTTTAACAATTTAGTTGTTTTCTCGCGAGTTGTACCACGACGCATCGATTTTAGAACTGAATCAGAAATATGTTGCAACGGAATATCAATATAATTACAAATTTTTGGTTCCCGTTTCATAATTTCCAAAACATCCATCGGGAAACCAGTAGGGAAGGCGTAATGCAATCTGATCCATTCTATACCTTCTACCTTAACTAACGCTTCTAGAAGCTCACCAAGATTCCGCTTTTTATATATATCTAAACCATAATAAGTCAAATCCTGGGCAATAAGAATCAATTCCTTAACACCATTTTTTGCCAAACCTTCGGATTCTTTTACTAACTTTTCAATAGTTTGGGACACGTGTTTCCCACGCATCAAGGGTATAGCACAAAAACTGCAAGGCCTGTCGCAACCTTCCGCAATTTTCAAATACGCATAGTTTTTGGGAGTAGTTGTTAGTCGTTCGCCTAGTAATTCGTGCTTATAATCAGCACCCAAAGCTTTCAATAAACCTGGCAATTCGGTAGTGCCAAAATACTGATCCACATTAGGAATTTCTTTTTCTAAATCTGGTTTATAACGCTCAGAAAGACATCCAGTTACAAAAACCTTGTCCACCAAACCTTGTTTTTTCTTTTCGGCATATTCCAAAATCGTATTTACAGATTCTGCCTTGGCATTGTCAATAAATCCACAGGTGTTAATCACTACAATATTACCTTCTTCTTCATGCACCACATCTTTTCCGCTGGCTTTGAGTTGCCCCATCAGCACTTCGCTATCATACACATTTTTGGAACACCCTAGAGTAATTACGTTGATTTTATTTTTCTTTAACGATTTGGTTCTCATTGACTTGAAATTTGGAGTGCAAAATTACACTTTTATTTTCGGTATTACTAGATATTTTTGTTTTTTGGAGCTAATCCTGCTATTCACTCTATCTTTTGCTTGCTAAAGGAGCAAGCAAAAGGATGCCGTTACTATCAGGGCTAAAAAAAATCCGTTTTTTATGGAAACGGATTTTCATAACTTATTAAAAATCAACTACAACTCAAACGATAAAGTCAAAGTAACACTATTGTTTTTTGAATTTATAGCAGCCGCATCGGTCATACCTTGCTGAAAAAATTGTTGTGCATAATTTCTTTTGGAAGTCGAATAGGCTAAATCCAGTTTGGTTCCATCAAAATTATAACCCAATCCAGCAGAATAGCCTGTTAAATTGCCATACGTTAGATTGTTTTTATAAGGACTTTGTTCAAAACGATAGCCACCACGCAAGCTCATTTTGTCAATTCTGTATTCGGCACCAACTCTGTATTCTCCTGCTTGCTCACGAGCTTCACGACCAATTTTTTGATTTAATTTACTAAAAACTAAATCATTCTCTGGACCAAAACTTACACCACTATAATCTTTTAAGGTATAATCAAAACTGATTAAACCTTTTTTACCAAAAATATAGGCTAAACTTCCTGTAAACTTGCTTACTGTACTTATTTTGTATGGAGCGTACACATTCGTAATGCCAGGATTTTGTAAATAATTGTTTTCAGGGCAATCGGCACAATAACTGGACAAGCTTTGCGTCAATTCTTCGTTTATAGTCATCCAAGTAGGCGATTCGTATGCCAATCCAATTCGAAACGCATCGGTTACTTTTGCAATAGCGCCTAACTGAAAGGAGAACCCATTTCCGTAAGTGTATAATTCATTATTGAAATCAAATTGTTGAATTCCTTTGGTAGCGTCTCTGTTTATAGCGTCATCATAATCCTCTCTAAAGTGAAATGATTTTCTAACATCTGTGAAATGACTATTCACATTAAGTCCCAAGTATAATTTCTCTTTATATTGTGCTGCAGCATTAAAGGATAGTTTTCCTTGGTATCCTGTTGTTGTACTTTCATATTCTTGATAGTAATCTCCTGTAGCAGCAATATTTGGAACATAACTTGAATTCGGACTTATTGTAACGGGATTTATTAAAAAGGCTTCATAGGCAAGTGTAGCTTGTTGTTCATTAAAGTAAGATTGTGCGTAATCTAAATTTGCTAAAGTATTAGTTTCAATGCCATTAGCATTACTTGTAAAATATTGAATTCCAGAATTAAAACGATTCAATCCAGCCGAAAACAACTTATTGTCTAAAATATTATTCTCATAATTCACAGCCAAAGCAAATTTTTTCCAATTGCTGTTTTGATTGTTGTTCTCAAAAACAAATACACCACCCGCTTGATTGACATCAAAAGTACTTTCTTTGTCGGAAGTGGATTTTCCAAAATAAAGGGAATTGTTTTTTGAATTAAAATTAGATAATGATCCGGAAATTTGGTTGTTAGCAAATATAACTGATCCAGCAGGATTTACATTTAGGGCCGACATATCGCCACCTAAGGCTCCCATTGCGCCACTCATAGCTCTAAAACGAGCTGTTCCGTTTACGTTGTCTGTAGCGAACTTAAAAGCATCGGCAACAGAAGTTTCTTGCGCTTGTATTGATGTTACTCCTAACACAAGCGTTAGTAATGATATGTATTTTTTCATATTTTTTTTAATTGAAATTCTAAAATTTATAGCACTATAAACTTAGTATAAAAATTATCCACGTCTTCCGCCTCGACTTCCACCACCGCCTGATGATGAACTTCCAGAACTTGACCCTGAACTAGAACGTGACGGTGAGTAACTTCTTGGTGATGTGCTTTCTGATCTAGGTGTGTATGTTCTTGGAGCAGGATTCACATTGTCTCTTCTAGGAGAGTTTGATCTAGGAGTGTTGTATTGGCTGTTGTTGTTAGAATTGTTTTGAGAAGAATTACCTCGTCTTGGTGTATTGTAATTTCTTGGAGAGGAATTACTGTTGTTGTAGTTTCTTGTAGAAAATTCAGAAGAACTTCCTCTTCTTCCAGAATTATAATTTCGGTTGCTGTTTATTCCAGAATTTCTGTTAGAGGATTCATACCTATTGGTGTAAGCGTTTGCAGAACCCCTTCTGCCATAATTGTAAGCGTAATTATTTCCATAATATCCGTTATTCCAATTGTTATTCCAGTTACCATTCCAGCCCCAGCCGTTGTTGCAACCCCATCCATTATTCCAGCTGTTCCAACCCCAACCGATATTCCAGTTGTTCCATCCCCATCCATTATTCCAATTGTTCCATCCCCAACCGTTATTCCAGTTGTTCCATCCCCAATTGTTTCCGTAAACATTGACTGTTACGTTTTCGTCACTACCATTATTACCCCAACCAGAATAACTTTGTTGGTTATCGTTTTGATTTTGATTTTCAGAATAATCGCTAGAATAATTTTCAACATCGGTAAAAATTTCAGATTGTTCTGTGTTGTAAATATCAGCTTTTGACGCAAAATATTCTTTGTATTTAAGATTTTCAGGATTAGTTCTTACTTCTTGTTGTGGTTGTTCCTCCGTTTGAGTTGTACTTTGTTTTTCGGAACCATAAATACCATCACTATCATAATAAGATTTGTTCTGGTATGAACCACAAGAAACAATAGTTAATCCTATAAACCCAACAACGGATTTTAGAATGTTATTTTTTGAGAAAAAGTAAATAGTTTTCATATCTTCTAGTTTTTTATTGTTGGACATTACAAAAATAGTTAGTTTTGTCGAACTATTTTATTTTTTAACAAGTCACAATTTTTGTGCCAAACTATTCAACATGAGCAAGAACCTCACAACAAGAGCCGAAGATTATTCAAAATGGTATAACGAACTAGTGGTGAAAGCTGATTTAGCAGAGAATTCTGGAGTAAGAGGCTGTATGGTTATCAAGCCCTATGGTTATGCAATTTGGGAAAAAATGCAAGCAGAATTGGATAGAATGTTTAAAGAAACAGGACATAGCAATGCCTATTTTCCATTATTTGTGCCAAAAAGTATGTTTGAAGCCGAAGAAAAAAACGCAGAAGGCTTTGCTAAAGAATGTGCTATTGTTACACATTACAGACTAAAAAACGACCCAGACAAACCAGGAAAATTAATGGTAGATCCTAATGCAAAGCTAGAAGAAGAACTTATTGTTCGTCCAACTTCTGAAGCAATTATTTGGAGTACCTACAAAGGTTGGATTCAATCCTATAGAGATTTACCTTTACTTATAAACCAATGGGCTAACGTGGTGCGTTGGGAAATGCGTACTCGATTGTTTCTTCGTACCGCCGAATTTCTTTGGCAAGAAGGACACACAGCACACGCAACTAGAAGTGAAGCCATCGAAGAGTCCGAAAAAATGATGCACGTATATGCTGATTTTGCTGAAAATTTTATGGCAATTCCAGTAATTAAAGGACTGAAAACTGAAACCGAACGTTTTGCTGGAGCTGAAGAAACCTACTGTATAGAAGCATTAATGCAAGACGGAAAAGCATTGCAGGCAGGAACATCGCACTTTTTAGGACAAAATTTTGCCAAAGCTTTTGATGTGAAATTTGCCAATCAAGAAGGAAAGCAAGAATACGTTTGGGGAACCTCTTGGGGCGTTTCAACTCGTTTGATGGGCGCTTTAGTTATGACACATTCTGATGATAACGGATTGGTTTTACCTCCTAATTTAGCACCTATTCAAGTAGTCATTGTGCCAATTTTCAAGACGGAGGAAGAGTTTGAAAAAATTTCGGCTGTAGCCAATGATTTAGTTTCGCAATTCAAAAAGTTAGGCATTTCGGTTAAGTTTGACAATAGAACGACTCAAAAACCAGGATTCAAATTTGCTGAATGGGAATTGAAAGGAGTTCCAGTTCGAATTGCTGTTGGTCCAAAAGATCTTGAAAACGGAACTTTCGAAATTGCACGTCGTGATACTTTGTCGAAAGAAGTAAAAGCGGCTGATGGAATTGCAAGATACATTAGTGATTTATTAGAACAAATTCAATCTGATTTATTCAGCAAAGCATTGCAATATAGAAATACTCATATTACCGAAGTTGCTAATTTTGAAGAATTTAAAGAAGTTTTGGAAAGTAAAGGAGGATTTATTTCAGCGCATTGGGACGGAACTGCCGAAACAGAAGAGAAAATTAAAGAATTGACAAAAGCCACTATTCGCTGTATTGCATTGGATAGAAAAGAAGATGGAGGAAGCTGTATGTTTACAGGAAATCCATCTTCAGGAAGAGTACTTTTTGCAAAAGCGTATTAAAAAATTAGAAAAAAAGTTATTAGACTATTGCGAGTGTAAAAAATAGTTGTATTTTTGCACTCGCATTACAAAATAATGTAATGGCCCGTTCGTCTATCGGTTAGGACGCCAGGTTTTCATCCTGGTAAGAGGGGTTCGATTCCCCTACGGGCTACAAGTTTGAATTATTGAGGTTAAAAAGTATTATGGCCCGTTCGTCTATCGGTTAGGACGCCAGGTTTTCATCCTGGTAAGAGGGGTTCGATTCCCCTACGGGCTACTAAATTAGTTGTGAATTTGTTTTATAAAACAAAATTTTTGTGTCTCAAAAATTTGTTTTATTAGTTAAAACTGAAGTGATTGAAACTTTGAATTCAATTGTGGGAGGTTTTTCTTTTTTTTACTAATCAGTAAATGAATAAAGTTATTACAATTTAAAAAATAAAAAAATGGCAAATCATAAGTCAGCTTTAAAAAGAATTAGAAGCAACGAAAAAAGAAGAGTATTAAACAGATACCAACACAAAACAACTCGTAATGCAATCAAAGCATTAAGATTGTCTACTGAAAAGTCTGATGCTTCTGCAAAATTATCAAGTGTTATCTCAATGATTGATAAATTAGCTAAGAAAAACATTATACACGATAACAAAGCATCAAACTTGAAATCTAAATTAACGAGATTCGTTTCTGCATTGTAATACTATATTAGTGTTCAAAATTTTATAAAAGCTCCTTTTTAAGGAGCTTTTATTGTTATGTGAGGAAGGTGTTATTTATATCGAATCAACTTTTTGGCAACTGTAGTTAACTCAGCTTGGTTTTGCTCTACATAATAGAGTCCTGCTTGAATTAACTCTTTGATATTTTTCTTGGTGGTTTTATCCATTTCGGGAGATGCATTTTTTAAATCAGGCATTAATCTGTGGTAGTTTTTAGCATTTCGAGATCCCAATGTTTCAAACATTTTTCTTAAATTATAGTCCACCGTTTCCACATTTGCCGATAATAAAATATCAATAAGTGGCGTAATCCATTTTAGTTTTCCAGCGTTGTCAAAATCTTCAAATTTATACGATTTTAATACAGTTCCAGTTCCAACAGATACAATAATCATATCTTTTACTGACGGAAAATTTATCTTTTCAGGATCGTTTAGCACTTTTTGAAAATCAATTTTTCTGGCTTCCGCATAAGCGCAAAGCGCAGGATTATTAGCAAAAACACCACCGTCAATCAAAGTGAATTCTTGGTTGTAAAACGATGAAATTTTTGCGGGTTCAAAATAGGTGGGTGCTGCAGCAGTAGCACGACAGACATCTTTGACATAAAAATTTTCTAAAGGAATGATGGCGTCGTGACTGGTAAAGAATTTTGCTTTACGAGCATCAATGTCATAAGAGGTTATTAAACTGGGTTTTACAAAATCTTTTAGTTCTAATTTCTTAAAAAAATCATCTAATTGTTTTTCAAGATTGACTTCGGATATTTTTTCGTTAAACAAACCAAACGGATTAATGAGGCTCTCCCAAAAGGAAACATTAAATATAGAGTCTCCTTTTTCGGCATATAAATCAAGAGCTTCTTGTACTGAAAATTTCGCTTTTTTGTTTTTATCAGGAAACAATAAAACAGAAGCTATTAAACCGCCAGTGCTACTACCAGCAATTAAATCGAAGTAATCGCCAAGTTTTGCCTCTGGGTTGTCTAGTTTTTGAAGTTGTTCTTCAATGTATTTTAGGATTACGCAAGTAATTATTCCACGGATTCCGCCTCCGTCTAAGCTTAATATTCTAATTTTTTTTGGCATTTTTTATAAATTATGGGTAAAAGAGTATTAGGTTATTAACCTCGGTTCGATTAATCAGTAATTTTTATTGGTCTCAAATATAGTTTAAAACCATGCAATTTTAGTGCATTTATCTTTCGGTATCTAAAAATTTTATCACGAATTACAATCGTTTTTACTTATTAGGCTTTCAATTTGCAAAACTAAACAGGTTGAGGTTGTGAATTGCTTTCAAAATTGTATTTTAGCTTATAATTCCCAACTCAATGGTGTGATTGAAGTGTCTAAAGAATGTTGTGAATTGCTTTCAAAATTGTATTTTAGCTTATAATTCCCAACCTGCTTTATTGCGGAGATC
>NZ_JANOQD010000023.1:0-18951 GCF_031422135.1 Flavobacterium sp. | reverse complement strand
AAATATTTATACTATTTCGGGTAAACTTATTTACTCCAAACAATGTTCAATTTTGGGTAATAAAGAGCAAAAAGTAACTTTTGAAATGCCTTCTGGAGCTAGTAACGGCATTTATTTGGTTCAGATTAAAACTAAAGAATTTGCTAAAACGGTTAAGTTAGTTTTTCAACAATAAAATTATAATTTATTAATTCAAAAAAAAAGGCTGTTCAAACAATATGAACAGCCTTTTTTACTTTTATTATTTCTTTAAAATTCATCTGGAAAAATTTTTCCGGGATTTAAAATATTATTATGATCAAAAACTGATTTTATTCTTGACATAATTTCCAAATGGGTTTTTGTGAAAGCAATATCCATATAGTTTTTTTGTACAAAACCTATTCCGTGTTCGCCCGAAAGTGTTCCTTTTAAAGAAACCGTCAATTCAAATATTTCACGAATACCAAGCGGTACTTGTGTTTGCCAATTGTCATCAGTCATATCACCTTTTATGATGTTAACGTGTAAATTTCCATCGCCTGCGTGACCATAACAAACTGATTTGAATCCGTATTTTGCACCTATTCTTTTAATTCCTCCAAGTAATTCAGGCAAATTATAACGTGGTACAACGGTATCTTCTTCTTTATAAACTGAATTGGCTTTAACCGCTTCGGCAACCGAGCGACGCATTTTCCAAAGTGCATTTTTTTGATCTTCAGTGTCGGCAAAAAGCACCTCATCAATTTCAAATTGTTCTACAACTTCCATTATTTTCTCGGCTTCTTGCATCAAAATATCAGGATAATTTCCGTCAACTTCAATTAACAAATGCGCTTGAACTTCGTCTTTAACAGTAACACTAATGTCGTGATTGTATTTCAAAGTCCAATCGATAGCATCACGCTCCATAAACTCTAATGCACTTGGAATAATTCCTGCTCTAAAAATAGCAGAAACGGCTTCGCAGGCTTGGCTGGCTTTATAAAATGGCACTAACATTAGCACATTATGAGAAACTTTAGGTAATAATTTCATCACGATTTTGGTAATCACGCCAAGTGTTCCTTCGCTGCCAACCATTAACTGTGTTAAATTATAACCTGTAGAATTTTTAAGCGTATTGGCACCTGTCCAAATGATTTCACCATTAGGCAAAACGACTTCAAGGTTGAGAACATAATCTTTGGTCACACCATATTTGACTGCTCGAGAACCACCAGCATTTTCGGCTACATTCCCTCCTATCCAACAACTGCCTTGGCTACTTGGATCGGGCGGATAAAACAATCCTTTTTCGGCAACTGCTTCTCGAAGAACTTGTGTGATTACAGCTGGTTCGACAGTTACTTGAAGGTTTTGCTCGTCTATATCTAGAATTTTATTTAATCTTTCAGTTGAAAGCCCAATTCCTTCATAAACTGATAGTGCACCGCCACTTAATCCCGTCCGTGCACCTATTGGGGTAGTTGGAATTTTATATTCGTTGGCAATTTTTAGAATGGCTGAAATTTCTTGTGCATTGGCTGGTTTTACAACTACATTGGGCGGAAAAACATAATCTTCGGTTTCGTCTTGACCGTAATGATTACGGGTTTCTTGATCGGTGAAAATATAAGATTCACCTAGAATATTGGTAAGTTTTTGAAGTACTTCTGGATTGAGTTGCATTGTAAAAAAATTGAAAAGTAAAAATAACAAAAAGAAAATATAAAATAGAAGATAGAATATAGATTTTTACCCATAGTTTAAATTTAAGAGGAATGCACTAGCCCCGACAGCAGCGGTATCCTTTTGTCTCGTTTCTTTAACGAGACAAAAGATATAGCGAATGGCGGGAATAAGCTCCTAAAAACCCTTCTTCAAATTAGGCAAAAAATAACAAATAATTCCTATTAATGGCAAATACGAACAAATCGTGTAAACGTATTGAATAGATGTGTGATCTGCCAAGATCCCGAGTAAAGCGGAACCCAACGCACCCATTCCGAAGGCGTAACCGTAGAAAAGTCCAGAGACCATTCCGATTTTTTTGGGCAATAATTCTTGTGCATAAACAATGATGGCTGGAAATGCAGATGAGATGATGATTCCGATAACAATCATTAAAACATCTGTCCAAAAAAGATTGACATATGGCAACAAAAGTGCAAATGGGAATGCTCCAAAAACGGAAAACCAAATAACATATTTTCGACCGATTCTGTCGCCTAATGGCCCACCAAGAATGGTTCCCAATGCATAAGCAATAAGGTAAATAAACATATGATATTGTGCATTTTGAATAGATAAATTGAATTTATTTATCAAATAAAAAGTATAATAACTGGACAAACTTGCTGAGTAGAAAAATTTTGAAAAAATGACAATTAAGAGTACTGAAATGGCAAAATTGACTTGTTTTTTGGATAAATTATTTTCTAATGCAATTCCTTTTGAATAATTTCTTAATTGTAAATGTTCCTTGTACCAAAAAGCAATTTTGGACAAAATTCCCAATCCGATTACGGCAGCAATAACAAACCAAAGAATGTATTTTTGCGAATGAGGAACTACAATTAAAGCAACCAAAAGTGGTCCGAGTGCTGTACCAAAATTCCCTCCAACTTGAAAAATAGATTGTGCCAAACCACGTTTTCCGCCCGATGCCATATTAGAAATTCGAGCCGATTCAGGATGAAAAATAGCTGAACCAATTCCAATAAGCATAACTGAAATAACAATCCAATAGAAATCATCTGCAAATGAAATGGAGATTATTCCAGCAAGTGAAAATACCATTCCATAAATTTGAGAAAATGGTTTTGGGTGCTTGTCTGTATAATAACCTACAAATGGTTGCAAGATTGATGCAGTGAATTGAAATGCAAAAGTAATTAATCCAATTTGTGTGAAACTTAAGCTATAACTTTCTTTTAAAATGGGATAAATAGATGGAATTATAGCTTGAATTAAATCATTGATTAAATGTGCAAAACTGATTGAAAATAATATAGAATACGCTGTTTTTTGAAGTAAATCTGTATGGATTGACGTTTGAGGATTTTGAGTCACTTTGGTGAAATTTGGTTTTGCAAAATTAAGAAAATTTAAACGCAAAGAACACAAAGATATTCGCAAAGTTAGCTAAGAAAATAATTTTGTAAGTTTGTAAATATAAATAGTATTATAAATTTGGAATCTCCTTTAAAAAAATCGGCTTTATCAGAAAAAGAAGGAATCGAACAACCAAAAATGGTTAGTAGTGCTTCGATAGAAAAAATTGTGTCAAGTCGAAAAATGCAACCTTCGTCAAAAGAGTTGATTGATGGGATTTTAAAAGGAAGTATCACTGATTTAAGTCGAGCTATCACTTTAGTAGAAAGTACTAATATGGAACATTTGGCGAAAGCCAATGAAGTGATTACTGCCTGTTTGCCTCACGCCAATAAATCGATTCGAATAGGAATCACTGGAGTACCTGGTGTTGGTAAAAGTACGTTTATAGAAGCGTTTGGGAAGTATTTAACTTCGCTTGGCAAGAAAGTAGCGGTTTTGGCAGTTGACCCTAGTAGTACGATTTCTCACGGAAGTATACTAGGCGACAAAACGCGAATGGAAGAATTGGTAAAAGACCAAAATGCTTTTATTCGCCCAAGTGCTTCAGGTGAAACTTTAGGTGGTGTAGCAAGAAAAACGCGTGAAACAATTATGCTTTGCGAAGCGGCTGGTTTTAACACTATTATTATTGAAACAGTGGGCGTTGGTCAAAGCGAAACTGCGGTGCATAGTATGGTTGATTTTTTCCTGTTATTAAAAATTTCAGGTGCTGGCGACGAATTGCAAGGTATAAAACGTGGCATTATGGAAATGGCAGATGCGATTGTAATTAACAAAGCCGATGGTGATAATATTATCAAAGCAAAATTAGCAAAAACTGAATTCAATAGGGCTTTGCATTTATTTCCTGCTAAAAAGTCGGGTTGGACTCCAACTACTTCAACTTGTAGTGCTATAACACACGAAGGCATTCCAGAAGTTTGGAAAACGGTTTCAGAATATACTGAATTAGTGAAAGAAAACAATTATTTCTTCGAAAAAAGAAAAGATCAAAACCAATTTTGGATGATGGAAACCATCAATGAACAATTGCAATCTAATTTTTACAATAATTCTGAAATTGAAAAATTATTAAAAGAAAACAAAAAAGCAGTTGCAAATAATGAAATATCACCTTTTGCAGCTGCTCAAATTTTGCTGGAGAAATATTTTAAAAAATAGTTTTATTCTTTTTCATAAAGTTCCATTTCTCTATCATAGAAAGCGTTTGCTTGTTCTATTAAACTTTCCATTTCCGTGTTTAATTCGGCTTCGTCAAGATCCTCAGCTTCTTCCATAAACTCGACTTCATCGTCTTTTAGATTGATGATAAATCGAGGATAATCAAGGTGAATAATAAAAATATCATCAGGAAAATCAGTATTGTCGCCTAGTAAAAATTTTGGTAATTCCATTTCTTATTGTTTATTCGGTTATTTGTTTATTCGGTTAAACGATTAAACAAATAACCGATTATCCTTTTAAAAATTTATTTGTCAGAAATAATAACTGGCGCATTTCCTTTACCATTCATAAAAATAATTTTAGAATTGTTTGAAGTAGCTATTTCTTTTTGTGCTTTTATTTGTTCGTATTGCAATTGTTTGTCGGTAAGTCCAGAGGAAATAATTCTTTGATAATCCGCAATACCTTGTGCTTCTACTCTTTTGCGTTCTGCCTCTTGTTTTTCTTTTTGAAGTACAAAAGTCATTTTTTGAGCATCTTGTTCTGCATTAATTTTACTTTCGATAGTCGCTTTTACGGAATTAGGCAAATTGATATTTCGAATTAATAATTGCTCTAAAATTAATCCCCGAGATTTAAAATCAGCTTCAATAGTTTTAACAATTCTTTGATGAAACTCACCTCTTTTAGTCGAATATAAGGCTATAGCATCATAATAAACAGCGTTGTCACGAATACGAGTTCTGGTTATTGGTCGCACAATTTTGTTGGAATAATCAATACCAATCGTTTTTAAAATTTTTGGTGCATCACTAGGTAATATTTTATATAAAACCGTCAAATCAATTACCACTTCCAAACCATCGTTTGATAAAACTCTTATGGCATCGTCACCTTGTTTTTCACCTTCATCGTGTGTCGCTGACATCGTGTAGTTTTGGGTTTGAATTGTCATATCAGTCACTGTCATAAAAGGATTTACGATTTGCAAACCACTTTCAAGAATATCTGGTTGAATACTTCCATAAAGAGACTTAACGCCTATTTTACCTGCATCGATTTGTTTGAACATTGAAGAGAAAATTCCCAATCCAATAACTACAAAACTAGCAATTCTAAAATTTTTGGACAATTGTAGTTGTGGTCTAATATTGTTTTTTAACACTAAACTTACAATCAATAAAATAACTCCGAGAACAATAAATAGTATCATTTTTAAATTTGTTTATAATAGTTATACGTTCCTATTTATAGTAAGTTACAAATTCAGGAAATTATTTATATTAATGATTTTCTGCAATTAACTTTTTGGTCAAATGATTGAATCTGATATATAAAAACAGTGCCGCTACTGACAATCCAGCCAAAAGTCCAACCCAGATTCCAGCTGCTTTCAAAGTAGTATGAATTCCTAAATAATACGATATGGGGAAACCAACAACCCAATAAGCGACAAAAGTGATATACATTGGGATTTTTACATCTTGCAAACCTCTTAAAGCGCCTAAAACTACTACTTGAATCCCATCAGAAATTTGAAAAATAGCGGCAACAAGCAACAATTGTGATGCAATAGCGATAACTTCTTGGTTATCTAATGCTTGATCGATATTTTCCATATTTAGAAATAAATGTGGCAAATATTGATGGAAAACAATAAAAAATAAAGCAAAAATAGTTTCTAAAATTATGGCTAATAAAAATATCGATTTTGCAACAACTACTAATTTTTTATAATCGTTTAATCCTTTTTGATTACTCACTCGAATCATAGCAGTTACGTTCAATCCCATAGCAAACATAAAAGTCATTGTAGCTAGTGTTAATGCTATTTGATTGGCTGCTTGACTGGTTTTCCCAATCGAACCTGAAAGCCAAATGGCAGCCGTAAACAAAGCCACTTCGAACAACATTTGCATTGCCGATGGTAAGCCTAAATCGACAATTTTACGGATTACTGTTTTTTTAATTTCTTTGAATTTGAATTCTCTAAAATATACACCCATTTTTTGATTATTTTTCATAATGTAATGCATAAAAACTACCATCATAATTCTAGAAATAACAGTTCCTAAAGCTGCTCCAAGAATACCTAATTTAGGAAAAATCCAAACACCATAAATCAATACATAATTAAAAAAAATGTGCACTACGTTTGCCATAAATATAGCATACATAGAATATTTTGTTTCTGACAAACCATCAGCAAACTGTTTGTAGCCTTGATAAATAATAACAGGAATCAACGAAAAAGCAACCCAATCAATATAGGGATTTGCCAAATCAACGACTTCTTTTGGTTGGTGCATCAAGAACATTATTGGTTTTGCCAAAACAACCAATCCAAAAAGCACAACGCCTAAAATGGTGCATAATAACAAGCCGTGATGAAACGTAGATCTAATTTTTTTTGTGTCATTTTCAGCGTGAGCCTCTGCTATAATAGGAGTTATTGCTGTCGAAAAACCAATTCCTACTGACATTGCAATAAATATAAAACTGTTACCTAACGATACTGCTGCCAGTTCTGTAGAACCCAATTTTCCTACCATAATATTGTCAACAATGCCAATTAAGGTATGACCCAACATACCCAAAATAACTGGATAAGCCAGTTTTATGTTCTCTGAAAATTCCTTGGTGTAAGTTGACAGTGACATTACTTTTTTTTTGCGAAAATACAATATAATACCTAAAAACAGAGTTTAAGTAACAACTTTAAAACTAAAATCATGAATACTAATAATTTCTTTTTACCAAATAAGCATCTTATAATTATTGTGATGCTCATTATTTCCTCAACTTTATTTGCACAAAAAAAGGTTGGTGATTTTCGATTAGGTTTTGGTTTTAATGGTGGTATTTCGCTTAATGATTCTTTTGATTTCAGTTTGGGTTTAGATGGTCGCTTGCAATATGATATATCACTCAAAACATCATTAGCGGCTACAACTGGCTACACCCACTTGTTCAACAAAGATATTTCTGGATTGGGTTTTGTACCTATAAAATTAGGTTTCAAATCATTCTTTGGAGACCAATTGTATGTTCTAGGTGAAGTTGGAGCAGCCATTGGTACGAAATCTGGAATGGGAACCTCCTTTTTATGGGCACCAGGCATTGGTGTGGCTACAAAGCACATTGATGTAAGTTTACGTTACGAAAATTACAACAAGTTTGATGCAGGACAAGTTTCGATACGATTTGCTTATGGATATAAACTGTAATCCTAGAATTATTTTTCCAACTGTTTTCTATATTCTGCAAAGTTAGCTTTCACTTTATCGTCCAATTCAGGTTCGTTCACATCCGTTAATTTTTGCATTTCTTGCCAAATAATTTGAGCCACAATAACACGAGCCATTTCCTTGTCATCAGCAGGAATTACAAACCAAGGCGCATTTGATTTTGAAGTTTTATTAATAGCTTCCTCATAATATTTCATATAATCGTCCCAACGTTCCCTTTCTTTTAAATCGCCTGGCGAAAATTTCCAGTGATGCTCTTCATTTTCTAAACGTCGAAGCAAGCGTTTGCGCTGCTCGTCCTTACTCATATGGAAATAAAACTTTAAAACTATGGTTCCGTTTTGGGTAATGTGTTTTTCAAAATTATTAATTTGCTCGAACCTATTTTCCCAAAATTCAGGTGTAATATCTTCTACTTTGTCAATTCCCGGCAAATTTTCACTCAAAATATATTCAGGATGCACACGCGTAACCAACACATTTTCGTAATGTGTTCTGTTAAAAACGGCAAACTTCCCTTTCTCGGGCAAAGCCAAATAATGACGCCACAAATAATCGTGTTCCAACTCCGTCGAATTTGGTGTTTTAAAACTATGCACCACCACACCACGCGGATTAAATTCTTTAAAAACTTCCCGAATCAAACTGTCTTTCCCAGAAGTATCCATCCCTTGTAAACAAATCAAAACGCTATATTTGTTATGCGCATACATCACATCTTGCCACTCGCTCAACTTAGTTTGAATTTTATCTAAAGCCTTTTCTTTGGCATCATCATCGGCATCAATTTTTAGTTCCGTAGGCAATTTTGCCAGTGCAATTTTATCAATAACTTTAAAATCATCAGGAGTAATCGAATTCATATTTTTAGTTTTATATTTGTTTAATGTCAGACTGAGCTTGTCGATGTTTGGAGCTATTCCTGCTATCCGTTTCAATCTTTTTTAAAATACCACACTTCGACAAGCTCAGTATGACATTTTAAAAAAGGATTTTCACTACTATCAGGGCTAAACTTATTCGCTAATTTATGGAAAAAATTTTACTTTCGGCATTTTTAAAAATTTCAGGCATTGGAGCAGCCTCAGGAATTGTTCATACAAATAATTCATTGTATATTATCAGTGACAATTCAGGTTTTTTGTATCAATATCAATTAGAAAATAAGCAGTTGTTAAAGCATACATTAATTGATAACCCATCCGAAAATATTCTCAAAAAACAAAAACCCGATTTCGAATCTATCACTTTAAAAGGAAATGAACTGCATATTTTCGGCTCAGGATCGACAGAAAATCGTAATAAAAAGATAATTTACACTATTGAAAATCAAAAAATTAAAGAAAACGATTTGTCCACATTATATCAAAATATAAAAACTTCAATTCCTATTTCTGATGATGAATTAAACATTGAAGGGGCATTTTATCACAACGAAAATCTGTATTTATTCCAACGAGGCAACGGAGGGAACTCTAAAAATGGTATTGTAAAAATTGAATTCAATGACAAATTAAAAATTGAATTTCAAAGCATTCAATTACCCAAAATAAAACACGTAGAAGCCACATTTACTGATGCCATTCTTGTTGACGATAAAATTTATTTTCTAGCCTCGGCTGAAGATACAACTTCTACCTATGATGATGGCGAAGTACTAGGAAGCCTCATAGGCTGTATGGATGTTGAAACTTTCGAAATCGAATTTACACATCAAATAAATGACAATCAAAAATTTGAAGGATTAACAACTTACCAAAAAACAAATTCTGAAATTATTTTCTTACTTTGCGAAGACAATGACACCGAAGAATTAGAATCAACTATTTACAAACTAACATTAAAACAATGAATCCAATTTTAAACAAGAATCTTTATTTCATCAAAGAAAAAACAGGCATTTTTAAAGCAGCAAACAGCTATGACATTCTTGATCCAGAAACCAGTAAAGTTTTAATGACCAGCACGGAACCAAACTTGGGTTTTTTTACCAAAATAGTTCGTTTTACAAAATACAAATCAATGACGCCTTTTAATGTGGTTTTAAGCACAACCAGTAATCACAATGTGGTTAATTTAAAACGAGGCGTTACAATTTTCCGTTCTGATGTTCAAGTTTTTGATGACAAAGACCGTCAAATTGGTATTTTCAAACAAAAATTCTGGTCAATGGGAGGCAAATTTGAAGTGTATGATATGCAAGGAAAACAAGTTTGTTTGGTAGAAGGAAAATGGACAGGCTGGGATTTTAAATTCACCAGAGACAATCAAGAAATTGCTATTGTAACCAAAAAATGGGCTGGATTAGGCAAAGAACTTTTTACCTCAGCTGATAATTATATTCTCGAAATAAAAAATACTGTTCCTCAAGACGATATCGTAAGACAGTTTATTATGGCAGCTGTATTGTGTATTGATATGGTGTTGAAAGAGAGATAAATTATTTTAAATCAAGTTTTTAGCGGTCAGTATTCAGTGATTCAATAGTCAGTTTAGAGTGCTGATTACTAACCACTTGTTACTGACCACTAATTTTTTTTTACCTTCGTCCCAACCTTTTTACAAAAAAAGTCCTCTTTAGTTTAAATACATATATTGTGATAAACGAAAACTTAATCATTGCCTGCAAAAAAATGCACCGAGACGCACAGCGTCAAGTGTATGAAATTATGGCTCCAAAACTGTATCGCACCTGCAAACGATACCTCAAGAAGGAAGAAGAAATAGAAGAAATCCTAGCCGATGCATTTTACATTATTTTTACCAAAATTGACCAACTCAAAGAAGCTGGAGCTTTTGATGCTTGGGCTAGACGAATTGTTGTAAACGAATGCCTTCATCAATTGAAGCGGAATGTTAACTTCAATTTGTATTTAGAAGATACTAAATTTCAATTGCAACCGCAAAGTTTGCCAGAAACCCAACTTGAAGAAGAAGATTTGTTAAAATTATTAGATCTAATTCCAATGGGCTGCAAAACAGTTTTTAACCTTTTTGCAATTGAAGGTTTTGGTCATAAGGAAATTGCGAGTATGCTCAACATTTCTGAAGGCACATCAAAATCACAATTGAATGTAGCAAAAACCAAGTTGAAAGATTTAGTGAATACTCTTTATTATCAAAAAGCGAAGTAAGACAATGGAAAATCAAGATAAAATATTCGAACAGTTTAAAAATGCTGCTCAAAAATCAGAAACTAAAGACTTTGAAGCACTCGAAAAAGTCTGGTCACGAGTAGATGCCAAACTCGACACCAAGGTACAAAAAACTCAAAACAAGAACTGGAAAAAATTTGCCATAGCAGCATCGGTTTTATTAGTAATTTCTATAAGTTATTTGCTGTATCAATCGAATTATAAAGTTATTCTTATAAATAAAAAAGTGGTTGTTTTAGATTCTATTCAAACAGAAAAAGCGATTGTTACTTCAGATGAAACCGAAGCAATTATCAATACAGAAACTGATAAAAAGATTCAGGAAGTGATTAAAAATGCACCCGAAGTAGTCGTAAACTCAAATCAAAATCCAGAAGCATCTCCCATTCAAGCAAACGAAGAAATAGTGGTTAATGAATCATTAACCAACAGTAAAAATGCTGAAAAAGAGACAAAAAGTAAAGGCTATCTTTTAAGAGGTAACGTATTTGAGGCTATTGGTGTAAGACATATTAAGTCGGAAGACATCACAATCGAGAATAATAAAGTGGAAACTCAGGTTGTCACTCCAACAAGTTCTCCGCTTGTCGTAATTGACGGAAATGCAAAAACCCACCGAAAAGGCAGTCGATATGGAGAAACCGAAAAAGAGGCACTCTCAAAACTAGATTCAGATGAAGTTGAAAATGTAGTAATTTTAAAAGAACCACTTTACATTATTAACGGTGTTGAGTATAGCGAAGAAGATTTGTTTGGCAAAAATCCAACAAGTCCTTATGCACCGCTGGACCGACAAGAAATTGAAAAAATAGAAATTCTGCAAGACGAAGATGCCATCGAAAAATTTGGTAAAAAAGGAGAAAAAGGCGTTGTAATTATTAGTACTAAAAACAGAAAGCCAGTTTCAAAAAAATAACAACTAACATTCTAAAAAATAATATTATGAAAAACTTAAAAAGTATTTCAGTAGCTATTCTTATGCTTATTTCTTTGCTAGCAACTGGACAAGAAACGTCAAATGCAACTGAAACTAAAAAAAGCAATTTAGCTAATGCTTTGAGTGGTAAAATCCCAGGAGTTTCTGTTACAACATCAACCCCAGTAGCAGGTTCCTCGAAAATCGTATCGAGATGTAATGCATCAATAACTGGAAATAACAAACCCTTATTTATTGTTGATGGCATCCCATTTGACAATAATAATGAAATAAACGGAGGAAGTGGCAGTAGTAATTTAGGAACACATCCCACAATTAATCCTGACGACATAGAATCTGTTACCGTAGTAAAAGGGGAACAAGCAATTAAACTTTATGGCAGTAAAGCACATGTAGGTGTTATACTAATTACTACAAAAAAAGGCAACCGTTTAGAAGCAATAAAAACAACTAACCGAAGAAAAATAAAATTAAAAGGTACAATTACAGATTGTGAAAATAATACAATATCGAATGTTGATATTTTTAATCTAAACACAAAAGAAACTTTCAAATCAGATTCAACCGGAAAATATACAATTAAAGCTTACGAAAAAAATTTGTTGCAGTTTTCAAAAAATGATTTTGAATCACAAAGAATTTTAATACAGAAGAAAAAAGAAATTAATATTTCATTAAAAATGAAACCAACAATTCAAGGAATAAAGTCAAAAGGAGTAAAAACAGAATTTGGAAATGGACAAATAATCCTCAGAAAACCCGTCATCTATCTTTATCCTAAAGAAAAAACTGATATAGATTTCCAATTAAATTTTAAAGGGGAATTATTAACCACTTTTCCAAAATATGACAAAAATTGGACTTTAACAGCTTATCCTGACGGAAAAATATTTGATAAAAAAACCAATCGATTTTACACTTCGCTTTTTTGGGACGGAAAATTTGATTTTCCAAAAGAACACTACAATTATAAAGAGGGGTTTGTAGTTTCTAAAAACAATTTAAACACATTTCTTATTGAAAAATTAGAACACATTGGTTTGAATACATTTGAAACAAACGATTTTATGCAATATTGGTTGCCTATTTTAGAAAAAAATGAAATAAACTTTATTCACTTTCGTGTCAATACTGATTATGATTTAATTTCAAAAAATATTGTAAACCCAAAACCAGATACTTCAATACGTGTTTTTATGGATTTCTATGCTTTGGATAAAATAATGGAGTTTCAAGAGCAAATTTTACCCAAAACCGAAAGAAAAGGGTTCACTCTTATAGAATGGGGCGGCAGTGATGTCAGTATTCCAGTAAAAGAAAGAAATAATTTGTAAAGCAAAAGCCAATAGTTATAATCATAACTATTGGCTTTTGCTTTTAATATTTCTCTAAAGACTATTTCTCTATTTCACGCATACTTTCCATTTTCTTGTTTTTTAAGAAACCTGTAATGTCTTCAAAATGCTCTTTGACACGCTTGTTACCAAATTCAAACACTTTAGTTGCTAAACCGTCCAAGAAATCACGGTCGTGAGAAACCAGAATTAAAGTTCCATCAAAATCACGCAACGCATCTTTAATAATGTCTTTGGTTTTCATATCCAAGTGGTTGGAAGGCTCATCAAGAATCAATAAATTAACAGGTTCAAGCAATAATTTAATCATTGCCAAACGAGTTTTTTCGCCACCAGAAAGTACTTTTACTTTTTTAGTCACATCGTCACCGTGAAACATAAACGCCCCTAGAATATCTTTAATTTTGGTACGCACATCTCCGACTGCAATATCATCAATAGTTTCAAAAATAGTAGCATTTTCGTCGAGCAAAGCCGCTTGATTCTGCGCAAAATAACCAATTTGTGCATTATGACCAATTTCAACCGAACCAGAATTGATTTCAATTTGCTTCATAATGGCTTTAATCATTGTCGATTTTCCTTCCCCATTTTTACCCACAAAAGCTACTTTCTGTCCTCGCTCAATCACAATATTCGCGTCTTTAAAAATAACATTATCGCCATACGATTTTGTCATATCCTTCACAATAACAGGATAATTTCCGGAACGAACCGCTGGTGGGAATTTTAGTTTTAAGGCAGAAGTATCCACCTCATCAACTTGAACAATAACTAGTTTTTCGAGCATTTTTACACGTGATTGTACGGCATCGGTTTTAGAGAAAGTGCCTTTAAAACGATCTATAAAAGTTTGATTGTCGGCAATCATACGTTGTTGTTCGTCGTATGCTTTTTGTTGGTGCATTCTTCTATCTTTTCGAAGTTCAAGATAATGCGTATATTTGGCTTTGTAGTCATAAATTCTTCCCATTGTCACTTCAATAGTACGATTGGTAATATTATCAACAAATGTTTTATCGTGCGAAATAACCACAACTGCTTTAGCAGAATTAATCAAAAAATCCTCCAACCACTGAATGCTTTCAATATCCATATGGTTTGTTGGCTCATCAAGTAGAATTAAATCTGGCTTTTGCAAAAGGATTTTTGCCAATTCGATTCGCATTCTCCAACCACCAGAAAATTCTGAAGTTTGACGAGAGAAATCTTCCCGCATAAAACCCAAACCAGTTAAGATTTTTTCTACTTCTGCTTCATAATTGATTTCTTCAATGGCATAAAATTTTTCGGATAAGTCAGAAACACGTTCGATTAATTTCATGTACTCATCGCTTTCATAATCAGTACGAACGGTTAATTGCTCATTTATTTCATCAATTTCAGCTTTCATAGCAAAAACTTCACCAAAAGCTTTTGAGGTTTCTTCCATAACCGTAGCGCCATCAGTTGTTAACAAATGCTGAGGCAAATAGGCCACAACGGCGTCTTTTGGTGCCGATATATTTCCTGTTGATGGTTTGGCTTGACCCGAAATTATCTTTAATAAAGTAGATTTTCCCGCGCCATTTTTGCCCATTAAGGCGATTTTATCATTTTCGTTGATGGCGAAAGAAACATCACTAAATAAAGTGGTTCCACCAAATTGTACGGAAATATCGTTGACTGTAATCATTATTAGATAATTAGATTTTTCGATTACTAGATTTTTAGACAATCGATTTTTTAAAGCTGCAAAGATAATTTAATTAACTTAAGTTGCTAGTTTGATTCAATCATAAATTAAATCTATATATAATATTTTAAAACACAGATTATAGAAATTTTTAAAATTTCTATAATCTGTGTTTTAAAAAAATGTAATCAATACAATTTGTATTTGTATTTGTCTTTTATACCTAATATGACTGGATTATTAGTTCTAATTTTAAAATAGACAAACTAGCAACTTGAATTAATTATAAAAGATACTATTTATTCTTTGATTAGAGTTTCTGTATATAAAATTCCATTCGAAGAAATTTTTACAATGTAACTACCTTTAGCTAGATTTTCTATGTTAATTACAAAAGGATTTTGAGTAGTATTTTGTGTTATTAATTTTTTCCCTAATAAATCATATATTACGATTTCGGCTTGTTCATTAAAAAGAGTTTTTGGAATTTCAATGTTTAATGCTGCATTTGTTGGATTAGGATAAAAAAGAATTTCTTTATTTAAATCTTTAACATCAATTGTTGATAAATTAGTATTACAAACTCCTCTGAGGCTATTAAAATTGATTAACGGCCAAGCAGCTATACACCAATCAACTATTTGGTTAATAATACTGCAATCAACACCTTCGGCTATGAATTTTGGAATAGCATAATACATTTTATCTGCATATTGCCCAAACTCTTTTACAACCGCAATATTCACAACTGTCGATTTAGTAACAGGATCAAGAGCACTATCGCCACCATTTGGTGCTTCTCTTGGCCAATCAACTAGATTGTTTTCAGGTTTATTTACTTCTGCAAGAAACTGCAGTAATTGCGCTTCTAAAACCCATTTTGATAAATTTGGATTTACATTATTTAAGAAATGTAAGAATGTTTCGGGTGGGTTGTAATAAAATCTACTGGTTTGATGAATACCTATAAAATGAAAAGGCCCTTGGTTTCGCATTCTGAATCCATCGGCTCCAGGACCATTCATTTCAGATTTTGACCAAGATCTAATTTGATACATTTGGTTTAGCGCAGAATAATAGCGTAGCGGTTCTGGTATTCCAGAAGATACTGATGCATAAGCTATAAAAGGGGCATGATAATTAAAATCCGTAGGTGTTACACCTCCAACAAAACCATTACCTCCATTAAGTACATACTGAAGATTGTACCAAGCTGTGGTTTCATATTGTCCTGTTGCTGTTGATTGTCCTGTAAACTGTTGGCAATTATTTGGACTTACACAAGCTGTAAAATGGGCTGGCACTTCAAAAACCGAATATACATTGTTAGGCCATTGCCTTGTACTAGGTTGGTCGTCAGGAGTAACAAACCAACTTGCTTTGTCTTGTAATTCAAATTCAACATTCAATTCAAAATTTTTGACAGCCAATAGGCGAGCCAAGCTAGTTGCGGCAAACTCTTTAGGAACATCTGGTGCTAAATTCATATTGGCAGTACCGTCTTCCGTTCTCCAATGTTTTGGATCACTGCTTCCTTCGGCTAAAAATTGCCTAAAAGGAATCCATAATTTTGATATCTCACCAAGTAATTGAATTTTATCTCTCGTTGCAGGAGGTTGCGCTGTCATGTAAGTCCGAAGGTTTTGTATTGCCGTTATCGGTTTTCGAACTCTATTGGGATCTAGAATATAATTATTATTTGAATAGGCATCAAGTGGATGTATCATAGGTAACCAATGTTTCCAATCTGGAAGTTGTATCGCAAGTGGCAATATGGTTCTATCATCCATTAAATCAGAATTGAAGGCAGCTCGCACTGTTTGACTCGTAATTCCATTAGGGAATAAATACGGAGCCATGTCCTTATCTTCTTCAAGAACGGCATCAATACCTGCGCCAGCTGCCCATTGATTTATAGGTTTGTTTTGTAAAGCTGGTCCTGGTTGATAAGGTGGATTCCAAGGTCTTCCGTGTCTTCCAATGGTATTAGGTGGAGTTGTGGGTTGAGAAAGACTCCTGATATATGACGCTATTTGTTGCCCTTCCAATTCGGTTAATTTATGAAATTTTGAACGTTCAATAATAGATAAATTCGAGTAACTAAACATTTCTAGATCTCTTCCGTCTTGAGTATGACATGAAGCACATTTTGCATTTATGGGCTTTGTAGCCGGTATTTCTTGTTCGTACCAAGAACCTTTTTCTCCTGCGGGTAAATAATGATTCCATAAATTGGCATTATTCCACAAATTTTTTCCCGTATTTATTGAAGCTTGGTCTGTAAATGGCCCCGTCCAATTATCTGGATTGTCTTCTTCAAACATAGAAGCGGGTAGCAATCGATTTTTATTAGTATCTAATAAATTCATTCTTACTACTCGATATCCAATTGAAATTCCGTTAGATTTATTAAATCGAAACTCAATAGTGTTATCTCCAGCAATAAGACCAGTTTTTGGTATCGTAAACCTTATGGTGTTGAATCCACCATGTGTCATTCCGCCTCTTTGTTTTTCCTGAACTTGCATTTGTACAGTTTGATGGTTTAATGAAAACCAAGTACCGCCGTTAATTCTTACTGAACCTTTATTTTCAAAACTTAAGTTATTAACCATCAACCAAATATTTGCTGTAGCAGTTAGCGTTTGTTGATTAATTGTAAAAGATCTACTAACAACTTTTCCCTCGGCACCTAAAACCTCAATAGGTAAGACAATTGGAGGTAATATATTTTTTTTTGAGTGGTTTGGTAGCGTTTTTAAAAAGTCTTTCTTGTGATGCGCTTTTGTTTCTAAAGTTGCAGTACTAGCTATGCAATAATTCCAGCTATGCAACAGTATTATTAAAATAGTTAAAATTAAATTTTTCATAATATTTTTTTTATTAAGATACTGTTTTACAGCAACTTGTGCGTTTTAATCCCAATTATAAATATACACTATTTTTTAAAACATTTTATCAATATTTTTTTGTTAACAGATTAATAACTATTTAAAAATGTTTATCATCTGATAATTTTTCACTGCTTCTAAAGTATTCTTTTTAGATTCAGCTTATACAACCAACTTAAACCTTCTTCGTTAATTGCATTCGTTTTCTAAAATTCTCAGGTGTATCGCCTAACATTTTCTTAAACGCTTGGTAAAAATTACTATGGCTCTCAAAACCCAAATCAAAAGCAATTTCGTTAATGGGAATATCCGTTTCTTCGAGTAGTGATTTTGCTTTGTCCATTTTTCTGGACAGAATGTATTGATATGGTGTAACCTTTAAATACTTTGAGAAAAGCCGTATCAAATGATCTGTTTTCCATTCGGTGAGTGCAACTAGTTGATGAATTTCTATTTTTTTATCAATATTTACATTAATATAGTTGACTACTTTTCTGATTCGTTGTGGCACGAAATCTTTTTCATTTTCATTATTTCTAGCAGCATCTATTTTTTTGTGATAATAATTATTTAAAACTATAGATATAGTGGCTTTTAAATCTTCGTCTTTAAACGGTTTTACAATATAACCGTTGGGTCTGGTAGCATTTACTTGGTCTAACGTACTTTTATCGGCATAAGAAGTTACGTATATATAAGGAATACTGTCTTTTTCCAGTAAGTACTGCCCTAAATGAGTACCGTCTTTGCTCTTGTTCAGGTTAATGTCTATAAGTACCAATATGGGTTGGTGCTCCTCAATGCTTTCAATTGCTTTTTCTACCGATGTTACATCGATAATGACCTCAAAACCCAACTTTTCGAGAGTGCCTTGCATATCGAGTGCGATAAGCAACTCGTCTTCTACAATAATAATTTTATTATTCATAATTAGGAAGGGTTATTTTTTTAAATTGTATCACAAACTTTGCTCCTGAATCGTTTAGAATAGTTAAAGTTCCTGAAATTTGCGATACCAATAATTTTACAATTTTTAAACCTACGCTCTTTCCATTTTCTATGTTAGCGGGTATTCCCACTCCGTTATCCTGAATGGTAAGATGGTAAAAGCCGTCTTCGTTTATCAATTTAATTTTTATAACACCGTTTTCGATACCTGTAAATGCGTGTTTGTATGCGTTTATAACTAGCTCGTTAATGATAAGTCCTAACGAAATAGAAGTTTCTATATCAAAATTCGCCTCATTGATATCCGTTTCTAGTTGTACTTGCAGTCCCGAAAAAGAACTTTTTATTGACGATAACAATCGTTTTACATATTCTTCAAAATTTACAAAACTGATATTTTCTGACTCGTACAAATATTCGTGAATTAATGCCATCGAGCGTATTCGGTTTTCGCTAATTTCTATAAAATCATCTATCGATAACTGTTTAGAATCTCG
>NZ_JANOQD010000022.1:0-72590 GCF_031422135.1 Flavobacterium sp. | reverse complement strand
GATTTTTAAGTTCCTTAAATTCTTTAATTGTTATATAAGAGACTGATTTATTATTGTACTTTGTTAAAAGACTATCAATTGAAGTTTGGGCAAAAATAGATGTACTAAAAAAGAGAAAACAGAATAAATATTTCATGATTGGAATTTAGCAATTAAATTGTAAAATTACAATTTACTTGTAATAGTTGACTATTATTTCTGAAAGTAAATTAAATCTGTTTGAAATTAGTCTTTAATAAAAGTATTCTAATTTACAACTAAAAAATAAAACCCTTACAATCAAACGATTATAAAGGTTTTCGCGGAGAAAGAGGGATTTGTCATCCATTTCTAACCGATTGATATTGCTGATTTTAATATCTTTTATAATCCTAGGGTCTCGCTTTTGCTCCTGTAAATGACATGCAAATTTTTCGAAATCTTATACTACAAATGTATAAAAACTAAAAGATTAATCATAACAATTCCTCAATTTATTGTTCAATAAATGAACTAGTTATTGAACTTATTTAGATTAGTTGTGAAGTTCAATTATCGATACTTTCTTATGCTGCTTCAACCAATAATCAAAGGTTCTACCTGTTCAATCTTTAAGCTGGTGTATTGACAGAACTCTTCAACTGAAACAAACTCATTTTCAAGCTTATTCAGGTCGTTTCTAATCTTTTGCAACAATCTGGCACTTTGTCTATAACTCTTACCTGTAATGAGTTGTATATCCTTTGGGTAGATACATATTCTCTTTTTATCCATTTTCATACATTATCTATGCCTTTGACTGGGCTTTGATTTACTTGAAACCTAGTTCAGTTAAATTAAAAATTGGATAAAAATAAGTCATAATTGCTTTGGTTCAGAATCAATGATTGGACTAGTTAAATGACATTTAAGACTGTTTAGGACATTTATGTCAATTAATGACACTTGAATAATTAGCAAATGAATAATGGTTAAAATTTGTTCTAAATCAATCTACAGCTGTTGCAACAAGATTATGATTGAGGGAGTGTTCACTGATTTATAAACAAAAATTTTAGAAGTTATGGCTAGACAGAAAGGCATAATTAAGTTGAAAGGTACTATCGGAGATATTACTTTTTATAAAACCCAAGATGGGCATTTAGCAAGAGAAAAAGGCGGAATTGACGCTAATAGAATTGCAAGTGATCCAGCGTTTCAAAGAACTCGTGAGAATGGTTCTGAATTTGGTCGTGCTGGAAAGGCAGGTAAGGTTTTGAGAACAGCATTGAGAGCACAGCTTTTGAACTCAGCTGATGGGAGATTGGTAAGCCGTTTAACGCAGCAAATGGTAAAAGTTATTCAAGCGGATTTGATTAACGAAAGAGGTTTGCGAAACGTGATTGATGGTGAAGCAGAATTGTTGACTGGGTTTGAATTCAACATTCGTGGTAAACTAGGAACTAGTTTGTTTGCTCCTTTTGTAGGTGCAATTGATAGAGTTACTGGAGAAATTACTGTGGATTTGGCTTCGTTTATTCCAAGCAATATGATTGCTGCACCGAGTGGAACTACTCACTACAAAATTATTTCGGCTGGTGCTGAAATTGATTTTGAAGCTGAAACGTTTGTAGTTGCTGGTTCGGAAACTGCAATTTTACCATGGGATGCAGTGGCTACGGCTGCTATTGCTCAAACAAATGCGGTTACTCCAGCGAGTACAAAACCTTTGTTTTTGGCATTGGGCGTTGAGTTTTACCAACAAGTAAATGGACAAATGTATTCACTTAAAAATGGTGCATACAATCCATTATCACTTATTGCTGTAAGCGGATTGTAAGATGGTTTTAGAACTATCGAGAACTTATTTCCCAGATGGAACAAACGGTAAACTCGAATGCGAGGGCAAATTGATTTGTTACACTATTGAGTTGCCTTGGAAGAATAACGAAACAAAGGTTTCTTGCATTCCGGAAGGGAAATATTTTATTAGAAAGCGATACAGTCGGAAGTTTCAATGGCATTTGGAAGTAATTGATGTAAAGAATAGAAGTTTCATTCTATTTCATCCTGCCAATAATGCTTTGAAAGAACTAAACGGATGTATCGCACCGGTCACAAAGATTTCGGGAGCCGGTTTAGGTTTACAATCCCGAAAAGCTTTCACTAAGCTTAAAACAATTGTTTATAAAGCTTTGGATGAGAAGCAAAGAGTTTTAATCATTATCAAATCTTAAATTTTTATTATTATGAAAACATTTTTTTTAAATAAACTGAAACAAGGATTGTTTCTTTTATTAGCCGTTCTAGGAACATTTGTTAGCTATGCACAGCCAACGCAAAACCTAATTACCACAATAGATACTGGAGGAAACAAAACTTTAGATCCTGGATATATTATCAAGCCAAAAACTACTTCGTTACCCGGAATTTGCTACATGGCTGAAGTACCAGAGAACGAACCAACTTCGTTGTTTTATATTGCCGAAACTGGTGGAAAAGGTACGAGTTCCGATACTGGACAAGTAATTTCACCTAATGATTTGGACAATATAGATACTGGCGGCAGTAAAGGTACGAATACCAATACTGGAGACTATGCGACTATTGGTGAGAGAAGTTCCATTAGTGATACAGGTGGGAAAAACTCCAGTGGTGGTTTAGAACAATCTGATACAGGTGGAGGAAATAAAGGAAAAAGCACCACTGGTGAGTTCACTATTTGCGATACAGGTGGCAAAGGGAATGAACTTGGTGGACAAGGCATTATTAATACTGCCTGCATGATTTATATTCCTAAATAAGAACTCGACCATGAAACTTGTAAAAAGAGCGCAAGCTCCCACTCCGAAATTTTTTAAAGTGCTTCGAAATGTTGGTTTGGTATTAGCAGCTATTGGCGGAACTATATTGGCAGCGCCAATTGCTTTACCAGTTGTTTTAACATCAGTTGGTGGCTATTTAGTTGTAGCCGGTGGTGTTGCATCGGCTGTCAGTCAATTAACAGTTAAAGAGGATGAGATCCTCCGCAAAACGCAGAATGACAATGACAACAAATAGTCATACACTAATGGGTACTGCAGGTGGTACATTTTTGAGTATCATTCCAAATATTCAATCGGCGGATATTTTTAAAACCATTGTATTAGCTGGTGTTGGAGCCATCGTAAGTTTTACTATATCCTTAGTACTTAAAAGTATTATTAAGAAGCACAAAAAATAGTTTAACCTTAGTTGTGGTGACCTTTGGGTTAAACAAAATTAAAGCCAAGTCGTAAGACCTGGCTTTTTTATTGACATTCTTCGCATAAATTTAATGTAACTTCTTCAATTACTACTTCAGTAGCATTGGAATATAGACCGTGGTATTTTGCGCAGTCTATAGCTTTAATTCTGTTGTCGAATACTCCGAAAAAAACACGAGATGCATTGCTTTTCCAGATGTCTGTTTGGAATAGAATAAATAGTGTCATATATATTGATTTTAGATTAATTATTTGCAATACCTGTGCAGAATAACCCTACGCAAGTCATTGATTAGATTGATATTTAGATGGAATTGTTTTTCCTGCAATTGTAATAACCTCAACGCGTGCACATCTTTTTTGTGTTGTTCAAAGTCTAAGAGTATTTCGTCTGCTTTCGCTGAAAACTCTTTTATAAAATCTGCTATTCTCAAAAAAGGTATTACAGATCCGCAAAGGTTACGATGCCAAAATTTGGATTGCCAAAGGCTGTAGGTTATCCAAAAAATATTTTCGCAATCCTCTTCATTTTCGAAAATGACGACAAAACTGTTAGTAAATTGCTCTTTTTGGGGCTTTCCGCTGTTCATCCCTTTGTTGAGTATGAATAAATGTGGTTTTGCGTAAAGGGTGTCTTTTTTGTGAGTTTTAATAATAAAATTTGTACTCACTCCTATAAAATTGTTTTTTTGGTGTTCGTGAATCTTCGATTTCATGGCGTCGGATTTAAAGTGATGTGCTCTGCTAAAGCTTCGCACACAAAATTTTTTTCGCTGATTTAAAATTTTTTCAATTGGAAGCGAAGAATTATCATTTCAAAAGAAAAAAAGAGAAAAAAGAAAGCCATTCGTCGAAGTGGAAGGTTTCAAAAAAGCAAGTTTTTCGGATAAAATACTACCCAAAGGGTGGAGATTTTATCCGAAACCCGAAGGGCTTGAACTTTCTTTTTTGTAAACCTCGAACTTAACTTTGCTCTCTTTTTTTTATTTTTTTTATTTTTCTTTTATCCGAGAAGTTTCAATCGAAGAAAAATCCATGTAGTTCATTTTAAAACTAATGCTGTTGTTTAGGAACACCCCCAAGCACCGCAACAAAAAAAATTGTAGCGGTAGCGGAAATTATTTTTTGTGAGGAGCGACGTGGCGGTGTTGCGGCAATCGAACAGCCACGCTAGACCGGGAATGGAACGTAGCTTGCGAAGTGGAGAGAAGGGATAGCAGCGTGAAACGGCGGGGAAAAGATTAAGGTCAGCCGTAGGCGTACCTTAATTTAGGGCAAAGTGAAGTTTTTACTGAACGGAGCCAACTCCGATGGCTGTGCGAAAGAGCAACCGCTGAAACATTAAGGGGCGGCAGACATGACACTGCTGAGTTGAGCGGAACGTAGCTTGCGGAGTGTAGTGAAATGAAGCTGTGTTGTGGATGCATAAGCCCCGACGAACGCAGGAAGTGACCGTGTGAAGATGAGGAACGAAACAGCGTAAAAAAATAACGGCTTTTTTTAAAACGGTTATTTTTTTGTGCTGTTGAAGTGTCTGTGGAATGGAAGGCGACCCCGATGGCAATCGGGGGAACCTGACTGGAACAGCCGAACGGAACAAAGGGAACGACCAGAGGGAGACCGCTTGATTGCTACGCCTGTTCGAACAAAGCTCTCGGGTGCCCGTGTTGATTGCCAGTAATGTTCTGATTATAAATCATTTAAAAATACTCTCAAACAACTGTAAAATATTTTCTCTGACTACTTCATATTCAGGTAATTTATCAGGTTGAATTTGATGCCCTAAACTGTTTTTCCAAGCGCCTTTTAGAGCCTTATCACTTTTTGGATTGATTAACTGATCTACTCCTGTGAACTCAATATTCTTGAATTTCATTTTCTTGTAAAAAGCATCAACGATTATTGACCAGTTTAAATCAGGAAAATTATTGGATAAGTACCAAATGTCATAGTAATCTCTTGGTGCCGTATAAGAGCGTTGGATTAATGCCCTGATTTTTTCGGATAACACCTCTTCTATTTTATAACAAGGTATTGCGTTTTCTAATGCAAGTTTGTCTGAATATGGATGGCTAACCGCTCGTTCTGTAACTTCAAAAATCATTTCTTCGTAGAGAATTATTTCGATTTTAATTTTTGTCTGCCAGCGGTCTGGAGTTGGAGGCATCACATTTCTTGGATGATCTGCTCCCCAAAATTTAATTATGGCTTCATATCCTGTTAGTTTGTCTTGAAATTGTAATGGTTTTAATGATACAATGTGTGTTTTTACTCCAGTATTGTCTTCGATATGTTTTGTGATAAATTTTAAATGTTCTGGTGTAAGCTTAAATTCTTGTGACTTTGAGGTAAAATCCAAATCTTCTGAAAATCTATATTCTTCAAACCAACATTTCTTTAGACAAGTTCCTCCTTTGAAGATTAGTGTTTCCTTTAGTTCCGGTTCGTTAAATATTGCTGCTATGAAGTGGCCCAACATCCAATCTTTATCAATTACTGTTTTCGATACACCTAGTTGTTCGGAAATGGTTGCTATTTCTTTTTGTAAAATCATTAATATTGTTTGTTACAGATGTCTAAAATTTCTTCTCGGCTTATGTTTAATCTCAATCGCCATTTGTTGATAAATTCTCCCTCTTCTATTCCGAATGGGTCAAAGAGATTGTATTTTTCGTTGACTTCTTTTACTGCGAAGTTTATAAATGATTTCATTCCTTTTTTATTTAGTAATTCTGCTAAATATCCCATTCGTTTTGTAATGGCAATGTTTTTAATGGCTTTGCAATACACAATCATTTTTTCACTGTTGAGGCTTGCTTGATTGAATGCCCGAATTAATTCGGCGTAACCACCGGAATATTGCGGCAAATCAAAACAATCGATAATGGTTTTTTCAATATCGGTCATTTGATAGCTGTGATTTCCAAATCCTAATTTTTCTATTCCAACTATTTTTAATTTTGAAATTTGAATGAATTTATAAGAAACTCCAAAAACACTTTTGTCTGATTTTCTTTTTGTAGTTTGAATGAAAATAGAATTCGGGAATTGTTCTGTAAGCCCGTGTTTGTTTAATGCAGACCAATAGGCAATGGCACAATCCTCTGATAATTTACAGCCAATAACGTTTTCGTCTCTGAAATTGTACCTACAGTATTTGCCTCTTTCTATACGAGACAGCAGTTTTTTTTGAACTAGATTTTCTACTATCTCATTTATGTTTTCAAATTCGCCTGATGCAATTGATTTAATCTCTTCTAAAGTAAAGATGTCTAACTCATTATCATCAAGCATTAACATAAAATCTATTTGATTTTGTGTTGTATTTTCTGAAATATAGGTGCTTTTTGCCATTACTAATCGTTTAAAGATAAACCCTAAAAAATGGGGTTTATATTGTGGTTAAAGGTAATCAAAAGTAATGCTAATTTTTGTATAAATTATGTGGTTTTGTAAATATTACTTTTGGGGTTCAATTTTTACTTCTAACAAATCTTCTATTTTAAATATTTCAGCATACTTTTTTAAAGAACCTATTTGGATTTTTATAGGTTTCATACCAGTGTCCTCAATATAAAATCTAAATTCTTTTTGATATTCAAACTCCAAAGGTTTTTCAAATAATGTGATTTCTCTATTGACCTCATCTTTATCATAATAATCTACAAAATTATGATGGAATTTATAATTGCTCTTTTTTAATTCTTTTTCAATTTTTTTGAAGAAATAAGGCAGGTTTTTAATCATTAAGCAATGTGTTCCAAATCTTAAATTTCGTTTATCAAATTCAAAATCTAATGGATTAGGAAAACCTTTTGAAGATATTGCATACAAGGAATAAATATTTCCAATAACTTCATCATGAGCTTCTCTCAAGTGCATTTTTATATAGTTAAATTCTTTATCAATACCTTTAATTTTAAAAGTACCAGGTAATGAATTAATTATTCTCGAAACTCCTTCATACTTGTCGCCTCGTAACTCCCCACTTCGACTTTTCGAAAGTATTCAATTGTATTCATATAGATTGTTCCATTTTCGAATAAATCGAGAATATTTTCTTCGTTACCAAGTTTTAAAAATAATTTTATTGTGTGTTCCATCTTGCTATTATTGACCTTCAACTTCTCTTACTTTCAATTGAATAATCAAGTCCGAAATATACTTTTCTGAAATATCTATATTTTTAAATTGTTCATTTATCTGGAGTTCAAATTGATTAATAATTTCTTTTATGTCATCAATAATTAGGTTTATATAAATTGAAGTTTCAAAAAAATTTGCTGTCCTTGCTTCTCTATCGACACCTGTAAATTTAATGTCATTTACTTTTTTTCTATTTATTTTATCGGCTGGATTTATAGGAGTTGTTTTGATTCTGTCTTTTACTGTACCGGAATAAATAACTGATAAAATGCCATCAATTCCGTTTTCATCTTCTTTTGTTAACCAAGATAAAGTACCGTAAATTGGTGGTAAATCATCGAATGATTTTATTTCATTAATCCTATCTTCTAAATGTTGATTTGAGTGTCTTAATCCTTCTAATTTTTTTAGTCCAACTAGTAATGGGTTTTTATCATCTATTTTAAAATGCTTTTTTATAACATTCTTCAAGATAGTTGCATTATTTATTATTGTCCATACATCTGAAAAAATTAGTGGAATATAATCGCCATAGCTCGGATTAAATGCAAAGTCAAATAAATTCTTTTCTAATCTTTTAAAAGTAACCTCACAAATATCTACACTATATCGTATAGCATTGAATACATAAATTTGATCAGGATGCAAAACCTTTGGTGGAGAACGTAAAATGGAATTAGGTGATATAATCATACATTAATCATTAAAGACATTTAAAGCTAAATCGATATCAATTAAATAATCAATTTCAATCATGTGTTTAAATATAAAATTTTGTTTCATATTTTGGCTTTTGGTCATATAATCTTCATAGAAAAATCGCCAATTTTCATTTTTGACAATTCCAAACACATGACCCAACAATTCAAATTCTATAAAGTTTTCATCACAAAACAAATATTTCATTCTATAATCTTTATGAATATGTAATTCAGGATTCTTTATCCAACTTTCGTTTGTCATTATAAGCCCAACGCCTTTTTGAAAGTAAAACACAGGCAAATCGACTTGATTATATCTTGCGAAATTTCTAATAAACTGATACTTGCTTTGATGACCTTTATTTTCTTGTCTTTCGAGTTCTTCTAAAAATACTTTATAAATACCTCTTTTAAATTGTCTGCATAATACTTTTTGAAAATTGGGTTTCAATTGAAATTTTAGCTTAAGTGCAAATTTTCCTTTTTGAATATCTACATTAAAATATGTTGACTTAAATTTCGCTAATGCTTTATTTTTTCCAACTCTCTCTTTTCCTAATAATCTGAGTCTAGTAATGTTAAATGTCTCTTTAAAAGTTTCCTCTATGGATGGTAATTTATCAGATATATTTCCAAAATAATGATTACAATCATCACAAACATTCTCACATATCATTTTCCCTCCTAAAGATTGTGGAATTGTATGAGCTAGTTTCTTAAATGTAGTTTCCGATTCTTCTCTATGACACCAAATACATTTTTTCATTTAAAACAATGGCGTATCAGATTTAGGTTTAATTATTGGCATTTCAACTTTTAACATAACTGGCATAGGAAAATCAACACCCATTAAAATTGCTTCTCCAGAACCTAAGACAGGTAAGAACGCAAGAGTATCTCTATTTGCAGAAGAACAAGCATTTGCAATAGCTTCTTTATCTTGATGGTTGATTAACCTGTGTGCTATAAAAGTTCCTATTTGACTTAATGTACCGTTTGGAATATCTCTCGGCATTTGTGTTGCAATACATAAAAATAAGCCATATTTTCTACATTCTTTTGCAATACTATCAAATGAGTTTAATTCTGTGCTTTCGAAATATTCATCCTTAACTTTCTTATTTAAAAATTGATGTGCTTCGTCAATAAATAAGACTAAAGGTTTCTCTTTAAATGTACCTATTCTAGATTTATTTAATAAATATTTGCCAATAGCATTTGCTAAAATTTCTCTGGACTGAAAGTTAAAAGGTACATTCTCAAATCCTATTCTTAGTATACATTTATCATTGTCTTTTAGGAAATTTTCAATCATTTCAATTATGTCAACTTCATCAGCAATAGGATTAAAACCAAACATTTTTTTAAAATCGGTATCATTTATAGTATTGTTAATTCTCATAATTAAGCTGGTACTATTTCCGAAATTCCGAGCATCTTGAAAAGTTTGCCAACGATCTCCATTTATTTGATAACATTCATTTATGATTTGCTGCGATAATTTATTTATATCAAAAAAACTAGAATTATCGTCTTCAATTTCTGTTTTATAAATGTAATGTGCATTATTAAATGGTCTTGTTTCACTACCTGATTTAACAACACAACCATTTTCTATTATCAAATCTTTATCTTTTATTTTAAATGTTACTCTTTGTTCGGCAATAGTATGTGGAAATTTGTCTTTATCTCTTAATAAACAGTGCGCAATTTTTAATGATTTTATTGCTTCTAATAAGATGGGTTGTTGCACTTGACCAGATGGTCTAAATAATACAAATAAATCACCAATTGTTAATTTTGAATAAGGAAAAAAAGATGACAAAGCGATAACCGTATTTGAAACTTTCGGGTCGTCATCTAAAGTTGAGTATTCACCTGTTGCATCAATTAATATAGATTTACTATTATTGAATTTTAATGCTTCAAGTAATTTACTTACAGTATAACTTTTTCCTCCTCCTGTTGTACCAACTACTGCGCAATGTCTTCCAAATATTGCTTGTTGTGAAAGTTCAACAATTGTTGATTTATCATAAGTCAATCTTCCTAACTCAATTACTGGAGCTGTACCAATGTGTTCTTTTTTAACACCAAAACCTTTGAAATAACCCTTGATAAATTCAGAAGAACAGATAAATACTTTTGCACCAATCATTGGTAAAGAATTTAATCCTTTATCAATATTTGAGGGTTCAAAAAGTTCGAATGATAAAAGTATTTCTATTTTTCCAGTAGGATGAAATTCTTTAGTATTAAATGACTTCTCACTTAACTCTAATCTTTCTTTTTCGGGTAAACTTAATTCTAATATTTTTCCAAGAAAACCATATTTCTCGCCTTCAATAACTACATAATTACCAACCAATCCACCTTTCAATTCTTCACCGTAAAAAGTAAATGACTTCATCAATACTGATGATGGAAAATGAACCTTTACATACTGCGGTGTAACTTGATTTATATAACCAATAAAATGACTGTGATTGAATGGATTATTACTCATTATTAGGCGTATTTAAATTGAGTATAATCTTTTTTGCATCTTCTTGATTATAGGATTTCAAATCAGGAAAATTATTGGCAAAATCTTCAAACAACTCATCAATCAATACAATGTTGTTATGTTTTTTGGATGCTTCAAAGATTGGTTTGAAAGTTTCAGAGGTAGTATCTATATCTTTATTAACGACCATCAATTGAAAGCCCGGATTTTGTTCTAAAGCTTCAACAATAGCTGTTACTATATGTTTGTCACTAAAGCTAAAACCAACACAAATTAACAGTACATTTTCATTTCTTAAATTCTGTTGAAATCGAGACATCATTTCAAAAAAAGGCTGCTCATAAGAACTTTCATATTTACTGTCTTTTGGAAAAATCATTAATGGATTTTCAACTTCGTCTTTTTGAATTATATCATAACCCTCTTTAGCCCAATCAACAGAACCGTGTGGTTTATATAAATGAAATACTTTTTGAACAAAATTATCTTCTTCTTTTACTCTACTAGAATTTCTTGAAACAATATCTAAATCAAAATTCCTACCGCTGAATGTTCTTGGGTGTGAAAAAGAAAAACCATCGATAATTGTAAAGTTCTTTTTTCTTCCGGCTTGTTCAAAAAGTGTATCATAGTTCAAGGTGAAAATTTTAACTCTTGGTAGTGTTACTTTTCGTTTTGTTATTTTTTCAATAAAAAGCGAGTGTGGTGCATTTTCAGGTAATTTCAGAGAACAATTTACTTTAATTATTTTTTCTATTTCTTTAATTATTTTATCAATATCCATAGCTTCTTCTCCTTCTGCCGGAACATCAATGACATAATTTTTTGCAATATTTGCGAGTGACAAAAGTTTTTCTAAATTTTTGACATATTGAAAATTAACATCTTCTTCATTTGCTTTGAACATCTCTTCATATCTCACCAATTTACAGAATTTATCTAAAAAGGGTTGCGACAATTTTGCTGCTACATCATCCCAAAGCTGCGCAAGCAATCTACCTTTTCTCTCTATTGAAACGTCATCAATAATGATGCTTTCTCCAATATTTACAGATGAACCAGCACCAGTTAGAATTATTAAATTTTCAAATTGATTATTAAGAAATTCCGAATACTTTTTCCTTTTTGTAGCTAAAGCATATTCTAGTTTATTTGGATTATCCTCCTTAAATTGATGCTTAACACCATCAATATATACATCAACAATTACTTCGTCAGCGCCGTATTCAACTTCTACTGATTTCTTACCATTTATATAGATAAATTTTTTGCTCATGATTCCTTGCTTTAACTATTTTTAATAATCTCAATTTCTTCCTCACTCAACCCATACAACTCATACACCATTTTATCTATTTTGTTTTCTATAGTTTCTATTTGAGATTTTAGGTTTTGTGCTTTCGCTTTGTTTTCTTCAAACAACTCTATCCAATCAAACTCGTCCTTTTTTGTTAATTGTGGTTGCCCTGTTGCTTTTATAGCTTTATTGAGTTCTGCAATGAACTCTGAGAAATTTAATTCATGCCAATTTTCTAACTTTTTAGTTAGTTTTTCTAGTTTGTATTGCCCTGAAAAGTAGTTTGTTAATTTTGTTAGCAATTTATTGAAATCATTTGTACGATTTAAAATGTCATTTACTAAAATTTTAAACTCTGAACTTTCACTCTTGACATAAGGAAATCCTTCAATATAAATGCCTTTAAATTGGGCAAATGCCTTATTTTCATCACTACTTTTAGTTTTATGGTAGTAACTCATTAATCTAGAATTAATTTGTGCAATCATTGAATAAATTTCATTTGTATTTTTGGGGATTATTAAATATAAATTTTTAAGTGCGAAATACATTTCAGTTTCAATTGTTGCTATTATGGTAGCTCCAGTTCTCCTCATTAAAATTTTTGGCTGCAAATACATATTTTCATTTGCATTACTTTTCATCTCTTTTTTAATAAAATTCAAATAAGTACCACTATGATTGTATTGATATTTATTTACATCTCGACCTAATAAAATTGGAATATGAAACTCTGATTGTTTGGTTTCAGATAACCATTTACTATTATCCCTAGTTTCAACACCACGATAAACAATTGCGTTTTTACCAAGTTGATCGAATTTCGTTTCTAACTTTTCTAAAAAAGGTTCTGACTTAGTAATGAAAGGATTATAACCAAAAATAAATTTATCTTTATCAAATTGAACTTTCTCAAAGGTATTGTTGATTACATCTGAAGACAACTTAATAGTTTCATTTTTATTTGCTACATTTTCAGACAATAAAATTACAGTTTCAACAACTTCAGCAAATACGGTATCTTTTAAATATACAATTTCATTAACATTTTTATGATAAACACCCTTTCTCATTTTTGAAAAATATTGACCATCAAGCCAAGAATTTGGTATAATAAATCCAAGATATCCTCCTTTTTTCAGAATCATATTTAATCCTAAATCACTGAATAAAGCATAGGTATTTGGATTATATTCTGAAAATTGAAATCGCTGATTTACATATTTTAAAGTTTCGTCACCGAAGATTGATTTTATGTAAACAACATAAGGCGGATTCCCAATGATGACATCGAATCCACCCTTCGCAAAAACTTCTGGGAATTGTTCTTTCCAATTGAAAGCTTTTTCGCCGGCAATGGTTTTATTTTCTATGAGTGAGTTACCACATTTTATATTGTTATTTAAACTAGTCAGTTTTCGTTTTGGCTGTGCTGTCCTTAACCACAAAGAAAGTTTTGCAATTTCTACACTTTCATCATTAAGGTCTACCCCGTAAATATTGTGTTCCAAAATTTGGTTTTCAATATCGGGAAACACAAAAAAGCCACCAAAGAGTTGTTTGTTGAGTTCGTCTAAATAATTGTGTTCTTTTATCAAGAAATCCAATGCTTGGTTAAGAAATGCTCCTGAACCACAAGCAGGGTCACAAATGGTTAGTTCTAATAGCCATTCTCGATAGTCTTTAAGTTGTTGGTCAAGTTTTTTAATGGTTGCTTCGTGGCGGTTTTTACGTCCTTTTGCATATTCTTCATCAACGATGCCAATTTCTTGTTTTTTCTCGGTACATAGTTTTCCAATAGTGTTATCGACTATGTACTTAGTAATGTATTTTGGCGTATAGAAAACGCCATCTTTTTTTCGTTTGGTTTTTTGTTTGTCGAAATCGGTTCCTTCAATTTCTGCGTTGATGCTTTCAATTTCATTTAGCGAATGCTCAAAGATGTGCCCAAGTATGTTCACGTCAACTTGACTTTCGAAATGATAGGTAGTTAGGTGTTTTGTATGACGATAAAGTAGTTCATCGTCAATAATGATAGCATCTAAAATAGCATCAGGTTGGAATAATCCACCATTATAAGCAAAGACTTCTTCTTTCTTGTCTGTGCCTTTGCGTCCTGTATCGAGAAAACTGAAGTATTGCTTGTAACGATCGTATAATGGCATTTCAACATCCAACTCTTTCAATGCTTTCCATTCATTGTTGATGGTTGTAATGGTATTTGGAGCTAATAAACCTCTGTCTTCGGCAAACAGTATGAAAAGAAAACGATCTAAAAGTTTTTGTGACTTTTTGAAAAGTGTTAACTTAAAATTCTTGTCGCCTAAATCGCGAAATAAAACGTTGTTTTGATTTTGCTTTACTAAATCGCGAAACAATTCTCGCTTGAATAAAGAGTAATCTCCATATAACCTATTGGTAATTTCTTTTTCCTCAAGTATAGAAGTTTCCTTTATAGTTAGTGGTTTGTTTGATTGTATGTTTTCTTTTGCCAAACACAGGTATAACAATTCAAATTGCTTAGCATTGAGCGTAAACAAATTGAATTCTTCATACTCTACAGCATCATTGATATAAAACCTCAGCTTTTCAAAATTAGAGGTAATAACATAACTACAACCGACATGATTGGCTTTATAGTCAAAGGCTTGTTGGCGAATGCTTTCAAGGTCTTTGGTGTCGGTTCCTTTAAGTTCAATGACTCCTATGGCTTTACCGTCTTTAAGAATGGCACCATCGGCTTTTTTTGCGCCTTTTAGATTTTTAAATTCGGTGGTTAAATTAAATTTTGGTGCCGGATTAAGCGTGTAACCAAATATTTCTACAAATAACTCTCTTAAAAATCCCTCCTGGAATTGTTCTTCTTTACTATTGCGGATGTTTTCCTGAATAGCAGGATTGTGAAAATACTTGGTATATTTTTTATAGGATTTTTGAACTTGGTCTGTATCTTGTTGGCTCAAATATTTTTTGAGTACAGATGCTTGGAATAATGCCATGTGGTAACGCTTTATTTAGATTACCAAATTAGTTAATATTAATGAATTATGTAGGAATACTGTAAGTAGTTTTTAACAGAGTTATTGAATGTCCATAAAAAAAGGATGCTAGCTATTTAAAACAAACACCCTTTAATTATTGAATAATAACTAACTCTAAAACTTCATTCTCTGAATTCTGACCGCGTTTAATATTGCCAATAACGCTACACCTACATCTGCAAAAACGGCTTCCCACATTGTGGCTAAACCTCCAGCTCCGAGAATTAAAACAATTGCTTTTACAACAAATGCTAAAATAATGTTTTGCCAAACAATTTTTTTGGTTTGTTTACCAATATTGATTGCCATTGCAATTTTACTTGGCTTATCATCCTGAATTACTACATCGGCAGTTTCAATGGTGGCATCGCTTCCTAAACCACCCATTGCAATACCTACGTTACTTAATGCTACTACTGGCGCATCGTTTACACCGTCGCCAACAAAAGCTACCGTTTCTTTTTTAGCAATAATTTCTTTAACTTTATTTACTTTGTCTTCGGGAAGTAAATCACCAAAAGCATTTGTAATACCAAGTGATTTTGCTACAAACTGAACTACGGTATTCTTATCGCCACTTAACATTGTAGTTTTTATACCTAGTGCTTTTAATTTGTCGATTGTGATTTGTGCATCTTCTTTAATGCTGTCGGCGATGGTTAAATAACCCACAAACTTTTTGTCGTAAGCAATAGCAATTAAAGTATAAACAATGGTTGCAGGATCAATATCATATTTGATAGAGAATTTGTCCATCAGTTTAAAATTCCCTACCAATAATTCTTTTCCTTTTACATCAGCTTTTAATCCGTGACCTGAAATTTCTTCTACTTTTTTAAGTTCTATTGACGCATCAATTTTTCCGACAAATTCATGAATAGCAGTTGCAACAGGATGTGTACTCTGACTTTCTAAAGCATTGACCATTTGAAGTATATCCTCTTTATTGAAATCAGGATTAAAAACAACTTCTTGGACATTGAAAACGCCCTCTGTCATTGTACCTGTTTTATCCATTACTACATTTTGAACAGTAGCCATTACATCGAGGAAATTACTTCCTTTAAATAAAATTCCGTTTTTAGAAGCTGCTCCAATTCCACCGAAATATCCCAACGGAATACTGATAACTAAAGCACAAGGACAAGAAATAACAAGGAATACTAATGCTCTATACAACCAATCTCTAAACTGATAATCATCTACAAAAAGCATAGGTACAATACAAATTAAGACAGCTAAAAGTACTACAATAGGAGTGTAAATCTTGGCAAACTTTCTTATGAATAATTCGGTTGGTGCTTTTTTTGTTGTTGCATCTTGCACCATTTCGAGAATTTTTGATAGTTTACTATCGGTATAAGCAACAGTCACTTTGACTTGACACACCGAATTTAAATTTATCATTCCTGCCAAAACAGTTTCTCCTTTTGCTTTAGTGTCTGGTTTGCTTTCTCCGGTAAGTGCCGCTGTGTTGAATGAAGCAGTATCTGAAAGTAATTCGCCATCTAAGCCTAGTTTCTCTCCTGCTTTGAGTTGAATAATATCGCCAATTTTAGCCGCTGCAGCTTTTATAGTTTTAGCGACATTATTCTCTAAAATAGTAACCTCGTCTGGTCGTTGATCAAGTAATGATTTTATGTTTGCTTTTGCTCGTTGTACTGCCAATGTTTGGAATATCTCGCCAATGGCATAAAACAACATTACAGCAACACCTTCTGGAAATTCGCTAATGGCAAATGCTCCGATAGTTGCTATAGACATTAATAGAAATTCTGAAAATATTTCGCCTTTTCTGATACTTTCAAATGCTTCTTTAACTACTGGAAAACCTACTGGAATGTAAGCCAAAATGTACCATCCAATTCTAACGTAACCTGAAAACCAAGATTGAGGAAAATAATTATCCAGCCCAATTGCAATTATCAATAATGCAAAACTTATGATAGCTGGCAAGAACATTTGAAACGTAGATTTTTCTTCGTTGGAATGGTCGTGGTCATGACCGTCATCATCAGAATGATGTTCGGTTTTTTTATTTATTTTTTCTTCGAGTGTACAACAAAGCTGTTTGCCTCGTACATCGTACTTGTGAGTATGCTCCATTATATTTTTATTTAATGTTCTTTATATTGTAGTTTGTAGCTTTTATCTGGATTTGAAGTAATTTCAAAAAATCCTGCTGTTGGAGCTTTGTATTTACCTATTTGTTTAACACCTCTCATATCAACCTGTAAACTGTATAACCTGATTTTATCCTTATCTTTGACTACGGTATAAAATCCTTTTGAAAACCATTTAAGTCGATCAGCAAGATGAGGGTCAAGCTTATTTAACAGAGTATCATTTACTGGAAAACTTTCATAATGAATAGGACTTTGAGTATTTAGAAAAGAATATTTTCCAAGATATATACTATCTTTTGTTTTAGCTACACCATACCAATTCACACTACCAATTTTTACAGGCACAGAAAGTAAATCAAATTGTTCTATTTTTTGTTTTTTGAGTGCTGTTTCAAATTTCCTATTTACAAATTGCTTTATTCCTAAAGTGAACATTAAGTAGAAGGTACTTATTAATAATCCAATCTTGTTAAATCTACTTTTGCTTTGATTTTTACTATATAGAGTAATTAATAGTCCTACAAGCAATGGTAAAGTATAAAATGGATCTACAATATTAATACTGTCGAAACTAACTCTGTAATCAGAAAAAGGTAAAAAAAGTTGGGTACCATATGTTGTAAAAGCATCAAGCAACATATGGGTAAATAACGCAAGCCAACTAAAAATATACAATCGGATAAATGAAATTTCTTTAAATGACTTTATTTTAGATAGAATAAATGAAATAAAAATTGCCCCAATAATTGAAAAAACGATTGAATGGCTGTAAGCGCGGTGTATTGTTATTCTTTGTAAATTATTGCAAAAAGGAATAAGCATAACATCAAGGTCTGGAATGGTAGCGATTATCGCACCTACGATTGCACCTCGTTTACCCGTTTTTTTACCAAGAAGCAATTCTCCAATTGCTCCGCCTAATGTTGCTTGTGTTAAACTATCCATAATCAAAAAGTGCTCTTATTTAATTCCAATGCACTAAATTGGCTTTTTCTCCCAAACGTTTTTTTGCTCGTTCCAATGCAAATTCAGAGATGTCTAAAACCCAAATATTCTGATATCCCTTGTCTAATAAAGCATCAACTAGATTACTATCGCCACCGCCAACATCAATGATATTGGCGGTTTTTGATAGGTTCAATTCTTCTAAATAATTCATTGAAGTTTTGGGATATTTTTGTGTCCAACTTACTTCGTTTGGATTTTTGGTTGCAAAAACATTTTCCCAATGTGACTTGTTATTTGCCATTGGTTTATCTTTTACAACATCCGTCTAAAGACGCAATTCCTTCTGAGGTTGCTTTAACTTCATCGGCATCATAACCTAATTTCGAGATTCCAACTTTAATGGTTTGTAAATCGGTTTTCTTTGGATTGTAATAGACTGTAAAAGTCATTTTCTTATCGTCAAGTTCATACATTTTCACCCCTTTTATTTTAAGCATTTCTGTTTTGAATTTCAAGCCACAGGTTTCACATTCTTTGCAATGATCACAGTTTAAAGTTGTTTTAATAACTGCTTTTCCGTTAGTCTTTTTTTCTTGTGCGATTGATGAAGTGATTGAAAATAAAACAACCATTATCGCAATTATTACTCTACTGTTAATTTTTAAATTTTTCATTTTATACTATTATTTTTATGCTAGATAATTTAATTTGTAATTGAGCATTGAAATACTACTCATTTGCATTTTTTTTAATGATCGTGACCCTCTTCGCCATGAGAATGTCCGTGTTCTTTTTCTTCGGGAGTTAACTCTTTCGTTTTAGAATGTTCGAGTCCGTCGCTTTCTGCGTGCTTTTTTTCTACCAAAGCCATACTACAAGTTGGACATTTGCCTGCGGTTTCATAGGTTTTTCCTTTTTCACAATCCATTGGACAAACATAAGCCATTTGATGTGCTTCTGTTGTTGGATGTTCGTGTTCTTTCTGCTCTGTTGTTGTTTCGGTTTTGGTCTTTTTATCACACGAAACTACTGCTACTGTTGCGATGGCAAATGCCATCATAAAGATTACTTTTTTCATTTTTACTTAATTTATTAATTGATACTCACCTGTTAAATTTATTGTTACTTCAATGTCTGCATTGGATTTGTTTTTAAAATACCAACCATGTTTACCTTCATACGGTGCGATAAAAGAACCCACCATATTGTTGGAATGGGCTACAGTATAACTTTCAAAGTAACCCGATTTTATGTCTGCCGATTTCACGTCGCCGTGCATATCCACAAACAAAAATCCTTGGTTGGTTTTCCATGCATATTTTACTTGACCGTATTTTAGAACTGCAATTTTATACTCTAAACCTTTGCCTGCTGGAACTGTAATTTTAATACTGTCTTTTCTGTTTTCATATTGTTTGGATGGAGCAGGATTGTTTCCTTCAATTGGTTTAGGAACTTCGGGACCTGAACCCACATTGTTCAATGTTAGTTCTTTAAAAGCTGGAGTTACTGCTACTGTTCCTTTTGATTGACCTTCCTCTTGATGTAATCTAGAAAAACCAAATACTTTACCCAAACCTGTATAATCTTTACCATATTCTGCCGGCAAAACCGCTACAACTGCCAGAATTAATGACATTAATAAAGCAATAATAGTAGCTTTTATGATTTGTGATGACGAAAGATTGGGTTGTGAATTATTTGTTGTCATTTTTTATAATTTAAGAATTAAAATATCCTGTTAGTTGAAAAATCATTAGTACAAAGCCTGCCATCATTAATAAGGTATTTGTTACGACTGAGAAGCGTAAAAAAGAATTGTACTTTCTCCAAATACTTATTAAAATCAAAACGACTAAAAGTGCTATAAATTGACCTATTTCGACACCTATATTAAACCCAATGAGGTTAGTAAAAAGATTTTGTTTACCAAAATTAAATTCTTGTAATTTGGTTGCCAAACCCAAACCGTGAAACAGCCCAAAAACTACTACTGCTATTTTAGTATTGGGTTGGTAGTGAAAAACTTTTTGAAATCCACCTAAATTGTCAAACCCTTTATATACGATTGATAAAGCGATAATCGCATCAATTAAATAGGCGTTTACTTGTAAGTTCAACAACACTCCCAACAGCAACGTTATGCTATGTCCGATTGTGAAAAAACTAACGTATAATAGCACTTCTTTTGGTTTGTATAAAAAGAAAATTACGCCTACTAGAAATAGTAAATGGTCATAACCTGTTATCATGTGCTTTGCACCGATGTATAAAAAAGGCATAAATGCTGCTCCTTTATTGTCAATTAAAAATGCTTTTGTATCGCCATCAACTCCATGGGCATATATATTACCACAGAAAAGTAACGCAAAGAATAGTAGCGAATAAATTAAAATTTTATTTTTTATCATTTTGAACTGATTTTTAATGGTCGTGTTCACCGCCACCTTTTGAAGATGCTAGTAAATAATAAGCACCTTTAATTACTATTTTAGCATCATTTTCGATTTCTGACATCAATTTTACTTCTGTATATCCTAAATCTGTTGTTCCTGGAGAAACTTCGATAGCTTTAAAATGGACTTCTTTCTGTTCGTGTTCTTTATTTTTTGTAACATCTTCATGGTGCTCTTCTTGTATGTATATGTAATATTTATCACCATCTTTAACAATTGCATCTTTTGGTAATGCTTGAACCGTTTGGTTGGTAATATTGATATTTGCAGCTACATACATGCCGGAAATTAAATCTTTAGCATCGCTTGGATTTATTTTGGCGTGAACAGCAACGGTTTTACTTTCGTTGGAGAATGATTTATTGATACCGAATATTTTTCCTTTTATGGATTTGTTGGATTGATTAGTCAAAACAAAATCGACTTCTTGACCTACGGAAATTTTACCTAAATCTTTTTCAAACACATTCAAATCCAAGTGCATTTGGCTATTATCGACCACTTCAAAAAGTGTTACACCTGTTTCTGCAAATGCACCTTTGGTTATACTAATTTTACCAACATATCCACTTATAGGTGAAACAATAGGAATTAATGAAGTGCTTCCGTTTAAACTAACATTCAATGCTTGTAGCTTGTTTTTTGCTGCCTTTGCTCTCGCTCTTTCTACAGCTAATTTTGATTTTACTTCTTGAAATGTCTTGCGTGGATTTACATTTTCATCGCTTAATGTTTTTTGGCGGTTGTACTCTAATTGCAAGTATTCAATGTTTGCAATAGCAGAATTATAATCTTCCTGCATTTCTGTTACTTCAAGGTTTTGAATGGTTGCCAATGTTTTTCCTTTAGAAACATAGGTTCCTTCTAACACGTAAATATCTTTGACTACACCACCGATTAAGGTTGATATATTTGCCATATTTTGTGGTGGAACAGCAGTATAACCATTTGCTTTGATTACCGTATTAAGGTTTTTCATTTCAATACTGCCTGTTTCGACACCAATGGTTTTGAATTGCGCTTCGGTTAACGCTATTTCTGTTTCTGTTTTTTCTTCGGTATTAGTTTCTTCAGTTTTCTTTTCTCCACAAGAGGTCAGTACAAGGAAGCAAGAAACAAGAAGAAAGAGAATAAAACTATAATTTGATTTTTTATATATACTTTTCATTTTGAGAATTATTAGTTATTAGAAAATGTTGGGAATTGCAATTGAATAGCACTTTGATTAAACGCGCTTAACGCTTCAGCATTTTGCTTTTTAATATCGATGGCTTGGTTTAGAAAACTGATGTATGACCAGTAACTCATGTCGCCATTGGCATAACTTTTTTGAGCCGTTGTAATAATTTGTTCGGCATATTGCAATCCTTCGTTTTGGTAATACAAAACTGCTTTTTGTTGTTTTTCAAATTCGTTATGAAGTTCCTCTTTTTGCAATTTCATCGTTATTTTACTTTTATCTAATTGCAACTGTGATTGTGAAACACTTATTTGAGAAGCTTTAGCACGAGCAGTATTGGCACCTCCAAATAATGGTATTTGCAAACCTGCTGTAATTCCTTGAAAATAAAATTTTGTATCGATTGTTTGTCCAAAATAACCCAATCCTAATTTTGGAGTTCGCATTGCTTTGAACGTATTGGCTTCTTTTTGATATACCGAAATTTGTTGGGTGTAGAAATCGTTTACAAGTCCTTGCACTTTATCCTCTTTTGTTAATGAAGTAGTTGCATACTTTAATGGTGTTTTATCATCTGGCACTATATTTTCATCTGTTTGTATGAAATATTGAAGTTGCTTTTGATACATAACCAAATCATTTTCTAATTGCAATTTTTGGGTTTCAATTTCCTTTACTTTGGCTTTGGCACTTATTACTTCAATGTTTCCACTTTCACCGGTATTGAAACGCAATTCTGCATTTTTTAAGAACTTAGTATAAATTTCATTTAACTCATTGTTCAATTTTTGAATAGAAACGCCATATAAATATTGATAATATGCTAATGTTACTGCTTTCTCCAACTCATATTCAGACAATGCTTTTCTTTTCTCGGCTAATTTTGCCAACTCTTCTTGCAACTGACGGTTGGCTTTTGTGATTTTACCAATAGGAAAATATTGCTGAACAGAAACGTTGTGGTCGTAATCGACACTATTAAATTGTCCACCTTGGTATTGTACTTGCAATGGATCAACTTGGAATGCTGTTTTTTTGAGCACCGTTTGCTTTTCAATTTCCTTATCGGCGATTTTCAAATCGATATTATTCTTTTTGGCTAAGTCTATAGCTTGGTCTAAAGTTACGGTTTGCTTATTTTGCGCAAATGAAAAGGTGCTTACCAATAAAATGATTGTAGTTGCTATTGATTTTGACATGTTTTTTCTTTTTTTAATTCCTTTCTCGAACAATAAATAGAGTATTGGTAAAACGATTAATGTAAGTAATGTTGCGGACAAAAGACCCCCGATAACAACAGTTGCCAATGGTTTTTGTACTTCGGCACCGCCACTGGTGGATAATGCCATAGGCATAAATCCTAATGAAGCTACCGCTGCTGTCATTAATACTGGTCTAAGTCTGGTTTTAGTTCCGATTAAAACTCGTTGCAAAGGATCGATTATGCCTTCAGTTTTGAGTTGGTTAAAATAGGATATTAATACAATTCCGTTTAAAACTGCTATACCGAATAATGCAATAAATCCAATTCCGGCTGAGATACTAAAAGGCATTCCTCTAATCCAAAGCGCAAAAACGCCACCAATAGCTGATAATGGAATTGCTGTAAAAATTAATAATGACTGTTTGATACTACTGAAAGTAAAGTAAAGCAGCACCATAATTAATCCTAAAGCAATAGGCAAAGCAACTGATAAACGTTTGTTTGCTTCTACTAAATTTTCAAATTGACCGCCATAAGTAACGTAATAACCCGCTGGAAGTTTGAAATTGCTTTCTAATTTTTGCTGAATTTCATCAACCACACTTTTAATGTCTCGACCTCGAACATTCAAGCCTACAGTAATTCTACGTTTTCCGTCTTCGCGAGAAACTTGTACCGGACCTTGTTCGTAATTGATAGAAGCAACTTGTGAAAGCGGCACTTGCTGACCATTTGGTAACGGAATAAATAAATTGCTTACATCAGTAATATCAGCTCTGTTAGGTGCATCCATTCTAACAACTATATCAAATCGTTTACTTTCTTCATAAATTTTACCTGCACTTTCGCCTGCAAATGAAGAACGTATGATTTGATTTATGTCGGCGATATTTAAACCATACAATGCGATTTTGTTGTAATCATATTTCACAGTAATTTGTGGTAAGCCCGTTACTTTGTCGGCTTTTAAATCGCCAATACCATCTATGCTGTTTATTTTTGATATTAACTCGGTTGCTTTTTTATCTAAAATTTCTAAATCATCCCCAAAAATTTTAATGGCGATGTCGCTTCTGCTACCTGTCATTAATTCGTTAAAACGCATTTGTATAGGTTGTGAAATTTCGATGGTTGCACCCGGAATAGCTTCCATTTCTTCTTTCATAAGATTGGCTAAATCTTCCCAATTATCGGCAGAAGTCCATTCTGATTTATCTTTTAAAACAATAATTAAATCGCCACTTTCTATTGGCATAGGATCGGTTGGTATTTCGCCACTACCTATTTTGGTTACAATAGTTTCAATTTCTGGGAATTTTGTTTTTAGAATTTTCTCGTATTTGGTTGTGGTTTCTACCATTTGAGTCAATGAGCTTCCTGTCATGATAGTTGCATTGATTGCTAAATCGCCTTCTTCAATAGTTGGAATGAACTCGCCACCCATATTTTGAAAAGTGATTAATGCCAACACGAACAAACCTAATGAAATGGCTAATACCGTTTTTTTGATTTCCAATGCTTTGTCTAAAAATGGTGTGTAGATTTTTTCAAACCATGCCATCATTCTATCACTAAAATTTGGTTTGTGCTCGGTGTTTTTAGACAAAAACATGGCACTCATCATAGGTATATAGGTCAAAGACAAAACAAATGCTCCAATTACTGCAAATCCTACCGTCATTGCCATAGGCTTGAACATTTTGCCTTCGGTGCCGACTAATGCGAGTATTGGTAAGTACACAATTAAGATGATCATTTCGCCAAAAGCTGCACTATTACGAATTTTTGAAGCCGATTTTAATACTTCACTATCCATTTCGGATTGTGTTAAATTCTTCTGTTGCTTTAACTTTTGTAAATGGTGCATTGTTGCTTCGACAATGATAACCGCACCATCGACAATAATCCCGAAATCAATTGCACCTAAACTCATTAAGTTTCCGCTTATCCCAAATAAGTTCATCAGAATAATTGCGAAAAGCATTGATAATGGAATAACAGAAGCTACTATTAATCCTGCTCTTAGATTACCTAAGAATAAAATCAAAACAAAAATTACTATTAATGCTCCTTCAATTAAGTTTTTAGTTACTGTACCAATTACATTGTCAACTAATTTTGCTCTATCAATAAACGCCTCAGCAACAACACCTTCAGGGAGTGTTTTGTTGATTTGTATCATTTTTTCTTTTACTCGCTCTGTTACAGCGCTTGAGTTTTCTCCTTTGAGCATTAAAGCTAAACCACTTACAATTTCTCCTTTGCCATCTTTGGTTGATGCGCCATAACGCAATGCAATTCCCTCACGAACTGTTGCTACATCGCGAACTAAAACTGGTGCACCATTTCGGTTTTTGATAACTACCTTTTCTAAATCATTTATGCCAGAAGCCATACCAACACCACGAATGAAATAGACGTATTGGTCTTTTTCGATGTATGCACCACCTGTATTTTGATTGTTTTTTTCTAAAGCATCAAAAATCTCGGTTATGGTTACGCCCAAACTGTTGAGTGTATTTGGATTGACGGCTATTTCGTATTGCTTTAACTTTCCGCCCCAAGTGCTGACCTCGGCTACACCTTCAATACCTTGTAATTGTGGAATTATTATCCAGTCTTGGATGGTTCTTAATTTAACAGCATCGTATTTGTCTTCATATCCTTTTTTGGCATATACATCATATTGATAGATTTCGCCAAGACCTGTTGTGATTGGTGCTAACTCTGGAGAGCCAGCATATTTAGGTATATTTTCTTCGGCTTGCTTTAGTCGTTGAAAAATTTGTTCTCTAGCCCAATAAATATCTACATCGTCTTTGAAAACAACAGTAACAACTGAAAGTCCAAAACGAGAAATACTTCGTAGCTCAATTACTTTTGGGATTGTTTTAACTGATTGCTCTAAAGGATATGTAATTAATTGTTCGACCTCTTGTGCTGCCAAAGTTGGAGCCGTTGTCAATATTTGTACCTGATTGTTAGTTACATCAGGTAAAGCATCAAGCGGTAATTGCTTGACGGAATAGCTACCCCAAGCTAATAATACAAGGGTAAAAAGCAGTATAACGAATTTATTCTTTATACTGAACTGTATAATTTTGTCTAACATTGAAAATAGTATATAGAATTAGAAATTAGCAAATAAATTATCTGCCATTATTTGTGATATGGTCACAACTTTCTAACCCGAAATTACTCGGGCATCGTTATACTATTTGAGGTGGTTGCCAAATACTTCCGTAGAAATTAGAAGTAAATTTAGGAGTGTAAGTTGGTAATTGGGTTGCTATGTCTTTCGAAACTACCGAAGAATTAATTGATATGGCTTTGAAATAGGTTACTATTTGTGAGCCACAACAATTACAACTGCAAAATGGCGAACACAAATCATTTTCTTTATCATGCGAGTGATTGTCGTGATTTGAAGCAATTTCCATGGCTTTATGAGCGGCACTACTTTCCTCCATGTCTGCACAAGGCAAACATGATAATGCCACTAAATAGATTGATAATATGTAATTTAAGAATTTCACGAGTGTAAAAATAGTAATTTTTATTTATAGTTTTAATTAAAAAAAAAGAGCAGTAAAAGATTGAATTCGTTTAATGCTCTAATTCTTAAATTTGGCAACAGATTATTTGTATTAGATAAAAGATCAATATTATGATGTGATATTAGTTTTCAATCCTTAATAATTCAGGCTCACTCCAACACCAAATCCCATGTCGCTGTCATAATGGGTCCTTGCACTAAAGTTCCTTTTTATAATATACCGTAATCCTGCCATGTATTCTTTGTCAGTATTCCACATTAAATCCATACGAACTCTTTTGGAAACCGGAATATCCATTCTTTCAAATTGTAATCTAAAATTTCCATCAGTAAACACTTCTGCTTGTGCTTTTATAAGCATGGGTAAAGTATATTCAAGACCTGCACTAAAAACGGAACGATTATCTTTGGTATTTGACTGATTGAATAGGTTTTCTTCTATTTCGCCTTCTTCCATTTCTCTATAACGCCAATCAAAGCCAATGAATGGCATTAACCATTGCATTTTGCCAATATATCTACCAATGTGTGTTTCTGTTTCATAACCGTGATGATTGTTGTAACCTAATCTCCATTCTGTGCCTATACTCCATCGTGTGTTGCTAAACATTGCCATACCGTCGTTTCCGTTGGTAGCAAAATCGTTTTCTGCCATGAAATGAAACCTTCTGTCATCGGCAAATAATTTTCGTTGCGCTAATTTAGGGTTTGGAATTTCAGGATTTGGAGGCGAGTTTTCATAAGAAAAAACCCTGCCCATTCCGCTCATCATGTGATACAGAATATGGCAATGAAAGAACCAGTCTCCGCCGTCCTCGCTTGCAGCGAATTCAATTGTGTCTGTTTCCATTGGCATGATGTCGATAATATTTTTCAAGGGAGCATAATCGCCATGCCCGTTAATGACTCTGAAATCATGACCGTGCAAGTGCATTGGGTGACGCATCATAGAATTGTTATGCAAAACGATTCGCAAAATCTCTCCTTTTTTAATCAGGATTTTGTCGGATTCGGAAACGACTTTGTTGTCCAGACTCCAAACATACCGGTTCATATTTCCAGTAAGTTCAAACTTTAGTTCCCTGACAGGAGCGTCTTTTGATAATGCAGTGCTTATTGGCGATTTTAGCATCGCATAGTTTAATGTTACGATATCTGCAAGTTCATTAGGATTGTACTTATTTGCCATATTGCCCATGTCGTGCCCGGAGTGATTTTGCTTCTCGTCCTTATCCATTCCCTGCATTTTATCGGGGGTTTCGTTTTTGCTTTTCCCGTTGTCCATTTCCATGGGCATTTCTTTAGATCCTTTTTCTTGTGGGCCTGTGATTTCCGGGTACATTACTGCGTTCATGTCCATTTGGTTCAACGACATCTGCATTCCCATATCGTCCAGGTCTCCATTCATTTTCATCATATCGTTCATCATTTGCATTCCTTCAAAATACTTCAGTTTGGGTAATGGTGAAATGAGCTGCTTGATGCCATTGCCAATATATAGGGAAGTGGATTTTGTTCGGTCTTCGGGTGTGGCTAAAAACTCATAGGATGTGTTTTCTGCGGGAATAGTGAGGATAACGTCATAGGTTTCAGAAACTGCAATAAGCAAACGGTCTACGGCAACAGGCTCAACATCATTACCATCACTGGCTACCACGGTAATTTTACCTCCGGCGTATGTAAGCCAAAAATTACTAGAAGCACCTCCGTTGGACACCCGTAACCTTACTTTATCTCCTGATTTAAATTGCGAAAGCTGGCTCTCGTTTTTTCCATTGATTAAAAATTTCTCGTAATAAACATCGCTGACATCCATTGCGTTCATACGCTTCCATTCATTGACAACTTTGGTTTTAAAATAACCTTGTTTTACAGCTTCACCGTAACTTTGGGTTGTGCCTTTTTTTATTGCAAACCAATCGGAGGCATTGTGTAACATCCTATGGACATTCTCGGGATTGATATCTGTCCATTCGCTTAACACAATCGGAATTGTTGGAAGATCGTCTATACCTTCGCGAAAATTAGGGTCGGAGTTTCTTTTATTCATTACAAACGACCCATACATTCCAATTTGCTCCTGCAATCCTGAATGGCTATGGTACCAGTGTGTACCGTGCTGCCGAATTGGAAAGGAATATTTGTAGGTGCTGTGTGGCTTTATTGGCATTTGAGTAAGATTGGGCACACCGTCTTCCTTATTGGGTAAAAACAACCCATGCCAGTGTAATGATGTTTCTTCATCAAGTTCGTTATGGACATAAATCTCTGCGGTATCACCTTCAGTAAAAGTTAAGGTAGGCATTGGAATTTGTCCATTAACCGCTATTGCTCTTCTTGATTTTCCGGAAAAATTTACCACTGTATCTCGAACATATAAATCGTATCGGACTACTTTTGGTGGCTCATCTTTTATCACTCTCTTTTTTACAGGTGGTTTAACCTTGACGTTTTCCATGTTTTTCATATCATGGTCTTTTTCCTTGTCGACTTTGTCTGTCTCCGCAGATTTAGCTTTTTCGGGTGTTGTCTTTTTAACAGGTGTTACGACTTTTGGTTTAGCACTCGCTTTCGGTTCAACTTTCTTTTGTTTTTCTTTTACTAACGCCATACCGCATTTTGGACATTTCCCGGGTTTGGGTGAATGAATTTCGGGATGCATCACACATGTATAAAATGTTTGCGGTGCATTATTTTGTGCTGTAACAAAATGATTTATGAAAAAAAGAAAAACTATAATTGATAATTTGGCTTTCATGATTTTACTTTTTTATTAGTATTTCCCAATCCGCTATTCTTTTCTTTAATGTCTCGATGGCACTTTTCATTTTTTCCTTTTCGGCCAGTGCAAGTGCTTTCTTTGCTGCTTCAATCGCATTGGTATACTCTTTTAATTCTGAAGCTATTTTTTGTCTCAAATTTGGATAATAGAAATTTTGAGGATTTAATTTTTCTGCTTCTAAGAGCCATGTTATTGCTAGTTTATTATCTCTATTAGTGCTATAATAATAATTAGCAGCCTGAAATAACAAAGCAGCATCTTGAGTTTTTCCTTTAATGACATGTTGGTCTATTAATGCTAATAAAGCATCGTCTTCCTTGCTCTTTATTGGTATTTTGACCGTAGTATTTTCCCAAAGTATTTTTAGAAAAGCTTCTCCTTTGCTATTAATGTCATTTAATTCAATTGTAAATGTTTCATAGAAGTAAGGACTTTTTTCTGTGGGGATTTTAAAACGCATAACGTCTTTCTTTTCATCATAGCCGGTTTCGCCATGTAAAGTAGTATCTGTGTTAACAATTATAGTCCACTCATTTATTGAAGGAATTGAGAACATTGAATAACTGCCGGCTTTTAAGATAGTGTTACCAAAGGAAATATCTTCGAAAGTGGTTAGCACTGTACAATCACTAGCACCAGTGCGCCATAGTTTATCAAAAGGCACTAACTCACCAAATATTTTTCGGCCTCTTACTAATGGTCTGCTGTATGCTACTTTTATTTTTGCGCTACCAACTTCTTGCTCAAACGATGCTGCCGGGCTTGATGCGGTAACTCTAATTTGAACTTTGTCTTGTGCTGACAGTAAAACACATTGTAAAAGCATTATGCTTATTAAGATAGTTTTTTTCATTTTTTATTTAAAGTTTTAAATTTCGCAGTCGTAAAGCATTTACAATTACTGATACCGAACTAAATGACATTGCTAAAGCGGCAATCATTGGAGATAGTAGAATACCAAAAAAAGGATATAAGGCTCCTGCTGCTATTGGTACACCAAGAACGTTATAGAAAAAGGCGAAAAATAGGTTTTGCTTTATGTTTTTCATTACAGCATGGCTTAAGTTTTTGGCTTTTACGATGCCTTGTAAATCGCCTTTTACTAAAGTGATTTTGGCACTTTCTATGGCTACGTCTGTTCCTGTTCCCATTGCAATTCCGATATTGGCTTGCGCCAATGCCGGTGCATCATTTATACCATCGCCAGCCATGGCCACAATTTTACCTTCTGCTTGTAATTTTTTGATTTCTTTGAGTTTGTCCTCTGGTAAACATCCTGCTTTATACGACGCTAATCCCAATTCATCAGCAACTGCTTTGGCAGTGTTTTCATTGTCTCCGGTTAGCATAATTACTTCTACACCTTGGCTCATTAATTCTTTAATGGCTGCTGCGCTTGATTCTTTAATGGCATCGAAAATGGACACAAAACCAACAACAACTCCATCAATGGCTATGTATGACACTGTTTTTCCGAGTTTTTGTTCTGCAATGATTTTGTTTTCTAAATCATCAGAAACTGTTGCTTTGACTTGTTCCATAAGCTTTTTATTTCCTAATGCCACTTTTTTATTGGTTACTGTTCCTGTAACTCCTTTACCGGCAACCGCTTCAAAATCTTTTACTTCGATTAATGAAATGGATTTTGTTTTGCCATAATTGACTACGGCTTGTGCTAATGGATGCTCACTATATTGGTTCAGTGAAGCTATGCTCTGTAACAAATCATCATCGTTGCTATTGGACGAATAAATTTTTTCCACAGATGGTTTTCCTTCGGTGATGGTTCCTGTTTTATCTGTAATTAAAACATTAACCTTATTCATGTTTTCTAAAGCTTCTGCATTTTTTATCAAAACGCCGGATTGTGCGCCTTTACCAACACCTACCATTACTGACATAGGCGTTGCCAATCCCAATGCACAAGGACACGCGATGATTAATACTGCGATGGCATTTATAAAACCATATACTAATGCCGGTTCGGGACCAAATTTTGCCCAAATGAAAAAGGTTATAACAGAAATGATTACTACAATGGGCACAAAATATTTAGAGATACTATCGGCTAGTTTTTGAATAGGTGCTCTTGAACGAGAAGCGTCATTTACCATTTGCACGATTTGAGAAAGTAAGGTTTCTGAACCTACTTTTTCAGCTATCATCACAAAGGATTTGTTACCGTTGATTGTTCCGGCAATTACATTATCATCTTTCTTTTTGTCAACAGGTATTGGTTCACCTGTTATCATGGCTTCATCGATACTGCTTTCGCCATCTGTAATTTTGCCATCAACAGGAATCTTGTCTCCTGGTTTTACCCTTAGTAAATCACCTTTTTTTATGTCATGGATTGAAATTACTTTATCGCCTCCGTCTATTACTAAAGTGGCTTCGGTTGGTGCGAGTTTTAATAATTCCTTGATAGCACCACTTGTTTGACTGTGTGCCCTGGCTTCTAATAATTGACCTAATAAAACTAAAGTCAGTATAACCGTTGTGGCTTCGAAATATAGTAATACTGTACCGTGTTCGGTTTTGAATTCACTTGGGAAAATGTCGGGAAAAAACATTCCGACTAAACTGAATAAGAAAGCTACTCCTGTACCAATTCCGATAAGGGTAAACATATTCAAGTTCCAAGTAATTATCGATTTCCAAGCACGGACAAAGAATATCCAACAGGCATAAAAAACTACAGGAAGCGAAAGCAGTAATTGTACCCAATTCCATTTAGGAGCATCCATTATTTTAAATAAAGGATTGTTATGTGCCATTTCTATCATTGCAATGGCGAAAATGGGAACCGTAAAAACAACGGCTATTTTCATTTTCTTAACTAAATCCTTATATGTCTTTTGGTCTTCGGTATCACTTGGATTCATTGGTATCAAATCCATTCCGCATATCGGACACGAACCTGGCTTGTCTTGAATAACTTCGGGATGCATTGGGCAAGTATATAAGGCATTGCTTGCTACGGATTCTACTTCTTTCACCAAATGCATTCCACACACGGGACAATCGCCCGGTTTGTCATATACTTTTTCTCCCTCACAATGCATTGGGCAATAATACTTTCCTTGAGCATTGTTCGGTAAAGTAGTTTCTTTTTTATGATTATGAGATTGGGTAGAGCAACATGATTTTTCAGAAGCTTGGTTTGTTAGAGAATGCTCCATAACGTCTCCTTTGCTCATTTCTATGGTGTATTTTCCGACTGCTGCCAAAGCTTCTTGCAACTTTTCTGTTGGAATGTGCTTTTCCATAGTTATAGTAGCTATGGGTGGACTTAATGAAACTTTAGCTTCAATGCCCTCAATAGTATTCAATGCTTTTTCGACTTTAGAGCGACACCCATCGCAAGTCATACCGGTAATATTGTAAGTTTGTTTCATTTTTATCTTATTTAATACAAATTTCTATTATAACCGCTTTTCTGCCTTTGCGCAATTATGGGTTTGATGTGCAAGATTTATAAATCCTCTATTTGTTTTCTATTTATGGCTTTTAAATTCTGAAGTAGGTTGGTGAAAAGCCAGTTACTTTTTTAAATTGGTTACTTAAATGCGAAACGCTGCTGTAATTTAATGAATAGGCAATTCACAGACTTTACTTCTATTTTACAACGGCTAAAAACCCTATTTTTTATATATAATTTCATTCTTAGGTTATTTTAAAACATTCTACATTTTCATTCCTTCCATAGGGTCACTTCCTTTACGAAATATATATTCACTATTAATAGCATACGCTCCAGTAATAACTACTTTTTTAAAAGGATTTACTTTTGATTTAATTTCTATCATTCCATTCGTTTCCAATCCTGTTTCCACCATTAGGTTCTCGAATACCCCTGGTCTTTTTTCTATCCATATATAAGCCGCATTTTCTTCTCTGATAACAGCATCTGTTGGAATAAATACCCCTTTTACACTAGGTTGGGTTAATTTTGCCATTGCCTGCATACCGGGTTTTAAGAATAAGTTCGGATTTGGGACTTCCATCCGAATTAAAAGAAGTCTGGTATCTGGATTTATTTCCGGGTTAATAAATGAAACTGTGGCATTTATTGTCTTATCTGGATAATCAGTAAATGAAATTTTTGCGTTTTGTCCAATTTTTAAACTTTTAGCATAGTTTACATTTACTTGCGCCTCGAGCCAAAGACTATTTAAATCTGCTAATTTGAGTATTCCTAAACCCTCCATGATATAACTGCCTTCTGTGGTTAGTATTTCGGTAACATATCCACTGGATGTGCTGTAGAAAGTAGTATAAGGAGAAATTTCATTGCTCTTTTTTATACTTTCAATTTGGGTGTTGGATAAGCCAAAGAATACTAGTTTCTGTTTGGCAGCATTTAGCATCGTTTTAGCATTTTTTCCAAAATCACCGGGCATTGTAAGTTGTTTATAGGCAGTGAAATAATCTTGCTTGGCTATCGCAATATCTTCGCTGTATAATTGATAAACCGCTGCATTTTTACTAATATAATCTCCTGTGGTTTTGAAATACAGCTTTTCGATTCGTCCCATAGCTCTTGAAGATATGGTTTTAACTTTTTCCTGATTGATGGACAGAACACCTGTATAGGTTTCCTCTAAACTATTTCCTGATTCTGCTATAGTTTGCATAGTGATGTTGCCCAATTTTATTTGCTGGTCACTCAACGCTATTTCGTTCGCCGCAGAATCGTCGTTTTTAATTGGCGTTAAGTCCATTTGGCAAATAGGACATTTTCCCGGTTTGCTTTCTCTTATCTGAGGGTCCATAGCGCAAGTATAGGAAACACTTTCTTTTGTATCATGTTTGCTGTGGTCTTCCTTGTTTTTACTATTACAAGCTATTACTATTGTAAATAATATAAATAGGATACTGATTTTACTTATTAATTTCATGTGTTCATTTTTATTGTTTTTTATTTGTCACATGTAATGCCAAAAAACATTTACAGTTTCTCTCAATTTAATTAATAATTGGCATTTCATAACTACTTTGTTTTAATAAAGCTTTCGCTATCAATTAAAAATTGTGCATTTTTGGCAATGGTATCTTCAACCGAAATACCGTCAATTAGCTGGATAAAATCATTGATCTCCATACCCGTTTTTATCTCTTTTGCTTTAAAACCATCCTTCATTTTTATGAATACTATTTTTTTATTTCCAATGGTCACCAAAGCTTCTTTTTCTAGCCAAGTTGCTTTTGTTGAATTTGTTTTTACCATACCTTGTAATCGCAAACCTATTGGTAATCTTAGCGAACTGTTGTTTAGATAAACCCTAATTCTATTGGTTCTATCTGTCTGGTTGAATTGTGTTTCAATAAAATTCACTTTTGCAGTTATAGGTTCGTTTTCGATAAATTCGGATGAAATTTTGATTGATTGATTAATTTTAATTAAACTGTTATAACCTTGCAAGACATTAAAAACACCCCAAACTTTATCTGTATTGACTAATTTAAAAACGACTTCACTTTTTTTAACATAATCTCCTTCTTTAATGGTTAAAGCTTCTGTTGTTATATTAGAATTTTGCATGCTTCCCTCTGTACTTTTAGTCATGCTTTCCGTTCCCTGAATGATTCCAGAAGCAGGACTGTATATCGAAACTACCGGATTTGCTCTTTTAAAGGATGTCAATGCATTTACTTGGTTTAGAGTCATTCCGTAGAGCCGCAATTTTTGCTTTGATGCTTTGATGATTGATTGGTTGTCTGTATCATTGGTAACTAAATAGATGAAATTTTGCTGTTCGGTCTGTAATTCTGGACTGTACAAATCAAAAAGCTTTTGTCCTTTAGTTACTTTTTGGTATTTATAATTGACATACATTTTTTCTATTCGTCCACTTATTCTTGCCGCAATATTTACGGAAGAATTGGGGTCGTATGCTACAATTCCGGGCAAATTTATTTCACTATTTATAATGGTATCTTTGGGTGTGGTGGTTTTGTAATTACCCACAATAAAATTATCGGTACGCTTTAAAAGATTCTCGATTGAGGTGCTTTTTATTGTATCACCGGAGCCTTTTTTTTGATGCTGCGTGTGTTTTGGTTCATCTGATTTTATTACAAAGTAATAAATCGCAAACCCAATAATGGAAATGATTAGAACTATTAAACTATATTTTAAGTATCGGTTCATAATTACTTGGTTTCCAATTGTTTTTCGATTTCTATTTGGGTGTTTAGAATGGCTTGCAATTTATCTAAACTATCCATTTGCGCCATGTTGAGTGCTTCCCAAGCGTCAAGAACAACGAATAAATCCCCAGTGTTGCTTTGCCATCCTATAATGCTAGTATCGTAGTTTCTTCGTAATGCTGGAATGATTTTTTTTTCAGTAATGTCATACTGCTTTTTTAAGTTTGTCAGCTCTACATTCATTCCTGAAATCATCCCTGAAGCTTCATTGAGAATCATCTGTTTTTGAAAGTTCAGGCTTTCGTTTTTTATTTTAAAACTATTGATGTTGGCTTTGTTCATTTTTGATGACCATGGTGCAAAAGGAATATTAACCATTAACATTAATGTAAATTGGTTTGGGTCTTCCCCAAAAGCAAACATGTGGTCGTACTTGACACCAAACTCGGGTAATAATTTTGTTTTTTCGGCAGTTATTTTTAATTGATTTAAGGCAATTGTTTTTTCAATAGCCTTTACATCGCTTCGGTTTTGAGAAAGTGATGTGGAATCTGATTTTATGAGATCAAAATCATTTAATGTATAGGTTGGATCTATTTCAAAAGCGGTGTTCTTATCTCTTGCCATCAACGTATTGAGCATAATCCGTTTTTGGGAGATGTCATTTTGTAACATTACTATCATATTCTCTAATATGCTGTATTGTGATTTTGCTTTATAATATGTTGGTAGTTTATCCATATTGTACTGGTATCGTATTTCCATACTTTTAATCATATATTCCAAAAGCAATAAATTATCATTGGCAATTTTTATTTTTTTATTGCCTATCAGCCATTGGTAATAGTTGGTTTTTGCAAGAGCATTCAATTGGTTACTAGTGTAATTTTTATTTTCGGCTTCGACAGACGACATCGCATTCATATAATTAAAGTCGGCTTTTAGTTTGGAAGCATTCGGAATCATTTGTGTAAAACCAATCATGTAATTCCCCATTCCGGGGTTCATTTCATCAGCCTTCCACATTTGGGTATTGTAAGGTGTCATAAAAAATCCAGTACTGACTTGCGGTGCCATCCAACTTTTAGCTCCTTTTGCCGCAGCATTCATACTTTGTATATCGGCATCATACATTTTCAATTGTGGATTATTTGTTTTGATATTGGTCAAAACTTCCTCCAATGAAAGCGTTTGTGCCTTAACAGTAATGCAGCTTAAAATCAAAACTAAAACGAAATAATATTTACTATTTATCATTGAAAATGTCTTTACTTATTTGTGAATATTAATCCTCAAACTCCTTTACTATTAGTTTACCGTGTTTTTTTAATTCGTATTCTCTAACCAAGGCATATAATACTGGCAAGACAATCAGCACAAATAACGTAGAGGTTATTAACCCAAAAACAAATGGAATTGTAATTGGTTTCATTACATCACTACCCGTTCCAGTGGCTAGTAAAACAGGCATTAGCCCAATAATATCAACGAAAACGGTCATTAACTTTGGTCTTAATCTTAAAGCAGCACCATCATAAATGGCATCTTCTATATCCTGATTTGTCATTGATTTATTTTGGGTAGCAATCTTGCTCACCTTTTTTTGCACAGAATTATTCATGTAGACTAACATTAACACCCCAGTTTCTACTGCAACTCCAAACAAGGCAATAAAACCAACAGCAACGGCAACTGAAAAATTAACATCGAAGAAATACAATGAATAAGCTCCACCAACCAAAGCAACAGGAATCGCTGAAAGGACTATAAGTACTTCTCTGAACGTATGAAATGTAAAATAAAGGATAGCCATAATAATTAATAAGACAAAGGGAATAATCATTTTCAATCGCTCCTCCGCCCGTACTTGGTTTTCATATTGTCCGCTCCAACTTAAAAAATACCCTTTTGGCAATTTTTTAATAGCACCATCGAGTTTCTTTTTGGCATCATTTACGGTACTTCCTAAATCCCTTTCACGAACATTAAACAGAAGCGTTCCTCTTAACATTGCATTTTCTGAAGTTATCATAGGAGGTCCGTCTGTAATACTAATATCAGCAACTGCGGAAAGCGGAATAGAACCATAATCCATTGTTTGTAATGGCAAATTTTTCAATTTATTGATTTCATCACGAGCATCCTGAGCAAATCGAACATTGACAGAAAACCGTTGCCGACCTTCAATTGTAGTGGTAACATTCATTCCTCCAATGGCTGTTTCAATAAACATGTTTACATCGTCTACTGAAAGACCATATCTTCCTATTTCTTCTTTATTTATTTTAATGTCAATGTATTTTCCGCCTACAATGGGATCTACATATAAATCTTTAACTCCTTCTAATCCTTCCAGCTCTTTTTTAAATTGCTGTGCCAATTTATTGATAGTATCAATGTTTTGACCATATAATTTGATTCCAACATCGGTTCTAATACCGGTTGACAGCATGTTGATTCTATTGATTATGGGTTGTGTCCACCCGTTTATAACTCCCGGAATTTGTAGTTTAGCGTTTAACTCGTTAATGATGTCATCTTTAGAAAAACCCTCTCTCCATTCCGATTGTGGTTTCAATAGTACGATGCTTTCTATCATATTCATCGGTGCGTTATCTGTGGCAGTATTTGCCCGTCCGGCTTTTCCGAGAACATTTTGCACTTCAGGTACAGTCATAATTAGTTTATCCTGTACCTGCATGATTCTTTTTATTTCTGAATTTGAAACATCGGGCAGGGTAACAGGCATAAAAAGCAGCGAACCTTCATCTAATGGCGGCATAAATTCAGTTCCAAGACTGAGTACAAGAGGAATGCTTCCCAACACTAATGCAAGACTTAACGCCAAAGTTGTTCTTTTCCATTTTAAGCACCAACGGATTATAGGATTGTACATCCAAAGGAAAAAACGTGAAACTGGATGTTTGCTTTCAGGTCTTACGTTTCCTTTGAGAAATAGTGTCATAAGTACCGGAACAAGAAATATAACTACAAAGGCAGAGCCAATCATAGCAAATGTTTTAGTCCATACTAATGGTGAAAATAGTTTGTTTTCCTGTCCTGTAAGGAAAAGAATCGGACTGAAAGATACGAGTGTAATCAGTATGGAATTAAACACCGCTTTTCCAATCAGCTTGGAAGACGCTTCAATTTTCTTTTCTCTTTCTTCGTTTGATACCATTTGATTTATTTTAACTTAAAAAATTAATCTTCTTCTCCGCTGATGGATTTCATTGCGTTTTCGACCATTACAATTCCGGCATCCACCAAATCACCCACGGCAAGAGCAACGCCTGCAAGGGACATTATATTTGAGGTGATGTCAAACCAACTCATCATGATGAATGAAATAAGAACAGATATTGGAATTGTAATAACGACTATCAATGCACTTCTTACATGAAGCAGGAAGATGAATAGCACGATTGCCACAACTATAATTTCTCCTATTACTGCTTCCTTCAAGGTGTCTATAGTAGCATCCACAAGGTTGGAACGGTCATAGGCAATTTTAAATTTTACTCCGGGAGGTAATCCTTTTTCGATATCTGGTAATTTTTCCTTGATTCTTTCTATTACATCTTTTGCATTTTCTCCATAACGCATCACAACAATACCACCCACTTTTTCACCTTCACCATTCTCATCAATAATACCAAGCCTTAGTTCTCCTCCCATTTGAACAGTAGCAATGTCTTTTATTCTAACAGGAACAGAGTTAATGGTTTTAAGCGGAATATTTTCAATTTCTTTTATGTTTTTAATGTACCCCGATCCTTTAATAATATAACCGATATCTGATTGCTCAAATTTTCTTCCGCCCACATCATTATTGTTTGCTTTAATTTTTTCTGTAACCTCCATTAAAGGAATGTTATGATAACGAAGTTTATTGGGGTCAACTATTACTTGGTATTGTCGTTGAAAGCCGCCAAAAGAAGCAACTTCACTAACACCATCAACAGTCTGTAAAGCAAAGCGGACGTACCAGTCCTGTAATGCCCGAAGTTCTCCTAAATCATAGCCCGGAGCTTCCAAAGTGTACCAATAAACATGACCTAATCCAGTTCCGTCTGGTCCAAGTGTAGGTATAATACCTTCGGGTAAAAGACGTTGCGCATAATTTAATCGTTCTAAAACCCTTGTTCGTGCCCAATAAATATCGGTATCATCATCAAAAATCACGAAAACAAAACTCATTCCGAACATGCTGTTAGCGCGTATGTTTTTTACTTTAGGAATTCCCTGTAAATTACTTACTAATGGATAAGTAATCTGATCTTCGATGATTTGCGGATTACGCCCCATCCATTCTGTAAAAATGATGACTTGATTCTCTGATAAATCGGGAATAGCATCAACTGGCGTATTTTTTACTGCATAAATGCCATAAGCAGTAACTCCTGCTGCGATGAGCAAAACGATAATGCGATTTTTAAGTGCCTGGGTTATAAAGTAATTTATCATTATTATTTTCTTTAAGTCTACATTTTACACTTGAAACCCTAGTTTTATTATTTACATTGATAGTTAAAGATTATTCAAAATAAAATCTACTCTCTCTTCTGCCGGAAGCACAGGAACGTGTACAACCGGGAAAGGCAATGATTCGTATACCTCAGTTATCAATTGATGAATTTTTTTTTGAGCCTCTGCATTTTCATTTCTTGCATAATCATTTTTTAAAGGTAGGTAATCCATTATAAAAACTTTTTTATAAGAGACAGTTTGTAATGCCTCTGTCAATCTTTCATCCTCATTCAACTTTAAAAAACGATAGTAGGCAAGCGCATCGGGTATTGCCCGATCAAGAAAAACTTGAACGTGTGGTGCAATTTCGTTCTCTTGCTCAATCTGCATGTCTAAAACACCTAATTGAAATTCCAGTTGATTTTTTCTAACCTCTTCAATGGTTTTTCCTTTTAGCCGCTGTGTGTCAATAAAATGTCGGGCATGCTCCATAGTTGTAATATATCCTCGTTCACGAAGTATATTGACTGTTGTGGTCTTCCCAGAACTTGGACCGCCTGTTATAACGTACCAATTGGTTTGCCTTGTATGATTATTGATAATTACTTTTTTCATTTAAGTACTGTAATTCTTTTTATCATTACTATTTAATGTTGTTGCTTTGTTTATTGCTGTGCGATTTTTAATTTCTTACCTATCTGAATTATTATTAAGGAAACAATACTTGCTCCAATTGAAATGAGCCAATCATTGATAGACATGTCATAAAGCGACAATACTTTTCTCATTGGTTCAATATTGTAAAAGCCTATCAAAATGATTAATGAAAGTATAATTGCTCCCCATATGTATTTGCTTTTGATTTCTTCTGATTTGAAAAAGGAGGTATTGCTCCCCATATTTAGTACATGAAGAAGTTGTGAAAAGATTAGCGTAAAGAATAAAATATTATTACAAAGTTCCGAATTCCATGCTTCCGTTTTGTGAATTGCATAATGGCTAAATAAAACGGCACCTACACTAGTAGCTCCAATAACAATTGAATAAAAGAAAATAGTAGTCCATCTTTTTCTATCAATAATAGGTTCGCCAATGTTTAGTGGAGGTCTTTGCATTATGTCTGCGCTGCCTTTCGTTACTCCTAAAGCAAGGGCAGGCAAAACATCTGTAATAAGATTTATAAAAAGAATTTGAATAGGAAATAATTGAAAATGAAGGCTAAATACCGCTGCCGTTGCAATCACTAATAACTCGCTTAAGTTACAGGAGAGTAGGTAAATAACAAACTTCCGTATGTTCTCAAAAATAACACGCCCTTGTCTAATGGCTATTACAATAGATGAAAAGGAATCGTCCTTTAGCACCATGTCTGCTACCTCTTGGGAAACCTGTGTGCCTCTTAACCCCATTGCAATACCAATATCGGCTTTTTTTAATGCTGGAGCATCGTTTACTCCATCACCTGTCATTCCTACAATATTTTTTCTTTCTTGTAAAACAGTAACAAGGTCTAGCTTTTGTTTAGGGCTTACTCTTGCAAAAACTTTTGTGTCCAACCAGTTTGACTTTTCCTTTTCCTTCAAATGTTCGTAATCGTTCATTTCTTTTCCTACCATTGCTTTAAAATTATCATTACTTGCAATGCCAAGTTCGAGTGCAATATTTTTGGCTGTGGCTGGATGATCTCCGGTAATCATTATTACATTGATCCCCGCTGTTTTACATTCCTCTATCGCAGCGAAAACATCTTTTCTTGGAGGGTCTATCATTCCAAAAAGTCCAACAAATACAAGATCGGCTGTGATATCCTCATTTGAAGTAGTCTCTGGTTTATATGCTCCTGCAATTACTCTTAATCCTGAATTGGCAAGCTCTTCGGCTTTTTGCATCCATTCATTTCTTTTTTTAGTATTTAATTTTGTGATTCCGTCTGCATTTAAAATACGATTACAACGGATAAGCAATTCTTCGGAAGCTCCTTTAGCATAAGCAGTTTGCTTTTTTTCAGACTTATGAAGCGTTGCCATTATTCTAGTTTCGGAAGAAAAGGGTTCTTCTTTTATTTTAGGAAATTGGCTTCGGCATTTCTTAATATTAAATTTGTTTTTCAAGGCAAATTTCAGCAATCCGATTTCAAGAGGGTCTCCAATTTCTTTAACAGCACCAGTTTTTTTTTGTAACTCTGCTGTATTGCATAAAACGGCAATTTGATTACTAATTTCAAGGGCTTCCGGATTATTGGCAGGGGTTATAATTGTATTGACTTCTATCTTATTTTGCGTAAGCGTTCCTGTTTTATCGGTACATATCACATTGGTTCCGCCTAGTGTTTCAACAGCCGAAAGTTTTTTTACAATCACTTTGTACTTTGCCATTTTCATCATACCCTGCGCCAACGCCATTGTTGCTACTATAGGCAATCCTTCGGGTATAGCTGCAACAGCCAACGCAATGGAAGTTTGAAGCATTTCAAGTAGGTTTTGTCCGTTTAATAGCCCTGCGACAAAAATTACGATTACCAATCCTACAGTAATCCAAATCAATTTTTTACTGAAATCTTCCAGTTTCTTTTCTAAAGGTGTAGCAGCTTGTTTGGCTGTTTGAACCATTCGTGCGATTTTACCAAGTTCGGTTTCCATTCCGGTTTCCGTCACTACCATATAACCGTTGCCCTTTGTAGTATAAGTTCCTTTATAAAGTGAGTTATTACGTTCAGCAAGTGTGGTGTCGGTTTTCAACTTTTCGATTTGTTTTTCAACCGGAACAGATTCACCTGTTAATGCTGATTCGTCAATCTGCATTTGTGTGGCATTAAAAATTCTACCATCGGAAGGAATCATGTCTCCAGCTTCAATGTAAACCACATCACCCGGAACGATATCTTCGGCATTTATTTCTTCCAATTTTTTATTCCGTAGTACTTTGGCTGGTACGGCTGATAATTTTTTTAGCGTATTCATAGAACGCTCCGCTTGGAATTCCATGTAAAATCCGATAAGCGCATTAATAAGAATCACGGCAAGAATGGCAATACCATCCACCCATTCTTTAAAATAAAAAGATAAGCCAGCAGCAAAAACAAGCAGCCATACAATTGGACTTTTAAATTGATCTAGAAAAATAAGCCAAAGACTCTTGTTCTTTTTCTCTTCAATTTTATTGGCGCCATATTCTTTCAAGCGTTTATCGACTTCTGATGAAGATAGCCCGCTTTTACCATCAGACTGCAAAGCAGCAATTACTTCTTCTGGTCCTACTGAATACGGAATACTATTTAGTTTAATGCTTCCCATGGTCAATTAATTGATTACAAAGCTGAAACTTTGACTTATTGTTTAATTATCGTTATTAGGAATTAAGGGTAAAAACTAAAAAGTTTTCATTGTCTCCTGTTAGCATAATTACTTCGACATCTTGGCTCATTAATTCTTTAATGGCTACTGCGCTTGATTTTTTTATGGCATCGAAAATGTACACAAAACCTACTTCAATGCCATTCACAGCTATGTCCCAGAATTAGGTATTATAATTCTTCGTCTTATTTCTCAGGAACAGGTTCGGTTAAATCCATTCCGCATTTGGAACACTTGTCATTGAGTTTGCCTTGCACTTCCGGATGCATTGGACAGGCATACATTTTTTCGTGATTTTCCATTGTTTTAGTTTTGTCGTTCATCATTGTTGTATCATTATCCATCATGGTACTGTCGTTGCCCATCATATGGGAATCGTCAGTTGCTCCTTCTTTGTTTTTTTGGTTGCATGAAACCAGTACGGATGCCATTATTATGGCTGAAAAGATTATTTTTTTCATTTTTTCATTTTTTTAAACAATACTAAATACTTTACTACAAGCATTTAATATTGTTTTGATTAGTTTTTACATTCTACAAGCATCTGCACATTTTTTGCAAGCATCGGCGCATTTTTTGCAACATTCCATATCGTGTTCATCACATTCTGTTGCACACGCTTCACAACATTTAACGCACAATGCACAAAGTGCATCAGCAAATTGAGAACCTCTGGCACATAATCTAGCACAAAGTGCGCAAATGTCGGCACAATCACGGCATAGTTTTACACATTCTAAATGGTCTTTTACTGTTAAACAACCATCAGCACATTTTTCACATTCAACCATACAGGATAAACACGCTTCGATACTTACTTGAACATTTTTCATTGTATTTATTTATTAGTTGTAGATTAATTTCTACGCGCCTCGAAAATACAACACACTTATATTTAGAATGTTACACGTTTATTTATTTAAGTTGTATAATTCATACTAACTATTTATTAAAAGCATTAAAAAAGTTGTACTCCAAGTTAAAATAAAAACCATTTGGAGCAGTTCTTAACATAGAACTCACCAACTCTTGACGGTATGCTAAATCTATCCGTGCCTGACTATTGATAATAAACTGAATTGCAGGAACAACGTCAAGGTAGGATTTACCGTCTTCGTTGATGGTCTGTCCGACAAATTCAACCATCAAATTGATGTTGGTTTGCTTGAAACTGGTGTACTTTTTTGGGTACATCAATTTACCAAAAGACAAAGTATAGTTTGTTGCATTATCTCCCAAACCATCCGGAAAAGGATAATTGGGTTTGTTGTCGAATGCTTTTTCAAAGCTTACGGATGAACTTATAGCTACTTTTTTTATCAATTTAGTTGCCACAAATCCTGTTTCAAAACCTGTATTGTGACCCATGATTTCAATTTGTTCCTGATGAATGTCGGCATTATTTAAACTATATCTTCCAAAAGCTGCTAATCGAAAATGGCTGTTCAAATCATCTGTAGAATAAAAACGGTATTTAGTATAAAAACTACCACCTTCGGTTACCAATTTATTACTACGATTACTCACAAAAGCAGAAGCTCTAAACATCAAATTTTTATTTAAACCATATGTAACTTCGGGCATTAAATGGTAATTATAACCCGATACAAATTCTTCTTTAAACAACGATTGTGAAAGTCGCACGCTTAACGTATTTGCCGGAACATTACTCGCAGGATCTGATACGACAAATAACTCCTGACTGTAATTTTTTTGAAATGCAAACACCAATAAAAGAATGATTCCCTTTCTCATTAGTTTAAATATTTAATATGGAAATCGTCTTCGTTGTTTGTATTATAGGTTACAATATTCTTGAGCGATTTTGATAATTTCTTAAATTCTTTTTCTGTAACATATCCCTTGTCTAAAATTTGAATTTGGACTTCGGTATTATTATTTGAAGCGTTATTAACTAAAACATAAGCACCTTGTTTGATGGTTTCAGCTTTTGTGGTCAGCACCAATGAGCCAATAAAAAAGCCCGCTTTTTCTACTTTTTCTTTAAACACTTTTGGGGTTAATGCATTACCTTCTGCTAGTGTTACTGTGAATGTATTGGTGTTCAAATCGGTTTCTACATTAACCACTTCTGGTAAGCTTTTGAGTTGTTTGTTTATAGCATTGGAACACATGGAACAGGTTAATCCCGTTGCCCTGATTTCTGCTTTTGAAATTTGCGCATAGGTATTTGTGCTTATTAACATCACTACTGAAGCTAACAGTAGGTAGGTATTATTTATTTTTTTCATTTTTTATTAATTTAAATAGTTACTTATTTCTTCGTCGCTTGGATTAATCGCTATTAAAATTCCTTCTTGATTAAAAAGAAATTTAGAGGGTAATTCTTCTACCCCAAATTGAATCGCGGTAGTTGCGTCAAAACCTTTTGGATCTATTAGTTGTGTGAATTTTATTTTGTCTTTTTCAATGGCTTTTATCCATTTAGATTTATCTGTATCTAATGAAACTCCAATAATGTGGATTTTATCAGCTCCAAAATCATCGTGAAGTTTCACTAATTTCTTATTGCCCAATCTGCACGGCGCACACCAAGAAGCCCAAAAATCAATCAGTATAAATTTTCCTTTGAATTGATTGCTATTCACTTCTACATTGTTTTGATTGATTAAAACAAAGTTTGGTATTTTATCTCCGATTTTGAGTTGCGCACTCAGCGTTGTTGTAGCAAATACTAGAATTATAAAAACAACTATTGTCCTCATTTTTATTTGATTGTTTCTACCGTTTTTCCACAACTTAACATCATTGAACCGAAATACGGATTCTTAATATTATTTTCTTTGCTTAACCAATTGGCACCTTTTCCGTCATTTGCCATTGGACAAAATTGATAATAAACCGTTTCATCCGATTTGGAAACTTTAATCAATTCGTATAGAGAAACGGAAAGTGTATCAAAAGAATCTCTTTGTTTCTTTGCATCTGTACTTGATGAAATTGCTGTGGCATCTTTTTTAAGATTTTCTAAAACTTTCATCCAAACCATGTGAACATCCATTTTTAATTCACCCATTTTCACTGCATTTATGGAGGCTAATAATTCTTTTGCAGCTGCTGAAGCCATGGTTCCATCAGTTTTTACCAAGGCATCTTTTAAAGAAAAATAGCTTTCATAAACAGCATCTAATTGACTCACTTTTGTTGCTTCATTTGTTTGCGTTTCAGCATGATTGTGATTTGCGTGTTCCTCTGTATTAGCAGACGTTTGTGTTCCTGTTTTTACTGCAACTTTTGCAACTCTATCATATTGACAACAACCATGAAGATTATCATAAACATCATCCGGAGCAAGAAACTTATCACTATCGTAACCTACTAATGCAATTCTTTTGAGTATTTCGTCTTGATTTGTTTTGGTAGCATCATAAGTTATCGTTGCCATTTGGGTTTCGTGGTTCCAATCGACATTAGCTATTTTTTTGATGTTTCCTGCTTTTTCGATTTTGGTTTCGCACATTCCGCAATTACCATAAATTTTAACCTTCTCGGTTTTGGCATTTTTAATTTGTGCATGAATTGAAGTTGATAGCAATACGCAAATTGCCACCATTATTTTCATAAATGAATTTTTCATTTTAAATAAAATTGTAATCAAAGTGAACTACCTTGATTGGTTGATAAAAATTAATTTGGATAAATAACAGTTGCGGGAGAAATATTAATGCAACACAAATAATGGCGTAGCAAAAAATACTCTAAAACTGTTGTAAATTGAATAGCAAAACGCTATGAATTTGACACACTTGTGGCTGTCAAAAAAGGAATTTAGCTTATTTTAGGAATTAGCCAAATGGAATAAAAACCATCTGAGATTGATGGTGTTGTGTATGAAAATTTAACTTTTTCGATTGAAGAATAGTTAAACATATTATTTTTTAAATTAATTTCAGATAAAAAACTTACTGAAGAAGCTGGGCACGTAGAAGAACAACCACATTCTGAATGACCACATTTGCCTTTACAACCTTTGTGGTCTTTTTTCTTGGAACTGTCGCTACCACAACAACTCTTTTTTTCTTTTTTAGTAGATGAAATTTCTTTTTTACAGCAACTCTTTTCAGAACCTTTACCACAAGCTATAGCACTATCAGGCATAGGGAATAAGCCTAATACTACAATTAATATGAAGTGGTATTTTTTCATTTATAAAATTAAAACAGTACAAAAATAATCAAATGGCACAAATACTTCACTAATTATATGTTAAATCGTTGCAGTTTTGAAAAGAATTACCCAAAAGAAATATCATTTAGACCTATTGCTAGCGTTTATATCGTCTAGATAATATTGTAAATCATAGAGGTGGATTAATTCAATATCTTCTGCCTCCGGCATTTGAGCTAACTGAATAAAATTGATGTTTTCATATAGTGATTTTTCTCCTAAAAGATCTTGTATGATTATATACAAAGCTTGTTTCCATGTTTTGGTGTCGCAATGGATATTAAAATTTTTCAAATAAACAATAATGTCTATTTTTTTACTTTCTTCAACATAACTCAAGGGCAGAAACTTACTATCGCTTGTTTTGAGAGTTATCTCTGGGAGTATGTAAGGATGATCAAGTCCATTAAGGATTTTATCAATTCTATCAGTTGGCTGAATAAAAGCTGTGAATTTCCATGTTCTGAGTTTAGGCGCATTGTCAACTAAATCCGTTACTTGTTTGAAATAGGTTGGGTTACCATTGGCTGTTATTATTAGTTCGGATTTGTCAGTTGGCTTTTTTGGAAAGACAATAATGAAGTCAATTTCTTTGCAGTTATAATGCAAGTGTTTGTTTATCCAAAAGAAGATGTGCTTTTGGTTTTTTGGCGTTTCGTTGAAAACGTTTTTAATATTTTGGTTGTTGTCTTGGAACCAGTTCCAGAAGGTGTTTATTTTTCTCATGGGTTGATTTGTTTATGGGTTTCCGCCTTTGCGGGAATTACAGGTTATCGTTTGTCTTGTGTTAATTTGTCGAATGCGATTAGGTTTAGCATGGCTCGGAATCTTGAGCGCACACGATTGCCATATATGGTTTCTATTTCGGAGGCGGAAAGGTTGGTTGTTATGTGGGTTTTGACTTTTCTTGAAACAAATAGATCATATCTTGATAAAATAATTTCTGCCATTACATTGCATTCATTTCCGTAATATTTTAAATTACTTTCTACTCCTAAATCGTCAAAACAATAGTTTTTGTATTCTGTTTGGGAATAGCTGCCACGACTGTATCTATGTATTATTTCGTAGCCTTCTTTTATAAATTCAAAACTGATGTCTCTGCACGTTTTTACATGGAATTTGTTTTCTTTTGGGGCTACATGTTTCATTAATGTCATTAGTGTCGTTTTACCGCAACCAACTGGTCCAGAAAGTAAAATTCCTTTGGTTAGGTCTATGCCGAATTGATTGGTCATTGGTTCATCGTTTAGAAAGTACGCTACGAGCTTTGTAATGTTTTGAATGTCTTGTTCTATGAAATGGAATTTTTCTCCGTAATCCTGTTTGCCTTTTTTTTCTAACCAAGCTAGAATTTCTGGGTAGTTGTATTGTGAGTTCATAGTTTGTTGTTTTATAGTGGCTCAGCATAGTCTTTGTCTTCGATGGTGTGTAAATTGTTGGCTCTTGGTTGTTCTTTTGTTGCATTGTTTTGCGGTAGATTGATTGTAAATTTTGAGGTATTTAGCATCCAATTTCTGGCAGATGCGTGCCAATCTATCATTTTGGTTTTACCTCCTATGAGCCAGCCGTTGCTTGTGTAATAATTATAAAATCGTTCGGCTTCAAATTCTGAATATTCTTGTTGTTTGAAATAACCTTTGATTTGTTCCAGACTTGGTTTCTCTACTGGGCTATAAGTGACAAGTCTTTCTCTTTTTTTTGCGGAACTTTTTTTCTCTTTATTTTCTGTACTTAAAAATTCATTTTCATTAAAAATTTGAAAATTTGTGTCTATAGATATGTTTTCATTGTTTTTAAATGTTTGTATATTAGTATATATATTGGGTTCATTGACTTGTTCAGTAACATTACTGTTAACTTGTTCATTTATTGGTTTTGTTGTGTCAACAGTTGAACTGGTTGCGATTTTTTTTAAATAACTTCCTTCAGCTAGGTTGTGTATGATTACTTCTGAGCCGGAGTATGGATTGTAGGATGGTAAATATTCTATGAAACCTAGTCCTTGTAGTTCTTTTATACACTTGTGGTAGGTTGCTTTTGATGCGATTCTGCTGGCTTTCATCATTTCATCGCGAGAAATGGTAATTGGGTTTTTGAATCGATTGACATTCCAACATTGAAATAATGCTAAGTACAAACTGATGTGTGTTGGGTAAATAGTTTCTTCATTGGCTATTCGGATGAAAAAACCTGTTAGGTGTTTTATGTAATTCATTGGAAGTGTTCAGTGTTCAGTTTTTTAGTATTCAGTTTTGAAAGTGTGCAAAAAACCACCTGTTTAAAGAGATGAGGTTCCCGGCTTCGCGGGAATGACAGATTATTTAAACAACGTTGGAATAGCATTTACTTTGTTGCCATTTAATAGTTTGTCAATATCTGAACTGTCATAATACATGATGCCGCCTATCTTGGTATAGGTTAGTGTTCCGTTTACTCGTAAGTTTTGTAAAGTGCCTGGAGAAATGTTTAACAGTTTTCGGACTTCGTTAGACTTGAGCCACTGTTTGGTTTGTTGTGGTTTGGATTTAATGATTTCTAATAAATCATTTAGTAGCAGACTTCTGAATTCGTTTAAGTCTTCGCGTGTGATAACTTCGATTGCCATATTGTTGTGGTTTTAAATATTTTGACAAAGGGAAGTATTTGAGTAATACCAAAACAGTTACTGGGGTTGCGCAACCCCTATCAAAGTATAACAAAATCAATCATTCAGCAGAAAAAAGTTTTTATTTTAAGGGTTGTTATTGTGTATATTATTCATTTATGACTAAATTTACACATTGAAGTGATTTAAACTTTTTCCATTTGCTGAAAAATTTGTCTTTTGCACCCACTTTTCGTCTTTTTTTTGTTCCGTAGCCCAGCTATGCATCTTAAAAAAGACTTCAACTGGGTATAAAATCCTTAATTTTCGCTTATATGTGAAAAGTTTAAATCACTTCATTGAATACAAAACAGAGATTTTTCTCTGTAAAATATATTAGCGAAAGTTATTTCGAGCCACAGAAAACGACCAAAATTTCAATTAAGCTCTACAAATAAACTGTCGCCTACGCAATGCGTGGGCTCGGTTTATCGGAGCTGTGGGTGCTTGGTCGTACCTCTGTGGCTGGTATTATCGATGTCCCACGCAGGTTGTTTTTAATCTGCTTGGGATGTAGGAATGTTTTACTTTAAATCCCGCATTATGGACGAGCCAAACAACAGTATTACAAGCCATGAATTGAAAGTTTTTATGGAACTTCACCAAATAAAAACAGTAAGTGCATTATTAGAACATGACAATCTTACCTTACTTAAAATGAAAGGATTCGGATGGCGTCTTATGAAAGAGGTTTTAGGACTTCGCAAGATTTAATAGGTCTATAATCTTTTCTCGAACAACACTTTTGGTGTTAGACTCGACGTTGTAATATCTTGATTTTATACTATCAACGGAGATTTGTTCGGTTGTTTTGGTTTTGAAATTCTCGGCAATGAACCGAAAAATATCTCTTTGATTGCTATGTTTTATGACGCCAGATTGATTAAGAATATTGAAAAAATAACTGATTTGCGCTACGGATAAATCGGTATGAATTTTAGTTTTTTCTTTGTCTTCAATTTGAACTGTCTGATTTATATTTTTTAGTTTTAAATTCTTGTTTAAGAATTCAATTTCTTCTTCGATCCAACCAATTGCTTGTGTTTTTATAGATGGATAGTCTCGAAAGTACGACTTTAGTATTTTGATTTGACTTTGATTGATATTCTTCCGTTTTTCGTATAATAGATTAATTTTATCATTTGTGGAATCGAGTTGATTTAAATCAGAAATGATGGTGTCGATTTTATATTCAAATAGCTTTAGTGAATTTAGATCTAATTCGAAAATCAGGTCGATGACATTTGATTCAGTAGTTTCAACCATCATTGTGAAATAATCGTAACATGCTGATATGTACTTTTTGCAATATTTGAACTCATAATAATCTATCTTATTGTTTAGTGCGATAGCAGCTATTTTTCCAATAGGATCTAAAGCAATGGTTAATAATTTTTCGTTGCTGCAGGATTCCATGAATTTGCTTTCAATGAATTGCAATTTTGGTTCTAACCTTTGTTTCTCTAGCATTAGTGTGCGAAATGGCACTCTACTATTTTCTGAAGTGTACATTGAAAATTCCTTTTCAAGGAACCGAAGTAACTTTTCTAAGTAAATGTATATAATTTTTAGGTGGTCCGTTTTGTTACATTGGTTCGAAAACTTATAAAGTTCTTGAACTGAATTTGGTTTAATTTGATTGATGGTGATTTCAATTAGGTTCTCAATACTTAACTGAATTTTATATATAAATTGTTCTATTTGATTTTTTGATTGGTATTTGAAAATTTTGTCTTTAATGCAATTCTTTATATTGATGTTTTCGTTTTTTACAATTTGATAATAATAAATAAATAGGAGGTTTATTTTGGATAAGCTCTCTAATTTGGCATCAACTAATAGATATAGGATTTTGAGTCCGCTTTGTGAACTCCAATGTAATTTGAGATTGGTATCTTGCAGATTTAATTCTTTCAAGATAGAAGGAATGAATTTTTCTAGTTGCGGATGACTTTCAGATTTAAGGTTTTCGAAATTAATGGCATGCGGATAAAGATTATGAATCGGATATTCGATAATGAAATCATTGGAGTTTCTCCGTTTTTTGAAAATCACTTTATATGAAACAAAGCTTTCTGTGGCTAATTTTTGAATAGCCTCCATGCACTTTTTATCATTGATATGTTTAGTATTGTTTATGTCACGAAGCAGTTTGTCGTAACATTTGAGAATGTAATTGGCTTTCATTTTTCATCGGTTTGTATGGCTTATAGAAATGGTTTTTTCCACAAATTGAAATTGTATTTTCATTTGTGGATGATAAAAATAAAAAAAATATTATAAATTGTTTGTTTTTGGTAGAAAAAATGAAGGATTTTGTAGAGAGTGCTTTTGAAACTTAGTCAAATAAGATTAAAATATAGTAAATGATTTGGATTAGTTTATTATGTTTTATTTTCGATATAGGTTGGATAATTCTATTTTGCAATTTGGTTTTGAGTATATCAATATCTTCGCTCACTATTTTGCCAAGCACTTTTATATCAATAACATATGCACAATGTTTCATTAAGTTGTCATTTTCCCATGTCTTTTAAAATTAAAGTAACAAAAATCCAAAGTGTGCTTAGTATTTCTTTTTTATTTTTCATTTTTATATTTTAACAATAGTCTAATAACTATTAATTGATTCTGTTTATCATACAAAAGTAATCTGTCAACATTTATATCTCATTGACTTTTGCTAAGAAATGGGAATCAACTTATAATTTAAAACTTCGTAAAGACAAAACAACTATATATCTTTAATTTAAGAAATTGAAAAACAATTATCTAATTAGAAATGGATTTTGTATTAACATTTATTTTAAATTTATCTCTCAAAATCTTCATATCCTCACTTACTTTTTTATCCAAAACCTTTGCATAATGTTGAGTGGTTCGTAGATTTTTATGACCTAGCATTTTGCTTACACTTTCAATTGGAACTCCATTTGTAAGCGTTACAGTCGTAGCAAAAGTGTGTCGGGCAATATGAAAGGTTAAATCTTTTTCAATCTCGCAAACACCAGCGATTTCTTTGAGGTAAGCATTCATTTTTTGATTAGTTAGAATAGGAAGTAATCTATCCTCGTTATTGCTTTTTGGGTGGTCAGCATATTTGTCAATAATCATTTGCGTTACTGGAAGAATGGGGATTTTGGAAGCGCTTTCAGTTTTTTGTCTGTGGGTAAATATCCATTTCTCGCCATCAATACCTAAGCTTATATGCGAATTTGTCAAGTTTTTGACATCTATGTATGCCAAACCCGTAAAGCAGCTAAAAAGAAAGATATCACGAACTAACGACAATCGTTCTGTTTTGAATTCTTTGTTGATAATGTTTTGAATTTCTTCTTCAGATAAATATACTCGCTCGACTTCTTTAACTTTAGATTTATAATTTGCAAAAGGATTTTTATCAAGCCAGTCATTGGCCAGACAAAGCTTAATTATTTTATTGAAGTTTTTGATGTATTTTACTGCGGTGTTGTTGGCACAGTTTCTAATACTTCTTAACCAAAACTCATAATCAGCTATAAAAGCGTGATCAATCTTGGTGATGTCGATATCGGAAATATTGTATTTCCATTTCATAAATTCTATAGTATGTTTTAAAGAAGTTGCATATCGTTCTAAAGTTCCTGGTGCATATTCTTTGCCAACCAATTCTTTAATTTTATTGTTGTGGTCTTGGAAAATCGGAACTAACATTCGCTGCTTTTCTTCTAAACCAAACAAACTGTTTTTGAAATTCTCAATACTCAATGCTTGATTTTTATGGATTAATTGCATTTGGATGTCCAATACTTTAGATTTAACCAAATCAAGATAGCTATTGATTGAACGAGCTTCTTCTGTAGTGCCTTTCATGTTAGATAGTTCGTTAGACCATTTGGATTTTTCTACAAACTTTTTGGTACTAAATTCTAGTCGTTTTCCGTCTACAGTTAATCTTACATAAATAGGAAGTAGTCCATGTGAATTGGTTTTTGTGCTTTTAGCATAAAAGTGAAGTGTGATTTTTGTTTTCATTGTGGTGACGAATTAATTATTACTCAATTTAAATTCCTAATTCAAACCAAACAAGATGTTTACTGAATGAACTTGTTATTGAACATGCTGTTGAACTCTCTGTTTGAAAGGGTTGAGGTAATTTAGCGAGACCCTAATTTTTGATTTTTCTAGGGTCTCGATTTTATCTCGATTTAAATAAGATTGAATGAATAATTTGGTATGTCTCGAAAAGCAAAAACCCTGTAAATCATAAGATTTACAGGGTTTTGATACCATTTAGGATTTTTTCAGCGGAGAAAGAGGGATTCGAACCCCCGGACCTGTTACAGTCAACAGTTTTCAAGACTGCCGCATTCGACCGCTCTGCCATTTCTCCAATAAATACATTCATTTTGTGAATGCGAGTGCAAATATAGAAACCTTTTTTTGTTTTACAAACACTATTGGTGTAAAAAAGTTATTAATTTTATTATAAAGCAGTAAATGATTCATTATCTATACTTTTAAAAAAAAATACTTAATCCAACTTTGTATTAAAATTAAACTAAATAAAAAAAGTGTTCAAATAATTGAACACTTTTTTTATAACTTAGTCTATTAATTACACTTTACTCTCTTCTGTTTTTTTAGCTGAACAACATCCACCTTTTTTTTCACCTGCTGTACAGGATTTTTTTTCCGTTGTAGCAGATGCTTTTTCAGTTTTAGCTTTATTCTTTTTTTGTTTTGGTTCTTGTGCATTTACATTCATAGAAAATAAAAATGCTACTACAGCTAACATTGACGCTACTTTTTTCATTTTTTTTATATTTAAATTAATAATAGTTATTTATTTATAACTTCAAAAATATATATTTAATTCTTTGCTTTTCAAAATTTAACACAATGTTTTTAATTAAAACTATTTTAACGTGGTTGGACAAACATAATTGGTGGTTTTAATTCCGGTATTCTTTATTGCGTTAAATCCACCTTCAACATTAATTACATTATGATAACCACGAGCTTTTAAAATAGAAGCGGCTATAACGGAACGATATCCACCAGCACAATGCAAATAAAAATTTTCTTCTTTTGGAAATTCTGCTAAATGATCGTTTATAAAATCTAAAGGAGCTGAAGGAACATCTATAATATGTTCTGAAATGTATTCTCCTGGTTTTCTGACATCAAAAACTAAGGACTTTTCTGCTATTTTTTTCTCGAGCTCATCAGCAGAAACAGAACTAACGGTATCAATTTCAAAACCCGCATTTTTCCACGTTTCAAATCCTCCAGATAAGTATCCTAATGTGTCATCATAACCAACCCGAGCTAAACGTTTTATAGTTTCTTCTTCTTTGCCAATTGGAGTTACAAGCAAAATGGATTGTTTGTTATCTAAAATTAAAGCACCAACCCAAGGAGCAAATCCGCCATGAATTCCAATAAAAATTGATCTAGGAATATGACCTTTAACAAAATCATCTTCATGACGCACATCCAAAATTAAAGCATCGGTTTCATTGGCAACGAATTCAAAAGTTTTTGCATCATAGGCTTTGGCTTGTATAATAATATCTTCTACGTTTCCATACCCTTCTTTATTCATTTTTACATTGATAGGAAAATAGGCTGGTGGCGGCAATAAACCATCGGTAACTTCTTTTACAAATTCTTCTTTCGTCATATCAACACGAAGCGCGTAATTGGTTGCTTTTTGATCTCCAATACTACCAACAGTTTCTTTACTTAAATTTTTCCCACACGCACTTCCTGCACCATGAGCTGGATAAACTATTACATCATCAGCTAAAGGCATGACTTTGGTTCGTAAACTTTCAAATAGTAAACCTGCTAGTTCCTCTTGAGTCATGTGAGCAGCTTTTTGAGCTAAATCGGGTCTTCCAACATCACCTAAAAACAAGGTGTCACCACTAAAAATGGCATGGTCTTTTCCGTTTTTATCTTTTAATAAATAACACGAACTTTCCATAGTATGTCCTGGAGTATGCAAAACAGTAATCGTAATTTCACCTAGATGAAATACTTCACCATCTTTGGCAATATGTGATTTAAAACTCGGATTTGCATTGGGTCCAAAAACAATTGGAGCACCAGTTTTTTCAGCTAAAGTTACATGTCCACTCACAAAATCGGCATGAAAATGAGTTTCAAAAATGTATTTTATTTTAGAATTATTTTGATTGGCTTTATCAATATAAGGTTGTACTTCACGAAGTGGATCAATAATAGCGACTTCGCCGTTACTCTCAATATAATAAGCACCTTGTGCTAAACATCCTGTATAAATTTGCTCTATTTTCATTTGAAATTATTTGTACTACAAAATTAGTCAATTCTAAAAACTAATTGCCTTGAAAATACTATTTTTATGAACTTTTATAGTAATTCTTTCAAAATAATATATATTCCTAGTGCAAATACAAACCATCCAAAACCTGTTTTAAGTTTATCACTAGAAACGACTTTTGATAGTTGATTACCAATAAAAATTCCAATAATAGAAAAACTTGTAAACACAAATAAAAATTGCCAATCGATTGTTTGATCGGATCGAATATCGCCTAAAAAGCCAATTAAAGATTGTATTGCGACAATAAAAAGTGAGGTTCCAACTGCAATTTTCATTGGTGTTTTTGCTAAAAACAGTAAAGCCGGAATAATAAGAAACCCACCTCCTGCTCCAACAAAACCAGCAACTAATCCGATAAATAATCCATTTAAAATGATTTTAAAATAATTAATTGGTTGATGATTATCTGAATCTGATTCTTGAATTGGCTTAATCATTCGGATGGAAGCAAAAATCATTGCAAAAGCAAAAACAAGCATAATTAAAATCGACTTATATAAAGTGATGTTTTCGAATGAAAAAATAATATCTGGAATGACTGGAACTAGAAACCTTCTAGTAACAAAAACAGCTATCAAAGTTGGAATCCCAAATAAAACCACTTTCTTAAAATCAACTAATTTTTGCTTAGCTTTTTGTATTCCACCAACTAAAGCAGTCATTCCAACAATAAACAATGAATACGCTGTTGCTAAAACTGGTTCAATATTAATTACATAAACCAAAATTGGTACAGAAAGTATAGATCCACCACTACCTATTAAACCGAGTGTAATTCCGACTAAAACAGCTAAAATATATCCTATGATTTGTGTGAACTCCATTATTTTTTAAAAGCATTTTCATACATTGATATCCAATCCTCGACTGTTACTTTTGAAAGCAATTTGCCAATTAAATCATACGGAATATCATCTAGTTTTTTAAATCTGACGCAGCTTTTTCCCATATCTAATCTCGCTTTACTGTATTTTGGAAACTCTGAAACAAACCAATCATACAATTTTTTATCTGCATAAACGGCCATATGGTATATATTTACAGAGTTTTTTTGAGAAGCAAATCCGTAAAAAGGCAATGGTTGTTTTGGGTCACAATGATAACCATTTGGATATAGTTCATGTGGCACAACATAACCCATCATTCCGTAACCCATTACTTCTTTAAAACCTTCAGGTAAATTATCTCGTGAAACTTTTCGAAGCCTTTCGATGACTTTCCTTCTGTCATTTGGCAGTTCTGCTATATATTGATCTGGTGTTCTAGCATCTGATTGCATATCTCCTAAACTTTTTTATAGTAATTAACTCAAACAAAAGTAATAATAAAAAAATTTAATTAGCTTTACCACTGAAATACTATTTGATTATTTATGTCAAAAAATCCAATTCGGGAAGATAAAACTTGTTTAAACTGCAATTATGTTGTTGATCAGCGTTTTTGTCCGAATTGTGGTCAAGAAAACACTAATACTCGAAAAACATTTCATCATTTGTTTGTCCATTTTTTTGAAGATTTAACGCACTATGAAAATGCCTTTTGGAAAACCATCCGAAATTTAATATTCAAACCTGCTTCGCTGACCAAAGAATACCTTTCGGGAAAACGATTGTCGTATCTAGCTCCCGTGCGGTTGTATATTTTTATCAGTATAGTGACTTTCTTTTTGATTGCTGTAATTCCAACAAATAAAGAATCTGATTTCGTAAAAATAGATACCGGTGATAAAAAAGAAGCGAAAAAAGGATTTTATAATCATGAAGAAGAAGTTGAAAAAGAAAGAAAAATTGATTCGCTAAAAAATGATTCTATTGCCAAACAAACCATCAGCAAAGAAGAATTAAAAATTGATGAGCTTAAAAAACAAGGTGTTCTAAGTTCTAGAGAAGCTGATTCTATTAAAAAATTCATCGAGATTGCTAAAAAAAATAAAAATAATGACAATTCATTAAACTTTGGATATGATTCTGTAGAAAAAATGGATTCGATTAGAAAAGTAAATCCCGATGAAATAAATGATCTTGAATATTGGTTGAATAAAAAAACAATTCCTTTAAATGAAAAATTTACTTCAGAAGAAATAAAAGAAAAATTTTTAGAATCTTTTATCAAAAATCTTCCAAAAGCATTATTCATATATATGCCACTTTTTGCACTAGTTTTATGGCTTTTTCACAATAAAAAAAGATGGTATTATTTTGATCATGGCATTTTTACATTACATTATTTTTCTTTCATTTTGCTTATTTTTTTAATTCAACATCTATTCAATGGTCTAATAAATTTAATTGATAATGGAAGTATCAATATTGTTTCAAAAATATTTACTGTCATTTCCTCTATTTGGATGTTTTACTATTTCTTTCCTGCACATCATCGATTTTATGGTGAAACCCGATTTATATCTTTTCTAAAAAGCGCAACTATGTTTTTTATTAACATGCTATTAATTTTTATTGTATTATTATGTTTTTCTTTTTATACCTTTATTAATCTTCATTAATTTAAATTATGAAAAAATTTATTCCTGTTTTATTATTTGCTTTATTATTAAACAGTTGCACAACCACCAAAAGTGTATCATCAACAGTTGATATTAAAAAATACATTAGTTCTATTACATCTGATGAATTAAAAACCCATCTAACCATTGTCGCTTCTGATGAAATGGAAGGTCGAGAAACTGGTAGTCAAGGTCAGAAAAAAGCAGGTCAATATATGATAAGACAATATCAAAAAAATAATATTTCTTTCCCAAAAGGAGCCACTAACTATTATCAAGCTGTACCTGCGGCTTATTTAAATGCACAAGACAATGAAAACTTACCTGATTCTGAAAATATATGGGCGTTCATTGAAGGCAGTGAACATCCTGAAGAAATTGTAGTTCTTTCGGCTCATTATGATCATATCGGAATCAGTAAAGGTGAAATTTATAATGGTGCTGATGACGATGGTTCTGGAACAGTTGGATTACTGGAAATAGCTCAGGCATTTCAAATTGCTAAAAACGAAGGAAATGGCCCAAAAAGATCCATTTTAATTCTTCATGTAACTGGAGAAGAACATGGTTTGCATGGTTCAAGATTTTATTCTGAAAACCCATTATTTCCACTAAAAAATACAGTTGCAGATGTTAATATAGATATGATTGGACGTAGAGATGATTTACATAAAAACACCAATGATTATATCTATTTAATTGGTTCTGATTATCTTTCAACCGACTTATATAAAATTTGTGAAGAGGTGAATAAAAAATACATCAACACCAATTTGGATTATAAATTTAACGACCGAAAAGATCCAAATCGATTTTACTATCGCTCTGATCATTACAATTTTGCTAAAAACGGAATTCCTTCTGTATTTTTATTTAGTGGCGTTCACGAAGATTATCATCAAGCTACTGATGAAGTTGATAAAATTGAATTTGATGCTTTAACAAAACGAACGCAATTGGCATTTGCTATTACGTGGGAAATTGCCAATAGAGAAAAACGAATTGTGGTAGATAAAGATGGAAAATAATTTAACATCATAAACCTGTAAAGCCTTTTAAAATCTGTAACTTTGATTAAATTTAAATATCATGAAAAAAATAATCGCTATTTCGTTTTTGGCTATCGGATTTATTTTAAGCTGTAAATCCAATTCTTCATCCAAAGTAAATGCATTAACAATTTCTTTAGAACCAAAAAGTAATACTACTGTTACTGGAACTGCTACGTTTTCTGAAAAGAATGAAATGGTCACTTTTGAAGCAAAAATATCTGGATTAAAACCTGGAATTCACGCAATCCACATTCATGAAAAAGCCGATTGTTCTGCTGGTGATGCAACATCTGCTGGTGGACATTGGAATCCTACATTTAAAAAACACGGAAAATGGAATGTTGGCGAATACCATAAAGGCGATATTGGTAATTTTACTGCTGATGAAAAAGGAAATGGAACTATTTCTTTTAAAACAAACGAATGGTGCATTGGTTGCGGCGATGAAACTAAAGACATTTTAGGAAAAGGATTAATTGTACACGACAAACCCGACGATTTTACGACACAACCAACAGGAAATGCTGGTGCTAGAGTTGCGTGTTCGGCAATTATAAAATAAAATTTTAGTTGGAAGATAAAGCAACATCATTATTTTAACTTCTATAATTATACTTAGCTTTGCAATTCAAAATTGAGCTATGATAAACCCATCTACTTCTGGTTGGATTGATAAGTTTTTTACTGTTGAAAATAATTCGGAATCACGAGTTTTTACCAGTAGCTTATCATTCTATAAAAAAATTAGAGAAACTGGTTTTATTTATGGACATGTTGTTTTAAAATTTGAAAATTCTGAGGAACTAAAACCTGATGAAATTTCAAAAATAGCTCTTTTAGACAATTTATATTCTACCTTTCAATATGTTACTAAAGAAACTGATTCTAAAACATTTGTGGCTAAAACATTAGAATTTTACAAAGAAATGAATCCAAAAGGATTTGATTTTTTGAGTACACTAATTAGTTCATCAAAAAACATCAAACTAGAACGATTACTTGATGATCGAGTTCAAACAAATAAAGATATTATCAGTAAGAACTTTTCAAATATTGTTACAAATGCTTTGTTGTTTGTTGATATTTTGGCCTATAAACTTTTTTTAGCTGAAGGCGAAATTCCAGAAAAATATGTAAAACGCATTGAAGAAATGATAATGAGTATTGTTTCATTATCACTTCAAGTCAAAATTAATAAATCGTCTAATGATGATTTGCTGATTAAACTATTTGAAGCTTCGGTACGTTATACCAAATTTTCTAAAATAAATATTAAACAATTAGAAAATTTACCATTAGATAATTTTAAAGATGATTTAGAAAAATTTTATTTTCTAGATTTAGCGGTTCTTACTATGTATAACGATGCTATTATTGAAAACGATGAAGTATATTTTTTAAACAAATTAGGCAAACACTTAAAAATTTCTGAAAAATTTGTATCTGAAAGTATTACTGCAACGAATCAATTTATTAAAAATCACAAAAAAAACATACAGTATTTTAATTACTCCAATCCGGTAAAACATTTTTACGATCAAACTACAAGCGGAGTTCAAGTTTTGATAAAACGAAACAAAAAGCGTTTGACTAAAGAAATATCTCAAAGTAAAGAATTAATGCACCTTTTGGCCAAATCAACAAACAAAGATTTAAGTCTTGAGGAAAAAAAGAAAGTAAAAAAACAATTACTAGATATTTGCAAAACTATTCCGTCTTTAACCATCTTTTTAATTCCGGGTGGCGGATTGTTATTGCCAATTTTAATAAAATTTATTCCGCAATTATTACCTTCTTCTTTTAATGAAAATTTAGAAGATTAATTTCATTCCCAAAATCGGTTACAATACTCTTATTCCAACAATTTTTATTAATTAAATTTCAAATTAATCTGAAAATTTAGCAATTAATATAGGATATAATTCATAAAATTTATTTATATATATTATTAAAAATATAAATAAAAATTTATGAATAATAAAACAGAAATTTGCCTTGATAATATTAAACATTTAATCATGACTAGAATAACAGTTGCAAAAGGTGACGGGATTGGTCCAGAAATAATGGATGCTACGCTTGAAATAATTAAAGCTGCAGGAGCAAAAATTGAAATTGATGAAATAGAAGTTGGTGAAAAAGTATATCTTTCAGGAAATACTTCTGGAATTGCTTCTGAGTCCTGGGATATAATCCGAAGAAATAAAATTTTTCTAAAGGCACCTATAACTACACCTCAAGGTGGTGGTTATAAAAGTTTAAATGTTACAACACGAAAATTTCTTGGATTGTATTCAAACGTTCGTCCTTGCATGAGTTTGCATCCTTTTGTGGAAACCAAACATCCTAAAATGGATATTGTAATTGTAAGAGAAAATGAAGAAGATTTGTATGCAGGAATTGAACACCAACAAACAGATGAAGTAGTACAATGTATAAAAATTATTAGTCGTCCTGGATGTGAAAAAATTGTGCGATATGCTTTTGAATATGCTAAAGTATATGGCAGAAAAAAAGTAACTTGTTTTACAAAAGACAACATCATGAAACAATCGGATGGTTTATTCCACCAAGTGTTTGATGAAATTGCAGTCGAATATCCTGAAATTGAAAACGAACACTGGATTATTGATATCGGTGCAGCAAAGATGGCTGATACACCAGAAATTTTTGATGTTATTGTAACACTTAATTTATATGGTGATGTATTATCTGATATAGCGGCCCAAATTGCCGGTTCTGTTGGATTAGCAGGTTCGGCAAATATTGGAGAAGAATGTGCTATGTTTGAAGCGATTCATGGTTCAGCTCCTCGTAGAGCAGGTCAAAATTTAGCCAATCCTTCAGGTTTATTAGAAGGAGCAGTTATGATGTTAAATCATATTGGTCAGACAGAAATAGCTGAGAAAGTTCAAAATGCTTGGTTAAAAACTATCGAAGACGGAATTCATACCTATGATATTTTTAAAGAAGGAATTAGCAAACAAAAAGTGGGGACTAAAGAATTTGCTGAAGTAGTAATTTCAAACTTAGGCCTGAAACCTTCTTTATTAAGAGAGGTTTCTTATGCAAAAGAAGTAGCACTAAACTTACCTAAATACATAAAAAAACCAGCAGCTAAAAAAGAATTAGTAGGTGTAGATATTTTTGTTCATTGGAATGGAACGAATCCAAATGAATTGGCAGAAAAAATTCAGAAATTGAATAATGATAATGCAAAGTTATCAATGATTACCAATAGAGGAATAAAAGTTTGGCCTGATGGATTTAGTGAAACTTTTTGTACGGATCACTGGCGTTGTCGCTTTAAGCCTGCAAATGGTAATGGAATTGATAAAAAAAATATTATCGGACTCTTATCTAACGCAATAGAAAATGAAATTGACACCATCAAAACAGAAAACTTATACGAATTTAATGGTAAACCAGGCTTTTCATTAGGCCAAGGACAATAACATTATGGAGATACAATTAATTAATGGACAATTTAATGCACTAGAAGCTATAGGCATTATTACAGAAATGGTACAGGTAAAAATTAAGTATCATGAAAATAAAATTAAGGAAAGTCATAACGAAGAAGATATAAAAATGAGAGAACGAAAAATAAAAGCATTACAAAATGATCTCTCAATATCAAGAGATTATATCAATAAAAATTCGGAAAACATAATTATTAATAGCACTATAAATCTTTAAAAAATGGAAAATACTACAAATTTTAAATTAATTGATGGAGAATTCACAGCAGAAGAAACTCAAAAAGTATTAATGTCTTTAATTAATAATAAGATTGATTTTCATAATTTATTTGCATTTAGCAATCACATTCGATTTAATCAAGACAGTAATGCTTCAAAAAGGAGAATTGAAGAGTTAACATCAACACGTGATGAAATAGCTGAATTAACCAAATTAGCGCAATCTGAAGGATTTAGTTTTAGAATAAAAAGTAATGTAAGTCTAGAATTAATTAAAGAACCAACTTTAGTTAAATAGTTTATTTAAAAACATCATTCTATTGTGAATTTATTCCAAGACAGAAAACTTGTGATTGCCACAAAACATAAAAAAGATGCTGTTATTTATCCTATTTTAGAAGAAAAGCTAAAAGTGCAATGTTGCATTCCTTTAGAATTAGATACTGATTTATTGGGTACTTTTACTGGTGAAATAGAACGAAAAAAAGATGTGCTAACGACTCTTCGAGAAAAATGTTTTCTTGCTATGAAAGAGATGAATTGCGATTTAGCAATTGCTAGCGAAGGGTCGTTTGGTGCACATCCAACTATTTTTTTTGGTCATGCAGATGATGAAGTTTTAATTTTTATGGATACTAAAAACGATATTGAAATCATTGCCAGAGAGCTTAGTACCGACACTAATTTTAATGGAAGTGAAATTACAAACGAAATCGAATTACTTGAATTTGCAAAGAAAGTTAATTTTCCATCTCATGCATTAATTTTAAAATCATCCGAAAATAATTTTTCTAAAGTAATAAAAGGAATAACTGATGAAAACCAATTGTTAGAAAATTTTAGGTCAATAGTAAACGAATATGGAACTGCATATGTAGAAACTGATATGCGTGCTTTATTCAATCCAACACGCATGCAGGTCATAAAAATAGCAACCGAAAAACTAGTTGATACCATTTTGTCTTTATGTCCAGAATGCCAAGCACCAGGATTTACAGTATCCGAAGTTAAACAAGGTTTGCCTTGTGAATGGTGTAATTATCCAACACGCTCCACATTAAGTTTTATATATACATGTAAAAAGTGTAATCACTCTTCAGAAAAAATACATCCACACAATAAAACAAAAGAAGATCCGATGTATTGTGACTTCTGTAATCCATAATCAATGATTCAAATCTCAAAAGATATTTCAAAAGCAGTTGCGTTATTAAATCAAAATCAGCTTATTGCTATTCCAACAGAAACTGTTTATGGATTAGCTGGAAATATTTATAATGAAGAAGCTATAAAAAGCATTTTTAAAGTTAAAAACAGACCCTTTTTTAATCCATTGATAGTTCACATCAAATCGATAAAACAATTAGATGAATTAGCCAAGGATATTCCTAAAAAAGCAATTTTACTAGCGGAAGCATTTTGGCCAGGTTCTTTAACGTTAGTTTTAAAAAAACAAGATATAGTTCCTGATTTGGTAACTGCTGGAAAAGATTCTGTTGCCATTCGAATACCAAATCACCCAACAACACTAGCTCTTTTAGAAAGTTTAGATTTTCCGTTAGCTGCGCCAAGTGCTAATCCATTTGGTTCAATAAGTCCTACAAAAGCTTCTCATGTGGCAGATTATTTTACTGATACTTTAGCAATGGTATTGGATGGAGGTGAATGTGAAAATGGAATTGAATCTACAATAATTGGATTTGAAAATAATGAGCCAGTAGTATTTCGTTTAGGTTCAATAGCTGTTGAAGAGATAGAAAAAGTTATTGGAAAAGTTCAAATAAAAAATAAAAAAGACAATACTCCAGATGCACCAGGAATGTTATCTCGACATTATGCGCCAAAAACAACTACTTATTTAAAGGAAGATGTAGCGCATTTTGTAAAAGAATTTACTAATAAAAAAATTGGGGTGCTTCTTTTTGATAAAAAGATACAAAATGTTCCTGATTTATATCAAGAAATTCTATCTGAAAACAGTAATTTAAAAGAAGCTACATCCAATTTATATGCTGCAATGCACCGATTAGACAAATTAAACTTAGATGTAATAATTGCACAACGATTTCCAGATGTTGACTTAGGAAAATCTATTAACGATCGATTAGAACGAGCTACTAAAAAATAATTATGAATATAAATTTACTCTTAGATAATTTAACCAATCCAGCACTTTTATTTTTTCTTCTAGGAATTATAGCTACGCGATTAAAAAGTGATTTAGAAATTCCGCCAAACTCTTCTAAATTTATTTCGCTTTATTTATTGTTTTCAATTGGATTTAAAGGAGGTCAAGAATTAGCTCATAGTCACTTTAGTTTTGAAATAATATGGTCTGTTTTATTCGGTGTTTTTATTGCCATTGTTATTCCAATATATTGCTTTTTTATATTAAAAAGAAAATTTAGCATAGAAAATTCGGGAGCTATAGCAGCAGCATATGGTTCTGTAAGTGCTGTTACTTTTGTAACGGCTGCAGCTTTTTTAGAAATACAGAAATATACTTTTAGTGGCCATATGGTAGCAATTATGGCTTTAATGGAAGCTCCAGCTATTATTATTGGTGTTATTTTAATGCGCTTATACGCAAAAAAAGAGTCAAATGCTACTAAAATAAATTCGGTTATTAAACATTCGTTTACAAATGGAAGTGTTCTATTAATTCTAGGTAGTTTGGTTATTGGTTACCTTGCAAGTGATCAACAAGCAATGGGTATTAAACCATTTACAACCGATTTATTTAAAGGATTTCTTGCTATTTTCTTATTGGATATGGGAATTATAAGTGGTAAAAAATTAGATGTCTTTTTCAAAAGTGGTTGGTTTCCAATAATTTTTGCTGTTTTAATTCCATTAATGAATGGTACGATAGTCGCGTTTTTAAGTCAATTCGTTACTAATGAAATTGGAAATAGATTTATTTTTGCAATACTAGCTGCTAGTGCGTCTTATATCGCTGTTCCCGCAGCCATGAAAATTGTAGCACCAAAAGCGAATCCGGGTTTATTTTTACCAATGGCTTTAGCTGTTACTTTTCCTTTTAATATAACACTTGGAATGCCAATTTACCTATCAATAATAATATCATCATAAAAATAAACCAATTTAAATAAGCTTTGATATAATTAGGCTTTGAATTAGTACTCTTAAATTTGGTTTTAGAAAAGACTGTAAATGAGAAATCTTTACAGTTTTTTTGTTAAATTAAAAACAGTAATAAAAAGGAAATTATTTAACTCGAAAACTTTAAACGATAAACTTCATCAAGTTCAGAATTTGAACTCATATTTACACCCAAATCTGTTACATAACCCGAGTTTAATCCATAAGTCCATCCGTGCAATGTTAAATCTTGACCACTTCTCCATGCTCCTTGTACAATAGATGTTTTAGCCAAATCAAATACTTGTTCTTGTGCATTAACTTCAACAAATTTATTAAACCGTTCGTCTTCATCTTGAAAAGAGTTTAAATAATCTTCGTGTAGACGATAAACATCTTTAATATGACGAATCCAATTATCGATTAATCCGATAGACTGATTTCCCATAGCTGCTTTAACTCCACCACATCCATAATGACCGCAAACAATAACATGTTTTACTTTTAAAACATTTACAGCATAATCAAGAACACTTAACATATTCATATCGCTATGAATTACCATATTAGCAATATTTCTGTGTACAAAAACCTCACCTGGTTTGGCACCAATAATTTCATTTGCAGGCACACGACTGTCGGAACATCCTATCCATAATAATGGTGGTTGTTGCCCTTTTGCTAAATCTTTAAAATATTCATTATCTAAAGCTAATTGTGATTCTACCCATTTTTTATTATTTTCCAATATTTTTTTGTAAAATTCTGCACTCATAGTTTCTATTTTATAATTAATTATTCAAAGTGTATGTCTTTCTTTTCTAAAACTTCCATTTTACGTTTCATGACATTATATTTATGTTCAATTGTAACTGTGTTGCGATAACCATCGCTATTCTCTAATTGATATGACTCTTTAAAACCTACTAATTTAACATTGATCTTTAAATCTTTTGATTTAATCTTTTTAAATTCATTTATTAAATCTAAAATATCATGAGCTATATAAACGGTATCTTTTGCATTAATTACAACTTTAGAGTTTGCAGGTAAGTCATTTAACGTTTTCTTTAATGCTGCTTTATTTAAAAATGATACTTCTTGTGCTAAATCAATATGAATAATATCGCCATCTTTATAATCTTCTTTTCTAAAAATGTAGGCTCTTTTTGAATTTCCTATTAAAATAAAAATGACATTTATTATCATACCCAAGAATACTCCTCTCAGTAAATCAGTGAAAACAACAGCTAAAAATGTTATAATAAATGGAATAAATTGAAATATTTTATCTTTTATCCAAAAGTGTTTAACTAATTTAGGATTAGCTAATTTATATCCAACTAATAATAAAATGGCTGCCAATGTGGCTAAAGGAATTTTATTTAATAGTGTTGGAATTAACATAACGCTAATTAATAATAGAAATCCGTGGAGTATGCTAGACATTTTTGATTTAGCACCTGCAGCACTATTTGCAGAAGTTCTTACAACAACTGATGTCATAGGCAATCCACCAATAAGTGAACTTAAAATATTGCCAAATCCTTGCGCTTTTAATTCAACATTAGTATCAGTATATCGTTTTTGCTTGTCCATTCTATCAGCAGCTTCAATGCAAAGTAAAGTTTCAATAGAAGCTACAACAGCTATAGTTCCAGCTACAATCCAAACTTTAGAATTGGATATGGCAGAGAAATTTGGTGTTATAATAATGTTACTAAATTCTTCGAAATTTTTAGGGACTGGTAAACTGACCAAATGATTTTTTGAAATCATCAATGAGCTTTCTGTAAGTATAAAATATTCATTTAAAACAATACTTATTATAACTGCTATTAATGCAGAAGGAACTAATTTTATTTTCTTTAAAAAATCAAATTTTGTCCACGAAATCATAATAACTAAGGAAATGAATGTGATAAATATAGACCCTAATTGTATGTGATTTAAAACTTGAAATAATTCAGAAAAAGTATTTTGACCATCAATTTGAAGAAATGATTCATCACCTTCGAAATCTTTGTCATAACCAAATGCATGAGGAATTTGTTTCAAGATTATTATAACTCCAATACCCGCTAACATTCCCTCAATAACATTAGTAGGAAAAAAATTTGAAATAGATCCAGCCTTTAAAAAACCTAGAATCAACTGAATTAATCCAGCAATAAAAACAGCTAATAAAAAACTATCAAAAGCTCCCAAATCAGTAATTGCAGTTAAAACTATTGCGGTTAAACCAGCGGCTGGACCTGAAACACTTAGATGAGAATTACTTAAAAACCCAACAACAATACCTCCAATTACACCCGAAATAATTCCAGAAAAAAGTGGTGCACCAGAGGCTAAAGCGATTCCTAAACACAAAGGTAGTGCAACTAAAAAAACTACTAAACCAGAGGCGAAATCAGATTTAAAAGTTGACATTAAATTAATTTTATTAATCACTTATTTTAATTTTTAAAGAACCAAATATATAGTAAATAAAATGGAAATAAAATTAAATTCAAAAATATAAATTTATTTAACTTTTCAAAATTTTATTAACTACAATTAAAAAAATGACAAAATACAATATAAATTAAATTGATTTATTTTTATATTTGTATCAGAAATTACTATACTATGACAATTACACAATTACATTATGTTTTGGCTGTTGCCGAATATAAAAACTTCACTTTAGCAGCTGAAAAATGTTTCGTTACACAACCTACTTTAAGCATGCAAATTCAAAAAGTAGAAGAAGAATTGGGAATTCAAATTTTTGATCGCACCAAAAAGCCAATTCAATTAACTGAAATTGGACAAAAAATAGTCAATCAAGCAAAGAATATTGTTATTGAAGCTGATCGGATTCAGGATATTGTAGATCAACAAAAAGGATTTATTGGAGGAGAGTTTAAATTGGGAATTATTCCAACAGTAACTCCAACTCTTTTACCAATGTTTTTGAATAATTTTATTAAAAAATATCCAAAAGTTAAATTACTAATTGAAGAGTTAAATACAGAAGACATCATCTTTAAATTAAAAAATGGTCATTTAGATGCTGCAATTGCATCAACTCCTTTATTAGATGATAAGATAAAAGAAATTGTTTTGTATTATGAACCTTTTGTTGCTTACATTTCTGAAAATCACAGTAATTTTAATAAAAAAGAAATTGAAATTGAAGACTTAAATCTAGATGAAATTTTATTATTAAAAGATGGGCATTGTTTTAGAGATAGTATCTTAAATTTGTGTAAAAACAATTCAAATTTAGAACACAATCATTTTCAATTGGAAAGTGGTAGTTTTGAAACTTTAATAAAATTAGCTGATGAAGGACTTGGGACAACTCTTTTACCGTATTTACATACTTTAAATTTAAGCGAAAAAGATCAAACAAAACTTCGTCACTTTAAAGCACCTAAACCTGCTAGAGAAGTTAGTTTAATTTATCCCAAAAATGAACTAAAAATTCATATTATTGATGCTTTGCGAAATACAATTGCAGGAGTTATTAAAGGAGCAATCGTTTTTAATAATGTGCAAATAATAAGTCCAAAATCAATTAAATAGAAATGGAGTTAACAAACTCCATTTCTATTATCTTCAATATTAAAATCCGATAAGCAATTTTTCAGTTCTGGTTTATTTACCGTATAATACGATAACCAGTTACTTAAGTGTTCAACTTCATAAGGCAATAAATTTCGTATTCCTTTTTTTAATTCTTTTTTAAAAAGCGCTGGGTCAAAACTCACACTTTCTAACATAGATTTAGTGTAATCGTAAATCATTCTAGACATAGTTTTAAGATTTAGGGGTTATCTTATTTTTAAGAACGTTTGATAAAACTACATATAATTTTATTAGCTAACAAATAAAAAATGTAAAAATTATCGATAAATGACTTAAAATAGCGATATATAACATTAAATTACATAAAATATAATATTTAACTTACAAATATTAAAATCATTATTAGTTCTATTAAATTAAAAGTAAAAAGTATTTTAGATGTAATTAAAACAATTAATAAAATGAAAACCCTACTAAAATAAAAAAGGAACCGTTTAAGTTCCTTTTAGTTTTATTTATTGATAATCAGTAAACATTGTCGTAATTCTGGCTTTTCTTTTGTGAAATTTAAAAGCCAATCAGTGAGTTGTTCAATTTCATAGGGTAAAAGCATTTTTAGTGCTTTTTCTAATTCTTTACAAAAAAGTGTAGTATCAAAACTAACTCTTTCTAACACCGATTTTGTATAATCAAAAATTTTTCTTGACATTAAAAATTGATTATTTGGTTAATTAATATGATAATAACAGTTATTTATAAACGCAAAAAAAACACGTTTATTGTAGCAAATTTATAAAAGATTTAAAATAGTAGTATTAATTATAAGTTAAACTTTTCGAGCTCTCAACATTTCTCTTTTTCCAGGTGCGCCAGGCAATTTTTCAACACTAAAACCTGCTTCAATCATGGCATTTTTAATTAAAGTTCGGCAAGCATACGTAACCAAAACACCATTATTTTTTAAAGCAGAAAACATTTTTTGAAATAGCTCCAACGACCACAATTCGGGTTGAACCCTAAATCCAAATGCATCAAAATATATTATATCAAAAACATTTTTATCTGCAATATCTTGGAACATTTGTTTTCGTTTTAGCAAAGAAAAAGTACTTGAAATTTGATTCTTTTGTTCCCAATCACAATTATGTATACTATCAAATAACTTTTTTTCAGCATCTAATTCATTTGCATAATTCATTTGCATTGCTTCTTCATAAGAAACTGGATATGCTTCTACTCCAACATAATCAATAATTTGATTTTTCTTATGGGATTCTAAATTAGTAATAAAAGCATTTAATCCGGTTCCGAAACCTATTTCTAAAACCGAAACAGACTTGTCATTAAATAATGAAAGTCCGTTTTTAATAAATACGTGATATGCTTCTTGAATGGCTCCGTGTTTAGAATGATAACTTTCATTCCATTCGGGTAAATAAATAGTAGTAGAACCATCGAGAGTTTGAATAATTTCTCTTTTCATATTTTTGCCGCAAAGGCACTCGTATTCTATATTTGTATTCTAAAAAAATTTAAATTTACTTAATGTATAATTTTTTTATTTTCGGAATTGGTCCGCCACATTTACTTTCATGACAAGTTATACAAGCGTTTATACCTTCATTAAAATGCTTTTTGGCGTTTTTAGGGTCATTATAAATAAGTTTTTGTGCATTTATAAATAAAGTTGCATTTTCTTTAAAAAAATCATCATTGTCAGACTCATCAGTAAATTTTGCTGAATGTATTTTTAAAAAATAATCAGGAAATTTACCAACAGCCTCTCCTTTTTCAATACGTTCTTTTAATCGTTGATTGTCGACATACATTTGCTCCATTAATGCGGCCATTTCAGACATTGAATACATTTCAAAATCCTTTCCTTTTTCAGATTTTTTTGAAGTACAAGAATCTTTTTTTTTATCTCTATTATCTACATTGCTTTCTTTCTTTTGACAAGAAATTACAACTAATAATGTAATAAAAAATAAACTGATTTTTTTCATTTACTAAATGCTACTTTTTAATATAAACTCCAGTTGCGGTAAAAGAATATGTTATTTCTGGTTTGGATATTTTATTAATTTCAGCTTGTGATTTTCCGCCATCTTTAGCATAATGTTGCAGTTCTTTGACCGAAACAACATCGATAAATGCATAACCACTTATAATTGCTTCCGAATTATCTGCATTTAAAGGAACAAAAAAACCATAATCTTTAAAACGAACAAAAGATTGACTATCATTTGTTAAATCCATTTGCATCCAACATCCTTTTTTCTTGCAAACTTCTTTAATATTTGATCTGAATTTTACTGCTATAGAATCTCCTTTCTTGAGTGTTTTGTAT
>NZ_JANOQD010000021.1:0-2067 GCF_031422135.1 Flavobacterium sp. | reverse complement strand
CACCAGCATTAGTTGGTTTATTTGTTGGCGTTTTGGTTTACAACATTCTTGTAAAACAGTAAGAAAATTGCGGTGTGTAATGCACCGCTTTTTTTATGCTCTAGCATTTATAAGGGTTCAATATTTTTAAGAACTAATTTTATTTATATTCGTGATTGCCAACGGGACAAAACTCTAACCCTTTATACCCGCTGGCTCTCAACAATTATGGAAAATCTTTGTATCTATTTGTTATCAAATACTGGCTCGTTTGAAAAAACTGACCTTAAAAACAATCGCCCTCAACATTTTGTCTATAATTTCATTTTTTTTACATAGAAAATAAAATTTTTAATAAAATTAAAAAGGCAACAAATACTGTAATACACGAAAGAATCATAAAATAAGCACAACCACGCTCGACAACCCAGTTCTCAAAGCGGTCAGGTTTTATATCAGGAAAATTCTTCGGGTCTAATATTGGTAACATAATTCATTTGTTTTAAGTTAATTTTTGGCACTTGTTTTGCGTTACTAAACTTTACTATATTGCAAGTTGTTTTTTATCTGTTTCAATTTTAAATTTTAAAAAATATGGCTATTCAAGACAAAGCAATCAAAGACATTATTATTAATGAGTTAAGAGCTAACGTAAACAACGGTTATGGTTTAGACCCAACGCAATCATTAGAGTTGCTAAAACTTGTAGAATTAATGAAACTCAACAAGAATTTAGAGAAACTTATTAGTAAAACAAGTAAGCAGGAAAAGTAAGAACGCTTTTGTCTATTTGTGGTAAACACCTGTTTACCATAGTAATTGAAATACTATTATAAAAACAAACTTTTCTCACGTTTGTCATAAGTCCAACTATGCTTTTTATTTTGGGGTCAGGTTCACAATCCTTGTGGTAGGATTTTAAAATATCGCATTCAAACTCTCCTTTAAGCCCATTTTTTGCAATTTGTATTACCCATTGCTCAAAATTCAATCTTTTATCTTTTTTCATTTTTTGGCACTTGTTTTGCGTTACTAAACTTTACTATATTGCAAGTTGTCTTTTGTTTGTTTTTAAGTAGGTTTTAATCCACTTTCGAGAACAAATATATTACAAAAAACGACTTAACAAAATAATTTAAGTCGTTTTTTGTAATATTTATTTCAAAAAACGTACAATCAATTCATAATCAGTTGTTTATTTTTAAAGTATGAGCGACCAAAAGAAAATTATTTTAAAACAAGTTCGTATTATCCGTGAAAACAACAATTTAAGTCAAGAACTTATTGCTGAAAAAATGAATATTACGCAATCAAAATATGCAAGATTTGAAAGAGGAGAAACAAAAACCGACTTGGATACTCTAGTCGATTTTTGTAAGGTTATTGGAATTAGCTTCAAAGAATTTATTATTTATCCTGATAAATTAGGTAAAAATGATAATGAAGAACCTATAAAAGCAATCCTTCAAATTGAGTTGAAAAGCGATAAAAAAGAGCAAATTTTAAAATTAGTTTTCGGGGAGAATAATCTCGAAATACTAAATAGATAATGAATTCTGAAACTATTAAAAAAAACTTCATAAAACACATTAAAAACACAATGAAATCTGAAAAACCAAGATTAAAACTTTGGTATTGTGGCATAACAAATAATGAAGTAAGGAGAAAAAAAGAACACAATCGAATGAAAGGTGTTACTCATTGGAAATGCTTTGAAGCAAATAGCAAAATAGAAGCAAATTTAATAGAAACTTTTTTTTCAAATGAAGGAACATTAAACCAATCAAGTATTGGAGGAGCAAAACATAATTCATATAAAGTTTATGTTTTCAAAATAACTAATCCAAAAGGAAATTTTGGACTTAATGGATGTCCTTTAACGGCAAAAAATCTATTAGATTATTTATTGGAATAATTTATAAATATTGTGCCTAATAACGAAGATTTTAAAAGTAAAGCGAGTTGAGAGTGGTTTGGGTAAAAAAATAACTTATAAGTATAATTCGTATGGATATTTTAGAAAATCAAATACAAATTTTATTAAACAATGGTTTTGTTTTAAAACATCAATACAATAAAGTTGAAAGA
>NZ_JANOQD010000020.1:0-53302 GCF_031422135.1 Flavobacterium sp. | reverse complement strand
GTTACAAGTGCCTTTCATCGGAATTTCATTTCAACCATCCGCTTTTGCATCAATAGTTTTGCTAATGTTTGTGGCGCGATATTTGTCTAAAACAGCTATTGAAGATATGACTTTGCAAAAATCAGCAATAGAATTGTGGTTACCAGTTTTTGTAACACTTATACTAATACTTCCAGCAAATTTCTCAACAGCTGCTTTAATATTTTCAATGGTTTTAATGCTGACATTTATTGGGAAATATCCATTAAAAAACACAGGAATAATAGTTGGTGTTGGCGCAGCATTTTTAGCCTTTTTTATATTAATTGCAATGAAATTTCCAGACGCTTTTCCCAATAGAGTTGATACTTGGGTGAGTAGAATCGAGAATTTCACATCGGATCAACAAGGTGAAGAAGCCTATCAAATAGGAATTGCAAAAACTGCCATTGCTTCTGGTGGAGTTTACGGGTTAGGACCTGGAAAAAGTATTCAGAAAAACTTCTTACCACAATCTTCTTCCGATTTTATTTTTGCGATAATCATTGAGGAATTTGGACTCATTGGTGGTTTTGCCGTTATTTTCTTGTATGTAATGTTGTTTGTCAGATTTGTTATTGCGTCATATAAAGCACCTACAATTTTCGGAAAATTAATAGTCGTCGCGCTAGGGTTTCCTATTATATTTCAAGCTTTTATCAATATGGGTGTGGCAGTCGAATTGTTACCAACAACGGGTCAAACTTTGCCTTTAATTAGTTCTGGAGGAACTTCAATTTGGATGACTTGTGCAGCCATTGGAATTATTCTAAACGTAACCAAAAAAGAAGAAGAAATTGCCGAGGAGAATAAAGAAAAGAAACAACGAGATGAAGCTTTACAAAAACTAATTGACAAGCAATTGGCAGAAGAAGAACTTGTAGAAATAGAGAATTATTCAATTGATGATAAATCGGCAAATCCTATGAATGCAGTTTTGTATAAATAATGTAAAGTGTTCTCAGGAGCGCGGTCTAGGGATTTTAATTAAAAAAAATGAAACAATATAAATTCATATTAAGCGGTGGCGGAACAGGAGGACATATCTATCCTGCGGTTGCTATTGCCAACGAATTAAAATCTCGTTTCCCAAATTGCGAAATCCTTTTTGTTGGCGCACAAGACAAAATGGAAATGCAAAAAGTACCTCAAGCAGGTTACAATATCAAAGGTTTGTGGATTGCTGGAATTCAGCGAAAGTTGACTTTGCAAAATACAATGTTTCCATTAAAATTAGCCTCAAGTTTGATAAAATCATTTTCAATTTTAAAACAATTCAAACCCGATGTAGTTATCGGAACTGGTGGTTTTGCCAGCGGAGCAGTTTTGAAAGTAGCTTCTATGTTAGGAATTTCAACAGTTATTCAAGAACAAAATTCGTATCCAGGAATTACCAACAAACTATTAAGTAAAAAAGCCAATAAAATTTGTGTGGCTTACGAAAATTTAGAGCGATTTTTTCCAAAAGATAAAATGATTCTAACTGGAAATCCTGTTCGTCAAGATTTAATTTCGGTTTCAGAAAAAAGAAGCGAAGCTATTGATTATTTCAAATTAGATGAAAACAAAAAGACATTATTAATTCTCGGCGGAAGTCTTGGTTCAAGAAGAATTAACCAATTAATTGCCAAAGAAATCGATTGGTTATCATCTCAAAATATTCAAATAATCTGGCAATGCGGCAAATTATATTATGATGAATATTCAAAATATAATTCTAATAGCCAAAACTTGAATCCGAAAACCCAAGTTTTATCTTTTATCGATAGAATGGATTTAGTTTATGCGGCGGCAGATTTAGTGATTTCACGTTCAGGAGCATCATCAGTTTCAGAATTAGCTATAGTTGGTAAACCAGTTATTTTTATTCCGTCTCCAAACGTAGCCGAAGACCATCAAACCAAAAATGCACAAGCTATTGTTGACAAGCATGGGGCAATTTTATTAAAAGAATCAGAACTAGATTCAGAATTCAAAATCGTTTTTGAAGCCCTATTGAAAGACAAAGGAAAACAAGAAGATTTAAGTAAAAACATAAAGCAATTGGCATTACCAAATGCAACAAAACAAATAGTTGACGAAATTTTAAAACTGGTCGAAAGTTGAAAGTCATAAAGTCAAACGACTTTGCAACTTTGAACCTTTTTAACTAAAAGAAAAAAATGAACTTAAATCAAATACATAACGTCTATTTCATCGGAATTGGAGGCATCGGAATGAGTGCCTTGGCTCGTTATTTTAAATTTATTGGCAAAAATGTTTCTGGTTACGACAAAACCCCAACACAACTTACAAACGAATTAATTGAAAGCGGTATTGCCATTCATTTTGAAGATAATATCGATTTAATCCCGAAAGAGTATTTGGTTGAAAATACGTTAGTAATTATTACACCTGCCGTTCCAAAATCGCATTCAGAATGGAATTATTTTTTGGATAAAAATTACCAACTTAAAAAACGCGCTGAAGTTTTAGGAATTATAACCAAAGACACTTTTTGTTTTGCAGTTGCTGGAACCCACGGAAAAACCACAACTTCGAGTATTCTCGGACATATTTTGTATGAAAGTGGTGCCGATGTAACTGCTTTTATTGGAGGAATTGTCGAAAATTATAATTCCAATTTAATTGGTTCAGGAAAAACAGTAACCGTCGTCGAAGCTGATGAATTTGATCGTTCATTTCTCCATTTGCACCCTAATATTGCTTGTGTAACATCAATGGATGCAGATCATTTGGATATTTATGGCGATGATCCTTCAATAAAAGCTTCTTTCAGGGAATTTGCTGATAAAGTTACTGATAAAAATAATTTGTTTGTAATTAACGGATTAGAGCTTGAAGGAATAACCGTTGGTGCAAACGATGACTCAAAATTCGTAGCAAATAATATAAGAATAATCGATGGTTGGTATGTTTTTGATGTAAAAACACCTACCGAAACTATAAAAGATTTAAAATTCGGATTACCAGGAAAACACAATCTTACAAATGCGTTGCTTGCTTTAGCGATGGCTCGAACTTTCGGAATCCCAACCGAATCTGTTGCTAAAGCGTTGGCAACCTTCAAAGGTGTCAAACGCCGTTTTTCTTTCCAAATCAGAAAAGATAATTTCGTTTACATAGACGATTATGCGCACCATCCAACCGAAATTAATGCGGTACATCAGGCTGTTCGTGAGTTGTATCCAAATCAAAAAGTTTTGGCTGTTTTTCAGCCTCATTTGTTTAGTAGAACCAAAGATTTTGCTGATGATTTTGCCAAAAGTTTATCGCAGTTTGACGAAGTTTTATTATTAGATATTTATCCAGCTCGTGAATTGCAAATGGAGGGAATTACCTCGCAGTGGTTGTTAAACAAAATAGAAAATAAAAATAAAAAATTAATTCAAAAAAATGAATTGATTTCACTTTTAAAATCTTCCGATGCGCCAGTAATTGTTACGATTGGCGCGGGTGATATTGGCGAAATGGTTTCAGAAATTAAAATCGCACTCGATGAAAAGTAGTACTTTAATAAATATTCAATTAATAGTCATTTTAATCTTGGTGGTATTTCTGTATTCATTCACGTCAAGTCGAAATGAAAAAAGAAAAATTGCCAAACCTCAAATAGAATTTCTCAATGCAGAAAGTCCGTTTGTAACACACGAAATGGTTAATAACTTGTTGATAGATAATTTTCACGGCACTTTCAGTATCCAAAAAGATGGGGTAAATTTGAAAAAAATTGAGCAAACTCTCAATAAACATAGTATGATTGATAAATCTGAGGTGTTTTTGAGTGTAGATGGCAAGTTGAAAACTATTGTTAAACAAAAGACCCCAATCGCTAGAGTTTTTGACAATAATGATTCCTTTTATGTTGATTATAAAGGAACTAAGATGCCGCTTTCAAGTAATTTTACCGCAAGAGTCCCCTTGATTTATGGCGATATAAACAATCGTTATGAACAAGATTTTGTTGAGCTTCTGCAAACGATTTATAATGATGATTTTTTGAAAAAAAACATCATCGGAATCAAAATTTTACCTGATGGAAGCATCATAATGAAGAATAGAAATTATAGTTACGATATCATTTTCGGAAGAACCATTCAAATGGAAAGAAAATTCAACAACTATAAAGCGTTTTTTCAAAAAGCAGTACAAGACACTTTGATAGATAATTATACAAAAGTCAATCTTAAGTTTACTAAACAAGTAGTTTGTACAAAATAATTTGAGTATGGAAAGAGAGAATATAGCTGTAGGACTAGATATAGGTACAACAAAGATTGTAGCTATGATAGGCAAAAAAAATGAGTACGGAAAGCTAGAAATTTTAGGTGTAGGAAAATCTAAAAGTCTCGGCGTGGCTCGTGGCGTAGTAAATAATATTACACAAACCATACAATCTATACAAGAAGCAATTGCAATGGCGGAAGCGGATTCTGGCTTCAAAATAAAAGATGTTGTAGTAGGAATTGCTGGTCAACATATTCGAAGTATTCAACATAGTGATTATATCTCAAGACCCAATTCTGAAGAAGTAATTAGTGAAAACGATATTCACGTTTTGATTAATCAAGTGCAAAAATTAGCGATGTTGCCTGGAGAAGAAATTATCCATGTTTTGCCTCAAGAGTTTAAAATTGACGGTCAAGCCGAAATAAAAGAACCAATCGGAATGTACGGCGGTCGTTTGGAGAGTAGTTTTCACGTCGTGGTAGGTCAAGCATCGTCAATCAGAAATGTTGGTCGATGTATAAAAAGCGCAGGACTTGATTTATCAGGATTAACACTAGAACCATTGGCTTCTGCAGATGCGGTTTTAAGTCAAGAAGAAAAAGAAGCGGGTGTAGCCTTAATCGATATTGGTGGTGGCACAACAGATTTAGCTATTTTCAAAGATGGTATTATTCGTCATACAGCAGTAGTGCCTTTCGGCGGAAACGTAATTACTGAAGACATTAAAGAAGGTTGCTCTATCATTGAGAAACAAGCAGAATTATTAAAAACAAAATTTGGTTCCGCTTGGCCAGGCGAAAATAAAGATAACGAAATTGTTTCTATTCCAGGATTGCGTGGAAGAGATCCAAAAGAAATTTCTTTAAAAAACTTGTCTAAAATAATTCATGCTCGTGTAGTTGAAATTATTGAACAAGTGTATGCAGAAATTAAAGCATATGGTCACGAAGATCCTCGCAAAAAATTAATTGCAGGAATTGTACTAACTGGTGGTGGGTCGCAACTCAAGCACATCAAGCAATTGGTAGAATACATAACTGGAATGGATACCAGAATTGGATATCCAAACGAGCATTTAGCTGGAAATTCTTCTGAAGAAATTTCAAGCCCATTATATGCAACGGCGGTTGGCTTGGTTATGAATAGTGTGAGAAATAATACGGTAAGTGCTGTTCCTCAAGATAATTACATACCTGAACCTGTTTTGGTTCAAAAACCAACTATCGAAGAGAAGCAAATTATGCAAAAAGAAGAAGAGCGAATTATCGAAGAAGAAAAATTCGACTCTAAATCGACCGAAAAAACAATCAGAAAATCGTTTTTTGATAAATATATTGATAAAATTAAAGATTTTTTAGACAATGCCGAGTAATCGTTTTTGTCAATTATAATAAATAACAAAAGTTTTTCCTTCCTTTCAAAAGAAAGGAGCGGGGAGAGGAAAAAACAAACAATATGGAAAGCAACACAGAGTTTGGAAGCATTTCGTTCGATTTACCAAAAAACCAATCGAATGTAATTAAAGTAATCGGAGTAGGTGGTGGTGGCAGCAATGCTATCAATCACATGTTCAAGCAAGGTATCAAAGGAGTGGATTTTATAGTGTGTAACACAGATTCTCAAGCCTTAGATAACAGTCCTGTGCCTAATAAAATCCAGTTAGGGGTAAACCTTACTGAAGGAATGGGAGCAGGAGCAAATCCTGAAGTAGGACAACAATCTGCTATCGAAAGTATCGAGGATATCGAAAAAATGCTCGATACAAATACTAAAATGATTTTCATCACCGCTGGAATGGGTGGTGGAACAGGAACAGGAGCTGCGCCAGTAATTGCTCAATTGGCTAGAGAAAGAGATATTTTGACTGTTGGTATCGTAACCATTCCTTTTCAGTTTGAAGGAAAAGTACGTATCGAACAAGCACTTTTAGGTGTCGAAAAATTAAGAAAACAAGTCGATTCGCTTATTGTTATCAATAACAACAAGTTAAGAGAAGTATATGGAAATCTAGGTTTCAAAGCTGGTTTTTCTAAAGCTGACGAAGTTTTAGCAACTGCCTCACGCGGAATTGCTGAAGTAATCACGCACCATTATACCCAAAATATTGACTTAAAAGATGCCAAAACGGTACTTGCAAATTCAGGAACAGCTATTATGGGTTCTGCAACAGCAGAAGGAGAAAACAGAGCCAAAGAAGCGATTGTTTCCGCATTAGATTCACCATTATTAAATGACAATAAAATTTCTGGAGCCAAAAACGTATTGTTGCTAATCGTTTCTGGGACTAACGAAATTACTATTGACGAAATAGGAGAAATCAATGACCATATCCAGACCGAAGCAGGTTTCAATGCCAATATTATTATGGGTGTTGGAGAAGAAGAAGAATTAGGAGATAAAATTGCAGTTACCATAATTGCGACTGGTTTCTGTGTAGAACAACAAAATGAAATTGTTAATACGGAACCTAAAAAAATAATTCACGCCCTCGAAGATGATCAAAGAATTGTTCGTGATTTAACACAAAAATTTGAAGCACAAGGATTCGATTTTTCATCAACAGTTTCTAATGAGAAGATTGCAGAAATTCCTGTAATCGACAAAAAAATTGTTTTCGCATTAGAAGAAGAAATCCCAGTAGTTGTAGCGCCAGTTTTTACAATGGATTTAGTTCCTACATCAGAATTCTTGAAAAATATTGAAGTAACTTTTGAGGTAGTTTCTTCTAAGAAAATTGATGTTAACGATTTCTATTTTACGGCACCAGAAGTAAAGGAAATCGAAGTAATTGACCCGCAATTTGTGATAAATGAACAAGAGCAAATTGCTTTAACCTTTGATTTGCCAATTCAAAAAGTAGTAGAAACCACTGCAAATGCAGACAGACTTATTTTTGATTTGACAAACGAAATCAATGATATCAAAGTAACAGACGCAATTGAATTTGTACCAGTTACTGAAATCAATCAAAACGGAGTTATCAAGCATTCGCTAGAGGAATATATGGAAGTGGAAAATCAGTTGTTCGAAGCTAAAAAAGCAGAGCCAATTACTGAAGTTATTCCAGAAGAGCTTAATTTCACGATGAAACAAGTAGATCTAACATCACAAAATGGTGCTATTAACACTGCAAATCAAGTATCGCCACTCGAAATGTCGATTGAAGAATCTCTAAAAATGAGAGCCGAAGAACGTCGTCGTAAAATGAAAGAATTCAATTATAAATTTCACAATAACGCTTCAAAAGTAGACGAGTTCGAGAAAGAACCCGCCTACAAGAGAATGGGAATTGATATATCAAACAATCCAAATGACAACAATCGTTCCCGAATGTCATTAGGAACCGATAGTAACGATGATGTGCAATTGCGATCAAACAATTCATTCCTACACGACAATGTCGATTAAATTATAAAGAAACCAACCCCAAACCATTTTTAACCCGAAAATCTTAATCGTTTTCGGGTTATTTTTTGTGGTTTGGAGGCGTAAAACCATTTAAATTTTATTAAATTTGCCAAGCCTAATCCTGCTGTACGTTGCAAGCTTTTTTCGCAAAACACTTTTTTCTATAAACCAGAAAGAGCTTCCTTTGGTCGCTTTTCTGCTTCAAGAAAAAATATGTTTTCTCTCAAAAAGGCTTTCCACTTCCATCAGGGGCAAAAAGGATTGTTCGATTATTAGATTTTTCGATTTCTCGAACAATCAAGTAGTATAACAATCTAATAATCAAACAATCTAATAATCGAAAAAATGAGTTTATCAGTACAAATAATGGACGAAATGAAGAATGCAATGCGTGCCAAAGACACCATAGCACTCGAAGCACTTCGCGCCATTAAATCCGAAATATTACTAGCGCAAACCGCTACAGGAAGTAAAGAAGAAATAACCGAAGCCGACGAAATCAAGATTCTGCAAAAATTGGTTAAAATGCGCAAAGACAGTTACGAAATTTTTACAACACAAAATCGTCCAGATCTTGCCGAGCCAGAATTAGCACAAATCAAAGTAATTGAAAAATTCTTACCAGCACAATTATCAGAAACAGAAGTAGAAGACATTATTGCAAAAATAATAGCAGAAACTGGAGCGTCAGGAATAGCTTCTATGGGAAAAGTTATGGGATTAGCATCGACTCAAATTGGCGGACAAGCCGAAGGGAAGACTATTTCTAGTATTGTAAAGAAACTTTTAGTATAAATAATTACGAATTACGATTTTATAATTCGTAATTAAAAAATTGGCTGCGTAGTTCAACTGGATAGAATATCAGATTTCGGCTCTGAGGGTTGGGGGTTCGAATCCCTTCGCAGTCACAATGAATAATAATTTGTTATCAAATTATTGATGTCAAAAAAATTAAGACTATGTACTTTTAGTACATTTTTCTTCCAGCTTCAAAAAAATTCATAGAAAATTCGTTAATTCTTACGAATTAATTTGGGTTAAACTTATTGCATTTGCAAACATTAGAAACCTTCTGTTTGCCAACCTAAATTCTTGATTTTTAATTCTTATCTTCGGAAAAATCACTATAACTTTTATTAACTAAATATTTTAATTTTTGATTCATATAATTAACTAAATTGCAGTCATTATGTTTAAAAATCATCAAATTAAATATTATGTACGACGAATTAAAATATTGGTATTTAAGAGATCATAAGTTATTTAGCGCTTTAAAATCGTCACAAATTAAACAATTGTGTATTATTGTTGGTTTTAAGAAAGCAAAAAAAGGGGAAGTTATTTATTTTTCATCTTCAGAAGTTCCAAGAATTTTTTTCTTAAAAACAGGCAATATTAAGATTATTTCTATTGATGAAGATGGTAGCGAAACCATAAAAGATATCATTCAAAGAGGTGATTTATTTGGAGAACTAGATTTAGTAAACGATATCAATTCAAACGAACAAGCGGTCGCTCTCACTAATGAAGTCAGTATATGTAGCTTTTTAATGTCTGACTTCGAAAATTTACTATTGCAAAATCCTAATTTAGCATTATCCTACACCAAGTTTGTAGGGTTAAAAATGAAACGTGTTAAGAACAGTTATTCAAATTTAGTTTCAAAAGATGCAAGAACAAGACTAATTGGCTTTCTTAAAGATTGGGCTGAAAAAGAGGGTGTTAAAAAAGACAATCATTACACAGTTGAAAATTATCTTACGCAAACAGATATTGCTCAAATTATTTGTACTTCTAGACAAACTACAACCCAATTGCTTAATGAACTTGAAAATGATGGACTAATTCATTACAACAGGAAAGAATTAATTATTGAAGATATTTCAAAATTCAATTAAAAAGTTAATTAATTCCCAAAATCTTTCATTTGTAAATTAGACGACAATTCCACTTTTTCAATCTCTTTAGATTTGTATTATAAAAATCAAGAGCTATGAAAAATTTAATTTACAAAACAATTACCAACACAACCCTACTGATAATCTTTATTGGATTGTCAAGTTTTACCCTAATAAAAGTGTTGAGTAATAATGAAATCAAAGTCACAAAAAATGGTTTTGCAGTTCTGGAACTCTTTACTTCTCAAGGTTGTAGCAGTTGTCCATCAGCTGATGCAGTTTTAGCGAAGTATGCTTTACAAAACAATCCAAATATTATTCCTTTATCATTTCACGTTAATTATTGGGATTATATGGGATGGAAAGATCCATTTAGTAAAGCTCAATTTACCGAAAGGCAACGTAAATATGCCAGCCAATTAAATACACAAGGAAACTATACACCACAATTAATTATTAATGGAAAATACGAACTTGTTGGAAGTAAGGAAAATGAAATTGAAAGACTTGTTAATAAAGAATTAGACTTAGAATCTAAAAATACTATTTCAATTGTAAAACAAGATAAAACACAAGATCAATTGAATGTTGAATTTGAATTAGGTTCCTATTTAGCAAACACAACAGTCAATGTAGCTTTAGTAAAGAAAAAAGAATTAACCAATATCAAAAGAGGTGAAAATAGGGGTTTAAAGCAAATGAACTATAATATTGTTTATGATTTTATAAGTATTCCAAGTTCACCAAAATTAATTATCAGAACCAATTTTAAGTTAAAATCAGATTGGCTTAGTTCAGATTTTTTATTAGTTGCTTATCTGCAAAATTCAAAAACAGGACAAATAATAACAGGTACAAAATCAATAATAAATTAAAAAAATAATTAAATAAAATAATATGAAAAAAATCAAAATTCTAGCTTATTCATTCTTATTAATGAGTATGTACAGTTGCAATTCTAGTGCTCAAACTAAAAAAGTAACAACCGTAGCAAAACCCAATAAAGGAATAGCCGTTTTTGCCGAAGGTTGTTTTTGGTGTAGTGAACACGTTTTTGAAGCCGTTGTTGGTGTTGGAGAAGTGGTTTCTGGATATACAGCTGGTACTACCAAAAACCCAACGTATGAACAAGTTGGGAGTAACAGAACTGGTCACGCCGAAGCAGTTTTAGTTTATTATGACCCTAAAATTGTAAGTTTTAAAGAATTGGTAAATGTGTTCTTTGCTTCTCAAGACCCAACAACACCCAATCAGCAAGGTCCAGATAGAGGCAGTGCTTATCGTTCGATTGCATTTTACAAAAATGAAAATGAAAAGAGAATTATCGAAAATAAAATAAAAGAACTTACGATAAATAAAGTTTTTTCAAAACCGATTGTTACAGAAGTGCTTCCTGTATCTGATTTTTATGCTGCTGAGGAGTACCATCAAGATTATGTAAAGCATCATCCGGATAATTCTTATGTTGAAAATGTTTCAATTCCAAGATACAAACTATTTAAAAAAACGTATAAAGGCAAATTAAAATCTAAATCTTAATTATTATGAAAACAGTTTATCAAATTGTATTACTACCATTATTATTTATAATGTTAGTAGCTTGCATAGATGCAAAGAATGACAAATCAAAAATTTTGCCAGAATTTATTCAAGAAGGTTTGTCTTTAAAAGACACTTCGCTAAGAAAAATTGTAAAAACAGATGTGGTATGGAAAAAAGAACTTACCAAAAATCAATACCATATTTTGAGAGAAAAAGGCACTGAAACTCCTTTTCAGAATGATTATTATGACAACCCCCAAAAAGGAAATTATTTTTGTGCAGGATGTAAACTTCCATTATTTTCATCAAAAACTAAGTTTGAATCAGGAACTGGTTGGCCAAGTTTTTATGCTCCAATCGAAAAAAATAGAGTGTCGGAAGCCATTGACGAAAGTTATGGAATGGTTAGAGGAGAAATCGTTTGTTCTAGATGCGAGGGTCATTTAGGTCACGTTTTTGATGATGGTCCAAACCCAACAGGTTTACGGTATTGTATGAATTCTGGTTCAATGCTTTTTTTGGCAGATAAATAAAAATAAACCCTTTTTGCAGATTAATTATTTGAAAGTGCTTTTGCATAAATTAGGTTTGTAAAAAAACAAACTAAATCCCATTTTTTTTATGCTGTTTGTCTATTAGACGACAATTTGAACTTTTCAATCGATTTATATTTGCTTAATAAATAATAACAACAATTAAATTTTAAACAAAATGAAAAAATTAGTATTAGTAGCATTTATTGCTTTATTATCAACAACAACATTCGCACAAACTGCGGCAAAAAGAATTTCTGAATACAATTTAGAGAAAAAAGTAGCCATTCAAGGCTATGATCCAGTGGCTTATTTTACACAAAAGAAAGCAGTAAAAGGAAAATCTACAATTGCATCCACTTATGAAGGCGTAATTTATTATTTTGCAACACAAGCTGACAAAGATTTATTCCTAAAAACCCCTACACAATACGAACCACAATATGGTGGATGGTGTTCTTATGCGATGGGTAACAATGGACCTAATGGAGAAAAAGTAGAAATTGATCCAGAAACTTTCAAGATTGTAGATGGAAAATTGAATTTATTCTACAATGCCTATTTTAATAATACTTTAAAAAGTTGGAATAAGGACGAAACCAAACTTAAAACGAAAGCAGACATTAACTGGAAAAAAATAATTAAATAAACCGATGAAAACAAACACTTTAATATGGATAATTAAACTTACAGCAGTTGTTATTCTATTGCAAACACTTTTCTTTAAATTTACTGGAGCTGAAGAAAGTATTTATATTTTTGAAACTTTAGGGATAGAACCTTTTGGCAGAATTAGTTCAGGTGTTGTTGAATTAATTGCTTCTATACTAATCTTAATTCCAAGAACAACTTTATTGGGAGCATTATTGGCATTAGGTACAATGGTTGGTGCTATTGTGTCGCATTTATTTGTACTTGGAATAGAAGTTAAAAACGATGGAGGCTTATTATTCATTTTAGCATCAATTACATTGGTTTGTAGTATTTATTTAATTGTAATAAACAAAAGCAAAGTACCAGATTTATTAAAACTCAAAATTTAATTTATGATAATAAAATCTATAAACCATTGCCTAAAACAAGTTAAAGATTTACTGATTCAAATTGAAGATAAAGACTATACTATACGGTGTTCAGAATTAAGCAACGCTAGCATTGGCGAGCACATACGACATATTATAGAAATGTTTCAATGTTTAACAAATGAATATAAATCTGGAATAGTAAATTATGATAAAAGAGAACGAAATAAGTTCTTAGAAATGGATGCTAATTTTGCATCCAATCAAATTGATTTATTGCTTAATAATATTGATAAGCCAAATAAAGAATTCTTACTACAACAAAATGGAATGGATGAAATAATTAGCATTAATACTAATTACTATCGTGAGCTAGTATACAATTTAGAGCATTGTATTCATCACCAAGCACTAATAAAAATAGGATTGATGCTTAATTTTGATTACAAAATTGATAAAAATTTTGGAGTAGCATTTTCAACTATCGAATATAGAAATCGAAATAAATGATTTGTTATAGCTAAATTTAGATAAAATGGAAAATAAACAGATAGCATTAATAGCTATTGTAGTTGATGAATATGATGACGCTATTTTTTATTATACGAAAAAGCTGAATTTTGAATTAATTGAAGATACAGTTATTGAAGATGATAAACGACGGGTTATCCTGTCACCAAATGGTTCTAAAAACTGCAATATTATTTTGATAAAAGCAGTTGTAGAAGGCCAAAAAAGCTGTATTGGAAATAAAACAGTTAGTAGCGCCATCATAGTATTAGAAACTGATGATTTTCAAAGCGATTATATCAACTTGATGAGAAATAGTGTTCCAATTACTATTGAGCCAACTATTAAAAAACCGTATGAAAAATTTTTGGCTTTCGAGGACTTATATGGCAATATTTGGAACTTAATAGAACCATTAAAATAAAAAAATCAAAGTCTAAAATCAATACTACCTTTAAAAATTCGTCAATATCTTCAAATCTGCAATAGTCTGTGTAGGGTTTTCTGCTTTGAAGACAAAATTTCCTGCTACAAGTACATCTGCGCCTGCTGCAACCAATTGTTTGGCATTTTTATCAGTAACTCCACCATCGATTTCGATTATAGTAGAAGCATTTTTGTGAGTGATTAAATCTTTTAGTTTTTTAATTTTTGTATAGGTGTTTTCTATAAACGATTGCCCGCCAAAGCCAGGATTTACACTCATAATACAAACCATATCGATATCGCAAATTACATCTTCTAACAAATCGATATTGGTATGTGGATTTACGGCTACACCAGCTTTCATTCCTTCTGCTTTGATAGCTTGTAGGGTTCTGTGCAAATGTGTGCAGGCTTCGTAATGTACGGTTATAATATTAGCGCCTAAATCAGAGAACGTTTTTATGTATCGGTCTGGATCTATAATCATTAAATGCACGTCGATTGTTTTTTTTGCGTGTTTTGTGATGGCTTCTAAAACTGGCATTCCGAAGGATATATTAGGTACAAAAACACCATCCATTATGTCAATGTGAAACCAGTCTGCTTCACTATTGTTAATCATTTCAATGTCTCTTTGTAAGTTGGCAAAATCGGCGGCTAGTACGGATGGGGCAATAAGTGTATTCTTCATTGTTTTGTAGTTGTGTGTTTGGTTGCTATTTCAAAATTCGTAGTTCGAAATTCGACGTTCAGCATTTTTGCAAAGATATGTTTTTTTGAAGTTTGAATAACGAATGAGGAATAACGAATTTTGGAGTTTTTGACATTTGATATTACGATACTGTTTCTTTGCGTGAGGGATAGCAGTGGAAATCCTTTTTCTCGTCAGTTCGAGTTCCTCGCTTTTTTGCGAGGAGTATCGAGAACACGAGAAAAAGATTGTAACGGATAGCCTGACCCTTTTCGGGTCACGCCAAAAAACAAAACTCCGGAAACCCGAGCGAAGCGAACGGACCGAAGTTTTGTTTGCCCTGCAAAAAACAAAACTCCGGTAATCAGCCGGAGTTTCAATCATCAATCAAAAAACGAACAGTTAATCAGACTGTTTGTCAGCGGTTTTTAGGATTATCCTAAATACGTTTTCAAGATTTTGCTTCTTGAGGTATGTTTTAATCTGCGGATTGCTTTTTCTTTTATTTGACGAACACGCTCACGTGTTAGGTCGAATGTTTCACCAATTTCTTCCAATGTCATTGGGTGTTGATCGCCAAGACCGAAGTACAAACGAACTACGTCTGCCTCACGAGGTGTTAATGTTTCTAGCGAACGCTCAATTTCGGTACGCAATGATTCGTGAATTAATTCACGGTCAGGATTTGGAGATTCCCCAGAACGAAGTACATCGTATAGGTTAGAATCTTCACCTTCTACAAGCGGCGCATCCATTGATAGGTGACGACCAGAGTTTTTCATAGACTCTTTTACGTCATTTACAGTCATATCTAGTTCTTTCGCAATTTCTTCAGCAGAAGGCGGTCTTTCATTAGATTGCTCTAATAAAGCGTACATCTTGTTGATTTTATTGATAGAACCAATTTTATTTAAAGGCAAACGCACAATACGAGATTGTTCTGCAAGTGCTTGTAAAATCGATTGACGAATCCACCATACGGCGTATGAAATGAATTTGAAACCACGAGTTTCGTCAAAACGTTGTGCAGCTTTTATAAGTCCAAGATTTCCTTCGTTGATTAAATCAGGAAGTGTAAGTCCTTGATTTTGGTATTGTTTTGCTACGGAAACTACGAAACGCAAATTGGCTTTCGTCAATTTTTCTAAGGCTTTCTGGTCACCAGCTTTGATTCGTTGTGCCAATTCTACTTCTTCATCAGCAGTAATTAGGTCAACTTTACCTATTTCTTGTAAATACTTGTCTAACGATGCTGTCTCACGATTGGTTACCTGTTTGGTAATTTTTAGTTGTCTCATTGTAGTTTCTCCTTAAATTTATAAGTGTACAATAGGTTATACGTAATGGGTGTCGAAAAAGTTACAAAAAGAAAGAAATATTTTTTTAAAATAGTATATCAATTTGATTATTCAATTGTTCCATATAATAATTGATTTTTCGAATGGCTTTATTAAAGAACAAATTTTGTTCTTTAATTCCCAAAACATTCAAGGGTTTTGAATTCAAGATTTGTTGGTTAAGCCATTGGTATACGTTTTGACAACTGTCTTCGTTTTCGGTAATAAAATAACCTAATAATGTATATGGTACAAAAAGGGTTAGTTTTTGATTGGTTTCAAAAAGGAGGTTGTTGTTAAGCATTACTAATTCATTGTAATAGATTTTGAATTTTGAATTTGGCTTGTTTGATTTTTCTTTGATGGTATTTAAAATTCGTTTTAGGTCTTCGAAAAGTAAATTCGCTGATTTGAAACTAAGCAATTCTGATTCATAAAAATATAGTATTTGTTGCAAACTACTGTTTATGGTGGTATCGTTCCAGATTTCCTTGACTTCAACTTTTTCATAGGCTGTTTTTAATTTCGTCATTGATTCGAGAAACGACTCGTTGATTACAAAATTTTCAAAACTCACTTTTGCCGTTTCTGAATTAATAAGATTGAGCCAAACATAGGCTTTAAATTTGGATAAAATCGTGGCATCCATAAAGTAGAAAAGCGGAATGTCTTTTGCAGAATAATATAAAAGGGTATTTGGATTTGATGTTAAAGCTTCAATTTTTTCAGCAGAATTCTCAAAATACAATTGCATTTCGGCTTGATTGGAAATCTCTATGGTTTTTTCGACAATGACTTTCCCTTTTTTTGAAAATAAATTATCTAACGAAATGTTGAAGTGATTCGCTAATTGTATGGTTTCGTCAATTGAGAATTTACTTTTTCCTGAAACTCTTCTATGAGATGCATCGTAACTAATATTTAGTACCGAAGCAATAACGTCATTAATAGACTCGTTTTGAGAAAGTTGTTTTCTTATTTGTTTTAAGAGTTGTTCTTGATTGTTCATAAATTTGCGATTATCACAAATATAGCAATTTATTTAATTGTTTATTACAAATTTATATGTGTAAATCGCAATAGGTTTGTGATGTTAATTTTAAAGAAATAGGAACTATGAAAAATAAAATTTTAATAATAATGACAATTTTCTCGGTAAATGTTTTTTCTCAAGATAGTTTACTTGTAATAGAGAATTCAACGCAAACAAGAATATTTAGTTTAACACCAAGAAGTAAGAAAGTTTCAAAAGTGAATGGTTTGACTTTTGGACTTGGTGTAAATTCGTTAATAGATTCCAATAATTCTATAAAAAAAATAAATGGAATAAATTTAGAAGTAAATCTAATTTCTGTTCTTTTAATGATGTTTGCTGATCCTTCCAAAATAAATTTCTCTGAAAATCCAGATTATTCCTTAAACGGCTTAAACATTAGTTCAGGAAATTTTAACAACGCCAAAATTAATGGTATAAATATTTCGGGTTTTAACTTGAGCAATTCAAATAACGGAATTTCTATAAGTGGATTTTACAATTATTCGGAAACTATAAATGGTTTGCATATTTCTGGACTTTCAAATTATTCAGAGAATTCTAATGGTTTGAATATTGCATTGTTTAATGAATCAGAAATAATGAATGGAATGCAAATAGGTGCTTGTAATCAGTCCAATACTATAAAAGGTCTACAAATAGGTTTGTATAATAAATCTACTAATCACATAGGGATTCAAATCGGATTATTCAATTTTACCAATAAAATCAAAGGATTGCAATTGGGTTTTTGGAATGTTAACGGTAAAAGGTCAATGCCAATTTTAAATTTTTAAATTATGAGAAAGTTATTTATCCTTTTTTTGATATTCGTTTATGGAAATATAGAAGCACAAGAATTTAAAATTGATTCAACAAAATATGAAAGGTTTAAAATCGAATATGGAATGTTGATTCCTTTGGGTAATCTTAAAGAAAAATTTGAAACTTCACACGAAATTGGATTTTGGTACCGAACTAGAATTGCCCACAATGACTTATTAGATATTGGCTTTAATTTGAATCTTCCATCAAGTCCAAAAAGATTCAATTATTATGGAAAAGATTCAATATTTAGAGTAAAAACAAAAGGTTTGAATGGAATGTTTGGTTTTAGAATGAATAAATTATACAAATTAAATCAAAATATTGCTTTAGAATGGAGATCATCAATTGGATACCACTTTTTTATTTTTGATGATTTAGAAAATAGATTATATGACAAAAAAAATCCGCCAAGTCAAGCAGAAATTGACAAACAAATTGAAGAAGACAGAAAAAATAATGTTATTAGAACAAAAAACACTTACTCAAAAGCGTTGTCAAGTTTGTATTTAGGTCAAGGTTTTACATTAAATTACAAACAAATAGGGTTACAATGCAATTATAATTTTACACCTTATAATTGGTTTTCAAAAAAAATAGATGGACATTTTGGCAATAGTTCTTTGTCAATAAGTACTTTTTATAAATTCTAATAAAATAAATGATAAAATCAGGTTATAATTTTACCTATAAAAAACAAGACTTCGAAGGTATAACTTTTGGAATAAACATCAATTTTGGGTCAGAAGATTATAATTATTTTTCATCAATGAAATTTTTTTGATAAAAAAACTAAGATTATTTTATATTTGTTAAAAAATATTTTAAAAAATGACTTTAAAAGAACTTTTTCTTTCAGTTGGTGAAAACCAAAATTATACGATTGCTTTTTTTACAATTATCCCAATTTGTGCATTCTTAGTTGGTATAATTGGCGGACAAAAAGACCATCTATCTCCTTGGAAATATATTTATACCATTTTGATTTATCTAATAAGTATTCCAGGAATATTTGCAGTAGGCTTAACTATTTATTTCTTTTTGTTTCAACGAGGAGATATTATGCAAACTAACTTGTTGCTTCAAATTTTGCCCATTGTTTCAATGATTGTTACCATTGCTATTATGCGAAACAATGTAAATCTTGATTATGTGCCAGGTTTTGACAAGATTTCTGGGCTTTGGTTAATGCTGTTTGCAACAATGTTTTTTATGTGGTTTTTAGAAAAAATTCATATTGTTGTTTTTTCCTATTTGCCATTTCAGTATTTGTTAGGCATTTTTGCATTGCTGTTCTTTGTTATTTATTTTGGGTGGCGAAAATTCGTGAGACAGAGCAATGGTTAAATCAAAAATCCAGTTTCAAACTAATGAAACTGGATTTTTTAATTTAATATTTATAGCTAATTCCAGACTGTAATACAAAAATATAAGGTTGGTATTCATTTGCTCTGTTGAAACCTTTTAATTGATACTTTAAATTTGGACTCAACTCCAAATTAATTTTATCAGATATTTTATAGGAGAAAGTAAAATTTAAGTTTGCTGTATAGCAGTTTTCGTTTAGATTTTTAGCTTTTCCTATTCTTAATTCTTCAACAGATTTTGATTTTATGTTTAAGGTGTTGTTTCCAAGAAACAAAAAACTCATACCTGCTCCGGTTGCAAATCCAAATTTACCATCTTTCCAAATATAGTAAGCTTCTAATGGGATTTCTGTATAACTTATTTTTTGGCTAAAGGTTATTTCTGAATCATTTAGGAATAAATTATTAAAATCACTTTCTGTTTTTTCGATTTGATAATCAATATTTCTGAAATCTAAAAATGAAGCGTCCTGTTTTAATATTGTTGTCGAATTTTTACTATTTATTACTCCAAAACCTGCTCTTATACCTAACTTTTTAGTAATCATTGCTCGAACATAAAAACCAAAATTTATATTTATCGATTCGTTTTTAGAAGTCACATTATACCTATCAGATAATGAATTTTTATTGTTAAAACTATTGGAATAACTTGGGCCAATGTATGGAGTTAAATATATGTTTAGTTTTTTTTCTTTTTTTACCAAGCTGTCTTTAGTTTTTTCTTTTTTGATTTCTTTTTTTGTAATTTTCTTTGTTTTTTGTTCTGTTAATGGAGTTATGATAGAATCGATTTTTGTTTCTTGAACAAATGTTGTTTCGTTATTTGAACCTGATAATTTATCACTTGCTGTTGAATTATCATCTAATTGTGCTGTTTTTGTGAATGGTCTTTTTGATTTTTTAATGTTAGCTTTCTTTTTTAGATTTGTTTTTTTACTTTTAGAAGCATTTTTTTTGTTTGAAATTTTGTTCTTATTTAAAGAGTTAGCGTCTTTTTTTTTCTTTAAACTTGAATTTTTATTTAAAGAAGTTGCTACTTTTTTTTTCTTTAAACTTAAATTTTTATCCATAGGTGTTGCTACTTTATTTTTCTTTTTGATGATATAGGTATATTTTTTAACAATTTCATATTCGGTGTATTCTGCTGATGATTTAACTAACCTTTTTGAAGTATTTACTAATTTTGTGGTTTCGTAATAATAGGTAGCTTTATTTTTTTTAGTCTTTTTGTTAGAATTGTTATCTGATGAAACAATTGATTTTGTACTATTCTGAATGTTATTTTTATTTTTTAAATAAACAGTATTAGTACTTTTGTTTTTTTGAACAAAAACTTTAGAATCATTTTTAACTAAATAACTGTTCTTTAGTTGAATGTTATTAGGAGCAACTTGGTCTTTATTTTTAATTGTACTTGAATTTTCAATTTCAATATTCTTTTGAGTCCTACTATCCTTTGCTAGATTGTTTTTCTCAATAGAATTTGCATTATTTTCTTGATTGTTTTTTTTATTATTAGTAATAGCATTATTTTTTAGAATAACTTCTTGGTTTGTTTTGTCATAATCTTTGAATTGATTGTTATTCAAAAATATACCACCAGCAATTAATCCTAAAATTAAAAAAGCAGTTGAATACCACAAGAACGGAATTTTTCTTTCTTTTTTGGAATCTAAATCTTTTTCAATATTTGACCATAAATCATTACTTGGAGATTTCTCCAGCTGATCTATTTTTTCTCTAAATATTTTCCCTATGTCTTTATTATTTTCCATTACTTATATTTTTATGGAATGAATTTTTAGCTTTTATTTTCTCTTTCAAAATGAGTTTCGCTCTATGCAAATTTGACTTTGAAGTACTTTCTGTAATAGAAAGCATACTGGCAATTTCTTGATGCGAATAATCGTCTAACTCATAAAGAGAGAATACCAGGCGATATTGATTGGGCAAATCTTGTATCAATGATAAAATATGATCTAATGACACATCAAAATCATTTTCATCTATTGTGGTGTCGTCTTTGAAATCATCTTTAATAGGAGATAATTGGAAGGTTTTCTTATAACTATCAATAGCCTTATTAATGGTAATTCGTTTCATCCAACCTTCAAACGAACCTTTGTTATTGAAATTTTTTATATTCGTGAAGATTTCAATAAACGAGTTATGCAAATTATCTTCCGCTTCTGCTTCGTTTGGACAATATTTTAGACTCAACACAAAAAGCGTTTTCTTATACTGATGGTACAACGCTTCTTGTGCTTGTCTGTTTTGCTTGATGCAAGATTTTATGAGATTTTCTAGATTCAATTTTTTTGTTTAATTCAATTACAAATATAGGATCATTTAATTTACAGTTGTATGGCCCTCCAAGTTCCTGGGGTTGTAGGATGAGTAAAATTTCCTGTAATAGTCATTCCCGATAGCGTTCCTGTGTAAACATAAGTTGAATTGTTTGGATTATTCCCTTCCCAAATATAAGTTAATGTATTTCCATTCAAAGCCCAAGTTCCATAAGTGATGAAATAGCCTTGACCAGATCCCATTTCATCAAATTTTGTGGTGTTATCCCCATTAAAGTTAATTGTTGATTCTATGATGTAATTGTCTGGCGAATATACTGACGTAAATTGCCAATTTGTATCACTTAATGATAAGGTGTTAAACGCTTGATTTTCGCCATAACTAATTCCAGAATTAGTAATTGCAAATATCCTGAAATAATATTTTGTATTTACTGTTAAATCAGAAATAGTACTGCTAAATGTATTGCTTATTTCATTTTTTCTACCATCGTTAATGGTAGGATTAGGGTTTGTGCTCCAACAAACACCTCGCGATGACACTTCATTATTTCCGTTTGGGATTATTTTACCACTAATTTTTATTGTTGTAAATGTTATTTCCGCATTAGCACTTGTAGTTTCATTGTTTACAATAGGAGTAGTTGCAGTAATTGGCTCGTCGCTGTTACAGGATACTATTGAAATCAATAGGATTCCAATAAATAATAAATTTAATTTTTTCATAATAGTTTTTTTAAGATTATATTTAGTAGTCAAAAAAATGATAAAAGGTTGCGTGAAATTTTATTTTAAATTTCATACAACCTTTTTAAGGACATTAAAAATATCTAACAGCTCTTGATTTTATAAGATTGGGATTTGGAATTTTAGAAACTGTATTTGTATTTCCAGTAGTAAAATCTATCGATTTTGCATTGTCTGCGTCAACTCCAGTGGAACTCCAATAGGATGAATCTGTTAAGTTTCCTAGATTTTGCATATACAAGTTTTCTTGTATAAGTTCTAATTCTCCAATTGAAGGTAGAAACCAATCTTTGTAGCCGTTAACTGTAAATGTAACAGCTTCTTTTCCAGCGACAGTTCCATTGTTCAGTGGATTGCAAATTGAAGGATTTGAGTAGAAATTTTGCAAATTATTATGAAAATTTATAATTGCTGCTGTGTTTCTTATTCCACTTCCAATTTCGAGATTTGAAGCATTTGATATATTGGAACCTAGACAACCCCATTCCGATATCCCTAAATCTGTTGGTGCAACCTCTAAATATCTCCACCCAGAACTATAAATTCCTTTGTCGTAAAAAACAATTCCACCAGCTGGGCCGTTGTCGCTTATTTCATAACTTGCGTTAGATTCACAGGATTTGTTTAAAATGATTGTTTTTGGTTCGGTTTTTATAGTTATTGTATCTTCAGTCAGCTCTACTTTTTTATTAAAATTCCAATCTTGAGCAACTTCGGAAGTTCCTTCTAAATTAATATTTATGTGTAATTCGTCATTTACAAATAGAAAAATCCAAGTTCCAACGTAGTTTGTGTTTTCGAAACTGAAAACAAGTGTGTTATCTGAATTTACATCAAAGATACCTCCAAAATATTTAATGTTTCCTTCATTTGTATATGTAATTTTCCAAACACATTTTTCTTCACTATCACCACTAAATAAACTGCTGCCATAGGCAATAATATCTTCTTTAGAGCAACTATCAATGGCTAGTTTTAATTCGTCATTATTATTAACTGTAAAAATTGTTCCATCAGTTAATGTTGTTGAAATTGGATAGCTAATACTAATGGATTGGTTGGTAGGAAAATTGGCTAAAAATAAGCTGAATTGTTCATCACTATTTAGAACAGTGGTTCCAATATTTTCTAAATTTGAATTATATATTATAGTTGTAAATGGATATATAAAATCAATACAAACAATATCCTGTAATGGATCTGTTGATTTGCTTGTAACACCTGAAATTAGTCTGAATAGCTTTGAATCTTTAGCAATAGTCTCTGTATTGCTTTTGCCTTCATACGGCTCCGTTGTGCAACTTATAATAAAAAATAAACTGAACGCAATTAACAATGAATTTAATTTTTTCATAATAAATATTTTTTTGAAAGGTTATACTTATTAGTCAAAATAAAATATAAAGGTTGCGCCAACTAAGTAATAAAATTCAAAAACCCCATTTCAAACTAATGAAATGGGATTCTCTATAAATAAACCTTTAGTAAACTATAAGATTGATTACTCTTTTTTCTCCTCACGTGGAGGTCTTGGCAAAAGTGCTTTTCTAGACACTTTTTCTTTTCTGGTTTTAGGATCCAATCCTAAGTACTTCACTTGAAAAACATCACCCATATTTACAACATCGGCAACATTTTCAGTTCTTTCCCAAGCTAGTTCAGATACGTGTAATAAAACTTCGTTTCCTGGTGCATCAGTATATTCTACAACGGCACCAAAATCTAACATTTTAATTACTTTCACTTCATAAGCTTCTCCCATTTGTGGTTTGAAAATAATCGAATCAATTTTAGCTAAAACCGCTGCAATTCCAGCTGGATCAGTTCCTAAAATCTCAACAACTCCTTGTTCGTCTACTTCGTTAATAACGATGGTACAACCAGTAGCTTTTTGTAATTCTTGAATTACTTTTCCTCCAGGCCCAATCAAAGCGCCAATGAAGTTTCCAGGAATGGTACGCATAATGATTTTTGGAGCGTGAACTTTAACATCAACATTTGGTTTAGCCAATGTTTCGATTAATTTTCCTAAGATGTGCAAACGACCATCACGAGCTTGAGCCAAAGCTTGCTCCATAATTTCGTATTTCAATCCGTCGATTTTGATGTCCATTTGACAAGCTGTAATTCCTTCAGAAGTTCCAGTTACCTTGAAATCCATATCTCCCAAATGATCTTCATCGCCAAGAATATCAGATAAAACTGCAAAACGATCACCATCTGTAATTAATCCCATCGCAATTCCAGAAACGGGACGAATCATTTGAACTCCAGCATCCATTAATGCTAATGTTCCAGCACAAACAGTTGCCATTGAAGACGAACCGTTAGATTCCAAAACTTCAGAAACAATTCTGATAGTATAAGGATTTTCAGCAGGAATCATATTTTTCAAAGCACGTTGTGCTAAGTTTCCGTGACCAACTTCTCTTCTTGAAGTTCCTCTTAACGGACGAGCTTCTCCTGTTGAAAATGGCGGAAAGTTATAATGCAAATAAAATTTTTCTTCTCCTTGTTCAGATGGTGAATCAATTTGGTTTGCTTCTCTAGAAGTTCCTAAAGTTGCTGTTGCCAATGCTTGAGTTTCTCCACGAGTAAACAATGCAGAACCGTGAACCGATGGTAAATAATCTACTTCACACCAAATTGGTCTGATTTCGGTAGTTTTTCTTCCGTCCAAACGCGTTCCTAAATCTAAAGTTACGTTACGAACTGCTTCTTTGTTAACTTTATAGAAATATTTAGAAACTAAATCGCCGTCTGTTGCTAATTCTTCTTCTGTAAATAACGCTTTTACTTCTTCTTTTACTTCTGCAAATGCTGCTGTACGTTCTTGTTTCGCTGAACCTTTGCTTGCAATTGCATAAATTTTATCATAAGCTGCTGCTTTCACTTTTGCGTGAATTGCATCGTCTGTTCTTTCTTGATCGTAAGTACGAACTTCTTTTTTTCCAAAAGCTGCTTGTAAACGTTCTTGCGCGGCAATCTGATTTTTGATATGTTCGTGTGCAAATTTAATGGCTTCTAACATTTCAGCTTCTGAAATTTCTTTCATTTCACCTTCTACCATTGCGATAGAATCGGTTGAAGCACCAATCATCATATCAATATCTGATAATTCTAATTGTGCACGAGATGGATTGATGATAAATTTTCCATCAATACGTCCAACTCTAGCTTCAGAAATTAAAGTTTCAAAAGGAATATCTGACAAAGCCAATGCTGCTGATGCTGCTAATCCTGCCAATGCATCTGGCATTACGTCTTCATCGTGAGACATTAATTGAATCATTACTTGTACTTCAGCGTGGTAATCACTTGGGAAAAGCGGACGCAAAACGCGGTCTACCAAACGCATTGTTAATACTTCGCTGTCGCTTGGACGAGCTTCTCTTTTGAAGAAACCTCCAGGAAAGCGTCCTGCTGCTGCAAATTTTTCGCGATAATCTACCGTTAATGGTAAAAAATCGATACCTGGACTTGCTTTTCTTGATGATACAACTGTTCCTAAGATTACAGTTTTACCAATTCTTACTACTACAGAACCGTCAGCTTGTTTGGCCAAACGTCCTGTCTCGATTGTGATGCTTCTGCCATCACCTAAATCGATTTTTTCTACAAATAACTGTGGAATCATAAATTTTTCCTTTTTAATTTTACATTGGTTTTCTGCCTGTCAGCAGAGTAGTTGTGTTGTTGTAGTTGTTGTGTTCCAATGAAAAACTAAACTTTTTTAAGCGTAATATAAAAACAAAAAGAGGCACTTGCGCACCTCTTTTTTTATTGATTATTTTCTAATATTCAATTCTTTGATAATTTCACGATATCTGTTGATTTCTGTTTTCTTTAAATAATCTAACAAAGATCTTCTTTTACCTACTAACAAAACTAGTGAACGTTCTGTGTTGTAATCGTGACGATTTTTTTTCAAGTGTTCTGTTAAGTGCGAAATTCTGAAAGTGAATAATGCAATTTGAGATTCAGATTTACCTGTGTTTTCTGCTTTTCCTCCGTGTTTAGCGAAAATTTCCGCTTTTACTTCTTTAGTTAAGTACATTTTAATATTTTTTAAATGATTAGGATGTAGAATTACGTTTTTCGTATTCGAGTGCAAAAGTAGCTATTAATTATGGATTATGAATTATAAAATCTGAATTATTTTAATTTTTGACTAAAATATTGATTTTGTTTACTTTGCGTGAGTGATGGAAGTGTAGCTCTTTTTTGGGAAGCTTTTTTTTAGCTTCTCAAAAAAAGCGGGAACGTACAGCACGACCCGTAGTTTTTACGAAGGGGCACGCCCGAAATAAAAAAGTTACTGTTTGTAGTATTAAGCTGAATTTTATGAATATTTTTTTTATTGATGTTCCTCTAAAATAGCTTGCAAAGCATTTATATCCTCAGGAGTATTGAACACATTTACCGAAACTCGAATTGATTGTCCTCTAACCGAAACATATATTTTGTGCTCTTCCAATGCTGCCAAAAGCATATTTAAATTTAAGGATGTTGGTAATGAAATTCCAAACAAATGCTTGCTTCGATATTCAGGTTCTTCAATGGTATAATTGCTTTTCCCCAAAAAGGCAATTAAAGGTTTACTAAGGTTTTCGCAATAATTCTCAATGTTTTCCACATTCCAATCTAATAATTGTTCTACAGCTGTATTGAACATTGGCAAAAGAATAAAATTACTGTATTCCCCAACATTATACCGATTTGAACCTTCTTTATATTCGTTTGTGTACTGCGTGAGTTTAGTAAAATCTTCGGCATTGGAGCGATTTACCCAGGCTTCTTCCAAAGGGATTCCATTGGCAAAACGATTGCTGTAATAACCAAAGCCAATACTGTATGGACCTAAAAGCCATTTGTAAGCCGCACAAACCAAAACATCTATGTTGTATAATTGAACGTCTATAATTGCAGCACCTACAGATTGTGTACCATCAACTATAAAAACAACATCGTTTTCTACACATTTTTGTCCAATCGATTTCAAATCAAATTTTGTTCCATCTGTCCAATGAACTGAAGAAATGACAACTACGGCTGTATCTTTATCTATATTTTCAAGAATAGTAGTATTCCAATCCCGCCCTTTGGTATTAGAATTTATTGGTTCGGGAATAATTTGAAGTTCTTTTTTATTACCATCACACCATTTTTTTATTTCATTGTAACCACTTGGAAATTCGTTTCCAACAACTACAGCTTTATTGCCATTTTGCAGTGGTAAATTTGCAATAGCTGATGCCAAACCATAGCTTACAGAAGGGATTATTGCAATGTTCTTTGAGGGAGCATTGATTAGTTTTCCAATATTTTGCTTGGTTGTTTCGGCAAGTTCAAAAAAATGAGTTGTTTTTATCAAAAACGGGTTTCGCTTACCAATCATTCCATTTATTCCTGCTTCTTCCACAGATTTTAGTAATGGCGACATATAAGCGCAATTCAAATAATGTACTCCTTCCTCTAATTGAAATAAATGTTTTTGGTTGTTCATTATTTGTATTTTGATATCGCTTAAGTTAACTTCTTTTTAATAAAGTTTTGAAATTTCTTCATTTACAAACTCCAAAAATCGTTCGTCAGCTTCTGTAAATGGATCTAAAACATTAGAATCGATATCAATTTGTCCTATATTTTGCCCGTTTACAAAAAGCGGTACCACAATTTCAGATTTCACTGTAAAACTACACGCAATATAATTGTCTTGTGCTGCGACATCTGGCACAACAAAATTTTCATTAGAAACTGCTACTTGCCCACAAATTCCTTTCCCAAACGGAATCACAGTATGATCGGTTTCGGCACCCACGTAAGGACCTAAATGCAAAGTTTTTGTTTCGTGATTGGCAAAATAAAATCCAACCCAAGTGTAGTATTCAATATTTTGTTCAAGTAGTTGGCAAATTTTCAATAATTTTTCATCTCTTGAAAAAGTAGTATTTGAAGTAATTTCAGTTACTTTTGGTTTTAATGTTTCAAAAATCATATTTTATTTATTTTGTACAAAAGTATTTAAAGCAGATTTTAATTTTTGTATAAATTTGTTAAAAATTTCAATTTGAAAAAATATTTTATTCAATATAAACCTTTTTTGCTTTTTCTAGGGAAATTTTTCTTGGCTTATTTAATTTTGACACTTATTTATCGATTGTATATTACTAACACTTGCGATGATTGTGTTGACAGAATAACTCAGAATGTTTCAATTTTAACTGAAAAATTTTCAAATTTTATGGGTTTCAATTTATCTACTGTTAGAGATTATGGTCAATATAAAATTATTTTTGAGAATAAAATGGTTGCTAGAATTGTCGAAGGTTGCAATGCTGTAAGCGTAATTATTTTGTTTATTTCATTTGTTATTGCTTTTTCAGGAAAATTCAAACAAACTTTTTTTTTTATTTTGACAGGAAGTTTAATTATTTACATATTGAATATATTTCGGATCATTGTTTTAAGTGTTTTAATGTTTCATTATCCTGAACAAGAACATTTTTTACACGGTGTTGTTTTTCCATTAATTATATATGGCGTAGTTTTTATTTTGTGGGTTATTTGGGTTAATAAATTTTCTAAATATGCTACAACTACTATCAAATAATAAAGTAAAAATCATTCAACTTATTTTTCTCGTTGGATTATTTGCTATTATTCGCGCTTTTGAAAATCAATTGTTTTACGACCCTTTTTTAAATTATTTTAAAGCAGAAAAAGCAACAACTTATCCAGAATTTGACTCAGTTAAACTGTATTTTAGTTTGTTTTTGAGGTATTTTTTAAATGCAATTATTTCAATAGCCATCTTGTATGTTATATTTAAAGATTTTGTTTTAGTGAAGTTTTCAGTTTTTCTATTTTCTATTTTTTTTATAATGCTACTTATTTCGTTTTTTATTGTTTTAAATTATTTCGACGAAAGTCATAAAATGATTCTTTTTTACATCAGAAGATTTCTCATCCAACCCGTTTTTATATTGCTTTTTATTCCGGGGTTTTATTTTCAGAAACAATCGGATAAAAAAATAACAAATCATTAGCTTTTAGTGTTCAAGCAATTGCTTAACTTTGCAAAGTGAAAATCAGAATGCAAATATCTATTTTACTGGCAATGCTAGTATTAGTTTCCAATTTTGGTTTGGCTTTCAATGTGCATTATTGTGGCGGGAAAATAGCATCGATTTCATTAAAAAATAATTTTTCTCTGACAAACAATGAATTTGATTGTTGTGGAATAAGCGAAAAAAAATCATCTTGTTGTAAAGATAAGCTCATCAAAATTGAAAAAAAATCGGAAAATACCATAGAGAAAGCGATTTCTTTTTCCGCTAATTTGGATTTTTTAATTAAAGAATACAACCCAATTCTATTGGTTAAAAAAACAGTTTTTAAAAACTGTAAAATAACTTCTTATGCTTGCAATGCCAATGCACCTCCTATTTTTAAACGGAATTGTCAACTCATTTTCTATGCTTGATTTAATGTTTGAATCGAAATAAATCGAATTTTAAACATTAAAATTATTATATGAAACAAATTATTCTATTTTTTGTTGTTTTATTCTCTTTTTCCGTTTTTGCACAAGACACTTTGCAAGCTGTAAAAATTGAAGGACAACGAAAAAAACTCCAAAAATCATTACTCAAAACTACCAATACAACTGTTTTGTCCAGCAAAGAATTACTTAAAGCTGCTTGTTGCAATTTGGCTGAAAGTTTTGAAACCAACCCGTCCATAGATGTTAATTTTTCTGATGCCTTGACAGGAACCAAACAAATAAAAATGTTGGGTTTAACTTCTCCATATTTGTTAATTGCCGAAGAAAACATTCCTTCGGTTCGAGGTGCATCACAAGCTTTCGGACTATCATTTACGCCAGGAACTTGGGTAGAAAGTATTCAAATTACCAAAGGAGCCGGAAGCGTAATCAATGGTTTTGAAAGCATTTCGGGACAAATAAATACTGAATTGCTAAAACCAATGAAAGACATTCCGTTTTTCTTAAATATTTATGGTTCTACCGATGCTCGTTTGGAAGTCAATACACATTTGAACAAAAAACTATCCGACAAATGGGCAACTAGTTTGTTTGTTCACGGCAACAGCAGATTGGTTAAAAACGATATGAATGACGATGGTTTTCTGGATAATCCGTTGGGAAGTCAAATAAATATTCTCAATCGTTGGCAATATACTAATGCTGAAAAAGGATGGGTTAGTTTTTTGAATTTCAGATATATGAACGACGAAAAACAAGCTGGTCAAACTGATTTTAATCCGAAAAGCGATAAATTTACAACCAACTTTTGGGGATCAGAAATTAACACACAACGTTTCGATTTTTCTTCCAAAATAGGCTATGTTTGGCCAGAAATGCCATATCAAAGCATTGGTTTTCAAAATGCCTATAACAGCCACGACCAAGAATCTTATTTTGGATTTAGACAATATAATATCAAACAAAATAGTTTTTATTCTAATTTGATTTTTAATTCAATAATCAACAATACTTTGAATAAATTTTCAACAGGATTGAATTTTACTTCCGATGAATATGATGAATTTGTAAACACAAACGATTATAGTAGAAAAGACAATTCTTTGGGTGCTTTTTTTGAATATACCTATGATAATGGGGATGATTTTAGTGTTATTATCGGTGGTAGAGCTGATTATCACAATCGTTTAGGTGTTTTTGCAACACCACGTTTGCACGCAAGATACAATCCTTGGAAAGATGCTGTTGTTCGATTTTCTGCTGGAAGAGGCAAACGACAAGCTAATATTTTTGCCGAAAACCAACAACTTTTTGGGAGTTCTAGAAATTTTAATATTCTAGACAATTCTGGAAAAACGTATGGTTTGAATCCTGAAATTGCTTGGAATTATGGCTTTGGGTTTTTGCAAAAATTTCCTATTTTTGATATGAATGCTGATATTTCTGTAGATTTCTATAGAACCAATTTTCAAAATCAAGTCGTAGTCGATTTGTTTCAAAGTGCACAACAAGTAGATTTTTATAATTTGAAAGGGAAGTCGTTTGCCAATAGCTTACAATTGGAATTCAATTTAGAAATAATCAAACATCTTAATTTGCGAACATCGTATAAATTTTATGACAACAAAACCGATTACAATTTGGGTAGTTTTCAAAGACCATTACAGGCGCAAAATCGTTTTTTTACGAACCTAGAATTTGAAACACACATAAAAGAGAAAGGACAACAATGGAAGTTTGATTACACCTTAAATTGGATTGGAAAACAGCAATTGCCACGAACAATGTCAAATCCGGTTCCAAATCAATTATCTGATTTTTCGCCTTCGTTTGTATTGATGAATGCACAAATTACTAGAACTTTTTCATCCGTTTTCGAGATGTATGTTGGTGCAGAAAATTTCGGAAATTATACACAGCAAAAAGCGATTTTAGGAGCTGACAATCCTTTTGGAACAAGTTTTGATAGTAGTATTGTGTATGCTCCCATTTTTGGACAAATGTTTTATGCTGGGTTGCGATTTAAAGTGAAATAATTTTCAAAAATAATTTTCAAAAATCAATTTCAAGAGTCAATTTTAAAAGTCAATTAAAAAAAACCAAATAAAATGAAAAATACAATTTTAATATTTATGATAACTTTTTTTGGTTTCTCAGTAGAAGCTCAAGAAGTTAAAAAAAGTAAAAATGCAAAACATAGTTTTGAAGTTAATGGAAATTGTGAAATGTGTCAAAAACGAATTCAAAAAGCAGCGTTAAGTGTTTCGGGTGTAAAGTCTGTGATTTGGAATGTGCAATCCCATCAATTAGATTTAATTTTAAACGAGCAAAAAAGTTCCGTTTTAGAGGTTAAAAAAGCCATTGCTAAAGTTGGTCACGATTCCGATGATATAAAAGCTACAGATTTAGATTATAACAATCTACACGGATGTTGTGTTTATGAGAGAAAATAATTTTTAAAAGCCTTGAAATTTTTCAGGGCTTTTTTCTTTAAATTATGTTAATAAAATCGAAACAAAATTAAAAAACAGTATTTTCGTGATATGAAATATTTTACTGGTATAGTTTTGTTTATTTTCATTCTAGTTCAATCAGCACCAAGTATTATTAGTTTGTTCGATTGCGAGAAAGAATTGTCTATTTCTATGGTTGAAGAAGAAAAAGCAAAAGAGGAGAAAGCACTTAAAGCCGAATTTGTATTTTCACAAAACCAAGAAATGCTTTTCTTTTTAAGAAATTATTCAAATAAAAATCTTTCAAAATATTTAATAAAAGAATATCAAGTAGTTACTTCAATTGATATTCTTCCGCCGGAACAAGTTTAAAGTATATTTTTTTCAGAAACTCAAAATCTCTTTTTTGAGTTAAATTTTATTTTAAATTTTCAGGTATTATGACAAAAAAAACAAATCTTTTTGCCAACCTTAACTCAGATTTCGCATCTGGGTTAGTGGTTTTTTTAGTGGCTTTGCCACTATGCTTAGGTATTGCGCTTGCAAGTGGAGCGCCATTATTTTCAGGAATTATCTCAGGAATTATAGGTGGAATTATAGTAGGGTTTTTAAGTAAATCTCATTTATCTGTTTCAGGTCCAGCAGCTGGATTGACAGCTATTGTATTAACTGCTATAACAACTTTAGGGGATTTTAGATTGTTTTTGTTAGCGGTTTTTATAGCAGGGATTTTACAAATTATTCTAGGATTTATCAAAGCGGGAAGTATTTCTAGTTATTTTCCTAACAATGTCATTGAAGGAATGTTGGCAGGAATTGGGGTAATTATCTTCTTGAAACAAATTCCACACGCTGTAGGTTACGACAAAGATTATGAAGGAGATTTATCTTTTTTACAGTCTGATGGTGAAAACACATTTTCGGAACTTTTCGCAGTATTAGGAAACATACAATTGGGCGCAGTAATTATTACAATCGTTTCCTTGTCAATAATAATTATTTGGAACAAAGTACCTTTTCTAAAGAGTTTGAAGCTTGTTCCAGCAGCATTAGTAGCGGTGATTTCAGGAATTCTTATCAATCAATTTTTTATAAGTTCAGGGAGTAATCTGGCCATTTCTGGAGAGCATCTGGTAAACTTACCTGTGCCAAAATCGTTAGGGGAATTTCAAAATATTTTTATTTTACCTGATTTCTCTGGAATAAGTAACAAGCAAGTTTGGACAGTTGCAGTTACAATTGCTATTGTGGCTTCAATAGAAACGTTGCTATGTATTGAAGCTGCTGATAAAATGGATATTCATAAGCGATATACAGATACTAATGTGGAACTAAAAGCACAAGGCATTGGAAATGTTGTAAGTGCTCTTTTAGGTGGTTTGCCTATGACTTCTGTTGTGGTTCGTACCACCGCAAATGCATCCGCTGGAGCACAATCTAAGATGTCCGCAATTATTCATGGTGTTTTATTATTAGTTTGTGCGGTTTCAATTCCTTTTTTGTTGAATAAAATTCCACTTGCGACTTTAGCAGCAATTTTATTATTAATAGGGTACAAGTTAGCCAATCCTAAAACACTAAAACATTTTTTCGAAAAAGGGAAATATCAGTTTATTCCATTTATTGCGACATTGTTAGCGGTTGTTTTTACAGATTTATTAAAAGGTGTAGCTTTAGGAATGATAATAAGTGTTGTTTTCATTCTAAAAGGAAATATGCAACGTGCTTATAAATTTAGAAAAGAAGAATTGCATGATGGTGACGTTATTCATGTTGATTTGGCACAAGAAGTTTCTTTTTTAAATAAAGCAGCAATCAAATCTACTTTGGCTTCTATTCCAGAAAATTCAAAAGTAATTATAAATGCTACTGAGACTGTTTATATTGCCCACGATGTGTTAGACTTGATAAAAGATTTCAAAAAAATAAGATCTAAAGAGGAAAACATAAAAGTAAAATTAGTTGGTTTCAAAAAAGCGTACGGTTTAGTAGATACTGGCGAAGAAGAAAAGCACGTTTTTGTGGAGCATAAGAGTTAGTGAATTCAATCATAATCACGCTACAATGAAAATAGTCAATATAATAGTGCTGTCTTTTTGTTTTTATAATCTTTCTTTTTCTCAAAAATCCGATACAGGAAATTGGTTGATTTACTTTGGAAACCAAAAAATTAACGAAAAATGGAACTGGCATAATGAAGTGCAATATCGAAATTACAACTTTATAGGCGATACCAATCAATTGCTTTTGCGAACCGGAATTGGTTATAATTTTACAGAGAATAACAACAATTTATTGTTAGGATATGGGTTTATAAATACACAAAGATATACTTCGAATTCCGATCAAAAAACAGATTTAAACGAGCATCGAATTTATCAACAGTTTATTACCAGACAAAATACTGGCAGCGTTTTTGTTCAGCATAGGTATCGAATAGAAGAGCGATTTATTGCTGATGATTTTCAGATGAGATTCCGATATTTTTTAGGTATAAATATTCCTATCAATAAAAAAACACTAGAAAAAAATGCCATTTACCTTTCTGCATACAATGAAATTTTTATAAATGCAGAAAAACCATTGTTTGACAGGAATCGACTTTATGGTGCTTTAGGATTTGTTATCAATAAAGATTTTAAAGTTGAAGCTGGTTTTATGGCACAAACACTGGAAAACTCAAATCGCAATCAATTTCAAATTGTGATTTTTAATAATTTACCATTATAAAATTAAAAAATTATGAAAACATTAAATAAAGAAATGCAAGAAGCCATAACACCTTCAATGGCGATAGATATTTTAAAAGAAGGGAATAAAAGATTTATGAATAATTTAAAAGCCAACAGAAATCTTTTACAACAAGCAAACGAAACCTCTGATGGACAACACCCTTTTGCGGTAATTTTAAGTTGTATTGATTCGAGAACATCGGCTGAACTTATTTTTGACCAGGGTCTTGGAGATATTTTTAGTGTGCGAATTGCTGGAAATATAATTAATGAAGATATTTTAGGAAGTATGGAATTTGCATGTAAGGTCGCAGGGTCAAAGGTTATTGTTGTTTTAGGACATAGCAAGTGCGGTGCAGTAAAAGGCGCTTGCGATCATGTTGAGATGGGAAATTTAACAGCTTTATTAAGCAAAATTCAACCAGCTGTTTACGACGAAAAATCTGAAACCGAAAACAGAAGTTCCTCTAATGCTGCATTTGTCGAAAAAGTGGCATCAATAAATGTAAAGCGAACAGTAAGTGCAATTATGGAAAGGAGTCCAATACTAAAAGAAATGATTCAAAATGGTGAAATTGGGATTATTGGCGGAATGCATAATATTGCCGATGGGGAGGTTACTTTTTATGCGAACTAATAAAAAAAGAGTAGTTTTATACCTTAAAAAGAATTTAAAATAGATGGATGATTTTTATAAAAAAATATTAGACAATAATAAAAAATGGGTCGAAAGTAAACTAGTTCTAGATAAAGATTTTTTTAATAATTTATCAGAAGGACAAACGCCACCATTATTATGGATAGGATGTTCAGACAGTAGAGTACCTGCAAACGAAATTACAGGAACACAAGCTGGCGAAGTTTTTGTGCACAGAAATATTGCTAATATGGTTATTCATACCGATATGAATATGTTAAGCGTTTTAGATTATGCCGTAAATGTACTCAAAGTAAAACACGTTTTGGTTTGCGGTCATTACGGTTGTGGTGGTATAAAAGCTGCAATGGGTAATGATTCTGTTGGAATTATCGATAACTGGATTCGACACATAAAAGATGTTTACCGTCATCATCAAAAAGAATTAGATGCAATTATGGATGAAAAAGAACGATTTAATAAGTTTGTTGAAGTCAATGTAAAAGAACAAGTTTCTGATTTGGCCAAAACATCTATTGTGCAGAATGCTTGGAAAAACGGTCAAGAACTCTATTTGCACGGTTGGGTTTACGGTTTGAATTCGGGTTATGTAACCGACTTAGGTGTCAACTATAGTTCTAATGACGATTTAGACGATGTATATCAACTAAATATTTAAGATTAATTTATTGTAATATAATAGGGCGAATGTGCTAATTTTGGTACATTCGCTTTTTTTAATGGAAGTTTAAAAGTAGTGTATGAGTAATTTTGATTGGAAGCAATTGTTTAATCCTGAGTTTTATATTCTTTTAGAATTTAGTGGTGTAAAAATTGGATTAATTGTAGTTTTGTTTATTGTTTTTGCAGAAACGGGATTGTTGGCTGGTTTTTTCTTACCAGGAGATAGTTTGCTGTTTTTAGCTGGAATTTATAGCGAAACTTTAATGCAGCAAATCTCATTAGGCAATCAGTTTTTAAACGTTTCATTACTAGCTTCATTAGTCGCTGCTTCTGGAATTTTAGGAAATATGTTTGGGTATTGGTTTGGATCCAAAAGCGGGACTTATTTATATAATCGAAAAGATAATTTCTTATTCAAAAAAAAATACTTACTTGATGCCAAAGATTTTTTTGATAAATACGGTAGCAAGGCCATTATTTTTGCTCGTTTTATACCAATAGTGAGAACATTTACACCAGTGATTGCAGGAATAGTATTTATGGACAAAAAAAGATTTATGTTTTTTAATATTATTGGTTCTTTTTTGTGGGCATTCACAATGATATTTGCAGGACATTACTTGTATCAGTTATTTTTGGAGAAATTTCATATCGATTTAAAACACTACATTGAGTTTATTGTTCTTGGAATTATAGGTGTGACAACATTACCTGTATTAATCAAAATTTTGACTAAATCATCAAATAGAGAAGAATAATTTAGAGCATAAAAAACCCGTCAAAATTTAATTTTGACGGGTTTTTTATATTAAGGTAATTTTGTACTTTTAAAAAGATTACATCATTCCTGGCATACCGCCACCGTGAGAATGTCCAGCAGGACTTTCTTCTTTGATTTCAACTAAAGCACATTCGGTAGTAAGTATCATCCCTGCAACCGAAGCTGCGTTTTCAAGAGCTACACGAGTTACTTTTTTAGGATCTATAATTCCAGCTTTAAGCATATCTACATATTCGTCGGTTTTAGCATTGTAGCCAAAATCACCTTTTCCTTCAGCAACTTTTGCTACTACAACAGAACCTTCAAGACCTGCATTTTCTACAATAGTTCTCAAAGGAGATTCTACTGCACGAGATACAATTTGAATCCCTGTTGCTTCATCAGCATTATCAGCCTTTATTGACGTTAAAACTGATTTAGCTCTCAATAATGCTACACCACCACCAGCAACAATTCCTTCTTCGACAGCAGCGCGAGTTGCGTGAAGCGCATCATCCACACGGTCTTTTTTCTCTTTCATTTCCACTTCAGAAGCAGCTCCAACATAAAGAACTGCAACGCCGCCAGCTAGTTTAGCCAAACGTTCTTGTAGTTTTTCTTTGTCATAATCAGAAGTTGAAGCTTCCATTTGACCTTTAATTTGGTTGACACGATTTTTAATCATATCCGCTTCGCCAGCTCCGCTAACAATAGTGGTGTTGTCTTTGTCAATAGTTACTCGTTTTGCTGTTCCAAGCATCTCCAGAGTAGCATTTTCTAGTGTGTAACCTTGTTCTTCAGAAATTACAGTTCCGCCAGTTAAAATAGCAATATCTTCCAACATAGCTTTTCTTCTGTCTCCAAAACCTGGCGCTTTTACAGCTGCAATTTTTAAAGCACCACGTAATTTATTTACAACTAATGTTGATAAAGCTTCCCCATCTACATCTTCAGCAATAATTAATAATGGTTTACCAGATTGTGCTATTGGCTCCAAAACAGGTAATAATTCTTTTAATGAAGAAACTTTTTTATCATATAATAGGATGTATGGACTTTCCAGTTCTGCTTCCATTTTTTCAGGATTGGTCACAAAATAAGGAGATAAGTATCCCCTGTCGAATTGCATTCCTTCTACAACATCTACATAAGTATCTGTTCCTTTAGCTTCTTCAACGGTAATTACACCTTCTTTTCCCACTTTTGCGAAAGCATTGGCAATTAATTCACCGATTACTTCGTCATTATTTGCAGAAATTGATGCAATTTGTTTTATTTTCTCAGAATCGCTTCCTACAACCTTAGCTTGTTTAGTCAAGTCGGCAACAATAGCCTCCACCGCTTTGTCTATTCCACGTTTCAAATCCATTGGATTGGCTCCAGCAGCAACGTTTTTTAATCCTTCTTTTACAATAGCTTGTGCTAAAACGGTTGCAGTTGTAGTTCCGTCTCCAGCCAAATCGTTGGTTTTTGAGGCTACTTCTTTTACCATTTGAGCCCCCATATTTTCTAATGGATCTGCTAATTCTATTTCTTTTGCTACGGTAACACCGTCTTTGGTAACGGTTGGTCCGCCAAACGATTTCCCAATAATTACGTTACGGCCTTTAGGACCAAGTGTTACTTTTACTGCATTTGCCAAAGCATCAACGCCACGTTTTAATCCATCACGTGCTTCAATATCAAATTTTATATTTTTTGCCATTTTACTTTTTATTTGTTGATTCGTTAATTTGTGTATTTAATCTTAGATGATGGCTAGTATGTCCTCTTCTCTCATAATCAAATAATCTTTTCCTTCTAATTTTAATTCTGTCCCAGCATATTTTCCGTAAAGGACAGTGTCACCAATTTTAACTGTCATTGTAAGGTCTTTGGTTCCGTTTCCTACGGCAACTACAGTTCCTTTTTGAGGTTTTTCTTTAGCAGTGTCTGGAATGAATATCCCTGATGCAGTTTTTGTTTCGGCAGCTACGGGTTCTATTAAAACTCTGTCAGAAAGTGGTTTGATATTTAATGCCATTTTAGTATTTATTTAGTGTTATTTGTGTTTATTATAGATTTCAGAAATTATGCCAATACGTTTAAACTGACAATTTATCCTAAAAAAAATGCCAGCATTGACAAGCTGGCATTTTAATATTTTAAAAAATATTATTTTTTTGTTTCTTCTGTTGAAGCAGGTTTTTCAGTTTCTACAGCATCTGGTTTAGCTGTGGTAGTAGTTTCTGGTTTTGTTTGAGTTGCAGTTGGAATAGCAGGTGCTTTTATGGCACTTTCATCTATTACTTTAGAGCCATTGCTGCCCAAATTCCCTGTAAAGCTTAAACTTGATAATAAAATCAATACAATCAATGCTCCTGATAAATACCATGTGCTTTTATCTAAAAAGTCTGTCGTTTTTTGAACGCCCCCCATTTGAGTTGAACCTCCTAATGAAGATGATAATCCTCCACCTTTAGGGTTTTGAACCATAATAACTACGATTAATAAAAAACAAACTATTGTTATTAAAACTAAAAAAATTGTAAATGTGCTCATTGTTTAACTATTGTTATTTTGTTGTAACGTTTTTATGTCTGAAATTCGGATTGCAAAGTAACTACTTTTTTCTGGATATTTCAAAATTAATATTTCATAAGCTTGTATTGCTTTGGCATATTTTTTTTGTTCTAAATAAACCTTGGCTAAGGTTTCGGTCATTAAGTATGATGTTTCCTCTTGTTTTATAGCAATTTCAGTAGTTTTTACATCTTTGTTTATAGGAGGGATTTTAGGATTTGCCTCTATAAATTTATCAATTATTTCTAATTTTGTACTTAAATTATTATCTGGAAGTTTATTTTCCGGGCTATTTTCTTCTCTAATTATGGGTTTTATCTTGGATAATTGTAGCCATTCTTGAAAAGAATGTGTTTCAGAAGTATTAAAAACTAGTGGTTTGTTTAATTCTAATTTTTCTTCAAGGGTTTTTGGAAGTTCTTCTTTTTCTTCAACTGATTTTGTATCCTCGATATTGGGTGTTTCAGGTTTTACAAGACCTTCATTTGAAACATTTATCGAAGAAACAATAGAGTTTTCTAATGTGTTATCATTCGGAATTTCTTTAATAACGGCACTATCTATAACTTGAATATCTAATATTTTGGCTTCTTTTTCTTCATAAAACCCTTTTTGAATTCCAACAAAATTTTCGGAGATTATGAATTCAAACAATACACTTCTATCTGTTGAGTGTGCAGCTGTGGTTTTTAAACATTGATTGTATTTGAAGCTATCCTGCTTGAACAAGCCTTTTAAATGCAAGCTTCTTGCACTTTGAAAATAGGGAAAATCTTCTAGAATTTTTTCAATAGCAATAACCTGTAATGGATTTACAGCATTGGGTCTATTAAGGAGATAGGTATAGGTAATAATGTTCATTTTTTTACCATTTTGCTAATGTACCATTAAAAATATCCTGAGTAATTCGTTCAAAAATGATGTCTAAAGATTTTTTTAGTTGCGCTCCAGTTGCTTGTTGTGTTCCGTCAAAATCATCAAAATGCGAAAAACGTTTTTCAAAATCTTCTTCAGGTTTATTTTTATTCGAAAATCTAACATTTACAGTAATTGAAAGCCTTGTTTGAGCAGCTGTGTTTTCAGACGTGGCTGACATTGCGCTAAATCGATATTCAACAATTTCTCCTTCATAAACTAAATCTGCATTGGAAGTTGTAGCATTCAGATTGGTCTGATTTTGAACAATGTCTTGAAGTTTTAATGTAAAATCTCTATCTATTCCTGGTTCTACAAGTTCTGAAATATTCTGAAAATAATTGACTTGAAATGTTTTAGCATCAATTTTTCCAGTTCCAGTGAAGTTGTAAACCGAACAACTATTGAAAGTGAAAATTAACATTAAAAAAAATAGGTATTGTGTGTATTTCATTTTAAAATTTAAAAAAATCAAAGATATTCAAATAATTATAAAATCATAATCGATTAAAGGTCAAACTGTTTTATTTTTCTATATAAAGTTCGCTCTGAAATTCCAAGCTCATCTGCTGCGGCTTTTCTTTTTCCTTTATTTTTTTCTAATGATTTTTTAATCATTTCTATTTCTTTTTTGTCGAGTTTTAAGATTTCTTCTTCTTCCTCTTCGATGGTTTCTGCAAATTGGAATTCTTCGTTTTCGTCAAAATCATTTTCAGTGTTGGAACTCTCAAAAACTGCGTTTAATGGTTTTTCTTCAAACGAAATTTCACTTTCATTTTCATTTGAGCCATATATTTTCTGAATCAAATTAGTATTAATTTCTTGTACGTTTGCAGATCCATTCTTCATTAACTCCAAAGTCAGTTTTTTCAAATCGTGCAAATCACTTTTCATATCAAAAAGCACTTTGTATAAGATGTCTCTTTCGGTAGAAAAATCACTTTCCGATTTTTTATTCTTGATAACCGATGGCAAATTGCTTCCTTCTTGTGGTAAATAAGACAACAAGGTATTGCCAGAAATTTCTCGATTGGTTTCTAAAACAGAGATTTGTTCCGCCATATTTCGCAATTGACGAATATTGCCTGACCAACGAAATTTTTGCAAAACCGAAACAGCATTTTCATCTAATTTCAATGGTGGCATTTTATATTTTTGAGCAAAATCGGCAGCAAATTTTCGGAAAAGTAAATGAATATCTTCTTTTCTGTCACGTAATGCAGGTAACAAAATTTCAACTGTACTCAATCTGTAATACAAATCTTCACGGAATTTCCCTTTTTCGATAGCATCAAATAAGTTAACATTAGTAGCAGCCACAATCCGAACATTGGTTTTTTGCACTTGGCTTGAACCTACTTTTATAAATTCGCCATTTTCTAAAACACGAAGCAATCTTACTTGAGTAGTTAATGGTAATTCGCCTACTTCATCTAGAAAAATAGTTCCGCCATCAGCAACTTCAAAGTAGCCTTCGCGTGTTCCCGTTGCACCTGTAAAAGCTCCTTTTTCGTGACCGAAAAGTTCACTATCAATAGTTCCTTCAGGAATAGCACCACAGTTTACGGCAATGTATTTGCCGTGTTTTCGGTGAGATAAAGAGTGAATGATTCTAGGAATATTTTCTTTACCCACACCACTTTCCCCAGCTACTAAAACTGAAATATCAGTTGGAGCAACTTGTATTGCTTTTTCGATGGCACGATTGAGTTTTGAATCGTTTCCAATAATCTCAAATCGTTGTTTTATACTTTGAACTGTTTCCATATGTCATTGCGAGGCACGAAGCAATCTCATTTATAAATTTCTAATTTTTAATTCGTGGTTAATATTTTCTAATTCATCCCACTCAAACCAACCGCATTTCCCTTCAAAGTTCCACTTGTACAACTTTCAATCTTTACATTCACAAAATCACCAATTTTATAATTCTCTTTTGGAAAAACAACCGTAATACTTTGCGAATTTCTACCAGAAAACTCATCTTTTGATTTTTTTGAAACTTTTTCAACTAAAACCTCAACCGTTTTTCCTATAAATTCTTCACTACGTTGCCAAGCGTGTTTTTGTTGTAAATCTACAATTTCTTGCAAACGTCTTGCTTTTGTTTCCTCCACCACATCATCTTCCATTTTGCGTCCAGCTAGTGTGCCTGGACGTTCAGAATACGAATACATATAGCCAAAATTGTACTTTACATACTCCATTAACGATAAAGTATCTTGATGATCTTCTTCCGTTTCAGTAGGGAAACCAGCAATCATATCTTGACTAATCGAAGCATTTGGAATTATTTTTCTAATTGTATCAATCAACGTCATATATTCCTCACGCGTATGCAAACGATTCATTTCTTTTAATATTCTGTTGCTTCCCGATTGCACAGGCAAGTGAATGTGTTTGCAAATATTGGGATATTTTGCAATAACGTGCAACACACTTTCATGCATATCTTGCGGATTCGAAGTCGAAAAACGAATTCTCATTTTTGGAAAACCAACGGCAACCATTTCTAATAATTGGTCAAAATCGACAGCTGTTGCTTTTTGCATTTCGGTAGCATTGGCAAAATCTTTTTTCAAACCGCCACCATACCAAAGGTAACTATCCACATTTTGTCCCAAAAGCGTAATTTCTTTAAAACCTTTGTCCCACAAATCCTGAATTTCACTCATAATGCTTTGTGGTTCTCGACTACGTTCCCGCCCACGAGTAAAAGGCACAACGCAAAACGTACACATATTATCACAACCACGAGTGATGGAAACCAACGCTGTAATTCCGTTGCTCATCAACCGAACAGGCGAAATGTCTCCATAGGTTTCATCTTTGCTCAAAATCACATTAATTGCATCACGACCTTCCTCGACTTCAGCAAGTAAATTTGGCAAATCCTTATAAGCATCTGGACCAACAACCATATCCACAATTTTTTCTTCGTCCAGAAATTTTTCTTTCAAACGTTCCGCCATACAACCCAAAACCCCAACTTTCATTGTAGGATTGGTTCTTTTTACAGCGTTGTATTTCTCTAAACGTTTTCTAATAGTTTGTTCGGCCTTATCTCGAATCGAACAAGTATTTACTAAAACCAAATCGGCTTCTTCCAAAACTTGAGTAGTATTGTAACCGTTGTTTGATAAGATGGAAGCTACAATTTCGCTATCCGAAAAATTCATAGCACAGCCATAACTCTCAATAAAAAGTTTTTTTGTGTTTTCTAGTTTAGTATCAAGAACTAGACTTTGTCCTTGTTTATCTTCTTCGTGTTCCATATTTTTCATTCTGAAGGCAAAGATACTACTAAATTAGAATATGTGACAAGATGGCAGTTGTGATTTAACAAATTTTTTTGTCACACTGAGCTTGTCGAAGTGTGGAGCCGTTTCCAGCTTTCTGTTTCAATCTTTTGTTCAAAAAACCTTTTTTTTGCAAGGCTTTGCAGGAACTTCCGTTGGTCGTTCTGCAAAACCAGCAAAAAATAGTTTTTCTCTCAAAAGGATTTCCACTGCAATCGGGGCTAAAACCAGTATGGTAGCAAAAAGGATTTTATTAAATTCAATACAAAATCTCAATATCTAAAAAAAACTTCTACTTTTGCCAAATCAATAAAAACGTATGGCAAAGAATTTAGTAATAGTCGAATCACCTGCAAAGGCAAAAACAATCGAGAAATTTTTAGGTGCAGATTTTCAAGTCGAGTCCAGTTATGGACACATTGCAGACTTGCCATCCAAAGAAATTGGTGTTGATGTATTAAATGGTTTCAAACCCAAATACGAAGTTTCTGCAGACAAAAAAGCGTTGGTTGCCAAGCTAAAAACACTAGCCAAAAATGCCGATATGGTTTGGCTAGCAAGTGATGAGGATCGAGAGGGAGAAGCTATTTCGTGGCATTTGTCAGAAGAATTAAAGCTAGATCCTAAAAAAACAAAGCGTATTGTTTTTCACGAAATTACTAAAACGGCTATTCTAAAAGCAATCGAAAATCCTCGTGAAATTGATTATAATTTAGTCAATGCACAACAAGCACGTCGTGTTTTAGACAGATTAGTGGGATATGAATTGTCGCCAGTATTATGGCGCAAAATCAAAGGCGGACTTTCGGCTGGACGTGTACAATCGGTTTCAGTACGTTTAATTGTGGAACGGGAACGAGAAATTATCAATTTTAAAGCAGTTGCTTCCTATTCTGTTCAAGCAGAATTCGTTAATGAATCAGGAAAAGCATTCAAAGCCAAATTGCCTAAAAATTTTAATACTAAAAAAGAAGCCGAAGATTTCTTAAACAAAAATATTGGCTCTATATATAAGGTAGGAGATTTAGAAACCAAACCTACAAAAAAAACACCAGCCGGACCATTTACAACGTCAACTTTACAACAGGAAGCGGCTCGTAAATTGTATTTGCCCGTTGGAATCACAATGCAATTAGCACAACGTTTGTATGAAGCTGGACTCATAACCTATATGAGAACCGATTCGGTAAATCTTTCTAAAGACGCAATGGAAGCAGCGCAAGCCGAAATTATTTCTTCCTATGGAAAAGAATTTTCTAAACCTAGAACATTTACAAATAAAAGCAAAGGAGCTCAAGAAGCTCACGAAGCTATTCGACCAACAGATATGTCACGACATACTGTAAATATTGATAAAGATCAAGCACGTTTGTATGATTTAATTTGGAAAAGAACTTTAGCTTCACAAATGAGTGATGCCGAATTGGAACGTACCAATGTCAAAATTGAAGCGAATAATCACAAAGAATTGTTTACCGCTTCAGGCGAAGTTATCAAGTTTGAAGGATTCCTAAAAGTATATCTAGAAGGGAACGATGACGATGATGAAGAACAAGAAGGAATGTTGCCATCGCTAAAAGTAAACGAAAAACTACAAAATAATTACATCACAGCAACCGAACGTTATTCGCGAGCTGCTGCAAGATATACCGAAGCTTCTTTGGTGAAAAAATTAGAAGAATTAGGGATTGGTCGTCCATCAACCTACGCACCAACTATTTCAACCATTATCAACAGAAATTATGTTGAAAAGGGAAGTTTGGATGGTCAAGAAAGAAACTACACACAGCTAACGCTTCAATCTGGAAAAGTAGGGGAGAAGTTGCTCAAAGAAAATACAGGTTCCGACAAAGGAAAACTGGTTCCGACGGATATTGGAACAATCGTAACCGATTTTTTAGTCAAAAATTTCGATAACATTTTAGATTATAATTTTACTGCCAAAGTCGAACAAGATTTTGACGAAATCGCCGAAGGAAATATTGAGTGGGCAAAAATGATGCAAGAGTTTTACGACAAGTTTCACCCAACGGTAAAAGATGTAGAAGCCAACGCAGATAGAGAATCTGGAGAAAGAATTCTTGGAACAGATCCAAAATCAGGCAAGCCAGTTTCGGTTCGTTTAGGGAAATTTGGTCCTATGGCTCAAATTGGTGCGCCAGACGACGAAGAAAAAACGTTTGCAAGTTTACTTAAAGAACAAAACATTGGAAACATTACTTTAGAAGAAGTATTAAATTTATTTTTGTTACCAAAAAATTTAGGGAACTACAAAGGGGAAGAGGTAGAAGTTTCTAACGGACGTTACGGTCCATTTATTCGTTTTGGCGCAATGTTCGTTTCTTTGCCAAAAGGAGAGGAGCCTTTAAATGTAGATTTAGATCGAGCGCAAGAATTAATCGATGAAAAATTACTCGCAGATGCACCAGTTGCTGTTTACAAAGGAGAAGGCGTTCAAAAAGGGACAGGTCGTTTTGGACCATTCCTAAAATGGAACGGAATGTTTATCAATGTAAGTACGAAATATAATTTTAATGATTTATCGCAACAAGATATCGAAATGATAATCGAAGATAAATTACAAAAAAATATAGATAAAGTAATTCACAACTGGGAAGCAGAAGGCATTTTGGTTCAAAAAGCACGTTGGGGAAGATCAGAAATTTTGAAAGGTAAAATCAAAATTGAATTAAGCAAAGATGTCGATGCTACTAAATTGACATTAGCCCAAGTGCAAGAAATGATTGAAAAGAAAGCACCTGCAAAAAAAGTAGCTGCAAAAAAGCCAGCAGCAAAAAAAACAGTAGCTAAAAAAGCAGTAGCTAAAAAGAAGTAATATATGGCATTGGATTTTCTAACACCATTAAATTCTGAAATTCTAGATTTTGTAAGCAACTTGTCTTCACAACATCTAGGCAGTAAAATTGTGTTTCATACTAAAGATGATTTTCCAGATTTAAAGAAAATTAAAATTGCAATAATAGGTGTTCTGGAAAATCGTGGAATTGAAAATGATTCCAAGCCTGTAAATTTAAATCACATTCGTAAGGAATTTTTTGGTTTGTATCCTGGGAATTGGAATATTTCAATAGGGGATTTAGGCGATATTCAAGCAGGAAATTCCAAGGAAGATACTTATTTTGCACTGCAAAAAATAACAAGCCTACTGCTTAAAAATGATGTTTTTCCAATAGTCATAGGGGGAACGCAAGATCTGACTTATGCAATGTATAGGGCTTATGATGACTTGGAACAAATGGTTAATATTGTTTCAATTGATAGTAAATTTGATATTGATACCCATTCAGAAACTATAAATGCTAATTCTTTTTTGTCAAAAATCATAGCCAATGAACCAAGTAATTTATTCAATTTCAGTAATGTTGGATTTCAAACCTATTTCAATTCACAAGAACAAATAGATTTAATAGATAAACTCTATTTTGATGCCTATAGATTAGGCGATGTTTCTAACAATTTAACCTTGTCAGAACCCGTTTTTCGTGATGCAGATTTAGTGAGTTTGGATTTATTGTCAGTAATGTCTTCATATTCAGGAAATTTTACTAATTTTGTCCCCAACGGATTTTCTGGAAAAGAAGTATGTGTTCTAGCTAGATATGCAGGAATTAGTGACAAAGTTTCTTCTTTTGGACTCTTTAATCATAATAATTCTATACAAGAATCAGTTTTAATATCCCAGGTTATATGGTATTTTGTTGAAGGGTTTAACTGTCGTTCTCACGAATACCCATTTGGTACTAAAGAAAATTATTTTAAATACACAGTTACACTAGAGGAAGATTTAATTTTTTACAAGAGTAATATTACAGAAAGGTGGTGGATTGAAATACCATTATTGTATAATTCAAACAATAAAGTAAAAAAAATGACGTTATTTCCATGTTCGCAAGAAGATTATATATCAGCTTGTAATGGTGAAATTCCAGAAAGATGGTGGAAAGCACAAAGAAAAAATAGTATTTAACATATATTTAAGAATTAAAATATTGCGTAATTTTAACTAAAATTAATTTTTTTAAGGTTTTTTTAATAAAAAAATTGTTTTTTTGAAAATAAATAAATAGGTTTACGCCCTTAAAACTTATGAATACATACATAACCCAAATTTATATGAAGAAGTTCATTTTATTAGCAGTATTAGTTTTAGTATTGTACAGCTGTGGTTCAGGTGACCAAGGAGAATTAGTAGGAGTAAAAGGTAAAGCTTGGAATCCAGAAAAACCACTTGGAATGACATTGATTCCGGGAGGAGCCTACATTATGGGTAAATCAGATGATGATTTAGCTAATGTTCAAGATGCGCCAACTAAAACAGTTACAGTGCGTTCATTTTATATGGACGAAACGGAAATTACAAACAGTGAATATAGGCAATATATTTATTGGGTAAGAGATTCAATTGTAAGAACGCGTTTAGCGACTTCTGCAGATGAATTAGGGCAAAAAAATGAAGATGGTAAATCATCTAAGGGAGGTAGTATAGCTGATTATGCTTTCGTGGATGCGGATACTACAAATATGAGTGTGTATGATAAATACATGTATGACAATTATTTTAGCGTTGGAACTGGAGACGATCCAAATGCTGGAAGAAAACTGAATAAGAAAGTTGCTTTGAAATGGAATCAATCTCAATATCCAGATGAATACTATACAGAAGTAATGGATTCTATGTATATTCCGGCTGAAGAGGCATACAATGGACTAAGAACAATTGATGTCGATAAACTGAAATTCAAATACACTTGGATGGATATTCAGGCAGCTGCAAAAGCTAAAGCAGGGAAACGTAAAGAGTTTATTAGAAAAGAAGAAGTAAAAGTATATCCTGATACTACTGTTTGGATTAAAGATTTTGCCTATTCTTATAATGAGCCTATGCATAATGATTATTTCTGGCATCAAGCATACAGTGATTATCCTGTAGTTGGTGTTAACTGGAAACAAGCAAAAGCATTTTGTGCCTGGAGAACTTTATATAAAAACGAGAATAGAAAGAAACGCCGTATGGAAAATGTAAACTCATTCAGATTGCCTACTGAGGCAGAATGGGAATATGCTGCTCGCGGAGGTATAGAATCAGGAACATATCCTTGGGGAGGGCCTTATGCTAAAAATGATAGAGGTTGTTTCTTAGCTAACTTTAAGCCAAATCGTGGAGATTACGCCTCAGATACCGCTTTATATACTGTAGAAGCGCAATCTTTTGAAGCTAATGATTATGGTTTGTATAATATGGCAGGTAATGTTTCGGAGTGGACGGATTCATCTTACGATCCTTCAGCTTATGAATATTTATCTACAATGAATCCGAATGTATCTGATCAGAGTAATATGCGTAAGGTGTTAAGAGGTGGTTCTTGGAAAGATGTTGCTTATTATCTTCAGGTTAGTACACGTGATTTTGAATATGCAGATACTGCAAGAAGCTACATAGGTTTCCGTACAATTCAAGATTATATGGGTACTAATGTTACTGGAAACTCAGGAAAATAAAACCAAACTTTATTATTATATTTAACTTAACTAAATTTTATTATTATGGCATTATTAAGCAAAAAAGCAATGAATTTCGCTTACGGTATGGGAGCGGCAGTAGTAATTATCGGAGCATTATTTAAAATTACTCACTTTGAGTTGGGTCCGTTAACGGGAACATTAATGTTGGCTATTGGTTTGTTAACAGAAGCTTTCATTTTTGCATTATCTGCATTTGAACCTGTTGATGAAGAGTTAGATTGGACGTTGGTTTATCCTGAATTAGCAGGAGGGGATTCAACAAAATTAAAATCTAAAAAAGAAGAAGCTACTGAAGCGCAAGGTTTGTTGTCTCAAAAATTAGACGCAATGTTGAAAGAGGCTAAAATTGATGGTGAATTAATGTCAAGTTTAGGAAGTAGTATCAAAAACTTTGAAGGAGCTGCTAAAGCAATTACTCCAACTGTCGATGCAATGAATTCTCAACGTAAATATGCTGAAGAAATGTCAATGGCGGCTGCGCAAATGGAATCTTTAAATAGTTTATATAAAGTACAATTAGAAAGTGCTTCACGTAATGCACAAGCTAATTCTGAAATTGCTGACAATGCTTCAAAATTGAAAGAACAAATGCAATCTATGACGTCTAACATTGCTTCATTGAACAATGTATACGGTGGTATGTTGTCTGCTATGAGTAACAAAGGATAATTAGTTTTTAACTAAAAATTTATTTTATTAACAAAACTAATTAAAAAAAAATGGCAGGAGGAAAATTAACCCCTAGACAGAAGATGATTAACCTGATGTATCTGGTTTTCATCGCAATGTTGGCAATGAATATGTCAAAAGAAGTATTATCTGCTTTTGGACTGATGAACGAAAAATTTGAAAATGCTAACACTTCTTCAAGTAAAACCAATGAAGAGATGTTATCTGCATTAGACCTTAAAGCTTCTGAAGCAAAAGGAGAATTTGCAGTAGCTGCAACTACTTCGCATAAAGTAAAAGATATATCTGAAGCCTTCTACAAGTACATTGAATCATTAAAGGGAGACGTTTTAAAAGGATTTGAAATTGATCCTGAAACTGGTAAGTTACCTTACGAGGCTATGGACAAAGGTGATAATATTGACAATTGGTTTACAGGTGAAGGATATACTGCTAAAGGTAGCGAGATAATTGCAAAAATTACTAAGTTTAAATCTGATATGAAAATGGCTCTTGGTACTGAAAAGAAATATGCTCCACTTTTAGCTGATTTAGACAAGAAATTTGACGTTTCAGATGTTGCAAACAAAGAAGGCTTAAAAGATAAGTATTTAGCTTATCATTTTAAAGGTTTTCCTGCTGTTGCTTCTGTAGCAAAATTATCGGCTTGGCAAAATGATGTTAGAAAAGCGGAGTCTGATACTTATAGTATTGCATTAGGAAAAGCGGCTGTACAAACAGCTTCTTTAAATAATTATCAGGCTATAGTTGTTTTAGATAAAAATGCCTATTTTCAAGGTGAATCTGTAACTGGTAAAGTTGTTTTGGGTCGTTATGACGAAAACACGAAGCCAACTTCATTTTCTGGACCTGGTAAAATTGTAAATGGTCAAGCTGTAATTTCTATGACTGCTGGTGGTGTTGGAGAACAAAACATTAACGGTCAGTTTACTTTCTTAGAAGACGGGAAAACTATTCCACTTAAATTTGCTGGTAAATATGTTGTAGTTCCAAGACCAAATTCTGCTACTATATCCGCTGACAAAATGAACGTGGTGTACCGTGGTGTACCTAACCCAATGACTATATCTTTTGCTGGTGTGGCTTCAAACAATGTAAGTGCTTCTGCTCCTGGTATGTCAAGTGCTGGTGGTGCTGGAAAATACACATTAAATGCGGGTTCTGGTAGTACTGTTATGATTAATGTTAGTGCTAAATTACCTGATGGTAAAACAGTTTCTGATAAAAAAGAATTTAGAATCAAAGGTTTGCCTGCTCCAACTGGAAAAATCCGTGGTGATGTAGCTGCCAAAGGGCCAAAATCTAATTTAGAAGTATGTACTATTACAGCAGTTATGGAAGATTTTGATTTTCCTGTAACTGTTAATGTTACACAATTTAATATTAAAGTTCCTGGACAACCTACAATAGTAGTTTCTGGAAGCAAAATGGATGGAAGAGCTCGTTCTGCTATTCAAAAAGCAACTAGAGGTGATGTAGTAGTTATCTCGGAAATTAAAGCTAGCTTCTCTGGTATCAATCAGATTGCTAAAAGGGTTTCAACTTGTACTTTTGAAGTACAATAATTAGTTTAAGAATACGTTTTAATTCTATAAACTTTATACATAAAATTATGAATTGGAGAAATTTAGTAGTAGTTGTTATTATATGTGCTGGAAGTTTGACTTCTTTCGCTCAATCTAATTTGTTGAACGCTAAAGTTCCTACTGAAATAGGAATTAAATCTAAAGCACAACTTTTAAAAGATAATGACAAACCTTTAGAATATGGTTATGTGGGTGACCGTGACATCTTAATGTCTAAAAAAACTTGGGAAATCATTGATCTTGACGAAAGAATCAACTTTCCTTTGTATTACCCAATTGATACAGGTAGTATTGGTAATGATCGTCGTTCATTATATGATGTCTTAATTAAAGGTATCAAATCTGGAAAAATAACAGAAGTATATGCTGATAGTTATTTTAAAGAAAAACGTACTTTAAAAGATATGGAAAAATCTTTTAAAAGAGTTGATACTACTGATGCAGGGCGTGAAGAAATGAACGTTGATATTGATGCGTTTAAGTCAAGAATTGTAGAAACTCCTATTTTTGAGAAAAAAGGGAAAAAGAAAGTAAAAGTTGGAAGTAAAATGGATACCATTGTTGCTTCTAAAACTATCTCTCCTGAGTTTATCACAACTACAGAAATTTCTTCTCAAGATGTATCTGATTATAAAATTGTTGGTTTATGGTATTTTGACAAGCGTCAATCAGATTTACGATACAGAATACTTGGGATTTGTCCTATTATTCCAGATGTTTATACAATGGATAAAGAAGAAAAAGAATATATCGATTTGTTTTGGGTTTTCTATCCTGGAGCTCGTGAAATTTTACACGAGTGGAAAGCATTTAACGATAAAAACTCTTCAATGCCTATTAGTTATGATCATATGTTGAATACAAGACGTTTTAATGCTACTGTTTATAAAGAAGAAAACGTGTATAACGACAGAGAAATTACAGATTATATGAAAGACAATGCATTAATGCAGTTGATAGAATCGGATAGAGTTAAAGACAAAGTTCGTAATTTCGAGCAAGATATGTGGAATTACTAATATAAATTTCTCCAATTATATAAAAAACTCTTACCATTTTGGTGAGAGTTTTTTACTTTTGTGCTATGGTTGATTATCTCATTGTTGGTTCTGGAATTGCTGGAATTTGTTTTGCTGAAGTAGCTTTGCAAAACAATAAATCTATTTTGGTTTTTGATAACAACTCTCAAAACTCTTCCAAAATTGCTGGGGGCATTTACAATCCTGTAATTCTAAAACGCTTTAGCGAAGTTTGGAATGCATCAGAGCAAATCAAATTCCTCAATACTTTTTATCCTCAAATGGAATCGAGATTAAATAAACAAGTTGATTTTAAAATGCCCGTCTTACGAAAGTTCTTTTCTATTGAAGAACAAAACAATTGGTTTGTAGCCTCAGATAAACCTAATTTAGCTCCTTTTCTGTCTAATGAAATCGTTCATAAAAAGTATAGTGGTATTGAAGCTCCTTTTGGTTTTGGCGAAGTTCATCATACTGGTTATGTTGATACTAAGGAATTGCTAATGCAATACCATAAGTATTTAGCGACAAACAATTGTTTTGTTTCAGATACTTTTGATTATTCTAAACTAACAATTCACAGCAATTACATAAAATATGAAACTATTGTAGCCAAGCATATTATTTTTGCTGAAGGTTTTGGTTTGCATTCCAATCCATTTTTTAATTATTTGCCACTTGATGGCACCAAAGGAGAGCTTTTTATAATCAAAGCGCCAAATCTTAATTTGGATTGTATATTGAATTCTAGCGTGTTTATTTTGCCTCTTGGTAATGATTTATTTAAAGTTGGTGCAACATACAATTGGAAAGACAAAACAAATGCAATCTCTGAAGAAGGAGAGCAAGAATTAATTGAAAGAATTCAGGAGTTGCTGAATTGTGATTTCGAAATTATTCAGCATTTTGCAGGAATTCGACCTACAGTAAAAGACCGTAGACCTCTTGTTGGAGTTCATCCTCAACATAATAATGTATGCATTCTTAACGGATTAGGTACTCGTGGTGTTATGCT
>NZ_JANOQD010000019.1:0-18712 GCF_031422135.1 Flavobacterium sp. | reverse complement strand
TGAAAGTAAGAGCATCAGTTAAAAAAAGAAGTGCCGAGTGCAAAATTGTACGAAGAAAAGGCAGATTATACGTAATCAACAAAAAGAATCCTAGATTTAAACAAAGACAAGGATAGTTATGGCAAGAATAGCAGGGGTAGATATCCCAAAAAACAAGAGAGGTGTTATAGCACTTACCTACATCTTCGGATTAGGAAAAAGTAGAGCTATTGAGATTTTAGAAAAAGCTCAAGTTAGCCAAGACAAAAAAGTTCAAGATTGGAATGATGATGAGATCGGAGCAATTCGTGAAGCAGTATCAACTTTCAAAATTGAAGGAGAATTGCGTTCAGAAGTTTCTTTGAACATCAAACGTTTAATGGACATTGGATGTTACAGAGGTATTCGTCATAGATCTGGTCTTCCATTAAGAGGGCAAAGAACGAAGAATAATTCTAGAACAAGAAAAGGTAAGAGAAAAACTGTTGCCAATAAGAAAAAAGCAACTAAATAATAAGTAATATGGCTAAAGCAACTGCAAAAAAACGTAAAGTTATCGTTGAATCAACGGGAGAAGCTCATATTTCTGCTACTTTTAATAACATCATCATTTCGTTAACAAACAAAAAAGGTGAAGTTATCTCATGGTCTTCGGCTGGTAAAATGGGTTTTAGAGGTTCTAAAAAGAATACACCATACGCAGCCCAAATGGCAGCAGAAGATTGTAGTAAAGTAGCTCTTGAAGCTGGACTTAAAAAAGTAAAAGTATATGTAAAAGGACCAGGAAACGGGCGTGAGTCTGCCATCCGTTCTTTACACAATGCTGGAATTGAAGTAACTGAGATTATCGATGTTACACCTCTTCCTCACAATGGGTGTCGTCCTCCAAAAAGACGTAGAGTATAATTTTATAACAATAAGTATAACTAGGTAGAATATAGGTTATCGAAGGATTTAGACCTGAATTCATAATCTCTACCTTAATTAATTTTTTAGAAATGGCAAGATATACTGGTCCAAGTACTAGAATAGCTCGTAAATTTGGCGAAGCTATTTTCGGAGATGATAAATCATTCGAAAAAAGAAATTATCCACCCGGACAACACGGGATGGCTAAAAAAAGAGGAAAAAAATCTGAATTTGCTATCCAGTTAATGGAAAAGCAAAAAGCGAAATATTCTTACGGAATTTTAGAAAAACAATTCAGAGGATTATTTAAAAAAGCAGCTGCATCTAAAGGTGTAACTGGTGAAATCCTTTTGCAATTGTGTGAAGCTCGTTTAGACAACGTAGTCTTCAGAATGGGTATTGCTCCAACTAGAAGAGCAGCAAGACAAATCGTTTCTCACAGACACGTGACTGTTAACGGTGAACTTGTAAATGTACCTTCATACCATTTAAAACCTGGTGACAAAGTGGCTGTTCGTGAAAAATCTAAATCATTAGAAGCTATCGACCGTTCTTTATCAAATTCAAGTCATGTTTATGAGTGGATTACTTGGAATACTGCACAAATGGAAGGAACTTTTGTTTCTGTTCCTGCTAGGTTGCAAATTCCAGAAAACATTAAAGAACAACTAATCGTCGAATTGTACAACAAATAATAATTGACATCAGTCTTATAATTTATGGCATTATTTAATTTTCAGAAGCCCGATAAAGTTATCATGATCGATTCAACCGATTTTGAAGGTAAGTTTGAATTCAGACCTTTAGAACCTGGTTACGGATTGACCGTTGGTAATGCACTTAGAAGAGTTTTACTTTCTGCTTTAGAAGGTTACGCAATCACATCTATCCGTATAGAAGGTGTAGATCACGAATTCTCAACTATTTCTGGAGTTGTAGAAGATGTTACAGAAATTATTCTTAATCTAAAACAAGTACGTTTCAAACGTCAAATTGAAGATATAGATAATGAATCTGTTACACTTGCAATTTCAGGAAAAAATCAAATTACAGCTGGTGATTTCCAAAAATTCATTTCTGGATTTCAAGTATTAAATCCAGAATTAGTAATTTGTAACTTGGACAGTAAAGTGAACCTTAATATGGAAATGACTATCGAAAAAGGTAGAGGATATGTTCCAGCTGAGGAAAACAAAAAACAAAATGCTGCAATCGGTACTATATTTACTGATTCTATCTTTACACCTGTAAAGAATGTGAAGTATGCTATTGAAAACTTCCGTGTAGAGCAAAAAACAGATTATGAAAAATTAGTTTTTGAAATTAAAACTGATGGTTCTATTAATCCAAAAGATGCGCTAACTGAAGCTGCAAAAGTATTGATTCACCATTTTATGTTGTTTTCTGACGAAAGAATTACACTGGAAGCGGATGAAATTGCCCAAACAGAATCGTATGACGAAGAGTCATTGCATATGAGACAATTGCTTAAAACTAAGCTTGTAGATATGGATCTTTCTGTAAGAGCATTAAATTGCCTAAAAGCAGCTGAAGTTGATACATTAGGAGACTTAGTATCATTCAACAAAAATGACTTAATGAAATTCCGTAATTTTGGTAAAAAATCGTTAACAGAACTTGACGAATTAGTAGCCGTAAAAAATCTTACTTTCGGAATGGATTTAGCAAAATACAAATTAGATAAAGAATAATTTATTTCATATTTTGCTCTCCAAAGAGGATTGAAGCAAGATGAAATATAAAAAAATAGGTCATGAGACACGGAAAAAAATTCAATCACTTAAGCAGACAGACTGGACATAGAAAAGCTATGTTAGCTAATATGGCTTGTTCTCTAATCGAGCACAAACGTATTAACACAACGGTTGCTAAAGCAAAAGCGCTGAAACAATTTGTTGAGCCGCTTATAACAAAATCAAAAGACGATACCACACACAATCGTCGTATTTGTTTCGCTTACCTACGTAGTAAATATGCGGTAACTGACTTGTTCAGAGACGTAGCAGCTAAAGTAGGAGATCGTCCAGGAGGATACACACGTATTATCAAATTAGGTAATCGTTTGGGAGATAATGCCGATATGGCAATGATCGAATTAGTAGACTTCAACGAATTATACAACGGTGGTAAAAAAGAAGAGAAAAAAGCAAAAAGCCGTCGTGGTGGTAAAGCTAAAAAATCTGATGAAACTCCAGTGGCTGAAATTGCTCCTGAAGCTTCAACTGAGGAAACTACTGAAACAGCAGAATAATGAATTTCAATATTCTATAAATCAAAAGGGTAAACTAGCAATAGTTTATCCTTTTTTTTTAGAAGCCAATCCTGCTTTCCGCTTCAATCTTTTGTAAGAAATACTTTTTTTGCAAGCACTCGCAGGAACTCCCTTTGGTCGTTCTGCAAATATGACAAAAAAATAGTATTTCTTACAAAAGGATTTCTGCTTCAATCAGGGCTAAAACACAAACCGCTTCAATTGTTTGTAATCTTTTAAAAAATTTGTAAAAAATACATTTGTACTTTGCAGTAAATAAAATAAATTTGCACAACAACATAACTACAATGAACTATACAACAAAACAACCCGCTATTTTATTACTAAGTGACGGAACCATTTTTCACGGTAAATCAATTGGAATTTCAGGAACAACCTACGGCGAAGTTTGCTTTAACACTGGAATGACTGGGTATCAAGAAATTTTCACAGATCCATCTTACTTCGGACAAATAATGGTGGCAACTAATGCACATATTGGAAATTACGGAGTAAACATAAACGATATTGAATCAGACCAAATTATGATTTCAGGATTAGTTTGCAAAAACTTTTCCGATTTTCATTCTCGTCCAGATTCCGAAAGTAATTTGTTTGACTATTTCAAAAAACAAAACCTAGTTTGTATTTCTGATGTAGATACTCGTGCACTCGTGAGTTACATTCGTGACAACGGCGCAATGAATGCGGTTATTGCAACTGATGGTACTTCTATTGATGATTTAAAACGTCAATTAGCTAAAGTGCCAGATATGAAAGGCTTGGAGCTGGCTTCTAAAGTATCTACAAAACAAGCTTATTTTTATGGAAACGAAAACGCCAAGTATAAAATCTCTGCTTTAGATTTAGGAATCAAAACCAATATACTTCGCAATCTTGCGAAAAGAGATTGTAACATCAAAATATTCCCTTACGATGCTACTTTTTCAGATTTAAAATCATTTAATCCAGATGGTTATTTCTTATCCAATGGTCCTGGTGATCCAGATCCATTAGAGAATGCTATTGCAATTGCCAAAGAAATTATTGACAATAATTATCCATTGTTTGGTATTTGTTTAGGACATCAAGTTATTGCTCTGGCCAATGGCGTGTCAACCTACAAAATGTTTAACGGACACCGAGGTATCAATCATCCAGTAAAAAACTTAATCACAGGAAAAGGCGAAATTACTTCGCAAAATCACGGATTTGCAGTCAATAAAGAAGAATTGGAAAAACATTCCGATTTAGAAATCACCCATTTGCATCTCAACGATGAAACGGTTGCTGGAATGCGAATGAAATCTAAAAACTGTTTCTCAGTACAATACCATCCAGAAGCAAGTCCAGGCCCTCACGATTCGAGTTATTTATTTGATGAGTTTGTAGCTAATATTGAAAAAATCAATAGCGAACAAGAAATATAGTCAATTTTAACCCTATCAGAGTTTAAAATCCTGATAGAGTTAAAAAAAGTAAAAAGTAGCTTACTAAATCGTTATCGTTAACAACATTCCTTTTTTATCAAAAATCATTCCTAAACTTTGAATATATTTGTAATAAATCTAAAGTCTAATATCATAAATCGTATATTAAAATGAGCATAATTATCAAAATTCACGCAAGACAAATTTTTGATTCCCGTGGAAACCCAACAATTGAAGTAGATGTAGTAACCGATAGCGGTATATTAGGACGTGCCGCAGTGCCGTCTGGAGCATCAACTGGTGAACACGAAGCTGTGGAATTGCGCGATGGGGGCAAAGCATTTATGGGAAAAGGGGTGATGAAAGCCGTTGAAAACGTAAATGTAACAATTGCAAATGAACTTATGGGAACTTCGGTTTTTGAACAAAATCTAATCGATAAAACAATGATCGAATTAGACGGAACTCCAAACAAATCTAAACTAGGCGCCAATGCAATTTTAGGTGTTTCTTTGGCAGTTGCCAAAGCAGCCGCTGCTGAATTAGGAATGCCATTGTACCGATATATTGGTGGTGTTTCTGCTAATACTTTGCCAGTTCCTATGATGAACATCATCAACGGAGGTTCACATTCTGATGCGCCTATTGCGTTCCAAGAGTTTATGATTATGCCTGTAAAAGCAACATCGTTCACTCACGCTATGCAAATGGGAACGGAGATTTTTCATCATTTGAAAAAAGGATTACATGATCGAGGGTTGTCAACCGCAGTAGGAGACGAAGGTGGTTTTGCACCAAACTTGGCTGGTGGAACTGAAGACGCTTTAGATTCTATCAAAAAAGCAGTCGAAAGTGCAGGATATAAATTTGGAGACGAAGTGATGGTAGCGTTAGATTGCGCCGCTTCAGAATTTTATGTAGATGGAAAATACGATTACACAAAATTTGAAGGAGCTGGAGGAAAAATCAGAACATCAGAAGAACAAGCCGATTATTTAGCCGAACTAGCTTCAAAATATCCAATTATTTCCATCGAAGACGGCATGTACGAAGACGATTGGAAAGGTTGGAAATACTTAACAGACAAAATCGGACACAAAACACAACTCGTGGGTGACGATTTATTTGTAACCAATGTCGAGCGCCTATCTCGTGGAATCAAAGAAGGAATTGCCAATTCAATTCTAGTAAAAGTAAACCAAATAGGAACGTTAACCGAAACCATTGCTGCTGTAAATATGGCACACAATGCGGGTTACACTTCTGTGATGTCACACCGTTCAGGCGAAACCGAAGACAATACCATTGCTGATTTGGCAGTGGCGTTAAACTGTGGACAAATCAAAACGGGTTCGGCTTCTCGTTCGGATCGTATGGCAAAATACAATCAATTGCTTCGTATCGAAGAAGAATTGGGCGAAACTGCCTATTTTCCTGGAACAAGCGCTTTTAAATAATTTTTAAATATATAAATAGAGGCTGTCGTTTTAGACAACCTCTATTTTCAAGCAGAACGAAAAGTAAAAGAACAATAAACCAATAAAATTCAAAAGCTACTTTTGTCTGTTTATTTCATTTTGTCACATTCGGTAAAATTGACATCATAAGTAATATCTCCAATAACCGCATCGTAAGTGCCTCCACCATTGTATTGTTGGCGCAAGCTAAATCGTTGAAAATAGCAATCGTTAGTATTAATATTTTTTACAAATAGTGTGTAAAACTGATTGGAATATCGGTATAATGGAATTCCGTATTCGTTTTTTTGAATTGTCCATCCGCCAGACGATGGATGAGCAAAAAATTTAATAACTTTTAATGCTGATTCGCCTCCTTCGTAATTATTTAAATATAAACTGGTTATTTGCGCCTGTGTCATTCCCATCGTAATTGGGTTTGATTTTAGTTTCCATTCTTCTGGCAAATCTTTTTTGGTGGTTCTAATTCCGTTTTTGTTTGCTTCAAAAACAGCTTCTTGTTCGCTCATAATTGTTGCCACATCTTTGGCAGAAAATTCATAATCGAATGTGTTGGCATAAACAATTCCGTCGCCATCTAGTTCTTTTCCCCAATCGTCTCTGGTTTTACTATTAAAGAAAACGCCTACTTTAAATGCTCCGTTTCTGTCGAAAATTTCTTTATTGTGCATATTTGGGAACGGCGAATAATATATTGCATCTCCAGAATTTCCTTTGTAAATAGAATATTTCATTGTGTGTGGCATAATATCAATATCTAACGATTTGAGATTGGCTTGTTCTGATGATAATGCAATGTATGTTGGATTATTGCCATTACCATATTTTAATCTTTGATTTTGATCGTCATACAAAACCATTTTCAAGTCAATAACTGGATTTTTTTCATCGAGTTTAAAAACATCTTTTATGGTTCCAGAAAGTGCCGTTATTCGAGCATAAATATGACTTTTGCTTGAAAATGAATTCGTAAAAGTTTCTTTTCCTGAATTGGGCAAAGCTTCGAAAAATTCAATTTTTAGATTGTTTTCAAAAGGTTCAATAACAGGTTTCAAATCAGGATAATCTTTTGCAAAATGTACAATTCCGGTTTCACCTTCTTTTCTGATGTGATTGTATGGATTTAAAATATCCTTGCTTGCAATAATTGATGCCAATGAACTTTTGTTAGGACTAGAATAATCGGTGCCTTGATAAGGAAATTCGAAAACGGTTTCGATACTTAAATTTTCGGTTGACATAGCTTTTTCGGTATTAATGGTTTTATCAGATTTGACTTCAGATTTTTTTTCGGTTAGTTTTTCTTTGGCTTTGTTGAGGAGATTTCCGAATTGAGCGTTGGCAGAAAATGTGACAAAAGCGATTAGTAAAATTATTTGATTTTTCATGGTTTCATGTTTTTTAAATTATTTATTTTAGAGCTCCCGTATCAAAATATAGTTTCCATGAAATTAATTTTCCTATATCATTATTTTGATAATCATACACTTTAAGCGTCCACTTTCCTTTGATATTTTTATCCATAAAAAATGTATTTAATGATGTCATCGGTACTGAAAATGGAATACTCGATACGCCGCGCGATGGCGCATAATTGCCAGCCACTATGAATGTTGATACTTGTGGTAAAAAAAACGTAGTAAACAAACTGTTGAATTTTAGTTTATTTCCTAATACTAAATTAATTGAAGAACCGGGCGAAGTGTCATTAGTTGTTCCAATTCTTTTTATAATTCCGCAGTTTTCGCCCGACGGAGCAATGAGTTCAACAACTATATCACCAGCGAAACTATGCGACAAGTCAAGTTCTAGAAAAATTTTAGAAGGATCTTGAATAATTCCATCTTTGTCAATTTCTATAATGCTTGCAATTATTCCTGGTATTAGTGTAGTCCCACTTACTGTCGCATCGGGAATGCTAATTTGCGTATTGTTCTCGAGCATTGCTGGCAGAATTAATTTGGTATCAGCAATTGGTTGGGGTTCTTTATCGTCTCTATTACAAGAAAGTGAAAGTATTAATAAGACGATTATGATAATTGATTTTAGGGTTTTCATTGTATGTGTTTTAAAGTTTATATTACAAATCTCGTCATAAAACAATATTAAATATCTACCGTAAAAGAGTGATTTTTTTGTGTAAATTATTTTTTGAAAGTTTTAAAATTTGGCAAAATTTATGTTTCAAACACCATACATAAAATATAAAATACCAAATATTATAATTGCTACAACTAAAGGCGAAAGATCTGTTTTTATTGTTTTGGACATTTTTTTGGTTTTTAATTATTTGACAGTTACAAATACAGATTTAGTTTCAGATTTTTCGTTTGACAAAGTTTGAATAGTACCGTTAGTCCATAAACAAGCTTTAAATTTCAAACTAACAAAATCATACATATTACCAGCTACATATACATTTTTATCTGCTACAAAAACCGAATTGGCCATCGAAAAAAGTGGTGATAACTCTTTTGGTATGAAATTTTCCCAAATCATTGCACGAGAATTTACCGAATTAGGATTAGTTGCACCAACGGCATAAATATTTTGGTTATCACCGTGAACGGAATACATAGCTGTATTATTAACAACTGAATTCTGAGATGTTCCATTCTTTAAAATTTTTGCGTTTAGTACACCAGCATTATCATAATTTGCGACAACAAAAACATCTGTACCTCGAACAAAAATTGATTCTGCAACTGATGGAGTTGTAAATATTGTTTCGTTATAACCTGGACTTATCCAAGTCCAAGCATTAGCACCTATTTTTCCTGCAACATATATACCGTTTACAACTAAACCATCATTGGTCGCAAAAATTGATTTTGCAACAGAATTATTATTTGAGGATAGTTCATTGCCTTCAAAAACACCATTTATACCTACCCAAAAAGTTGCTTTTTCTACTAATTGACCTGAAATATATACTACATCTTTAAAAACCGATACTGAGCAAGCTTCTGAAAAACTACCTTCTAATTGTATTTTTGTTCCATTTTTCCATAAAGTTGCAACTCTAGAATTTACAATAACCTCAAAACCAACTGCGTAAACATCATTTCCTGAAACAAAAACAGAATTTACTTTTGATTCGTTTGTTAAATTTGTATTTAATAATTCTGCAACGCCATTTTTCCAGATTGTAGCTTTTTCTAACCCGTTAATTGTTTGACTTCCGCCTACATAGACGTTTGTAATTGTTACAGGTTCTTGAATTGATTTTGTTGGTTGCGAATCATCTTCTTTGCTACAAAAAAAAGTAACTGATAGTATAATTATTAAGAATGTTAATTTTAGAATTTTCATATTTTTTTGTTTAAATTAATTTTTATAATAAATTTTGAATATAATTACTAAAAAGGACTACCGTAAAAGAGTGATTTGTATCTTACAATACGATCTTTGTCAAAGGTTTGAACTTTGAAATAGATTTTTTATTTTTTAGTATTATCACATAAAACATATCCAAGAAAATCGCCATTTTTGTCTTTGTAGTCAAAAGCTACTGCAATATCATTTTTTTGATAGGCTTCAAATTCGGGCGATGTTTTATACTTTTCGTCCATCATAGTTTGCATTTTAGTTTTAAATTCTGCAATGTTTACTTTTTTATTTGTTAATGAATGTACCGTATAATAATGCGTTAACAAAAAACCATTTTTTTCGATGTGCTATCCAATCGGGTTGTTTCATCAACTTTTATAGGGCATTGGGAGTTTATTTGTTTCACAACGGCTTTTAAATCAACTTGTGCTTGATCTAACGGCGTATTTTTTAGATTGTCAATAAAGTATAAAACTCCAAAGGCTACGACACCTGCAACTAAGGCTGCGAGAATCATTTTTTTAGTTGTAGTCATAGTTAAATTATTTCTCGGTTACAAAAACAGAAGTTGCAGCAGAACTATTAGCTGATAATATTTGAGTCGTTCCGTTTTTCCAAATGCACGCTTTTGTAATAGATATTGTTTCATATCCAGCGACATAATTATCTGTTGCGGTGGCAAAAACCGAATAGGCAAAAGATGGGTTTTGTGATAATTGTGTAGCTTGGTTATTTTTCCATAACATTGCTCTAGTACTAAGAAGATTAACGACTTTGAAACCGCAAGCATACACATTTTGTCCTTGTGCATATACAGACCACATTGATGTATCATCTCCATATTGTCCTGTAGAAAGTAAGTTATCATTCCATAATTTTGCACTGCGTATGTTTGCCGTTGACAATTCGAAACCCGCAATGTAAATATTGTTTTCTTGAACACAGATAGACCTTGCATTTGATTGACTAATTGTGTTTGTAAAATACGTTCCTTCGTTATTAATTTTCCAAAACCCCATTCCTGTTGTAGTATTTCCAGAGATATAAATATCATTACCTTTAACATAAATATCTGTTGCTTCGGTGGCTTCTGTAAAGTTTCGAGTGGTATTATTATGCCAAAGTGTTGCTGTCTGGTTTTCCATACCAACAACATAAGCTGTTCCATTTGCTACATACACTGAATTTGCACTAGATGAATTTGTACTTAAAGTAGTTTTAACTCCGTTTTTCCACATAACTGCCTTATAAGTTGCTATTGAAGTACTTGAGTTTTCGTGACCAACAGCATACACATCATTGCCATCGACAAATATTGCTAATACTTCGCCTTCATTTCCTGCTGCAATTGGTAATTGTTGTGCTACGCCATCTTTCCAAATAATTGGAATGTCTTTTTGAGTTGTATTATCATATTCCGCGCCACCCACATAAACCGTTGTTACTTTAGGGGTTTCGGGTTGTGGTTGTGGTTCATCTTTGCTACAAGATATTGATAATGTTAGTATAGCAATTGTGAATATTGTTTTTAATGTTTTCATAATGTGATGTTTTAGTTTTTAATAAATTTTTGTTGATAGCTTCTGTTATCTATTGTTACTTGAATAATGTAAATGCCATTGGTGAGGCTTTGAACATTAATACTATTTGAAACTTCATTGATTTCTAAAACAATTTTTCCAAGTACATCAATAATTTTAATTTTTGATACGATTGAATTTACGGGTGTTTGAATATTTAATAAATCAGTAGTTGGATTAGGGTAGATTGATACTGTTGTATTGATGCGCATTTCATCATTAGTACTTAAAGTCGTTGGACAAACAATACCATTTGGCATATTGGTATTCATATTTGTCCCGTTTCCTAATTGTCCTTTGTCATTTAGTCCCCAAGAGCTCAAAGAGCCATCCTGACGCAATGCCAAACCAAAACTTTGTGAACCTGAGATATTTATACCCCAAGTAGTACTTGTGCCAACTTGCAACGGCAAATAACTAAAAATTACTGCGCCCAGACCAGCACCGCCAAAAGTATTTCTACCCCACGACCACAAAGTTCCATCAGAGCGTTTTGCCATACTGTAGTTGTATCCTGCTCCTAAAACTCCTTGCCAGTTTGCATCTGTGCCCACTTGTGTTGGAGTTGGAACATTAAAAGCATTACTTCCATTGCCAATTTGTCCATCACCATTTATGCCCCAAGCCCAAAGTGTACCATTGGTTTTCTTGGCAAGACTATGAAAATATCCTGTTACGACGGTTTGCCAATTTAATTCGATTCCGCACTGTGTCGGAACACTTCTCGTAGCAAAAGAACCATCACCTAATTGTCCATAATTATTAAAACCCCAACCCATTAATCGGTTACCACCAGTTACAATTTCTAAAGCTACAGAATGATACGCTCCGGCAGATATTGATAGCCAGTTGAGCGAGGTACCTATTTGTTGTGGGGTATTTATATTAATTAAATTGCCATTGCCAAGTTGGTTGAAGTCATTAACACCCCAAGACCAAAGAGATTTGCTAAAACTACCTTTTAGAGCTACATTGAAATAATAACCACAATCGACTGTATTCCAACTGGTTTCATTGCCAACTTGTACGGGTGAAAGTGAAAGACCACTGCTAAATGATCCGTTGCCAAGTTGACCAAAAAAATTGCCACCCCAAGTCCATAAAGTGCCGTCAGTTTGCACTCCAGCAGAATGATCTACACCTCCAGAAACTATTTTCCAATTGTTTGAGGTACCAACTTGAACAGGTATATTAGAATCTAAAAGTGAATCAATACCGAGCTGACCACTATCATTTCTTCCCCACGCCCACAGCGTTCCGTCCATTTTTATGGCTAAAGTATGCTCTAACCCAGAAGCTACGCTTTTCCAACATTGCGAAAAAGATATATTTGAAATTAATACTATAAACAATAAAATTAAAAATTGTTTTTGAGGAGTGTAATTTGTTTTCATACTATTTAGTTTTTGATTGCTTTACAAATTTCAATACAATTTGGTAATAAATATATCCCGTAAAAAAGTGATTTTTTTTAATTAAATATTGATTTTTAGATATTTAAAAAAAATCCTTTATTGAAATTTGAATTTCAATAAAGGATTAATCATAATTTTATTTTGGCATTTTGTTTTGAAAATATTCTTTCATACAATCCATTGTTAATGTTTCTAAACCTATTTTGTCGGCTTCTGCTTCTTGATGTGTTTTATATTTATTTATCGTTTTCTGTGCAGAACAATCGCAAAGGGCTTCTGCCATTTTGAGGTTTTCGGGAATTGAAGTATCCATTGCACTTTTCATAACGCCATCAATACATTCTTTTTTTACAGTTTCAGCATTCCAATTAGAGTTGCAAGAAAATAGAAGTAATGCAATTGCTGATATAACAAGTTTTTTCATTTTTATATATTTTATGGATTCTTCATATATTTTAAATCTGGATTTTGCTCATAAAACAAGCTGTCGGCAGTCACTTTTGCTTTGTCGAAATCATTACGACAATCATTAGTGATATATACTACATCTAGCATTTTATTGTTTGCTTCTTCTTCGTTAGCAAATGTGGCAATTGTTTTTTCGGCAATGCAATCGCAAATCGCAGTAACTCGTTTTGTAGATGCCTCGTTATACATCTCGCTTTTGGCACTTTCTAAACATTTTTTTTTGGCGTTTTCTTTGTTCCATTCTTCGGTTTTGCAACTAGCTAATAATAAAACAATTGCTAGGGTAAATAATTTATTCATAATTTTGGTTTTATTATTATTATTCAGATAACAATATGTTTTAATAATATTCAATATCGTTTTGAGCTGAACCATTAATTATTCTTTTACTTATTTGATTTTGGCTATCATATTCATAAGCATATGTATCAACCTGAGTATTAGTGGGTGAAAAAACGGCGGTAAAAGTCTTTACAGGATGTTGTGAATCTTCTTCAATATCAAAGAGATAGCCTTTATTTTTGTTGCTAAAAGTGTTGGTTTTATCGGTGTAATAGGTGTAATAAAATTTCCAAATGTCTGCATTGTATGAAAATGTTTCTTCGTAATGTTCTAAATTTTTGCCTTCATAGAAAAATGTTTTTGTCGATGTTTTTGTATCCAAACTATTGCTGTTGGTCAAAGTTGCCAATTGTTTATTGGCATTATAAGTATAAATCGTTTGATAATTTCCTGCCGACGGAAAAGTGCGCAATGATTTAATTTTAAAACCATCAGTATTTAGATCATATACATAGGTCGATTGTTGCACATTAGATTGAAAAAATTTGTAGGTAACTTTATTATTAGCATAACTATATTCATCTTTGTAACCATCGCTCGAAACTTGGGTTAAGAGTCTTCCTTGTGTATCATAGGTATGTGTGTATAAATTGTTGCCAATAGTAAACGTTTTTACTTTCGGAATCACAACAACAGGCTCTAGTTGCTCTGTTGCTTGCTGATCGTCTTTGCTGCAACCAATTGCGAAAGCTAGTAATAGTACTGCAATTATTTTTTTTACATTTTTCATTTTGGTTTATTTAAAGGTTACATAAAGGTCATAGACAAAGCCATTATTTATAGTGGAGAGCGTATTAATTTGTGTGCCATTTTTCCAATATTTGCACCCCACAGCATCTTGAAAAGTAATGGTATAAATATCTGTTCCTAATGCAAAAAGCGAATAAACGATTCCGTCGCCAGTTGTAGTTAAGTTTATTGCATCGGCAGGAGTATTGTTTTTCCAATATTTAGACCATAAATTTTCTACACCACCAGTAAAAACATCATTTCCAATAACTGTTATAGAAGTTGCTAAGGCAAAATTTAATGCATCTGATAAATAATGAACTGTAAAGTTTAGCCCATTAGCAGTATCACATTCCCAATACAATGCAACTGTTTTTCCGGCAAGTAATTCCGATCCTGAAACGTAAACTTTTGTTCCAACGACAAAAATATCGGTTGCTTGAGAGTTGTGACTACCTGGCGACAAACTCGTTGCAATACCATTTATCCAAATATAAGCAGTTGAAACATTGCCGTTTTTTTCATATCCTGACACATATGATTTATTGTTTGCAACTGCAATTGCCGTTGTGTTAGTGTCATTGGTTGAGCTTGACAAATATTCTTTAACATTGTTTTTCCAATATATTGCAATCGAATTACCATTGTCTGAGTCTTCATTTCCCGATATATACACATCATTTCCAGAAACTGCAAGGTCATTTGCACTGCTGCTTTGGCCTAAAATTGTCGCAGGTAAGGAGGTTACTATGCCGTTTTTCCAATATTTAGCAACAGTATTATCGTTGGTGTTTTTTTCGTAACCTGCAATGTGCTTGTCGCCATTTTCTGTAACAACGATACTTTCTGCAACGGCATCAAAAGTTCCGTTAGTGATATCTGTAGGAGTTCCGTTTTCCCAATATTGAGCGATACTTCTACTGGTTGCCGTGGCGTTTTTTGATCCAGCTGTATGTATAGTAACGTTATTTCCTATTGGTTGCGCATCTGGATTATCCTCTTTACTGCACGAAACGAGTACAAGAGAAAAAGAGAAGCAAATAATAAAAAGTGGCTTTAAAATAATGGTGTTTGGTTTTTTCATAATGTAATATTTGTTTTTAATTTGATTTACAAATCTCGAAACGAATACAGAATAAACATATCCCGTAAAAGAGTGATTTTTTGTTTGCTATTACATTTTAAAATTCAAATCGTCCCAAATTCCGTCAAACCAATGCGATGGTTGTAACTTGTTTAAAACTAATTTGTTATTTACAGTTGGTTTTGTGGTTTTTAATTTATCGTTTGACAAAAAACCAGTTTTAGGTATTGAATGCCCAAAATGAAAACCATGCGAAAAATGAAGATGTAGTTTCATAGCCTTTAAGATTTAATTGTTAGTACAATACAAATCTCGAAACAATATTGAATTTTAAACTACCGTAAAAACGTGATTTTCATTATGTTGAATTAAAAAACAAAATTCAACATTCCTTTTAACCTACTTTGTTTCTCACGTAAAAGAGTGATTTTTGATGTAATAATTGGATTAGTCAAAAATTATGTGAAACCTTTACCTTAGAATAGTAATAAAAACGATAAAGAATTGAAGTTATGAGAAAAATAATAATGGTAGTTTTTTTGTTAGTAACTTTAGTAAGTTTTTCTCAAACACAACAAGAAAATATACAAAAACTTAAAACATTAAATAACGATACGATAAAAGCAAAAATATTAGGAAACATTGCCTATGATTATGGAATAAAAAATCCAGATTCTGCATTTTATTTTTTTAATGAATCTAAAAAATTAAGTGCAAAGCTAAAACATTATTCAGGGCAAATAAGATGTAACGTAAATATTGGGGAGCTATATCGTCAAATGGGAAATTATGAAGAATCATTAAGATATGATTTGATGAACATCAAACTTGCTGAAAGACATGGCACGCAAGTTCAGAAAGCAAATTGTTATGCTAATATGAGCACTACTTATCATTATTTAATAAAATTTGATTCATGTGCGAAATATGACTTAAAAGCACAAAGAATTTATGAATCGTTAGAAGACAAGACTGAGCTAGTTACTTTTTATTCAAATTTGGCAGAGTCCTATACGGAAAGGCATTTATACAAAAAGGCTTTAGAATATGGATTCAAAGCACTTAATTTAAGCAAAAAAGGATTTGGAACACAACTTGATCTTGCTTACGTTTTATCTTCAATTTCAACCACATATATATATTTAAATCAAAATCAAAATGCACTTAAATATGCGGAAAAAGCATTATTGCTGTCTAAAAATGAAAAGGAATATTATTTGCAGCAGGTTATTTTGGGAAATACAATTTTGATAAAAACTAAACAAAAAAAGTATTCTGACTTATTTTTATTAGTTGATGAATTAGAAATTCTAAAAAAAGATATTAATTCTATCGAATATGATGCAAATATATTAGTGCACAAAGGGTTGGTTTATTTTTATAATAATCAACTTCAAAAATCTAAAGAATTTATTTTGCAAGCTCTAAAAATTAGTGAACTCAATAATCTAAGTGTAATTTCTAAAAATTCTTACGGATTATTAAATAAAATTGAAGCTAGTTTAGGAAATTACTACGAATCAGATATATATGAAGCCAAAAAGGATTCAATTTATGAATTACAAGTAAACGAAGGCACAATAAAAAACATTCAAGAACTCGAAAAAAAATATGAAACTCAAAAAAAGCAAACAGAAATTATAAAATTAAAAGCTAAAAATGAAAAAAAATCTAATTTAAACAAAATTCTAATAGCTTCATCCATTGCTTTATTGTTAGTAGGTTTTTTGGGTTATCGCAATTTTAGAAACAAACAAAAACTCCAAACATTAAAAATAACAGAACTCGAAAAAGACAAACAATTACTTGCTGTCGACGCCATGCTAAAAGGGCAAGAAGAAGAGCGAGGACGAATTGCCAAAGACTTGCACGACGGTCTTGGCGGACTTTTATCGGGAACCAAATTATCCTTTACAAACATGAAAGAAAACCTACTTCTTACTCCAGAAAATGCATTGCAATTCGAAAAATCACTCGGTATGCTTGACACCACAATTGCCGATTTGCGCAAAGTAGCACACAATCTTATGCCCGAAGCATTAGTAAAATTTGGGTTAAATGATGCCTTGCGTGATTTTTGCAATAGCATACAGCAGTCAACAAATATTACAGTCGATTATCAAAAATTAGGTATCGATAGAAAAATTGACAATACCGCCGAAACATTTATTTATAGAATCATTCAAGAATTGGTAAATAATGCTGTAAAACACGCCAATGCCAAAGAAATAATGGTGCAACTCACTATAGAAAACAATAAAGTACTGCTAACGGTTGAAGACGACGGAAAAGGCTACAACCAAAACCAATCCACAAAAGGCGACGGTCTAGGGAATATTGCTTATCGAGTACATTATTTGAAAGGAAAAATAGATACCGCAACGTCGCCTAACAATGGAACTACTGTAAATATTGAGCTCAATGCGTAACAGTCCTATAAAAGTATTTATTGTCGACGACCATCAAATGGTTATTGAAGGAATCAAATCCTTGTTGTTTGGCGAAAACCATATAGAACTCGTTGGTTGCGCTAACACGGCTCAAAATTGTTTGCAATTTTTTAAAATAAAAACAGCCGATGTTATTTTAATGGATATAAATTTGCCTGACACAAGCGGCATTGAACTTTGCGACAGTATTACAAAAAAGTACCAAAATGTAAAAGTTATCGCCTTAAGTACACACAATCAAGGTACTTATGTACGAAAAATGATAGAAAGTGGTGCTAAAGGTTATTTACTAAAAAATGCAGACAAACACGAAATACTTAAAGCAATCGAAACGGTCTCTAAAGGTAGTAACTATCTCACTTTTGAAGCAGATAGAGCCTTGCGTTACGAAAATGAACTTCAAAACAAAATACCAAAACTAACCAAGCGCGAAAAAGAAATCCTCATTCTCATAGCCGAGGGGTTAACCAACATACAAATCTCCGAAAAATTATTTATAAGTACAGATACAGTTGACAGTCATCGCAAAAATTTACATACCAAACTAAATGTAAAAAACACAGCAATGCTCATAAGATTTGCTACAGAAAATGATTTGTTATAAGCTAGAAATAAGAAGGTTTTTTTATTTTTATTAAAAAATTAACGAAATCGTCACCTTAAAACTTTTTTATTTAATACATAATTATCTATTTTTGTTAAATTATATATTTTAGATTAATTCCCACATTATATTATGTCAAAAATTGCAACATTAGAAATTGATGGAAACAAGTATGAACTTCCAGTAATGGTTGGAAGCGAAAACGAAACGGCTATCGATATTAGTAAATTAAGAGATTTATCAGGTGCTATCACTTACGATCCAGGATACAAAAATTCAGGTGTTTGTAAAAGCAAGATCACTTTCCTTGATGGAGAAGAAGGAATTCTTCGTTACAGAGGATATTCCATAGAAGATTTAGCCGATAAAGCAGATTTTCTTGAAGTGTCTTATTTAGTTATTTTTGGTGAATTACCAAACAAAGAACAATTAGCAAATTTCGAAAGAAACATTCGTAAATACACTTTGGTCAACGAAGAAATGAAAAACATCATCGATGGATTTCCAAAAACAGCACATCCAATGGGTGTTTTGTCTGCCTTGACAAGTGCTTTGACTGCATTTAATCCAAAAACGGTCAATGTAGATAACGAAAAGGAAATGTACGAAGCCATTTGTAAAACAATGGGTAAATTTCTTGTT
>NZ_JANOQD010000018.1:0-6986 GCF_031422135.1 Flavobacterium sp. | reverse complement strand
ACAGAATGATGAACACTCAAAAGGTTTTATATCAAGACATTATAATAAGTAAATAAAAGAACACCTCAAAATCTTTTTTTTAACGCTTTGGTTTTCCGTAAGTTATACTACAAAGTTTTTTAACTCTATATATGTATTGTACATTCGAACGCAAAGGATAGCGATTTAAGAAATCAAATGCAAAGATGCAATCGGGGTTTCTCTAAACCATATAAGATATTAAAGTACATTGAAATACTATAATAATGTAGTTAGAATCTCCCTTGCGTGAGGGATTGAAGTGAAAAGCCCACAGCCTGACAAAGGAAGTGCGAGGACTTGTAACGAAAAACCCGACCTGAGGAGGAACGACGATAGGGCACGCCCTGAAAAATTAAATTTAAAAAACATACCTTATATATATTGTATGTTTTTTGTGAAACTGCTATATTTGCGGTCACAAAATTATAATGATGATTAAGATTAGTTTGCCTGATGGTTCGATAAAGGAGTTTGAAAGTGGCGCAACGCCTATGGATGTTGCGTTGAGTATTAGTGAAGGATTGGCTAGAAACGTGATTTCGGCTAGTTTTAATGGTACGACGGCGGAAACATCGACGGAATTGACTACCGATGGTTCACTCGTATTATATACTTGGAACGACAAAGATGGTAAAAAAGCATTTTGGCATTCAACTTCGCATGTTATGGCGCAAGTTTTGGAAGAAATGTATCCTGGTCTGAAACTGACTCTTGGTCCTGCGATTGATAATGGATTTTATTATGATGTGGATTTTGGGGAAAATAAGATTATTGAAGCCGATTTCAAGAATATTGAAGATCGTATTTTAGAGATTTCACGTGAGAAACACGAATTTAAATTGCGTTCGGTTTCGAAAGCGGATGCTTTGACGTTATATAAGGATAACGAATACAAGACGGAATTGATTTCGAATTTGGAAGATGGCACAATTACTTTTTGTGATCATGCTACTTTTACAGATTTGTGTCGTGGTGGACATATTCCAAACACGGGAATAATTAAAGCTGTAAAGATAATGAGTATTGCTGGTGCTTACTGGCGAGGAAATGAAAAAAACAAACAGTTGACTCGTGTTTACGGAACATCGTTCCCGAAACAAAAAGATTTGACTGAATATTTAGAATTGCTCGAGGAAGCAAAACGTCGTGATCATAGAAAATTAGGAAAAGAGTTGGAATTGTTTGCCTTTTCGCAAAAAGTAGGTGCTGGTTTACCATTATGGTTGCCAAAAGGTGCTGCTTTGCGTGACAGATTGGAACAGTTTTTGAAAAAAGCACAGAAAAAAGCGGGTTATGAGCAAGTGGTTACGCCGCATATTGGTCAGAAAGAATTGTATGTAACTTCGGGACATTATGCTAAATATGGCGCTGATAGTTTTCAGCCGATAAATACGCCTGCTGAAGGCGAAGAGTTTTTGTTGAAACCTATGAACTGCCCACATCACTGTGAAATTTACAATACAAAACCTTGGTCGTACAAGGATTTGCCAAAGCGTTATGCTGAATTTGGCACTGTTTACAGATACGAACAAAGTGGTGAATTGCATGGATTGACTCGTGTGAGAGGTTTTACGCAAGATGACGCACATATTTTTTGTACTCCGGATCAATTGGATCAAGAGTTTAAGAATGTTATTGATTTGGTTTTGTATGTTTTTGGTTCACTTGGATTTGAGAATTTTACGGCTCAAATTTCGTTAAGAGATCAAGAAAATAGAGAAAAATATATAGGTAGTGATGAAAATTGGGAGAAAGCTGAAAATGCAATTATCAATGCTGCTGCTGACAAAGGATTAAAAACTATTGTTGCTTATGGTGAAGCGGCTTTTTATGGTCCGAAATTGGATTTTATGGTTAAAGATGCTTTGGGAAGGCAATGGCAATTGGGAACAATTCAGGTGGATTATAACTTGCCGGAGCGTTTTGAATTGACTTATAAAGGTTCTGATAATGAACTGCATACACCAGTTATGATTCACAGAGCACCTTTTGGAAGTATGGAACGATTTATTGCTATTTTGATTGAACATACAGCAGGAAATTTCCCACTTTGGTTGATGCCAGAACAGGCTATAATATTGTGTTTGAGTGATAAATATGAAATTTATGCTAAAAAAGTTTTAAATCTGCTAGAAAATCACGAAATTCGCGCCCTGATTGACAACAGAAATGAGTCGATTGGTAGAAAAATACGTGATGCTGAAATGCAAAAACTCCCGTTTATGCTGATCATAGGAGAGGAAGAAGAGAAGAATAACACCGTCTCTATTCGTCGTCACGGACAGGAAGGAAAAGGAAATAGTACGGTTACAATAGAAGAATTTGCTAGAATTGTAAACGATGAAATAAGCAAAACGCTAAAAACATTTGAAGTTTAACTAAAAAATTAAGAGCCATAGCAATTAGAAACAGTAGAGGTTACCAGCCTCGAGTAGAAAAAAAAGATGAACACAGAATAAATAATTTTATTCGCGTTCCAGAAGTACGTCTTGTAGGAGATAATGTAGAGCCAGGAGTTATTAAAACTTCGGAAGCTATGAAACTTGCCGACCAACTAGAATTGGATTTGGTTGAGATTTCTCCAAACGCAGAACCGCCTGTCTGTAAAATAATGGACTATAAAAAGTTCGTATATATGCAGAAGAAACGTGAGAAGGAACTGAAAGCAAAATCTACTCAGATTGTAGTAAAAGAAATTCGTTTCGGTCCACAAACTGATGAGCATGATTATGAATTTAAAAGAAAAAATGCGGAGAAGTTCCTAAAAGAAGGTTCAAAATTAAAAGCATTTGTATTCTTTAAAGGTCGTTCGATTATCTATAAAGATCAAGGACAAATCTTATTATTAAGATTGGCTACAGATCTTGAAGAACACGGAAAAGTGGAAGCTATGCCTGTTCTGGAAGGAAAAAGAATGATTATGTTTATTGCTCCGAAAAAAGGTAAAACTTCTCAACCAGCTGCTAAGTCAAAAGAAAGTCAGCCTAGACCGCCAGTTAAAAGTATAGAAGTTCCGCCTAGCCAAGATAGCGAAGCAAAAGAATAACAAATAGACGATAGCTAATGGCTTCGTAAAAATATAAAAAAAGATGAATGACAGCAGATTGCTTCGTTCCTCGCAATGACAGTAAGTAAGAATAAATTAAAAATCTAGGAAAAAATGCCTAAAATGAAAACCAAATCTAGCGCCAAGAAACGATTTAAAGTTACTGGTTCTGGAAAAATTAAGAGAAAACACGCTTTTAAAAGTCATATTTTGACTAAAAAGTCTAAGAAACGTAAATTAGCTTTGACACACTCAGCGCTAGTTCACAAAACGGATATGAAAAGTATCAAACAACAATTAAGAATAATATAGTTGATGAGTTTGGGTTGATGGTTGACGGAATAATTTCCAACAACTAACAACTAATTACCAACTACCATTCTTAGGTTAAAACAATTTTAATAACCTTGGAGTATGGCCATTAAGTGCTTTTGATTAAATTCAAGCCGCCTGCTACAAAAAAAATGTAAAAATTATGCCAAGATCAGTAAATTCAGTTGCTAAAAGAGCAAGAAGAAAAAAGATAATGAAGCAAGCCAAAGGTTTCTTTGGTCGTCGTAAAAACGTTTGGACAGTTGCGAAAAATGCAGTGGAGAAAGCAATGTGCTATGCTTACCGTGATAGAAAAGTAAATAAGAGAAATTTCCGTTCGTTGTGGATTCAACGTATTAACGCTGGAGCTCGTTTGGAAGGAATGTCTTATTCACAATTCATGGGACAAGCTAAAAAACACAATATCGAATTGAACCGAAAAGTTCTTGCAGATTTAGCTATGAATCACCCAGTAGCTTTCAAAGCTGTACTTAATAAAGTAAAATAAACGTTTTATCAACAAGATTTAGAATTACTTACTATAGAAAATCCCAGTCGAAAGATTGGGATTTTTGTTTGAAATCATAATTTTAATTTTTATGTGTTTGGTTTGTCCGTTAAACAACCTTTTTATTTTAGGTATGAATACGGGACAAGTATAAATTATTAAGGTTCATCACATTCCACATCATTAGATATAAAAAGCCTTAGATATTCATTATACAAAATATCTGTTCTGCTTAAAATTTCACATTCTTTTGTAGTCTTTATTGCGTAGTTGCTCCAACCAAAGGTGAATAAATCCATTTTTGCATATTCTAAACATCTATCAGAATTTAATCTGCTTTGGAATTTTTCCTCAACATATTCAGGGGAACCATTTTTTGCTTTCTGCTCATCATTCAATACTCTCCAAGCAGAAATTATTTTTAAACTATCCCTAGAGGCTAAAGCATCAACATAAATTTCTGCTTTTGAATCATAATTTGTCTGTGTTAAAATTGCGGAATTTGAATAAGCAAAGTAGGCTGTTTTTTGATGCTCATAAAATGATTTTAACTCTTTTAGTTTTAGCTTTTTTATATTTTGCCAATAAGCTAAATCAACAATTTCTAAATTTTCAAGTTCTCTTTTTCTTTTAGAATACTCTGTTTCGAGTTTTTCAATAGGTTCTAGCTTTTCGTTTAAATTGAATTTTGGATAACCATCAAAATCTATATAAGCACTAGTTGAAAACCAAAGTTTATGGGTATCTCGAAGCTGTTTTTTTGAATATTTATTTGTATCAAAATTACTATTGATTACACAAAGCTCGGTAAACCATTTTAAAGTGTCACTATTTATTTTAGTTGTTGGATTATTTGATAAGCTATTTGATAATTTATTTGGTTTTGGATTGGATTTTTTTTCTTTTTGACAGGAAATTATATTGAAACATAACAATACCGAAACAATTATTATAATTAACTTTTTCATACATTTTCTTTTAAACTAGATTAAGAAACTAACATAATAAATTAAAATTGAGTTGTATTAATTTATTTTTGAATCGTTTGCGAAAATAATTTCTAAATAAAAACCTCAAATTCATCCCCATCAAAACTGGCAAAAACCATACTTGGATGCGAATCTTGGTGAAACATATTCCCATTTTTATCAATTGCAATAGCTCCTGCAAAACCATCGTAAGGTTTTAACTCGTCGAAAGTTTTCTTAAAGGCATTCTCTAAAGTAAAACCATCAGTTACCCGAGTTACAATTTTGGATGCAGTAGCATTACTCACGATGTCCTCACCTACTCCTGTCAAACTTACACCACAAAAGGCATTGGCATAATTTCCAGCTACTGTTGCCGAATCCGAAATACGTCCTACTAGCTCAAAACCTTTTCCGCCAGTTGAAGTAGCTACAGCAATTTTTCCATTACTATCTAAAGCCACGCAACCCACAGTTCCTGTTCCTAACGATTTTAGTTTAGCCTCATATTCTGCTCTACGTTGTGGAATTTCTGTCGAAAAAACACCAAATCCTTTATTTCTTGCATAATTAGTTGCCCCGCTCCCTCCCAAAACTCGATCGTCCTCTTGCATTAAAACCTGAGCGACTTGAATTGGGTTTTTGACTTCTTCAATGTTAATTACACCACTCATTTTCTGAGTTTCTCCATCCATAACGGCTGCTGACATTCTTATTTTTCCATCACTTTGTATTTGTGAACCAATACCCGCATTAAACAATTCATCATCTTCCAATTGCGAAACCGCAAAAACCACCGTTTCCAAAGCAGAATGGGAATGCAAAAATTCGTAGGAGGATTTTACAATTCGCTCCAAAGCGTTTTGTTTTGCCACTTTTGTTTCGTGATTGGTTGCGGATTCCGAGAAAAAACCACCATGGATTATTAATTTCATATCACTATTAAATTACAAAGAACACAGATTTTAGAAATTTTTAAAATTTCTAAAATCTGTGTTCAAAATGAATATTTTTTTAACTTTTATACAACCTTAAACACAATACTAAACGTATTGCGAACTTTGAATTGTCATTTTATAACTACTTAAATCAAATGTGTCATACTTACTCATCACGTGCGTAATCAGATTATTTATCGAAATGGGCTGACCCAATTCCACTTCGGTCAAATTAGTGTCCTTAATTTGTCGGCCATCAACTAATATTACAAGACCAGAACCAATAGCTTCCATTTTAGAATTATTAGTAATCAGCAATCCTGTATCTTCACCCAAACCAATTCCTAATGTTTTTGGGTTTCCTACAACCGCTTGAAAAAGTCTTCCAATTCGACCCCGTTGTACAAAATGGGTGTCAATAATCACATCATCAATCAATCCTAAACCAGAAGTGATTTTAACTTCACCTTTCAGCAAAGCTTCCGAGCTACTGCCTTGATAAATCATATTATTGGAAGCAGCAGCAGCACCAGCAGAAGTGCCAGCATATATAAAATCCTCGTTATTGTACTTTTCTAACAACAAATCGTGAAACGGTGTACCACCAAGAATCGAAGTCAATCTCAATTGATCGCCACCAGTAAACATAACCACATCAGCCGCTTTCAATCTTGCCACAACTTCAGGATCCATAGCTTGTTCCCGACGTTCAATGTTCAAAATATCAACATTATTTGCACCTAAATAGCTTAAGGCTTTCACATATTCTGGCCCAATTTCTTTTGGAATTTTAGAAGCCGTCGTAATCACCTCTATTCTGGATTGCTCTTTATACTTTGACTCATTGAGAATTCTTTTCAAAATTCCAGTCTCAAAAAAGTTTAAATTCTTTGCTGCATTCTTATCCAAGTCCGTTTCTGTAAAACTTCCTTTATCAACCGCACCACCTATTATAATTAATTTTCCACGTATATTCATTTGGTAAAAATAACCAAAAAGTTAAATAAAGCAAATCTATTTTCTTTTTTTGAAGTAAAACTTATTGCATACTTTTCAACAATTGTTCCGCTATCCTCTAAATCTTTCATTTTTTGTTGCCTTCGATCACTTCAATAAGTTCAGTGCGACACCTTAGGTAACAAAAAAACAAAAGGATATTGCGAAACTTGTCTCGTTAACAAAACGAGATTGGG
>NZ_JANOQD010000017.1:0-23824 GCF_031422135.1 Flavobacterium sp. | reverse complement strand
TTATCAAATTACCTATTGTTTCGTGAAAAGGACTAATAAAATTTATTTTTTTGTAAATTTGAACTACACTATAAAATAATAATGCTTGAAATATTACAATAGAGACTATGAAGAAAAGCAAATTACACCGTTTTGGTTTTCTTCATAGTCTCTATTGTAATATTTCAAGCATTATTATTTTATAGTGTAGTTCAAATTTACAAAAAAATAAATTTTATTAGTCCTTTTCACGAAACAATAGGTAATTTGATAAAAAAAATGAGTTTATTTTCTTTATTTATTGGCGTTTTAAGCAAAATAGCGGTGGTTTTTTCGGAAAAATTTATCAATCAAGAAATCAATTTTCCTCATTTAAATGAATATATTGGATTAGGAGATGCTTTCTTATTTTTCGCAGGAATATTATATTTTATTCATAAGCTTTTTACAAAAGGTATTGAATTACAAAACGAAAATGAATTAACAATATAAATTATGGCGATAGTAGTAAATTTAGATGTAATGATGGCCAAACGAAAAATTTCTCTAAATGAACTTTCAGTAAGAGTCGATTTAACATTGTCAAACCTTTCCATTTTAAAAACTGGAAAAGCCAAAGCCATACGTTTTAGTACACTCGACTCTATCTGTAAAGCATTAAATTGTCAACCTGGAGATATTTTGGAATATGTTAGTGATGTTGATGAAACAATTGTTTGATAACTTTAATTTCCTTAATTAATTTAAGTTGCTAGTCATTAAGCAACAAATAAATTTAAACCAACCATAAAAGTAATATTAAGGTTCTAACTTGCACTAATTTTCACTACCAATACTAGGTCATTGATTATGATTCAATAAAAAAATTCACTAGCAACTTGAATTAATTATTATCATTCTCCAACCATTTCTTAAAATCAAAAAAGTTAGTAGGTGATATTCCGTGACCTATTGGGTATTCCTTATACACATTCTCAATTCCTAAATTATCGAGCATTGGTTTTGCTTTTCGAGCCCAATCCACTGGGACAACTTGATCTACAGTGCCGTGAGAAGCAAATAATTGCAAATTAGAGAAATCATTCTTTTCATAACCTTCTTTTGCAATTTCTGTATTGAAATAACCACTCATAGCAACTATTCGCTGGACTTTTTCTGGATAAGATAGTCCAACAGCATAACTCAAAATGCAACCTTGACTAAAACCAATTAATGTAATATTATTAGCATCAATAGGATAATTTGCAATCAATTCATCAATAAATTCGGCAATCAAATCTCTGGATTCTCTGGCTTGATTCAAATCTGAAAACTTATTTTCATCGGCATCAAAATCAATTGCATACCAAGCGTAGCTTCCATATTGCATATTGTATGGCGCGCGTGCCGAAATCACATAATATTCTTCGGGTAATTCTGAAGCAAAAGAAAACAAATCTTCTTCGTTGCTACCATAACCGTGAAGCAATAACAATAATGGATTTTTATTAAGTTTTACTTTTGGCTCTCGAACTAGGTGGTGGAGTTTCATTTTGATTTAGGAATTATGATTTGGGATTTAGAAATTATGATTTGTGAACTGACCAATCCTAAATGTTTTTAAACAATTTCTGGAAAAATTCGCCAACTATTGGAACTAGTTTTTGTTCGCCTTGAATGGCACCTACAAAACCGTAAACCCATAATATAAATATGAAAAGATAAAATCCTGATGAAACGCCCCAATTGTCAAAATAGCTAACAAAATAACCTAATGCAAACCAAGAAAGAAAAATTCCTAATGATTGTCTGATATGAAAGGAAGCAAAAGGATTCTTACTTTCATTGTTCATAAAAATTGCGATAACTGCCCCTATAATGGTTAAATAGGCAATAATAGCTGTTTGTTTTCCTTGTTCAATATTATTTTCCATAATTTTTGTTTATTTAAGATAAAATCAATTTTCCTTGATTGTAAATTCCGTATACTTTTCCTTTTAAGTTTTGTCCTAAAAAAGCACTGTTTTTTGATTTAGAAAGTATATTATTTTCTGTAAATGTGTAATTTCCTTCTGGATTAAACAAAGTGATGTTGGCTTTTTGACCTTCATCTAAAGTTTCATTTTCTATATTGAAAACTGTTTTTCCTGATGTTAGCTTTTCGATAATAATTTCAATAGGAAGAATGGTTTGCAAAGCTCCAAAAGCACTTTCTAACCCAATGGTTCCATTTTTAGCCAAATCAAATTCTATTTTTTTGTGTTCAATATCTATAGGATTATGGTCTGATGTGATGCAATCAATAGTATGGTCAAGAACTCCAGCAATTAACGCTTTTCTATCTTCTTCCTTACGTAGTGGTGGTAAAACTTTGAATCGAGTATCAAAACTTTCGATGGTTTTGTCCATTAAAATCAAATTGTGAATTGCAACACTACATGTCACGTGTAAACCTTTTGTTTTGGCTTCTTTTATTAATTGAACCGATTTTGCTGTTGAAATGGTTGGAATATGTAATTTTCCGCCTGTATATTCGAGTATAAAAAGATTTCTAGCAATAATTAATTCTTCTGCAAGAGACGGAATTCCTTTCAAACCCAACATTGTCGATACAATTCCTTCGTGAACCAATCCTTTTCCTTTTATGGTATTGTCTTGGCAAAAAGCTATCACTATTCCGTTGAAATCTTGAGTGTATTGCAAACTTATTTTAAGCAAATTGGCATTGTCTAAACTTTTATTATAATCTCCAAAAGCAATTGCTCCAGCATTTTTCATATCAAAGAGTTCAGCTAATTCCGTCCCTTCACTATTTTTGGTTAACGCACCTATTGGGAAAAGTTCGGTTGCAAAATCCTTTGCTTTTTGTTTTACAAAATTAATTTGCGATTGATTGTCTAAAATAGGGAAGGAGTTGGGTTGTAAAGCGATACCTGTAAATCCTGATTTTGCTGCTACTTGCAATCCGTTTGAAATGGTTTCTCGATCTTCAAAGCCTGGCTCGCCAAGCGAAACACTGGTGTCAAACCAACCTTGAGAAATGTGTAGGTTTTCTAATTGAAGTTCTTCCAAATTATCTTTATTATCTATACTTAAATTTATTTTTTCAATCAAACCATTATTGATTTTAATATCGACAACTTGGTTGTGAAACAGACTTTTAGGATCAATAATTCGGGCAGCTCTTATAATTAGATTCATTTTACAAATTTTTGTATCAATATTTCTAGAAGAATAAATAATAGTGTAAAAATAAGAAACCATTTCCAAACTTGGTTATCGGTTCTGTTTATTTGTATGGTGTCAAAAAACGATTCTATGCTCGGAACGATATTCAAATCGTCTAGTGTTTCATCACTTGGCGGAGTTACATTGCTTTCTTTTCTATCAAAATTAAAGCTGATATTTTCGATAGCTTTATTATTCTGAATAACTTCAAAATTACCGGCTTGACTTGGATTATCCCCACAAGTTACTTTGACTTTATCGTTCATTATTTGTTGTGACGGAATAAATTCTTCTGAAGCATTTTTTATGGAAACTATTTCATTAGTATTCAGTTGAGCCGAAATTAAAATTGAGTTAGAATTACCAATGGTTTCAGCTTTCACCCCATTTTTATCATCGTTCAATCCCATTTTATAAAAAGTAGGAACAATGAGTGGCGAATTCTGGAAATTACTATTTGTTTTATTTAGGGGTGCCGAAAACACAAATAAGTTCCCTACTTGTTTGTGTACTGAAGTTAAAAAAGCACTCTGGTCATCGTAGCTTATTGCTTGTGAATAGTTACTTTTTACACTAAATGATTGTAATACATTTGGATATTGAAAATTGGTAATTTTATTTTCAAAAACATTAGAGAATAATGGGTTTGAGAAATTAATCTTCGTAATTTTCTTTTCTTGCGATTGAAAATTTGAAAATTGAATACCTCCAAAAGTATTTAGAAATGCATTCAAATTAGATATCTCATTTTTTTCTGAAGGAATTAATATTACATTTCCACCTTTTTCGATAAATGATTTCAAATTGGTTTGCAATGCCACTGGAATATTATCAAGTTCATTTAAAATAATGGCATCTTGCTTGTTGAGCTGACTGTAATCTAAAGTTGCAATACTAAAATTGGAATAATTAAATTCAGGTTTTGTGTAAATTCTGGATAAAAAATTGCTTTTTTCGGTAGTGCCAATACTTAAAATTGAAGTTATTTTTGGTTTTGATATGGTAAAATACATTATATTATCAAATGCCAAACTACTATCGTTGATACTTACAGAGCCGTGAAAATCTTTTTTAGGAATCGTAAAATTGAGGGTTTCTTTGTTCTTTTTTAGATTGAGAATGGTTTTAGCAATCAACTCTTTTCCATTGTAAACAGAAACAGGAATTGCTTGGACTTCCTGAGAATTTGATGAAAATTGAACAGCTATTTCATAAAAATCATCTAGAGTTTGCAACATATAAACACTATCAATAGCAATGTTTTTGAGTTGTTCTGCTTTTGAAATAATGAAATAGGTTTTATCGTTTTCTTTACTATTTTTCAAATGATTTTTGTTCATTCCAATAGCATCTGTAATCACAACAATATCTTTGTTTACAAATGTTTTGCGAGATTTTATTTTGGTTAATGCCGTCTCTAATGAAAAAGGAATAGGACTGTATTTAAGATTTTGCAAGTCTTTTTCAATGACATTAATATTGGTGTTCCAATAACTTTCGTCATTAGTAACCACAGAAAAAGTGGTGTTCTGAGGTGCAAATTCCAATACATCTTGTACAGCACGTTTCATTAGTTCGCCTTTTTGACCTTTGGCTTGCATACTATAGGAATTGTCGAGAACTACAAACAATTCATTATTGCTATTCTCTGTGTCCTTGGCTTTAAAAAAAGGCTGAGCAAAGGCAAAAATTAAAAATGCTAACAGTAATAATCTTGTAGCAAGTAGCAACCATTTTTTGATTTTAGAGCTTTTTCTAGTTTGAATAGAAAGTTCCTTTAAGAATTTAACATTCGTAAAAAACTCTTTTTTAAATTTGCGTAGTTGAAATAAATGTACCAGAATTGGAATAACCAATAAAAATAAAAAATATAGAATTTCTGGATGTTTGAATTGCATTTATTTGTAAAGATTTTTCAAAAATAGTAATCAATTGCGAATTTACAATTAATTTCTTTATTTTTTTAAACCATTAAGGAATTAAGAAAAATTAAGTTTTTTGGAGACTAATCACTATTTCTTCTTTTTCTTCGCTGCTCTTGTTTTTAAAATATTTCTATTGACAGAAGTTCCTGTTTTTTTCTTAGTTTTTGATGGACCTCCCAAATTAACTTTTTTGTTTTTCTCTGACTTTTCGTGGTGCGATGAGCCTCCGTCTAAGGTCACTTTTTTCATTAAGAATTTAACGACTTCTTTTTCTTTTTCTGGACCAATTAGAAGTTTAGAAATTTCAACTTCTGAAGGCAATTCCAGAATTTCAAGCTCTTTGCCCATTAAAACTTCGGCTGCAAATTTAATTTCTTCTTCACGTGGAGCAATGAAACTGATGGCAATTCCACTAGCATCGGCACGACCAGTTCGACCAATTCTGTGAATGTATTGTTCTGGTAATTCTGGTGCTTCAAAATTAATTACGTGTGTAATGTTTGAAATGTCCAATCCACGAGCCATAATATCGGTAGTAATTAAACCACGTAATTCGCCTTCTTGAAAAGTGGCCATTGTGGTCAATCGGTAATTTTGTGATTTGTTGGAGTGAATCACGCCAAATTGATCTGGAAAATCAGTATCGATTCTCTCGTGAAGCATATCGGCAATTTTCTTATTGTTTACAAAAACAAGAATGCGTGACATTCCTTCATTAGTACGCAACAAATGTTTTAATAAGTTGGTTTTGGTATTGAAATTAGGAACATTATACGACAGTTGTTCTATTTTTTCTAACGGTGTTCCAGATTGTGCCAAGGAAACTTCTTCAGGAAAATCGAAATAATCATTCAAAATAGCATCGACTTCATCAGTCATTGTGGCGGAAAACAGGATGTTTTGACGCTTGTTACGGAGCATTGCTAGTATGGATGTAATTTGAGTTCTGAAACCTAGATTTAGCATTTCGTCAAACTCATCGATAACTAATTTTTGCGTATCGTCAAAACGAATTACAGCATCAAGTGCTAAATCCATTACACGTCCAGGTGTTCCAACTAGAATATCTACACCTTCGTAAACTTGTTTTTTTTGTGTATTGATGTTCACACCACCATAAATCCCAAGTGTGTTGACGGACATGTATTTTGTCAATTTTTCTACTTCTTCGACCACCTGAACCACAAGTTCACGAGTAGGAACCAGAATTACAATTTTTGGGGTGTTCGTGTTGGTAAATTTATATTGTTTGAGCAATGGCAATAGGTATGCAAAAGTTTTGCCAGTACCTGTTTGTGCAATGCCCATCATATCACGACCAGACATAATCACTGAAAAAGATTTTTCTTGAATAGGTGTTGGTGTTGTAAGTTGTAAATCGTCTAAAGCTTTTTGAATAGATTTTGGAAGATTGAATTGCTCGAAAGTTGCCATTTTATATAAATTTGAGCAAAGGTATTCTTTAATGTTAATAAATAGATATAAATTATATTCGTTATTTTAATCTTTTTAATTTTAAACCAAAAATAATTGTATATTAGTGAGTTGTTAATTTAAGGATTTGAATTATAATTATGAAAGAAAATTACTTAAAACAAGACTTTTACAATTATCTAAAGCAGAATGATGCTTTATTTGATGATGTTGTTTCCTCTACTAAAAAATATTTTTTTGTTTGGGATTATGAGAATCAAAATCATCTTTGGATTTCAAATACAATATGGAAAAAACTAGGTTTTAAAGAAGAAAATCCAGATAACGATTTATTATTATGGAAATCTAGAGTTAATCTTATGCTTACTCCAAAGCATAATTTTGCTTTAGCATTAGATGATGATATTCCTAAACTAAATATTGAATTTAAAAATAGTAATGGAGAAAAAATAAACACTTCAATTAATCTTTATCCACAAAGAAATTCTGAAAAGAAAGTAATAAGACTCATCGGTATTTTAGATAATAATTGGAACAATTTATCATTGAATTATTCGGTTAATCAATTTGAGATTTTGATTGACTTATACAAATCATCTTTTAAAAATTTTGAAACTGTTGATAAACTTTATAGTGAAATTACCAAAGCAATTTGCAAAGGACTTACTATCACCAGAGCAGGAATTTGGAAATTTGAAAGCGATAAATTGGTTTGTAAAAATCTATACGATTCTATTTCAAATAATTTCACAGACAATACAGCCTTATTTAAAACAGATATTCCAAAATATCTTGAAGCACTTAAAGAAGGTATTGCCATTGTTGCTGATGATGCGGAACAAAACAAATTAACAGCTGAACTTGCTCAAACATACTTAAAACCTCTCAATATAAAAAGCATATTGGATATTCCAATTCGAGAAAAAGGAGTTTTAACAGGCACTTTATGTTGTGAGAAAATTGATTCTATAAAAAACTGGTCTGATAACGACATCTCTTTTGCCAGATCAATTGCTGATATTTTTTCATTATTTATTGAAGAAAATGAGAGAAGAATTGTAGAAAATGATTTACATGAGAATAATGAACGATTTGACTTTATTTCAGACAATATCACAGATGGAATTTTTATTGTAGAAGACGAAGAAATGGTATATGCATCGAAACCATATCTAAATATGATAGGATTAACTATTGAAGAAAAAAGAATTCAACGTAAAGGGAATGTGTTGCATCTTTTACATCCAGATGATGTGGAAAGAATTGATAAAGTAATTAATTTGGCAATAGAAAACAAAGAATCCTTTGTGAAATTTGTATTTAGATGTAAGAAGTCAAATGGTGACTATTTTTGGAGAGAGGATATAATGAATTTATATTATAACATTTCTAACATCAAGTTAAGAACAGTAACAATTACTAGAGATATTACTGCCGAAAAAAATGCAGAAATCGAAAGAAATCAGAGGCAAAAACAAATTGATTTACAAAATAAACTACTAGTAAAACTGTATTCTAATAAATCTGAATTGTCTATCAACAAAAAAATAGATTTGATTACAAAAATTGCTCTTGAGGGATTAAATATTGATAGATCTAATTATTGGGTAGTAGAAGGTGACACCTTAGTTTGTAAAAACCTAATCGATATTACCCAAAAGGACACCCTAAAAAATCAAGTGCTTAATATAAGAGATTTACCTAAGTATTTTGAAGCAATGAATACTCAAATTGCTCTAATAGCGGATGATGTAATGACTAATGAGTTTACATCTGAATTGATAGAGAATTATTTGAAACCTCTAGGAATTACAGATATGTTAGATATTCCTGTACGAGAAAATGGAGTAGTTCACGGTGTTTTATGTTTTGAACATCGAGATGATCCTAGAGTTTGGTCAGAAAATGATATTACTTTTGCTCGTTCATTAGCAGATTTTTTGAGCTTATCTCTTGAAGAAGAAAGACGAAAAAAAGTCGAAAGAAGATTGGTTGTTGAACAAGAAATGTTAAAATTTATTTCAGAAAATACTTCCGATGGAATAGTAATTATTGAGGATAAAAAAATCTCGTATGCCTCACCAGTTTTCCTAAAAATGTCAGGTTATACCGAAGAGTTTTTAAAAAATCTTACCCGTGAAGAAATATATGGTTTGATTCATCCTGATGATTACGAAATAGTTTCAAAAGAGATTTTAAATAATTTAGAAAGTAGGATTGAAACATTTTTTTATCAGTATAGATTTAGATGTGTAGACAACAAATACTATTGGAGAGAAGATTCAACCAATGTTATATATAACGAAGACGGAACTTATTCAAAATATATCTTGATTTCTCGTGATGTTTCTGAAAGAAAAAAGATAATGGACAAACTAATCGAAAATGAGCAGCAACTGCGTTTAATTACTGAGAATTCATCGGATGGTTTTCTGATACTCGAAAATCATAAAATACAATATGTATCTCCTTCTTATTGTATGGCATTTGGCTACGATTACAGCGAAGTTATTGGTAACAACTCGGATCAAATTTTTGAAAGAATACACCCTGAGGACAGACAACGTGTTAGAGATCAGATAAATTTTTATTTAAGAAATAAGGCAGCTTCATTCAAATTTGAATTTAGACTACTTGCTAATGATGGGAATTATTATTGGAGAGAAGATATTAGTAATGTCATTTATGACGATAATCAAAAAATAGGTGAGTATTCAAAATACATTATAAGTTCAAGAGATATAAATGCCAGAAAAATAATTGAAAGCAAGCTATCAGAAAGTGAAGAAAAATTACGAATTATTTCTGAAAACACAACAGATGGTATTTATATTATAGAAGATAGTGCTATAACATATATGTCTCCAACTTGTTATGAATTACTCAAGCATACAAGAAAGGATGGTGCTAATTTTACTATAGATGATATGTTTAATAATATACATCCAGAGGATAGGGAAGTAATAAGGAGTCATATATATGATTGCCTAACAACTAAAAAAGAAGCTTTTAAATATGAACTCCGTGTTAAAGATGCCAATCAACAATTCAATTGGCGTGAGGACTCTGTGAATGTGATTTATCACGAGGATGGGCGGTATTCTAAATACATTGTTGTAACAAGAGATATTTCTATACGGAAAGAAGTTGAAAAAGAAAAAAATAAATTGTATAGAATTACCGAAAAACAAAACCAGAAACTAATTAATTTCACCCATATAGTTTCTCACGATATTCGTTCTCATACCAGTAATTTATCGATGCTATTAGATTTGTTTTCAGATAAAAATAATGTTGAAGATCAAGAACAGTATTTTCAAATGATGAAAGAAAGTACAAATAAACTTTCAGATACTATTTACTATCTTAATGAAACAGTAGCCATACAAAATGGAGTTAACACCAATACTAAATCCTTAAATTTAAAAGAAGAGATTGAAAAATCAATACAAGGTATTAATGCGTTTATAAAAACAAACCAAACCAGTATAAAAATCAATGTTGATCCAATTATTACAATTGATGTAACACCATCTTATTTTGAAAGTATTATATTTAACTTATTGACAAATGCTATTAAATACAAATCCAAAACACGAAGTTCAGAAATATATATAAATGCTGTAAAATTAGAGGAAGAGGTGAAACTAACCATTCAAGACAATGGAATAGGAATTGATTTGAGCAGGAATAAAGACAAAATATTCGGAATGTATAAAACGTTTCACGGTAACGAGGATGCTATTGGGCTGGGATTATTTATGGTTAAAAACCATATAGAATCAATGGGAGGCAGAATAGATGTGGAGAGTCAGGTCGATAAGGGTACAACTTTTAATTTGTATTTTATATGAAAAAAATTAACTTAACCTACATAATTGATGATGATAAAATTTTCACATTTGTGTTAAAAAAAATTATTGAAAAAAATGAAAATTTTATGCAAGTTATCGATTTTAAAAATGGGGAAGATGTTATTGATATATTAACCAATCAAACAAATAAGCCAGATATTATTCTGCTAGATTTAAATATGCCAGTTATTGATGGATGGCAATTTCTAGAAAAAATAGAAAATTTACCAGATAAAAAAGAATATAATATTTTTATAATGTCTTCCTCAATTGATATAATGGATATTGAAAAATCTAAAAAATATTCAACGGTTAAAGATTTTATTTCAAAACCCATAAATGAAGCAAAATTGAATAAAATTTTTGAAAGTATTTAAAACTAAAAAATCGCTCAATGAGCGATTTTTTGTATATAAAAAGCTATGTATTAGCTATTCAACATTACTGGCATAACTAACATAGTAACAGTTTCTCCTTCGTCAAGTCCATCCGCAGGAGTTAGAATTCCAGCTCGATTTGGCATTGACATTTCAAGCATAATCATATCCGATTGTAAGTTACCTAACATTTCTAGTAAAAAACGAGAATTAAATCCTATTTGCATATCATCTCCTTGATAATCGCAAGTCAAACGTTCTTCCGCTTTGTTAGAATAATCAATATCTTCGGCAGAAATATTCAACTCTGTTCCAGCAATTTTAAGCCTAATTTGATGTGTTGTTTTGTTTGAGAAAATAGCCACACGTCGCACAGAACTTAAAAATTGGGTTCTGTCAATCATCAGTTTATTTGGATTTTCTTTAGGGATAACGGCTTCATAATTTGGATATTTTCCATCAATCAATCTGCAAGTTAAGATGTAGTTATCGAAAGAAAATGTAGCATTCGAGTCGTTGTATTCAATAGTTACTTCTTCGTTTGAAGTAGCAAGGATTCCTTTCAAAATTGTTAAAGGTTTTCTTGGCATAATAAAATCAGCGACTTGCGAAGCTTTTACATCAGTACGAGAATATTTAACTAGTTTGTGAGCATCAGTAGCCACAAAAATTAAACCTTCTGGCGAAAATTGGAAAAACACACCTGACATTACAGGACGCAAATCATCATTTCCAGCGGCAAAAATTGTTTTACTCACAGCTGTCGATAAAACTTCAGCTGGGACTACAGTTTTTGATGGTTCTTCTAGGTTTACTGATTTTGGAAATTCTTCGCCTGGAGCATACGCTAAAGCATATTTTCCAGATTGTGAGCTTATTTCTATAGTGCTATTTTCTTCAACAGTAAATGTTAGCGGTTGTTCTGGAAATGTTTTTAATATTTCTAATAATAGTTTTGCTGGAACGGCAACACTTCCTTCACTTTTTGAATCTATTGTAAGGGAAGCTGACATTGTGGTTTCTAAATCTGAAGCAGAAACTAACAATTCGTTTTTCTTCAATTCAAATAAAAAATTATCTAAAATAGGTAACGTATTACTATTGTTAATAACGCTTCCTAAAACTTGCAATTGTTTTAGTAAATAGGAACTTGATACTATAAACTTCATCATTTTTTTGTTTAATTATTAATTTTACCCTTAACGTAAAATTTTATATGTTGCAAATATATCGTAAACTAATGGGTTTTTAAAACATTTTTATCAACAACTACCGACCAAATTGCCTTTTTCTTAAATATAATACTGTAATACCAAAAAAGAGTAACAATAATAAGGGTAATCCAACAGTAATACATTGCGTGAAAGTGTAATTTTCATAAACTTTTTCTTTGTCTAGCAATGGTAAATCGACTTCTTTGCTTCGAATGTTGATAAGTCCGTTTTCGTCGAGCAAATAATTCACACAATTCAACAAAAATTCTTTGTTGGCATAGACTTGATTGGTCCATTTATCAAATCCAAGTTCTAATGGTTCGCCTTTTTCGTCCAATTGGTTTTTTATGATATCGCCATCAGAAACTACAATCATTTTTGTTTTTTTGCCCTTAATTTTAAATGATTTGTCTTCAAAAGGCAATACTCTATTTTCATATACTGACGAAAAGTTTCCTTCCAGCAAAACACTCATTGGAATATTTCCAGGAATGTATTCTTTAGCATTTGGTTTTTCGTTTACTATTTTCAAGTCAATTTCTACAGGCGTTCCCACTTTTTTAGAATTTGGTGACGATTGTAGTAAAATGGTTTTTTTGATTCCGTTTTTAAGTGTGTCAATTCCATTTCCAAAATCTAGTTTGACACCATCAATATTGTTCACAATGGGGTGTTTGCTATTTGGAAATATATAAGGAGCATAATACCACGGATATTTTTCATACTGGGTCTCATTTCCTTTTTGACCTGAAGCTAATGCTATTGGTGCGCAATAAATGTCTTTGATAAGGTTTGAATTTATTCTGAAACCATATTTAAAAAATAGATCATTCAAACCCAAATCAACCGGAAAAGCAAAGCTCGAACCAGTTTTATTTAAATCACTCATTTCGATAGCCACAGCATCAATAAGCCAAAGGGTTTTTCCACCATTGATGATGAATTGATCTAAAACTTGTTTTTCTTGATCGGTAAAAGCCTCTTTTGGTTTGGCAATTATGACTAAATCGAAGTTTTTTAATGCCAAAGCTATTTTAACAGGTTCGACTGAAGTGGAATCTAATGGGAAAGCAGCTAAAAAATAATTTTCGCCAATAGATTTAAGAAAGTCTGCTTTAAAGATATCAGGCAATTCATTTTTACCTTTTATTATAGCAATTTTTTTCTTTTTTGGTGTGGTTATTTTCTGAAAAGCATTCGTGAAAGCATATTCTAAATGTTGTACGGAGCTAATGATTTTTTGTTCAGTCGAAGCACCGATTTTGTTTTTTAGCAAAGGTAATTTGGTGCTTTTATCTTTGTAGGTAGCGATTGCCCAAGGGAAAACAGTTTCTTGCGATTGTTTTCCTTTGTCATCAACTGTTATTTTTACAGGAGTTAAACCTCGTTGCAGAAAGGATTCCATAATTTTATCAGCTTCCTCTGGATTTTCTAACGGATTGACAAACTGGTAAATAATGTTTGGATTGTAGGCTTTGAATTCTTCTAGAATTTGTTTGGTTTCGTTTTGCAATCGTTTGAATTCAGCAGGAAAATTCCCCTCCAAAAAGACATCTATATACAAAGGTTCTTTGGCATTTTTTACAATTTGCAATGACGTTTTTGACAAAGTGTATCGTTTGTCATGCGTTAAATCAAACCTATAGAATAAGAAATTGCCAACGATATTTGCGGTAATTAATCCAACAATGGTTAAGATTAAATTTTTACTATTTTTTGATAAAAACCTCATTATAGTTTGTATGATTTTAATTTAAAAACGGTAATTGACAAAAATAAAGCAGTAATGCTTACAAAATAAAATACGTCCCGAGTGTCAATCACGCCACGACTCATACTTTTATAATGATAATCCATTCCAAAAGAAGCAACTGTATCTCCAAAACTACCAAAAATCGAACTGGTTGCAATGCCTTGAAAGCCAAAGTAAAATAAGAAACAGAGCAATACCGAAACAATAAATGCCACAATCTGATTGTCGGATAATGTGGAAGTAAAAATTCCTATTGCAGTATAAGAAGCCATCAAAAACAGCAGTCCAAAATAAGAACCTAAAGTGCTTCCTAAATCGATATTTCCTTCAGGTAAACCTAGATCATAAATCACTTTTACATAAACCAATGTTGGAATTATGGCTATTATTAAAAGTAAAAAAGCACCAAGAAATTTTCCGTTTACAATTTCCCAAAGCGATAATGGTTTTGTTAATAATAATTCCATTGTGCCTTGCTTTTTTTCGTCCGAAAAACTACGCATTGTAACAGCTGGAATTAAGAAAAGTAGAATCCAAGGAGCAATGGTGAAAAACGGAGTCATATCTGCAAAACCAGAATTCAAAATATTATAATTTCCTTCAAAAACCCATAAGAATAATCCACTAATAAGTAGAAAAATGGCAATGACTAAATAACCTATGGGCGAACCAAAAAAGGAACGAAATTCTTTAAATAATATGGCTTTCATTTGTGTTTATGTGTTTATTCGGTAATTTGTTTAGTTTTTTTGTTAAAAATAGATAAAGGTATTATTATAATGATAAAATAAAGAATACTAAAAACTATTCCAGTAAAAGGAGCAAGATTTCTTCCAGTATCATTTGAAACGTCTCTAATTAATCTACTTTGTTCTATTGTCCATTCTTCTTCAGTAAATAGTCCATTTTTATCTAGATCAAATGAATTCAATTCTTGTTTCAAATAATAACTCGTCGCAAAAGCTAGAATTACCATAGAAATATAAAAAATTACTGAACAGCACATTGCAATTTTAACATTTGAAAATGAAGTACAATAATACTTTCGGTTTATATAAACTAAAAGGAATAATAATAGGATATGAATGCTTAAGAATATAATTAATTTTGCCATAAAATTATACTTCGTAATTTTTAATTATCTTAGTGTTATCGTAATTCGTAATTATTCTAAAGAAACTAATTTGTTAACACTCCAAGCTTCTGGCTTATCATTAAATAACTTTTTGGTAAATGTCCAAACATCATAAAATAATTCCGAGTTTCTATAATTTTCTAAATCGGCTTCAGTTTCCCAATAACTGTAAGTAAAGAAAATGCATTTATTGTTTTTGTCTTGATACAATTCAAGAAAACGATTCCCGTGTGCATTTCGTATTTTTTCTTTCATTAATTCAAAATTTTCCAGAAAGGCAGGAATATTTTCTTCGTGAAAACTTAATTTTACTATTCTGACAAACATAAGATTTTAGATTTAAGAATCTTGATTAACGATTTCTGATTACGGATTACTGTCAACTGAACACTATATTTACTACATCTCTATATTTCAATCCCAACAACGATTTTGCAGATCCCACAGTTAACGGATTGCTTCTATAAATGGCTATTTCTAGAAATCCTGCTTCGTTAAAAAGGGCAAGTTTTTCACCTTCATAATCTTTTAAGGTATATTTTTCAGATACTTTAAAATCAGAATAGTTAGAATGTATTTTCTTGATGCTTTTAGTACCAAATTTAATTTCAAAAGAACGATTTTTACCTATATCAGCGAACATTTTTTTAGAAATATTGGTGACACAATTTCCGAAATGGTCAATGTAAACCACATAACCTTTAATACTATTGAAATCAGAAGCTACAACAGATTGTAACTCATTTACAATTTTAATCGATGAAATTTCTTTTCCAATAACACTTAAAGCTCCTCCTTTTGATAAGTGACAAGCCACTTTGACAAACACATCTAAATCAGTTGAATCAACTTGTAAACGATCGTGAATATTGATTTCGACCATTTTTTGAGGTACAATTTTTTGTGTCAAAATACTCAAAATACCATTATCAGCACATACAAAAAAATGGTCATTCCATTGTATGGCAATATGTTTGTTTTCGCTAGTTCGTTCGTAATCGACTCCTATTAAATGTACAGTACCTTTTGGGAAACAATTATAAGAGGTATTAATAATGTAGCTGGCTTCCGAAATATTGAACAAATCCACATAATGAGTAATGTCAATAATTTGAACATCGGAATATTCAGAAATTAATTTCCCTTTCAAAGCACCCACAAAGTAGTCTTTTAGTCCAAAATCAGTAGTTAGGGTAATTATTGACATCATTTTGTTTATAACTAATCGGGAATCGCTTCTTTAAATTTATTAAATTTGAGAGATGCAAAGCTAACTTTTTTTTTTAACTTAATCTTACCACATTTGAACGAGAGAACAATTGAATTACACGACATTGCTCCCAAAGAATTTTGGGGAGCACAAGATTCTCATTTAGAGACTATTAAAAGGTACTATCCAAAGCTAAAAATAGTAGCGCGAGGAACAACCTTAAAGGCTTTTGGCGAAAAAGGAGAGCTTGATGAGTTTGAAAAACGGTTTAACCGGCTTATGGTTCATTTTACACGATACAATAATATAGATGATAACGTTATCGACAGGGTTATTTTGAGTGATTCTCGTGAGGAACAAAAAATGGCAGACAGTGACAAGATTCTTGTGCACGGAATAGGAGGGAAATTGATTAAAGCAATGACGCCAAATCAACAACTATTAGTAGATAGCATCAATAAAAACGATATGGTTTTCGCAGTTGGACCAGCTGGAACAGGGAAAACCTATACGGGAGTTGCAATGGCGGTAAAGGCTTTGAAAGAAAAGCAAGTCAAGCGAATTGTACTTACTCGTCCAGCAGTAGAAGCAGGCGAAAATTTGGGTTTTCTTCCTGGCGATTTGAAAGAAAAACTCGATCCTTATATGCAACCGCTATACGATGCGTTGCGAGATATGTTGCCTCCACAAACCTTAGAAGACTATATACTCAAAGGAATTATACAGATTGCGCCGTTGGCATTTATGCGTGGTAGAACTTTAGACAATGCATTTGTAATTTTAGATGAAGCTCAAAACACGACCCATTCTCAAATGAAAATGTTTTTGACTCGAATGGGAAAAAACGCCAAATTTATGATAACTGGAGATCCAGGTCAAGTCGATTTGCCTCGAAGAACTATTTCAGGACTCAAAGAAGCCATTTTAGTTTTAAAAGATGTTGAGGGAATTGGTATTATATATCTAGATGATAAAGATATTGTTCGTCATCGTTTAGTCAAAAAGGTAATTGATGCTTACAAGCAGATTGAAAATAATGATTAGACGAAAAGGCTTGATTTTTACTCACTGCCTATATGTTTTATTTTAAAAATTAATTTTCAAAGATTATGGAAAAATGAATTAGGTTTATCTAAGAACTTTGTCACTAAAAAATAAGCTTAGCCTGATTTAAATCTAAAAATAATTTATAACCCGATAGCTCCATAGAAAAAGAGTCTGATAGATCAATTATTCGTACATATAGCTATGATTTGCTATAATAAAATGAAACGTCTTGACAAAATACATATAATCTATGTGCCTATGTGGTCAGAAAACAAAGTAAATTGAATTATATGCAATGGGTTTTTATAGTAATTTTTAAAACGACTTTTATAAGGTCGTTTTTTTTTTAATTTTTTAAATAATTTTCAAGGATAATGAAATTCATTTTTGTTGTAAAACTATAAGTGTATAATTTAAATCATATGCAATAGTTTTAATTTTTTAAAAACTTTTCAACACTACAACGTTTTCGTATCAAAGAAAACGTTGTAGTGCTTTTATGGTATTATTATTTTCATAAATTTATGATGCGAAAAATAGTTATTTCGCAAAAACTAACTAAACAAACCAATTTAAATTATGAAAAAACAAATTATGAATTTCGCAATTATTGCGAGTTTTGGAACTTTTTACTCCTGTAATAATGAAGGAGTTGATGAGAATGCTTCAATCGAAAGTCAGTCGAAAGTAATACAAATTACAAATCACGATGGAAGACCATTTAGCACAGGAGTTAACGCAACGCCTGCCGGAACTTTAGGTAAATATGTTGCCAACCCAGGTGGTGGTGTTATGATGCAGGCTTTTTATTGGGATTGCCCTGCTGGCGGTAATTGGTGGAATACAATTAATGGTAAAGTTACTGCATGGGGAAATGCAGGAATAGACGCAATATGGCTTCCGCCCGTATCAAAAGCGCAAAACGGACCTTTCTCTATGGGATATGATCCTACAGATTATTATGATTTTGGAAATTTTAATCAAAATGGTACAGTTGAAACTCGTTTTGGTTCTAAAACCGAATTGACTTCTTTGATTACAAAAGTGCATGCCGAGAATATGAAAGTATATGCTGATATTGTTATTAATCATAATAGTGGCGGTCAGTCTGAGGCTAATCCGTTTACGGGAACAAGCACTTATACAAACTTTGGTGGTGTTGCATCGGGAATGTTCAAAAGAAGCTACAATGATTTTTACAAAAACTCATTTGGCAATAACGATGAAGGCGCTTTTGGAGGTTTCCCAGACTTATGTCATGCCAATCCTTATGTGCAAGACTGGTTATACAAGCGTGCTGATGGTGTTGGTAAATATTACAAAAACACTATGAAATTTGATGGTTGGCGTTTTGATTATGTAAAAGGTTTTGGCGCATGGGTTGTCAAAGATTGGAATGCCAATGTCGGTGGATTTTCGGTTGGTGAAATTTGGGACGGTAATGCAGTTGTTCTTGAAAACTGGGCAAATGCTGCAAATAGTTCTGCTTTTGACTTTGCTACATATTATAAAATGGACGAAGCTTTTGATAATAATGATTTAAATAGATTAAGCGATGATATGCTTTGGAAACGCAATCCATACAAAGCAGTTACTTTTGTTTCAAATCACGATACTGATATTATCTGGAAAAAAATGTTAGCTTATGCTTATATTTTAACTCATGAGGGCTATCCAACTATTTTCTACAGAGATTATGAAGAGTGGTTAGATAAAGCCAAATTGAATAATTTAATCTGGATTCACAATAACAAAGCAACAGGAAACACATCAAATCTTTGGACAGATAATGACGAATATATCGCTAGAAGAAATGGTTATAATGGCAATCCTGGCTTGGTTGTATACATCAATAATTCGTCTACTTGGCAAGAAAGATGGATACAAACCAATTGGGCAAACACCAAAATAAAAGATTATACAGGCAACTCTACTTGGCAACCAACAACACAAGGTGATAAATGGGTGAAAATTCAATGTCCTCCTGGTGGCTATTCTATTTGGTCAACACTATAAAAAAATATTTTTTTTGGGGAAAAGCTGTCTATTTTGACAGCTTTTCCTTTTTATAAAACTATTTTCTTTGCCGTTTGTTCCAAACAAACTATTTTTGTCAAAACAACTACAATAATGAACACCATAACTACAACTCATTTCAATTTTCCAAATCAAAAAACAGTCTATCGAGGCAAAGTTCGAGAAGTTTATACCATTAATGAAGAACTTTTGGTAATGATTGCAACTGACAGACTTTCAGCTTTTGATGTGGTTTTGCCAAAAGGAATCCCATATAAAGGTCAAATTCTGAACCAGATTGCCACCAAGTTTATGGAACTCACACAAGACATTGTTCCAAATTGGCTAATTGCAACTCCAGATCCGAACGTAGCTGTTGGGCATTTATGCGAACCTTTTAAAGTTGAAATGGTAATTAGAGGATATCTTTCAGGACATGCTGCTCGTGAATATGCACTAGGAAAACGAACCATTTGTCGCGTACCAATGGTGGACGGTTTAAAAGAAAACGACAAATTCCCCACACCTATAATTACACCAACAACCAAAGCAGATAATGGTTCACACGATGAAGATATTTCTCGTGAAGAAATCCTAGCAAAAGAAATAGTTTCAGAAGCTGATTATTTGATTCTTGAAAAATATACTCGAGATTTATATCAACGGGGAACCGAAATTGCTGCTTCTCGCAATTTGATTTTAGTGGATACAAAATATGAATTTGGAAAAACCAAAGAAGGTAAAATTGTTTTAATTGATGAAATTCACACACCAGATTCATCTCGATATTTTTATAAAGAAGGATATCAAGAACGACAAGACAATAACGAAGAGCAAAAACAACTATCTAAAGAATTTGTGCGTCGTTGGTTAATCGAAAATGGTTTTCAAGGACAAGAAGGGCAACAAATTCCAGATATGTCTGAGGAATATATCAATTCAGTTTCGGAACGTTATATCGAGTTGTACGAAAATATTATGGGTGAAAAATTTGTAAAAGCCGATGTATCCAATATTAAGGAACGAATTGAAAAAAATGTACTTGCATTTTTGAAATCATAATGTATACAAAACGCCTCAATAATTTGAGGCGTTTTGTTATAATTTCTATACTCTTTACTACGAATTGCAAAAAATTGACATTATTATATTCGTGAAATTTGTGTTTAAAAAGGAGTGTTACTTTTGAGTTTCTAAAACTGTTTTCAAGTTTTTTAAACCAGCTTCAAATTCAGTACCCATCATAGTGTCATAATTGATAAATACCTGCATAAAGTTTAAGGGGTATTCATCTCTTCCATTGATCCCCCATATTACTTTTGTGCTAGTGCTATCAATAGCTTCGGTCGTGAAATAGGCATTGGCTACTCCTTCAAAAGGTTTTATGAAACGAAGTTCTACATCAATACGTTTTAGAGGATCAATTTTTTTTAGTTCTTGTTCACCTTTGCCTACTTCATCATTTCCGTCCCAAGTGGAAGTAGCTCCAATTTTTCCATCTTCTCCTTTGAAGGTAATAATTGATTTTGGATCTTTGTTAGTCCAAGTACTGAATTTTTGATGGTTTTTGAAATATTTTAAATACTCAAAAACCTCTGAAACAGTTCTGCTAACGGTGATTTCTCTTTCTACTGCATAGTCTTTTTTCATAAACAATGCGGATATAAAGGGTATGGCTGCTAAAATTAGCACTACTAAAAGAATTTTTTTTACAATTTTCATAATTTTAAGGTTTAGGTTTGTTTATAAATACGGTTTCATAACAATTTATCCACTCTGCAACGGATATTTTTTGTAGTAATTCAGCAATCAAGTCAAAAGGAATTGAATCTAGTTTTTTGAAACGGATACAACTTTTCCCCATATCTAATTTGTATTTGCAATGTTTAGCATATTCGGTAGTAAACCATTCCAGAAGTTTTGGATTGGCATATATTCCCATATGGTATAGTGCAATAAAGTTTTTTTGTGATGCAATAGCTACAAAGGGTAATGGTAATTTTGGATCGCAATGGTATCCGTTTGGGTAAATACTATGTGGAACCACATATCCTATCATTCCATAACTCATACACTCTTGAAAACCTTCTGGAATATTTTTTAAAATAGCAGATCGAAGGTTGTTAAAAGCTTGTTGCCTTTCTTCAGGGATTTCCTTTAAATAGTCAGTGACATTTTTTGCTTTTGATTGCATTTTTAACAATTGTTTAATCAAAGCTACAAAAAAAACCGAAATTTCAGTTTGAAATTTCGGTTTTTTTAGCCCTGATTGGAGTGGAAAGCCTTTTGAAGTGGAAAACCAATTTTTGTTTTTATAAAAAAGCGACCAAAGGAAGCTCTTTTTGTAAAATTACCAAAATGGTTTTCCACAAAAAAGCTTGAAACGAAAAGCAGGATTAGCTTCAAATACTATTTGAAATAAGAAAAATTATGATTGTTTTCTATTTTTAAAACGCTTTCGTAGATTAATTTTATTACGTTTTCAACATCGTCCCTGTGCACCATTTCGACTGTGGTGTGCATGTATCGGAGGGATAACGAGATTAGAGCTGATGCCACACCGCCATTGCTGTAGGCGAATGCATCGGTGTCTGTTCCTGTTACTCGTGATGTAGCATGACGTTGAAACGGAATTTTCTTTTCTTTGGCAGTGGCTACGATTAGTTCACGAAGTATGTTTTGAGTAGCAGGAGCATAGGCTATCACTGGTCCACCGCCCATTTTTAGGTCGCCTTCAATTTTTTTCTCAATCATTGGGGTTGAAGTATCGTGGCAAACATCGGTCACAATGGCAACATTGGGTTTGATGGTTTGGGTAATCATTTCGGCACCTCGAAGTCCTATTTCTTCTTGAACTGCATTCACAATGTACAATCCAAACGGTAATTTTTTCTTGTTTTCGTGAAGCAAACGAGCTACTTCGGCAATCATAAATCCACCCATTCTATTGTCAATGGCTCTACAAACAAACTTATTTTCATTCAAAATCATAAATTCGTCTGGATAGGTAATCACGCAACCCACGTGAACACCTAGTTTTTCAACTTCTTCCTTAGTAGAACAACCACAATCAATAAAAATATTGTGTTGTGTTGCAGGTTCTTCCTTTGCACGACTACGGGTATGTATGGCTGGCCAACCAAAAACACCTTTCACAATGCCGTTGTCGGTATGAATATTGACCCGTTTTGATGGCGCAATTTGATGGTCTGAACCACCATTTCGAATCACATATATCAATCCGTCGTCAGTTATATAGTTCACATACCACGAAATTTCGTCCGAATGCCCTTCAATAACCACTTTAAATTCAGCATCTGGATTTATAACTCCAACAGCTGTTCCATAAGTATCGGTAATAAACGTATCTACATAAGGTTTTAGGTATTCCATCCAAATTTTTTGACCACCAGATTCATATCCAGTAGGCGATGGGTTGTTTAGGTATTTTTCAAGAAAGTCCATTGAAGACTTTTTAAGTATTGTTTTCGTGCTCATAAAAAAATATTTTTTGCTAAATTATAAATTTGGTATAACAGTTGTTTAATAATTACATATTTTTGATAAAATTTTTTATAAATATGAAATACATACAACTCTTTATTGTTATTTTTTTAATTTCATTCGCAGCAAACTCCCAAGTTGTCAAAAAAGATACCATCGAAGTCGAAGCACCACTAGTAGGTACTGATACTATTAGCAATATGCCTATAGAGCTAGAAAACGTGCTAATTACCAACCGTCATTATATTAAATCCGAAGATGAAAGAAAACGCTACCTTATATTAAAGCGTCGTGTGCTCAAAGTGTATCCTTATGCAAAAACAGCTGCTGATAGACTAACGGCTCTGAATAATGGAATGAAAGGTTTAAAATCTGAAAGAGATAAAAAGAAGTTTTTCAAACTCGTTGAAAACTATCTCACCAATGAATTTGAAGGACAACTCAAGAAGTTGAGTCGAAAAGACGGGCAAATACTTGTCAAACTCATACACAGACAAACAGGAGCGTCAACATTCGACCTTATAAAAGAACTAAAAAGTGGCTGGAAAGCATTTTGGTCCAACAACACCGCACGATTATTCGATATAAACCTTAAAACCAAGTACCAGCCCTACACTGTCTCCGAAGACTTCATAATCGAAAGCATACTTTATAAAGCCTTCTCTGACGGTACATTAGTCAATCAACAATCTAAAGTCGAAATGAACTACGCAGATCTTGCCACCCAATGGCGAGAAAAAATAAAAGCCCTCAAAGCAGAAAAATAAAATTAAAGCATCATATAATATGGTGCTTTTTTTTATGGGCGTGCCCTATCGTCGTTCCTCCTCAGGTCGGGTTTTTCGTTACAAGTCCTCGCACTTCCTTTGTCAGGCTGTGGGCTTTTCACTTCAATCCCTCACGCGAGGGAGATTCTAACTACATTATTATAGTATTTCAATGTACTTTAATATCTTATATGGTTTAGAGAAACCCCGATTGCATCTTTGCATTTGATTTTTTAAATCGCTATCCTTTGCGTTCGAATATACAATACATATATAGAGTTAAAAAACTTTGTAGTATAACTTACGGAAAACCAAAGCGTTAAAAAAAAGATTTTGAGGTGTTCTTTTATTTACTTATTATAATGTCTTGATATAAAACCTTTTGAGTGTTCATCATTCTGT
>NZ_JANOQD010000016.1:0-2868 GCF_031422135.1 Flavobacterium sp. | reverse complement strand
CAACAAGGAGTTCAGGCTATTGTCAATAGGGAGTGAATATTACAATGGCGAAAAGGAAAGTGTATTTAGACCTATCGTATTGAAACCAGAAATGAAAAAAAGAGGCATTCCAGAAATTATAAATATCTATTTTGAAACCAGCAAAAGCGAACGTTATATAGGTCGTTTCTTTTTCGATTGGGACAAAATGAATGAATTGTATAAACAAGGTGGTGAGAAGCAAACACTTAAATTTCATATCACCGAAGACAGCAGTAAAATAGAGGTGCTACTTAATAATCAAAAAATAGAAGTCGATAGTATTCGTATCTATCCTAATAGTAGTATGAGATTTAGAGATTCTTTTGGAGGGCCGTATTCAGATTAATTTAATTAAATTTATAATGATATGGCACAGTATAATAATTACTGTGGCAATATTCGCAATAAATATTTAGGAATAATGGTTCAAATACCATCAGAAATGTTTACGACCATCAGAAACAAGTACATCCATTTATCATCACACTACGGAGGATTAAAAAACGCATTTATCGATATAAAAACAGGAGAACATGATTTGTTAGAAAGTGTTGGTTTTGTAAATCGTCCTGTAAAATATATCCTTGAAGACGGATATATCAGTTATAAAAGAGCCACCTATGCTATTAAATAAATTTATATTACTGTTTTTAGTTACAACAGGTTTTGTATGCTGTCAACCCAAAGAAAAGTTTGATTGGGAAATAGGAATATCAGCTCCTAAATATTATTCAAGTTTACCTAATGTAAAGTTTTTTTATAAAGAGAAACAGGTAAATAGTGTCTCGTCAGATTTTGGAATAGACCCAGGTTGGGGTGAAACTGCCGGTGGTTATGCAACTGGTATGGAGGAAGATGAGGTACCTGATATTCTTTATGTAAATTGGGACTGCGGGGTGGATATGGTACATTATGAAGGAACTTTTAAATTACCTAGAACAAAAATGGTTCAATTGTTTAATAATCCAGTAAAGGAGTATAATCAACTGCGAGATTATTCATTAATTGTAGTAGGAACTGCTCCTGGAGGTAATATTACTATTTGGATGAGAGCAGGAAGTGTATTAACAGAAATCGTAAAATATAAAGCTAAAGAAATTAATAAAATTGACCCATATGATAAAGATAGAGTAACCTTATGGACTTCAACAGGTAAAGAAGCAAAAGAAAATTTTAGATATTTATATCTCCACGGCATACCATACAAAGTATGGGAAGAAGGTGAAAAAGAATATGATTACGATGTAGGTTTTATGAGTGAAGGCAATAATATTTTCCCAAATATTACAACTTTATATGCTAAAGATGGTTCATGGCGTCAAGTATTTAAATCAGAAAGAAACATTTATGAGTATAAATGGAATAGTCAGATTGATTCAAGTGTTTCGAATAGTGCTAAACTTCCTGTTCAAATTGAAATTCAATGGAAAACTATTAGTAATCAAAAAATAAATCGTGCAATTATAGTTTTACCTAAAAATTTCCAACAAGTATTCTTGAAAGAGATGGGCAATGATAAAAAAATTGTTTTTAAAATTTATGATAATAGTAATGTAGGATCAATTTATTTATATGATTCAAAAAAAAATATGAAGATTATGGATTTTATTATGAAGGATTCTGATGATGAAACTATTAAGTCTTATTATTCACTCCCCAAAGACTTTGAATTTCCAAAATGGGAAGGTCGAGAAAATTTAATTAAACCCGATTTAGAGTTTTGGCAGGAAAAATAATAGAAAAATAAATATGCTAAAAAATAATGCAATTTTAAAAAAGCCTATAACATCTTTAATTTTAATTTTTAGTTTAACAATTTTTGCATCAATTTTTTTTACAGCAAAATTTGGTTCTTTTAGTGGTGAACCATTCTTATTGAAAGCACATTATTTACTTATACCTTTAGCAATATTATATATAATATCAGGAGTTATTGTTAAGGATATTAAATACCGAGTTCTCTATTTAGTAATTGGATTTTATCTAATCATTTTGTCGGGAATGATATATGCTTTACTTGCCTTTGCAAGTTTACTTAAATCGGGAGAATAAAATTACTAGACATTTATTATGCTAATATGCTACAATACTTTAATGCTTGTGCACAAGTTCGCAATAAATATGTAACAGAATACAACAGCAACAAACAGAATTTTGAGGGTGTATCAAGTAATTATTTAAAAGAAGTTTCATTATATGATTATAAAAGTTTTATTACTCCAGAGGATTTGAAAAAATTACGAAACGAGTACCTACATTGGTCTGTTAAAACTAATTTGCTTGGGTTAGACCCAAGAGGAGGAAGAGGAGGGGCACAAAAACAAGAGCAACGCAAACGAGAAATACACAATGGATAAATACGCAAAAAAAATAGCCCAATTTATAACAGTACTATTCTTATCACAACTAACCACACATTGCCAAATGCAAGAAGTAATTCCTGAATTTCATACCGAAATTTCCCATCCAGAAAATAAATATCGTATTACCCCAGTTTACGATTATATCAAAACCTTAGAAGGCTCTCCAGCAGGTTTACCTTACGGCAGTAGCAGTGGCGAGTGGGCAAGTTCAGGTAAAAGTTGGACAGAACAACACGGCACCCCTATAGGGTTTGAAATCACCTATTATGCACATTGTGAAAACAAGTATTATTACATAGATGAAAAATTTGATGTAGACCATATCAAAGAAATGATGAGCCGTTGTTATGCGGCTAGCGATATGGATAGTGAAACTCCTGTGAAAGAATATATTTATAAAAAAGAATGGGCAAAAATTAAAGCAAGTAATGGTTATGACCAATCGTATGATTCATTTAGTACCCTCGTTTTTGGTTTTGCTCCA
>NZ_JANOQD010000015.1:0-19517 GCF_031422135.1 Flavobacterium sp. | reverse complement strand
ATGGTAATGAAAATAAGTACAATCATTACTATTATTTCTATAAAAGCAACTACTGGAGAATGAAATTTGAAAAATAAAATAGTCCACCAAAAATTTAAAAATAGTTGTGAAGCAAAAATTAGACATGCCTCCATTTTTTGTTTCTCAACTGTATCACTTTTCCAAATTATCCAAAGCGAAATTGCCATTAAGAGATATAAAACTGTCCAAACTGGTCCAAATAAATAACCTGGCGGATTCCATGATGGTTTAATAATAGTTTCATACCATGTATTATTTTGAGTAGTAGTCAATAGTCCTGAAATTATTCCAGTTACTTGACAAATTAAAATACAAATTGCTAATTTCCAATTATTTGATAGTGTAGTTGTTTCCATAAATTTTATTTTGTAATTAAAATAAACCTGCAAAATCGCGGAAATAGTGTTGTTTTTAAAAGTAATCAATGTCATTTGTTAGTACCAAAACTTACTATTTTGGTGAGGAACTTCTTCTCTTGACTAAACAACATTGATTTTTTTAATTGTTACTTCGGCTTTCTGCTCTAAGAACATTTTGCATTAGTTTTACTTTACTGTGATCTAATTTTAACAAGGCATATTGTTTATTTAATAAATTTTGTTCGTACGAATTGATTTCATGAACATCTTGAATTAAAACATTTTTATACGATTCGAGAGCTGCTTCTTCGCCACATTCGCACGAATTTAAAATGGCTCTTTTATTATTTCCAGAAAGTATGGCTTTAATTTCCATCCAAGCTCTAAAAAATTTTCCTGCTGTTCTTGTTCCTTTATCTGCTGTTCCGCCAAGTCTTTCAACTTCCTCTATAAGCTCTTTTTTACATTCAACACTAGTTTTACTTAAGTTAGAAAAGAATAATTGTAACTCTTCATCTTCAATAGTTTCAGAAGCGGTTCGGTATCCTTCAATTCGGTCATTATTAATGACTATAAGTGAATTAAAAGCTTCGATTGTTTTTGATGTATCCATTGTAACTCAGTTTCTTTTAGTTGTTTTGATATAGTAAAATTCGTTATATCAGATAGTTAAATTATTATATAACTTTACACAAAAGTTGCAAAATTCACACATCATGTTGATTCATAAATTAAAAAACCTACACGATTATTGAAATCGTGTAGGCATAGAATATCAATTTTATTTGTTAGTACCAAAATTATAGATTTGGTGAAATTTTCTTCTCTTGACTAAATAATATTGATCTGTATATTAATTTTTTTGCTTTTCAATTAAATCTCTTAATTGCTTTACTTTATCATGATCTGATTTCAATAATACATAATGTTTGTTTAACATATCTTGCTCTTTGGAGTTGGTATCTTGATGATTTTCAATCAATACTTTTTTGTAGGTTTCGAGTATCACATCTTCGCCATATTCGCATGAATTTAATATTGCTTTTCGGTCGTTTCCAGTAAATGCAGCTTTTACATCCATCCAAACTCTAAAAAATTTTCCTGTAACTCTTGTTCCTTCATCGGGAGTTCCTCCAAGACTTGTAACTTCTGCAACCAATTCTTTTCGGTTTTGCACACTTGTTTCCATCATATCTGAAAAAAGCATTTTTAAATCGGTTTCTTGAGCTTCTGCTTCTGCTGTTTTGTATCCTTCTATTCGGTCGTTATTAATTACGATTAGGGTATTTAAAACTTCAATAGTTTTTTCGATTTCCATTTTATTTTTGATTTAAAATTAATGTTATTTTATAATGGTAAAATTCAATAAATTAGACGTTTACTTTGTTATATAAATTTTTAAATAAGTTTCAAAATTCATATATTATGTTTCTTAAAAACCAACATTGGCGTTTTGGTATCAAATGCCAACTCCGCAGATAAACTCGATAGAAACAAACGGTTGAACCAATTGCGATTTTGTTTTGTGAAAAGAACTACAATAGAAGGTTTTGCTCGAGAAATGTCTTTTTCTATATGATCTAAAAGTGAAGTTCCAGAATCTAATTTTTTATAATTAAATGTTATATTTTTTGATTGATGCTTTTCTCGTATTTTATCAAATTTATTTTTATAAACAGCCAGAATTGATTTATAGTCATAATGGTATATGTCTAATTTTACTTTTATTGGGCTCAAAAAACCTTCAATTTTTTTTAATTCTTCTTCAAAATACTTAAAATCGGATGCAAAAAACATTGATTTAATTGCATTTATACGGTAATTTTTAGGAACAATAATTACTGGTATTGACGAAAAAGTTATCAATTCAGAAGCGGTTGTACCGAATAATTGATCTAGTTTTCCAGCACCAACCGTACTTACACAAATGTATTTTGCATTGATTGTTTTTGCATACGCAATGATCTGATTACCAGCAATCATTCCGACTTCGCAAACACATTTGTAATTTATTTTTGAAAAATTAGCTTTATGAAGAATAGTAGCAACAAACTTTTCGATAAATTGCTGACTTCTTTCAAGCTCATCATATTCAAACTGTTCGTAATAGACATTGTCCCAAATTGTAGGTCTAAAAATGGTGACAACATTATAAAAAATCAGTTCACAATTGGTTTGCGATGCCAGTTGCAATGCAAAAAGAATCCCTTTTTTGGAATTGACAGAAAAATCGGTGGCTACTACTATCTTATTCATATTTCCTACTTTTTAATTTTTTAAACTTAAATTATGATTGAAATCAATCAACAAAAATCTCTTTTGCTAATTCCTCATCTAAATTGTAAATATCGTTTCTGAAATTCAAATTTCCTTTACTGTCAACCCAAGCTGTGAAATAAACAATGTAAACTGGTATTGTTGGATGTATTGTTATTTTAGTTTCTTCATTCGTTTGCAAAACAGAATCTACTTTTATTTGATTCCAAGTTTTATCTTTTTGAAGTAAATACATGGCTAACTTTTTAGGATTTTCAACTCGAATGCAACCATGACTAAAATCTCTTTTGCTTTGACTAAAAAGTTCTTTTGCTGGCGTATCGTGTAAATAGATATTATATCCATTAGGAAAAAGAAATTTCATTTTTCCTAATGAATTATCTTTTCCAGGTTTTTGACGAATTTCAAAAGGAATGTTTTTTGAATACTTTTTCCAATTTATTTTAGAAGCGTTAATTACTTTATTTCCCGCAACTACTTCCATATTATTTCTACTTAAATAAATGGAATTGCGTTTTAGTTTTGGCAAAATTTCGTTATTAATAATGCTATTTGGAATATTCCAATATGGATTAAGCACAACAGTTGCTATTTTTCCTTTAAAAATAACTGTTTGCTTTGCTTCTTTTCCTACAACAACATTGGTTTCCCAAATCAGTTTTTTGTTTTCAAAAACATGCAGTTTATATTCTGGAATGTTCACCAAAATATGATCATTCTCAACTTCAACAGGAACCCAACGCAAACGCTCTAAATTGATTATAATCTGTTTTATTCGAAAATCAACTGTTTTATTCATTTCGGCAATTGTTTTGAAGTCTAATTTTCCGTTTTCAGGTAAACCAACTCGTTGCTGAAAATTAGAAATTGCATTGGATAATTCCATAGTATACAATACGTTATTGTCATTTTTACTTAAATCACCCGATAAAAAAAGTCTTTGTTTAACTTGAATCAAAACAGAATCAGATTCATTTTTAAAAAGAAATTCTTCCTTCATTTTAATTATCGGAAAACCACCTTTTTTCTGAATATCTCGATACAATCGAAGTTTTTCTTTTAGTTTAGAATAGTATAGATTTACAGGTTCATAAATTGCCTCGTTTTTATCTTTAAGAATTAATGAATCCAATACAACTAGATAATTTTTTTTGGTTCGCGGAATATACCAATCTAGTTGATGAGGCGTTTTATTAATGCCTCCAAAAGCTTTATTAGAATATTTAAAAAAGGTTGTTGTGAGCAATAACTCTAAATTTTCGATTTGTTTAAATTCTGTTTTAAAATCACTCTTTTGTGTTTTCAATAAAGTGATTAAAGTGTCTAATTGTACATTATTGAAACTATTATCATCAAAATCAGTACTATAATTAACCAATTGATTGTAAAAATTTGGAACGGATTGTTTCATTCCTTTTTTATTGAACCAAGCATATTCTAAGTTCCGATTTTTGTAAAACAGCATTACATCTTTTTTTATAGTTTCGTTTTGAGGATTAGTTACAAAAAAAGAATTGATAGATGATTCGTCAAAAAAAATAGCTGTAGAATCATGTTTCTGAATCACATTTGAAGTGATAGATTCTTCTTTTTTGCATCCAAAAATCAATAAAAAGAGTACGGATAGTTTTAGGATATTGCTCATTAAATTATTTTTTACTTGATTTAATGCATTCAAAAAATTCATCGATAAACAGTTTTGCAAAATCATCGGTTTCTTGTTTATTTGTTGGAACACCATAATCGTCAAACTTATCTTGAACTTTTGCTACTGGAAAATTAGCTGTAAATGTCCAAGCTCTTATTTTCCAAAATATAAATTGTAATTGCGTTAAAGCTTGTAAACCTCCAAAATCACCTGAAGAAACAGTAGAAAAAGCTACCGGTTTTCGATGCCATTCTTCATATAAAAGATCGATTACATTTTTTAAACTTGCAGGAAAGCTTCCGTTGTATTCTGGTGAAACGATAATCACTCCATCGGAAGCGATAATTTTGTTTTTAAATTCCAATACGTCTAAGCTTGGTGATTTTTGGTATTTCAAAGGTGCTTCAAAGAGCGGAAAATTGTAACTTTTTAAATCGAGAATTTCTACGTTTGCCGAAAAATGATCAGACAAATATTTTTGAAAATACAAGGCTACATTGTGACTTTTTCGACCCGTTCTAATGCTAGATGAAATAATTGAAATGGTATACATTTTATTTTAATCTTTTAAATTTATAACTACACAAATTTGGCAATCAAAAAGTGATTATTTGTTATATAAAACATCTGAAATGTTTTATAATTCACACCTTTCAATTCAATTTAAATGTTTGAATTTCTTCACTTCATCTACTGAAAAATAAATAATTTAATTTGACTATAATTTACTGTGAATTATATAACTTAAACTAATTAATCTGTAATAATTCATCCTAAAAGCATCAATACTTTTGTGTGTGCGAAATACATCTTTTGTTTTAAATGTTACTTAACACATCAAAATATCTATGACACCTACAATCGTTGCTAAAACCTTGTTTACTTGTCCAATGCATCCTGAAATTATTAAAGATCAATCTGGTTCATGTCCTATTTGTGGAATGGATTTGGTTCCAATGAATCCGAGTGATTCTGAAGACCAAAAAACCTATAAAGATTTGGTCCAAAAAATGAAAGTGGCAGTTATTTTTACAGTTCCAGTTTTTGCTATTGCAATGATAGAAATGATTCAAAATAATCCGTTACTCAAAATAATGGACGCTTCAAAATGGAATTGGGTACAATTAATTCTTACGCTTCCAGTAGTTTTTTATGCCTGTTGGATGTTTTTTGTTCGAGCATGGAAATCGATTATAACATGGAATTTGAATATGTTTACGCTTATTGGAATTGGAACAGGAGTTGCTTTCTTATTCAGTTTAGTCGGTATGTTTTTTCCTAATATTTTTCCTAACGAATTCAAAACAGAAACTGGAGCAGTTTTATTATATTTTGAAGCCACAGCAGTAATTCTAACCTTGGTCTTATTGGGACAATTGCTTGAAGCCAAAGCACACAGCCAAACCAGTGGCGCTATTAAAGAATTATTAAAACTCGCTCCAACCGAAGCGATTTTGGTAGTTGATGGGAACGATAAAGTAATTTCTATTCACGATATTAAAAAAAATGATATATTACTTGTAAAACCTGGTGACAAAATTCCAGTTGATGGAAAAATAACTGATGGCGAAAGTAGCATCGACGAGTCAATGATAACTGGCGAACCGATTCCTGTGGACAAAAAGAAAGAAGACAACGTAATCGCAGGAACTATAAACGGCAACAAATCGTTTCTGATGGTGGCTGAAAAAGTAGGTTCAGAAACCTTACTTTCTCAAATTGTACAAATGGTCAATGATGCCAGCCGATCGAAAGCACCAATCCAAAAATTGGCTGATAGTATTGCCATGTACTTTGTGCCAATTGTAGTGATTATTTCAATCATTACTTTTTTAGTTTGGGCAAAATTTGGTCCAGAACCCGCATTGGTTTACGGTTTTATCAATGCCATTGCCGTTTTAATTATTGCTTGTCCGTGTGCATTGGGTTTGGCAACACCCATGTCGGTAATGGTTGGCGTTGGTAAAGGAGCGCAATTGGGTGTTTTGATAAAAAATGCCGAAGCCTTAGAGAACATGAACAAAGTAAATGTTCTTATAACTGATAAAACAGGAACGATTACGGAAGGAAAACCATCCGTTGAGAAAATTTATTCCTCAAACAGTGAAGAAGATAATTTGTTACAAAACATCGCCTCCTTAAATCAATATAGCGAACATCCACTAGCGCAGGCAGTGGTGAATTTTGCTAAATCAAAAACCATTTCATTAACAAAAGTAAAAGATTTTGAAGCCGTTGCAGGAAAAGGAGTTACAGGAACTGTGTCTAATAAAAAAGTGGCATTAGGCAATAAAAAACTAATGGAACAAGTCAAAGCCACAATTTCTGACGATTTAGAAAACAAAATTATTGAAGAACAAAAACTAGGCAAAACCGTTTCATACATTGCTATTGATGGGATTGCTGTAGGCTTTGTATCCATTTCCGATGCCATAAAAACATCTAGCAAAGATGCAATTAAAGAATTAATTCGACAAGGCGTTGAAGTCATTATGTTGACTGGAGATAATGTAAATACAGCCAAAGCAGTTGCAGATGAATTACATTTAACATCCTATAAAGCAGGTTGCTTGCCTGAAGACAAATTAAACGAAATCAAACGTTTACAAGCCGAAGGAAAAATTGTAGCTATGGCTGGAGACGGCATAAATGATGCGCCTGCTCTAGCACAAGCCGATATTGGAATTGCCATGGGAACAGGAACTGATGTTGCCATTGAAAACGCCAAAATCACATTAGTTAAAGGTGATTTACAGGGCATTGTAAAAGCCAAGAATTTGAGCCATGCTGTGATGGGAAACATCAAACAAAATTTATTCTTTGCTTTCTTTTATAATGTTTTAGGAGTACACATTGCATCTGGCCTTTTATATCCATTTTTTGGAATTTTACTATCGCCTATGATTGCGGCATTGGCAATGAGTTTTAGTTCGGTTTCTGTGATTGTAAATGCTTTACGATTGAGGAATTTGAAACTTTAGAAATTAAATTGGGCAACAGCAAGACTGAAGACTGGGTAACAGCAGACCTGAAGAAAATCAAAATAAATATAGTATGAGAACACAAAGATTGATTTCTGCAAAAATGGCTTCATTTTTAACTTTGTTTTTGATGGTAATTTCGTTACATGTCAATGCACAAACAACCAAAAAGCATGCAATGATGAAAGATTGTTGTATGATGAAAGACGGCAAAATGATGGTTATGAAAAACGGTAAAACAATGCCAATGAACAAAGACATGGTCATGAAAAATGGTACAACTTGCATGACTAATGGTGAATGCACCATGAAAGATGGTACAAAAATGCAAATGAAAAATGGTGATTGTATGGAAATGAGTGGAAAAATGTGTAACGATAAAATGAAAAAAATGGAAACTAAAAAAATGAAAAAAATGGCAGTTATGAATTATAGCTGTCCTATGCATCCAGAAGTAACAAGTGATAAACCAGGTAAATGTCCAAAATGTGGAATGAATTTAGTTAAAAAAACATAATAAACTCTTATAGATTTATTACCAATTATTTATCAGTATTAATTATTCTTAAAGTAAATTATCATCAATTTTAAAAAATTGATGATAATTTATTAAAAAAAAAATGTAATGAAATTAAAATTATTAATTATAGTATTTATATTTTCTATTAATCATTTTGTAGTTGCACAAAACAGAACGAAACAAACGTTTTATACATGTATAATGCATCCACAAATTCACGAAAGCAAACCTGGAAATTGTCCGATTTGTGGAATGACTTTAATCAAAGAAAAAACAAAAAAGAAATCAGTAATAAATGAAACAATTTCTAAAACAGTTCGTTACGACCTTTATGTGCGAGATACAATAGTAACTTTTGGCGATAAACCAAAACACGCCATAGCAGTAAACGGACAAATTCCGATGCCAACATTAACATTTACTGAAGGCGATATTGCAGAAATTTATGTACATAATGAGTTAAAAGAAAGCACATCATTACATTGGCACGGATTGATGTTGCCCAATAAAGAGGATGGCGTTCCTTACTTAACCCAAATGCCAATTAAACCTGGTACAACACACAAATATTCATTCCCAATAATTCAAAACGGCACACATTGGTATCACAGCCATTCGGGTTTACAAGAGCAAATCGGAATGTATGGTTCTATGATTTTGAATAAAAAATCAGAAGACGAAACTTTCCGTAAAGGTATTGACGATTTACCAACTGTTCCAATAATTTTAAGCGAATGGACAGACGTAAATCCTGATAATGTACACCGAATGCTACACAACGCAACCGATTGGTTTGCCATTCAAAAAGGAACTACCCAAAGTTATGCCGAAGCAATCCGTGCTGGACATTTCAAAACAAAAATTGCCAACGAATGGAAACGAATGAATGCAATGGACGTAAGCGATGTGTATTACAATAAATTTCTAATCAACGGTAAGAACGAAAACCAATTATCGCAATTACAAGCTACACCTTATAAGGCGTTGGACAAAGTACGTTTGCGAATTTCAAATGGTGGTGCATCAACCTATTTCTGGCTAAATTATGCAGGCGGAAAAATTACTGTTGTTGCTAATGATGGTAACGATGTAGAACCTGTAGAAGTCGATAGATTAATCGTGGCAGTTTCTGAAACGTATGATATTATTGTAACCATTCCTGCCGACAAAACCGCTTACGAATTTTTGGTAACTTCCGAAGACCGAACAAAGTCGGCCTCATTATATATTGGAGAAGGTATCAAACAATTGGTTTCGCCTTTGCCAAAATTAAAATATTTTGAAGGTATGAAAATGATGAACGATATGATGAAAATGAATGGTGATCTAGACGATATGGGAATGAGTATGTCCTACAACCAAATGGATATGAATGTGGTAATGTATCCCGAAATCACTGGCGAGGAAAAAAAAGAAAATAGAGAAGAGAAAATAGAAAAAAGCGATGATAAAAAAATGGATCATTCTAAACACAATAGGAGTGATATGAATATGTCTGAAAACAATTATAACAGCAATGAACTTTCTGAAATCACAACTTTAAACTACGCAATGTTAAAATCGCCTTTTAAAACCAATCTTCCAAAAGATGCACCTGTAAAGGAATTAAAATTTGAATTGTCTGGAAACATGAACCGCTACGTTTGGAGTTTAGACAACAAAGTAATTTCCGAAACTGATAAAATTTTAATTAAAAAAGGTGAAAATGTTAGAATTACTTTGTATAATGGTTCGATGATGCGACACCCAATGCACTTGCACGGTCATGATTTTAGAATAATCAACGGACAAGGCGACTATGCACCTCTCAAAAATACCATCGATATTATGCCTATGGAAACCGATGTTATAGAGTTCAACGCCAATGTTGAAGGCGATTGGTTTTTTCATTGTCATATTTTGTACCATATGATGGCTGGAATGGGCAGAGTTTTTACTTATGAAAATCAAGTTCCCAATCCATTAATTCCAAATACAAAATTGGCACAACGAAAATTATTTGGCGAAGACCGAAAATTTCATTTTATGGGCGAAAATGATTTTGCAACCAATGGAAATGACGGAATGATACTATTTGGAAATACACGTTGGAGCATAGGAACCGAATGGCGATTGGGTTATACCGATCATCACGGTTATGAAACTGAAACTCATATTGGAAGATATCTCGGTAAAATGCAATGGATTATGCCGTTTGTAGGTTTCGATTGGCGTTACCGAAAATTGGATGGCGAAATGGAGAAAAATCTATTCAATCAATCCAACACCAAAGACAATCGAGCCGTTTTTAGTACCGGATTAGAATACACTTTACCAATGCTTATAAAAGTACAAGCTGAAGTTTTTACCGATGGAAATTTCAGATTGCAATTTGAACGAATGGACATTCCAGTTTCTAAACGCTTGCGAATGAACTTAATGTGGAATACCGATAAAGAATACATGGCAGGATTTAGATATATTATCAAAAGAAACTTTGGCGTAACAACGCATTACGACAGTGATATGGGAATAGGTTTTGGAGCAAGTTTGAATTATTAAAATATCAAATCATGGCAAACCTCATTTTAGTTCGTCATGGACAATCGATTTATAATTTAGAAAATCGATTTACGGGAAGTTTGGACATTGGCTTGACAAAATTTGGCATACAAGAAGCCGAATTGACAGGAAAGAAATTAATGAATATTCGATTCGATTTTGGGTATACTTCAACTTTAAAAAGAGCCCAAGAAAGTTTGCGAATTATTCTTGAAGAAATTCATCAAACTAACATTAAAGTTATAGAAAGCAAAGCTTTAAACGAAAGAAATTATGGCAGTTTACAGGGTTTAAATAAAGATGAAACCATTTCTAAATATGGTTTGAAACAAGTCGAAATTTGGCGAAGAAGTTATGCTATTCGACCACCTGATGGCGAAAGTTTAGAAGATACTTACAACAGAACAATTCCGTATTATAAACAAGAAATTGAACCAAAATTAAAAGGCAATAAAAATGTTTTAATTGTGGCTCATGGTAATAGTTTGCGTGCTTTGGTGATGTATTTGGAAAACATAAGCCAAGTAAAAATTCTACATTTGAACATACCAACGGGAGTTCAAAGGCAGTATTTTTTTGATGAAAATTTAAAGATTTTGGAAGTGAAATATCTATAAATAAACTAAATAGCTACTTTTCTGGTTTTGTTTCCAGTATTCGCCCAACACATCATATTGTTATCGCTTTTCGGGATTTCCTATAACTTCATTGGCTTCATTGACTAATTTAAAACCTTCTTCAGCTTTTTTATCTATTTCTTACATTTTGTAATAGTCTTTATAATCCACAATGGATTATTTATTTTTTAAAAGTTTCAACAATTCTTTTGCCACTTCACCCGATGACGCAGGATTTTGACCTGTAATTAGCAATCCATCTTTTACAACATAACTTGTCCAATCTTCTTTTTTAGAATACATTGCGCCTTTCTTTTTTAATTCATCTTCAAGCAAAAAAGGAACAATTTTATCCAGTTGGACAGCGATTTCTTCCGTATTAGAAAAACCTGTTACTTTTTTACCTTTCACTAAATAGTCGCCATCTTCATCTTTTACATTCAACAAAACCGATGGCGAATGACAAACTGTTGCTACTGGTTTTTTTGCATCCCAAAAATCTTCAATTAGTTTTATGGAATTTTTATCGGTGGCTAAATCCCATAATGGTCCGTGACCACCAGGAAAAAAAACTGCATCAAAATTTGTGGCTGAAATTTCTTGTAACTTGGTTGTAGTAGCCATCAATTCTAATAATTTTTTGTCTTTTTTATAACGAACTGTTGACTCAGTTTGGTTATCTGGAGTATCACTTTTGGGATCAATTGGAGGTTGTCCACCATTTGGGGAAGCCAATGTAATTTTGACTCTTGCATCTTGAAATATATAATATGGTGTTGCAAATTCTTCTATCCAAAAACCAGTTTTATCATCTGTATTTCCTAATTTGCTGTGCGATGTTAATACAATTACTATTTTCATTTGTTTATATTTTAATTTTTCCTTCTACTGCATCGACAAAATCTTTTCCTGTTACAACTGATGCAATCATTTTGATAAAGTTGACCATTTTCCCTCCTTCATTGTCCCAATAATGGGCATCAATTGAGCTTACTTTGATTAGCGAAATATTAGTGTCAACAACGCCATCTTTGAACCAAATTTTCAAGAAAGGACTCCATAATTTCTCCATTTTTATTTTATCTATTACAATTTCTGCTTCACCATTTAATACTAAATAAATATTTTTACTAGTATCTGAAAAAAATAGTTGAACCTTTTTATCAAGTTCAATATTTCTATTTCTATCTGTATCCAAACCGCTAAAAAACCATATATTTCCTTCTTCATCTACTTCTTGAGCTGTCACAACAGTAGTTGTAGAGCCATTTTGGTTGTTTATATCAGTACAAAAGAAACAAGTTGTAATAGTTTCTACCAATTTCTTCAATTTGGAAATTCCTTCTGTTTTGTCTAAATTTTTTGTAGTATTCATTTTAATTTAATTTTTAATTTATTCTCAATATTTATAAAATAAAATTCTGAATAACCATCTTTCATACGTTAATTAAAGACTATCTAACTCGTGTACCATTTCGTTGGTCACTGGCGGAAAGTTGGAAAACCCATTGTGTTTTAGATGTCGTTGGGCCAACTTGACAAATTAACAGAAAATGGTCAAACAGAATTTAGTTGGTTTTTAAATTTCAAAGTGTGCTTCAGAAGTTATTGGGATATTTAATACTTTAGAAATTAAACAGTTTTTTTCTGCATCTTTGGTAATGGTTGCAAACTCTTCAGCGTTTATTCCAGGAATCGTTCCTGTAATATTTAAATGAATTGTTGTAATGTTCAATCCTTCCATTGTTAAAGTGGCTTCTGTGTTGAGTTTGTTTGCTGTAATCCCTTTTGCATTTAGCATTGACGAAACTGCCATTGTAAAGCAACCCGCATGTGCTGCTGCTAATAATTCTTCTGGATTTGTACCTTTTTCTCCTTCTTCAAAGCGGGTTTTAAAGCTGTAATTTGTGTTTTCAAGAACGCCACTTTGCGTGGATAATGTTCCTTTTCCTTCTTTGAGATTTCCTTCCCAATGGGCTTTTGCTGTTCGTATCATGATTATTTATTTTTAAAGTTTAATTTCATTTTCTAATACTTCATTCTCTTCAAAATCAGTAAAATTTTTAATTGTTATTTTAGCTATTTCAGTTACTGCTTCTTTGGTAAAAAATGCCTGATGAGGCGTGATTAAAACATTGTTAAACGACAATAATCGCCCAAAAAGATCATCTTGAATAACAGATTGCGATAAATCTCTAAAAAACAAATTACTTTCGTTCTCATAAACATCCATGCCTAAATATCCAATTTGTTCTTTTTTTAGCGCCACAATTGCATCTTCTGTATTGATGATTGCACCGCGACTCGTATTGATAATCATTACTCCTTTTTTAATTTTATCAAATGCTTTTTTATCAAATAAATGATTGGTTTCTGAATTTAATGGACAGTGAATAGAAATAATATCCGATTCGGAAAGTAATTTTTCAAAGGCTTTGTATTTAACGCCTTTTTGTTTTAAATCGTCGTTTTCTTTAATGTCATGCGCTATTACTTTGCATCCAAAACCCAACATAATACTACAAAATGCACGACCTATTTTCCCAGTTCCTACAACTCCAATTGTTTTTCCGAATAAATTAAAACCCATTAAATTTTGTAACGAAAAATTGTTTTCACGCACCTGATTATAAGCTTTGTGCGTTTTTCTATTTAAAGTCAAAATCAATGCAATGGCTTGTTCTGCTACAGCTTGTGGCGAATAGTTCGGAACTCTTAAAACTTTTATATTATGATTCCTAGCCGATTCAATATCAACATTATTGTATCCTGCACTTCGTAAATCGATAAGTTTTACACCAAATTCTGATAATTTCTTAATACATTTTTTGTCAATTGCATCGGTTACAAAAGCACAAACTGCCTCGAAACCTTTCGCTAGATTGATTGTTTTTATGTTTAAGGTTTCATCAAAAAAAACCAATTCGTGTTTTTGACCGATATTGTATTTATTGAAATATTCCCGTTCGTAAAATTGCGTTCCAAAAATGGCTACTTTCATTTTTCTATTGATTATCTTCTTCTAAATCGTTGTGATTATCGCCACCAATGCTATACGAATTATTTTCCTCGTCTTCACTTCCAATGTTTTCTTGGTTGTCATCGAGCTCTGATCCTGGAACATCTAAATCGTTTCCTGATTTATCTTGATTGAAGTTTTTTTCGTTCCAAGTTGGATTTTCGGCTATTTTGATAACTTCTTTCTTTTTTGAGGTATCTTCTGGATCAATTTCAGATTCCTTTTCAAATTGATTATAAATATCTTCCGTTGCTGGGTATTCAATATCTTTTAAAAGTTTGTCCTCTAACAATTTTTCCGATTTTGAAACATTAGTTGTATTTTTCATTTGATTTATACTGTTTTTATTTTAATTGAGATATCTTCTTAAAATCCATGCTATCGATTCGTGTTGTTGTAAGATTCCAGTTAGCATATCGGCAGTTCCTGCATCATGATTTTCTTCAGAACATAAATCAATGTCCTTTCGTAGATCTTCGATTAGTAATTCATGATCCGATAATAATTCGGAGATCATTGCTTTTTGTACTGGATATTTGTTTGGATGTTCAATGATTCTTGTAAGCAAGGTAAATTCATTCATTGTTCCAATGGTTTTTCCTCCAAGTTTGTTAATTCTTTCGGCAACGATATCTACAATTGCCTCTAATTCTGAGTATTGCGATTCGAATAACTTATGCAATTCCATAAAACTTTCGCCAGCAACATTCCAATGAAATTTTCGTGTTTTGATGTATAACGTCATTTCATCAGATAAAACAACGGTTAAAAGATTAATGCTTTTTTGAAGATTAATTTCGGATATTCCAATTTTTGGTATCATAATTTTTTATTTTTTTTAGTGTGATTTTAATTTCGAAAGAATACAAACATTCCAATAAAAACGAACATTCCGATATATGCCACTTCAACAATAAAGATGGCTAAAAGTTCTTTAAAGCCAAAAAAACGCTGGATAATTTTAACCGGATAATAGATAATTCGATAAACTATAGAATGTATATTTTTTAAATCATTTTTGCCTTTATGAACAAAAATTTTAGCGCCTTTTCTATAAGCATCAATAGCAGTTCCGATTTCATCGTCAGAAGAAAGAATTATAACTTCGGTAGTTGGATTTATCTTTTTAATATCGATTAATAATTTGTCTGCTCTTTCTCCTTTTAAATCGTAATCCAGAACAACAATTGCGGTTTCTGTATCTATTTTTTTCAATAAACTTTCACCATCTATAAAAATGGAAATGTTAAGTGATTTGTTGAATCTTTTATTTAAAAAATTCATCAAATTAGCAGAAGATAAAGTATTTTCTTCTAGTATGTATAAATCTTGTTTTGGTGTGTCCATAGTGTTTAAAATTAGTTTTTAAATTAAATCGTCGTCTCCAAATTCATTCCGCTTTCTTTTATTGCTTTGTTTTGAATTTGCTGATTTAGTTTTGGAGTTTGCTGCTTCCATTTTTTTCTTAGCATCACTTTTTTTTGGAGTGAATGTGTGGATTTTTTTAATTGCCATGATTTTTTATTTTTAAATTGAAATGCTACTTTTTTGAACTATTGGCTTCTGAAAATTTATTTCTGAACTACTTTTTTTGTTTTTTAGATTAAAATCTTTTTCCATTTTTAATCGTGCCATCAAATAACTGACTGTCGATTCTGCTCCTTGGTTTAAATTGATGTAATCTTCTTCCAAACCGTCATAGCATCCGCCAGTAGACGGATTGTAAATAATTTTCTCTAAATGATTATTCCCTAAAAACCAACTAAAACCCAATTCCATTTTTTGTAAATAAGTAAAATCATTAAATGCCTCATAAAATGAACTTAGTGCAATAATGGTATACGCCACATCAATGGGCTGTTCTCCTCCTATTTTCTCATTATTTTTTGATAAATCGCTTTGCATCCAACCTTTATTTGAAATCACTTTTATAGTGTTTTCTGTAAAGATTTTTGATAGTAAAAAATCAAATGAAGTTTTAGCAATATCTTTGTAAATTTCATCTCCTGTTTGCAAATAAGCACACAACATGGCTTCGGGGATGATGCTGTTTCCATAGGTTAAATAGCTTTCATACCATTCCCAATTGGGTTTTGATTCGTGTCGGAACATTTGAACCAAACGATTAGCTAAATGATTAATAAACATTGTATTAACTAGTTTTTTTGTGTTTTTATTACTGTAATAAATTCCTTTAATAATAAATGACATGGCTCGTGGAGAATGGATTTTATCAATGTAATTAAATGTTTTTTGAATAGTTAATTGTGCATCTAAAATCAAATCTTCTGGTAATAAATCACTAATTGAAATTAGGTAACCTAGTGCCCAAATGGCTCTACCGTTTGCATCGGCTAGATTTTCATTATTTTGTTTGGTGAATTTTCTATTTTCATCAACATAGTTTAAAAAGTAACCTTCTGATTGTAAGCAATGTTTAATAAATTTATAATACAACAGAATGTACTTTATATCAGATGCATCTTTAGTTAATTCAAAATGTTGGCAAATGGCTACTAAAGCACGTGCGTTATCATCTAAAGTATAACCTGAATTGAGATTGGGTTGATTGATTTCTGAAAATTGAATCATACCAAATGAAGTAGTTAAATTTTTGAAATGTTTCAGATTAATTTCAGGAAGTGAATAATGCAACTTTATAGTATCATTCTGTTTTTTAAATAATTTGGCATGAGCGATTGCCGAATTTTCCCAAGCAGTTGGTGCTAATTTGTGTATTCCATTAGCCGAAATACTTTTACGCAATTGTTTATCATTTAGTAATTTAATTACCTGTTCTGCTAATTGTTGTGGATTTTCAAAATCGATTATTATTCCGGTTCCATTTTGTAAAACTTCTACAGCATGCGGAATAGGAGTTGAAATAATTGGACAACCACAACTTATTGCATAAGAGAAAGTACCTGAAACGGCTTGATGTCTGTCTTTAGAAGTAAACAAATAAATATCGGTAAGCTGTAAATAATCCAACAATTCATTTAATGGTAAGTATTGATTGATGAATTTTACGTTGTGATCTAAATGTAAATCGGCGATTGTTTTTTGTAAACTTTCTCGGTAAATTTCACCTTCATTTTTTACTACAGTAGGATGCGTTTTACCTATTACTAAAAATAATACATTAGGTTCTTCTTTAACGATAGTTTGCAAAGCATTAATCGATGTTTCGATGCATTTTCCTGAGCTCAACAATCCAAAAGTGGAAATAATTTTTCGTCCTGCTATATTGTATTTTTCTTTTAATATATCTTTGTTTGAATGTTCAACTAAATGCGTTCCGTGTGGAATTATGTTAATTTTGTCAATACTAATTTTATAATCTTCTACTAATAATTTTGCTGCTGATTTTGTCATTACAATGAATGAATCGACGCAACTATCAATTTCCAAGACCGTTTTTTGTAGAGTTAAATTAGGATTTGGCAAAACTGTATGAAAGCCCAAAACAATTGGTTTTTTTATTGATTTTAGGAATTCTATGAAATCGGATTCATTGGTTTTGAATAAACCAAATTCGTGCTCGATAACGACCAATTCAATAGCATTATTTTTATTAATATCTTCAGCTAATTTGAGATATGAATTTTGGTTATCTGTCTCTAAAACATATTCAACAGAACCAGAATAATCATGTTTATCTGATCCTAATTCTAAAGCAGCAACAATAATATTGAATGATTTTTTGAATTTAGTGTTTAAAGCATCAATCAAATCCTGAGAATAAGTGGCAATGCCGCACTCGCGTGGTGGGAAAGATGTAATAAATAAAATTTCAGGTAAAATAGTTTCCCGTTTTTTAAAATTAAAATTTAAATAGTTTCGGTTTTTAAGATTCGTGTTAAGTGAAAACTCCTGGTTTTTAATAATGTCTGTTCTATTTTTCATCTTGTTTTTTATTTGCTAGTAATTCTTTTATTAATTCTGATAAGGATACTGATGCACAAGCAATTTGCTCGTCGGCTGCGCCATAATAAATATAAAGTGTGTCACCAAAAACACATGAACCTGTTGGAAAACAAACATTATTCACTTCTCCTTTTAATTCCCAATCGAGTTCTGGTTTAAATAGTGGATAAGGCAATCGTGCCAATTCTTTCTGAGGATTTTCTAAATCCAACAAAGCAACACAAGCACAGTAGACATAGCCTTTTTCGGTATCATGAACTCCATGATAAATTAGCAACCAACCTTCTTTGGTTTCAATAGGAGGACAACCACCACCAATGTAGCTGATTTCGTGTTTGAGTTTTGGCGAAATGACTATATAGTCTTTGAAATGCAATAAATAATTTTGCCAAAAATCAGGTGTGAGTTCGCTTAATTCATGTATACAAACTAATTGAATATCTGGTTTTATTCGATGTAAGAAATGCAGTTTTCCATTTATTCTACGAGGAAAAAAGACCACGTTTTTATCCCAAATTAAAACTTTTTTGCCTTTTCGTTCCTTGATTCTTTCGTGTTCATTGTATCGTAAATATTTTTCATTTAATTCGCCTTTTGATTCTGCCAAACGCTTGAACTCATCAAACATTAATTGAGGCACAATAACGCCTTGTTTTGTCCAATTGATTAAATCTGTTGAAGTAGCTAAGGCACCGAGTGCATTTACGCCATCAAAACCACAATAAGAGAGATAAAATATTTCGTCAATTCTTACAATTCTTGGATCTTCTACACCGTGTTGTTCGTATTCAAATTGCGAAAAAATCACAGGCACATCTAATCGTTCGACTACTTCTAAAGGTGTTTTTAGTTTAGCATAACCAATGCTTGAATAATTAAATTTAGCAACCGCACGATAAAAAATATGTATAAAATCACCATAATGAATCACGGCTGGATTTAGAACACCATCGATTTCAAAACCGTTATTCGTTTTACTTAAAATAACTCCTTCTTTTTTGACTTCTAACATAATTTCTAGTTTTTGGTTTGCCAATTTTTGAATTTGTTTATTTCAAATGTTTGGTCATCTATAATGTTTTTTGATAGTTCTAATAAAACATCTTGTTTCCCAAATTGCAATTGTTGTTTTGCCATAACAACCGCAGTTTCATGATGCGGTATCATCATTTCAACATAATCTGCATCAATGTTGTCAGACATTTTAATGGTATACATTTTGTCCGTCATCAATTTCATTTCGTCAGCGATTTTGAAACTATTTGAAGTTTTCATCTTGATTTTATTTAGAAATTAATTTCTATAAAGGTTGTAAAACATAGTTAATTGCATGTTATATAACTATTTGTAAAAGTTTTAATATTCATAGATTTATGTAATAGTTTTTAATAAATATCTCGGTATAAAAAGCAAAAAAAATGGCAACCATCCCTGCTTGCCATTTTCAACGAATTAATAATTATAACTATTCTTTTGCTTCAGTATTTTCTCTGCTTTTTGCTCCTACTCTGTTCATTTTAAACATTGGAGAAAATTTCACTTTGATAGAAGCAATTTTGCCATTGTCTTCTGATGATAAACCTTCTTTTTCAACCGTATTTTTTCTG